>CAVTCH010000014.1:0-266847 GCA_963733255.1 uncultured Actinomycetes bacterium
TCGACCGCCGGTGCGCCACCGCTGATGAAGTGGCCGACTGGGTGCGGGAAGAGCAGATCCGTGGACTGTGTGGACAAAGTGGACAATGTGGACAGAGGAAGTCGTCCACACCTGCTTACACCGAAGTCGCGGCCAATACCGCGCTGGTGCTGTTGGCGGTCGCGTGCAGCCTGCTTGACCGCCAGTTCGGTGCTCAGGCGGCAGCCTTTGAAACCGAGGGAGGCTTTGCCGAACGCCTCTACCGGGTGCGTTCCGAAAAACGCTCATTGCGCTCTTCGTCCACTCGGTCTACCAAGTCCACCCCGTCCACTGACGATTAAGGAGCCTCATTGCTCGACACCGAAACCAAACGCCGCATAGACACAGCCCGTGACATCCTCGTGGGCAAGGTGCCCGACCCCAAGAGCCAGGTAGAGCAGATCACCATTGCCCTGATCTATAAGTTCATGGACGACATGGACGCCGAGAGCGAAGAGTTCGGCGGCAAGCGCAAGTTTTTCGCTAATGAGTTTGCCCGCTACGGCTGGGCCAAGCTCATGCGCTCCCGGTTGGGTGGACACGAGACCTGAACCTCTACGCCGAAGCAATCGCCAGGATGCCGGAGAACCCCGGTATTCCGCTGCTCTTCCGGGACATTTTCAAGAACGCCTATCTGCCCTACCGCGACCCGGAAACCCTGCAAGATCTTCCTCAAGATCATCGACGAGTTCACCTATGACCACATCGGAAAGCCTCGGCGACGCCTTCGAATATCTGCTTTCCGTCCTCGGCTCCCAGGGCGACGCCGGACAGTTCCGCACTCCGCGCCACATCATCGATTTCATGGTGGAGGTCATCGACCCGAAAAAGACCGAGACGGTGCTCGACCCGGCCTGCGGCACGGCCGGATTCCTGATCTCTTCCTACAAACACATCCTCAAGGCCAACACCGACCGGGCAACAGCACCCTTACGCCAGACGAAAAAGGCCGTCTCGCGCATAATTTCAAGGGCTACGACATTTCGCCCGACATGGTGCGGCTGTCGCTGGTAAACCTGTATCTGCACGGCTTCGCTGATCCGCACATATACGAATACGACACCCTCACCAGCCAGGAACGGTGGAACGAGTACGCCGATGTGATCCTGGCAAATCCGCCCTTCATGTCGCCGAAGGGGGGCATCAAGCCGCACAACCGCTTCTCGGTGCAGTCCAAGCGCAGTGAAGTGCTGTTCGTGGATTACATGGCCGAGCATCTCACTCCCAACGGCCGCGCCGGCATCATCGTGCCCGAGGGATCATCTTCCAGAGCCAGACAGCCTATGTGCAATTGCGCAAGATGCTGGTGGAAGATTACCTCGTCGCCGTGGTCTCCCTGCCGGCGGGCGTGTTCAATCCTTATTCCGGCGTCAAGACCTCCATACTGATCCTCGATAAATCGCTGGCGAAGAAAACGGATACCATCTCTTTTTTCAAAATCGAAAATGATGGCTTTAGCCTTGGTGCCCAGCGCAGACCCAATGGGAAGGACGACCTACCTATAGTAGGCGCTGAGGATCCGCGAGTACCTATATTGGATTCGATCAGGCGAATCGGTCGAAGGCTTGGAGTTCGCCCTTGGGCTGATCGTGAAGAAAGAAAAGATCGCAGCGAATGGGGATTACAATCTGAGCAGGGAGCGGTATGGACAGCAGATCCGGCTGCTTCACGCGAAATGGCAAACTGTCGCTCTTGGAGAAATCTGTACATTCATGACTGGCGGCACGCCAACGTCAACAGTGTCCGAGTACTATGAGAACGGTACGGTACCATGGTTGATATCTGGTGATATTCATAAGACAGTAATTCACGATTGCGAAAAGCGAATAACCGAGAAGGGTATTGAGAACTCCAATGCTAGGTTTTTACCGCAAGACAGCGTTCTGATTGCCCTTAATGGCCAAGGGAAGACTCGTGGAACGGTTGCGCTGCTACGAATGGAAGGAGCCACCTGCAATCAGTCGCTGGTGGCCATCGCGCGGTCAGAGCCTCCAAGGGCCATCTCGGAGTTCATTTTCTGGGTTCTACGCTAAATGTACTCCGATATCCGCGCTTTGACTGGTGACAATGAGCGAAGCGGACTCAATATCTCAATCCTGAAGAGCATCGCAATCCCCCTGCCGCCGCTGGAGTTGCAGAAGGAGATCGTGGCGGAGATCGAGGGCTATCAGAAAGTTATCAACGGCGCCCGCGCTGTCCTCGACAACTACCGCCCTCACATCCCCATCCACCCCGATTGGCCATTCACTCCGATTGGCGATTTGGTGAAATCCATTTTCCTCGGGCTCGTCAAAAACAAAGCGGAACAAGATTCGAGATATGCCAATCCCTACATCAAGATGAACAACATCACGAGCGACGGAGCGCTGGACCTCGCGGACTTGGCATATGCTCTGCGACTCCCGATGAAGTGAAGCGCTACACGTTGGACGATGGTGATTTCATTTACAACACTCGGAACACCCCCGACCTCGTCGGAAAGTCCGCAGTATTCCGTGGGGAGAGCGGCAGATACCTTTTCAACAACAACATTCTGCGGATTCGCTTTGGCGAGCGTGCGCTTCCTGACTTCGTCAATACGGTGATTAACAGCGAATACGGCAAAGCAAAGATTCGCGCCCAAGTAGATGGGACAACCAGTGTGGCAGCCCTGTATCAAAAGAACTATCTGGCAATCGAAATCCCCCTCCCGCCCCTCGCTACGCAAAAAGCCATCGTCGCGGAGATTGAGGTCGAGCAGAGGCTGGTAGCCGCTAACCGCGAACTGATTGCACGCTTCGAGAAGAAGATTCAGGCCACTCTCGCCCGCGTCTGGGGCGAGGACGAACCGACCCCTGCGGAGGCGTGAGCCATGGAAGAAGCCGCCGAACTGGGTAATTACCTACCCCTCTCTTTCAAGACGACGAAGGAGCAGGAATACATCCAGTTCCTTTGGGATGCCTTTGAGACCAACTACAACCACGGCAAATACCAGTTCGCCTTCCTCGCCTACCACATGCTTACCATGAGCTTGGTCTACTTCAACATCTGGCAGATTCGGCAGGTTCGGTTGGAGGGCTTCGGGGAGGGACTCATCGGATTCGGCAAGGACATCAAGAAGAACCTGCTGGACGCGACCTCGCCTTTTGTCTTTAGCACCGTGAACGAACGCAGCATACTGCGTCTGCTCAAGCTCATCGCATGCGACAACGGCAAGATCGGCACCTACGCCAAGCTCGTGGACGACCGGAACGAAACCGCCACGCCAACGGCCACATCTTCTTCAGCACTCAGATCGCACTCGATGCCAAGATCACCGAGATCCTGCGCGTAGTGGACGAGATCCAGACCCACTCCACGTGTGTCATCGAACAAGCCTACCGCGAGTTCCTGCTTCAGAACCACCACCCCAATCAGCGCGAATATCAGGACGCCAGCGACCAGCTCCGCGAGGTCCGCTGCCCGTCGTCGGTTCGCCTCAAGAGGCGATCGCCGACGGCGCGCCCCAGATCCACGCCGAGTGGTCCAACGTCTGTCTCACGCAGCCCCAGATCAAGGGCGACGCGGCGAAGGCGTTCGCCGAGGCCGCCGCAGTCGTCGAAGCCCATTTCGTCACCCAGTGCAACCACCAGGCGGCGCTCGAACCCGAAGTCTCCCTGGCCTACTTCGAGGGCGAGGGCGACGACGCCGAGCTCGTCGTGGTGGGCCGCAGCATCAACATCCACAAGCACCTGGCCATGCTGCAGGACGCCGTCGGCTGGGAGAACATGCGCTACGAAGAGGCCTTCGTCGGCGGCCAGTTCGGGATCAAGATCGACGTGACCTCCGAGGGCCTGACCGCCGCGGCCGCGATCCACTTCAGGCGGCCGGTGCGCTACATCCCGAGCCTGGTCGAGTCGATGTACCTGAGTCCCAAGCGGCACCCGTTCGACATGCAGGTCAAGCTCGCCGCCGACGCCGACGGTCGCCTCACCGCCCTCGGCATGGACATCCTGGTCGACAACGGCGCCTACAACTCGATGGGCAACGTCGTCATGCTGCGCGCCGTCCAGATGCTCTCCGGCTCGTACGACATCCCCAACGTCGACGCCCTGGCCCGCCTCGTCTACACGAACAACCCGTGGGGCGCCGCGGCGCGCGGCGCGGGGCCGCCGCAGACCCACTACGCGCTCGAGAGCGCGCTCGACATGCTGGCCCACAAGATGGACATCGACCCGCTCGAGTTCCGGCGGCGCAACTCGCTGCTGCCCGGGCAGACCAAGTCGACCGGGTCGGTCGTCGACGAATGGCCGTTCCCCGAGCTGTGCGACGCGATCCGGCCCGACTACGAGCGTGCCGTGAACGAGGCGCGCGAGCAGAGCACGGCCGCCAAGCGCCGCGGCGTGGGTCTGGGAGCCGGCGCGTTCGGCATCGGCGGGCCGGGCGACCAGAGCATGGTCGCCGTCGAGCTCGACCCCGACGACGGCGTCACGGTCTACGGCGCCGTCGCCGACCCCGGCGAAGGCAACGACTCCATGCTGCTCCAGCTCACCGCCGACGCCCTCGACCTGCCTTTAGACAAGGTCCGTCTGCAGACGCGCAGCACCGAGAACACCACGGCCAACGGTCCGGCGGCCGCGAGCCGCCACACCTACATGTCGGGCGGCTCGCTGCTCGACGCCATCGCCCAGCTTAAGGCGGCCAGGGCCGACTCCGGCGCCACCACGTACGCCGAGCTGAAGGCCGCCGATATCCCGACACGCTACATGGGCCTGAAGAAGATGGTGGTCGGCGCACTCGACCCGCAGACCGGCCAGGGGCCCTCGTTCGAGTCGCAGGTCCACGCTCTGCAGCTCGCCGAGATCGAGGTCGACACCGAGACCGGCGAGGTGCGCGTCATCAGGATGACCTGCGCGGTCGACGCCGGCCGCGTGATCCATCCCAACAACTTCACCGGCCAGATCGAGGGCGGCATGGACATGGGTGTGGGGCTCGCCCTGCGCGAGCGCTACGTCGCCGGCCAGACGAAGGACTGGGTCACGTTCAAATACCCCAGCACGCGGACGGCCTTCGACATGAAGACGATCGTGCGAGAGACACCCCGTCCCAAGGGCACGAACGGCTCGGTGGGGATCGGCGAGATGACCCTGGTGGCCACGGCGCCGGCCGTCCTGAACGCGATCGACGACGCCGTGGGCGTGCGCATCTACGACCTGCCGGCCACGCCCGACAAGGTCAAGGCCGCGCTCTCGGCGTCTGCGGCAGAGCCCTCGGGGCGCTCGTGACGGAGCCGTGACGCAGGACCCTCAGGTCGACCAGAGAGCGGGCGGCGCCGGCGGCGGCGCGACAACGGCGCCGGTGGGCGCGACCACGACGCCGGTGGGCGGCGGCTCGGGCCAGGAGTTCGGCCTGAGCCGCCGCCCGCGGCTCGTCGCCGGTCGCACGGTCACGTTCGACAACGAGGGCTTCCTGTGGACGGCCGACGACTGGAGCGAGGACGTGGCCGCGGCCCTGGCGGCCGAGGCAGGCCTGAACGAGCTCGACGACACCCACTGGCGCGTGCTCAGGTTCCTGCGCCGGTTCTACTGCGACAACGGCCGTGCTCCGCTCAACCGGCAGCTCGCCGCTGGCACCGACATGCCGCTGCTCGCGCTCGAAAGCCTCTTTCCCGGCGGCATCAAGCAGGGCGCCCGCCGCCTGGCCGGCCTGCCCAACCCCAAGACCTGCATGTGAGGACCGACGTGAGTGAGCCGGCCGACAGCGCGAAGGGACGCCTCGTCTACTTGGACAACGCGGCGACGTCGTTCCCGAAGCCGCGCGAGTGCCTCGACCGCATGGTCGAGACCTACGCGCGCCTGGGGGCGTCGCCCGGACGTGGAGGCTACGACCTCTCCGTCGAAGCCTCCACGTTAGTCGACGACGCCAGGCGTCAGCTCGCCGATCTGTTCGACGCGCCCAACCCCGAACGGGTGGTCTTCGCCGCCAACGCCACCGACGCGCTCAACGTCGCCATCCAGGGCATGGTGCGGGCGAGCGATCACGTCGTCTCCACGAGACTCGAGCACAACTCCGTCCTGCGCCCGCTCTGGCACCTGCGCGAAGCCGGCCGGATCGAGTTCGACCTCGTCCCCTTCGACGCTCAGGGACTCATCGACCCGGCCGACGTGGCGCGCGCCATCCGCCCCGCCACGCGGCTCGTCGTCGTCTCGCACGCCTCGCAGGTGCTGGGCACCGTGCAGCCGGTGGCCGAGATCGCCGCGGTGTGCGCCGAGCGCGGCGTGCCGCTGCTCGTCGACGCCGCGCAGACCGCCGGCCAGGTGCCGGTGCTCCTCGCCGCCTGGGGCGTGAGCGCGATCGCCTTCACCGGCCACAAGGCGCTGCTCGGCCCGACCGGCAGCGGCGGGCTGGTCGTGGCGCCCGGCGCGGCGCTCGCTTCGACTCGCTTCGGCGGCACCGGAGTCGAGTCGGCCAGCCTCACGCACACGCAGTCGTATCCGCACCGGCTCGAGGCCGGGACGATCAATCTGCTCGGCATCGTCGGGCTCGCTCAGGGACTCGGCTATGTGCGGGCTCAGGGCATGGCCGCCACCCATCTCCGTGAGATGGCTCTGGCACGACGGTTGCGCGAGGGTCTGGCGGCCCTGCCCGGCGTCACCGTCTACAGCCCCCTGCCGCGCGACGAGGACGTGCCGATCGTGACCTGCAACGTCGCAGGGATCGCGCCCATCGACGTGGGCGCCATCCTCGATGCCGACTACGGGATCGCCGTGCGCACCGGTCTGCACTGCGCCCCGCTCGTCCACCAGGACCTGGGCACCGCCGAGCAGGGCTCGGTGCGCTTCAGCCCCGGCTGCTTCACGACCGCGGCCGACATCGCCTGGGCGCTCGAGGCCATGGCCGCCATCGCCGCTGCCGGGTAGGGATCGTCCGTCCGTCCGCGCACGTGCGCCGAGAGGTCTGCGATCAGAGAGTCGGCGCGCCCCAGCCGCGCAGCTCGTAGTAGTCACGCAGCATGAAGTCCATCTCGTCCTGGGTGACGACCCCCTTCTGCTCGTCGTCGGTCGCCCGTCCCGTGATCCAGCCCGGCAGTCGCTCCTTGTCGCGCGCGATAAAGCCGCGCAGCTCGTTGAAGCGATGCGTCTCGGTGATGATGCGGGCCGCGACGCCGTGCAGGTCGTCGGTCGAGAAGTCGGTGCCGATCGCAGCGTTCACGACGGCCGTAATATAGGGCCATGGCACCATGTCGCGGTAGAAGCGGCAGTAGATGAGCGTGTCCATGATGCAGAGGCGGTCTTCCCAGTCGACGTACGTCTCGGCCTTGCCCTCGATGACCTGCGGGTCGCTGAAGCCGGCGAGCTCCGCCTTGTAGAAGGTCGCCCGCAGGTGGCAGGCACCGCGCGGAGTGGCGACGAAGGCCAGGCCCATGCCCTTGAGGGAGCGCGGATCGTAGCCGGCCGGTTCCATGCCCTTGACGTGCACCGCGACGCCTTCGAGGCCGAGCTCCCGCTCGACCCGCAGGACGCCGTCGGCGAACAGGTCGCCGAGCTCGGTGTCGCGCCGGCACATCGACTCGAGGAAGGCGGCGACGCCCTTGGCGTCGCCGAAGTCGAGTCGCAGGTCGATGAGGCCGCGGCGCGAGGCCTCGATGGCCAGGGCACAGAGGTTGCCGCCGGTCATCGTGTCGACGCCCAGGCGGTCGCAGATGTCGTTCAGATACATGATCTCGCCGAAGTCGACGATCTCGCAGAGACCGCCGAAGACGTAGATCGTCTCGTACTCGGGGCCGTCGATCTCGAGCCCCTCGTGGGGTCCGTCGGGCACCCGGTTGTGCTTGACGCACTGCATCATGCAAGGCGGGCAGGCCTCGTTGCGAACGAGATACCGTTCGCGCATGGCCTCGGTGGTGAGCGGCTCGATGTCGTCGAGGTGGCCGGTGCGCCAGTAGCGCGTGGGGAACGAGTTGACGCCGTTCAGCAGCCGCACCATGTTGACCGTGCCCCCGCGCCGGTAGGCGGCCACTCCCGCGTCGGTCTTGCCCCGCGCGGCCATGTCCTTGACGAGCGCCTTGAAGGCGTCGGGATCGGCGACTTCGACCTTGCGATCGCCGTGAAAGACGAGGCCCTTGAGCTTCTTGGAGCCGAAGACGCAGCCGGCGCCGCCGCGGCCCAGGCTGTGCCACTTGTTGTTCTCGACGCAGGCAAAACGCACGAGGTTCTCGCCGGCCGGCCCGATCACGCAGGCCTGGGCCCTTGGAGCGTCATCTGAGTGTTTGGCGATGAGTCGCTCCTCGGCCTCGTAGGTGTCGAGGCCCCAGAGATCGTCGGCAGGGTGGATGACCGCACCGTCCTCGGAGACCTCGAGGTAGACGGGCGCGTCGGCCGCGCCCTGCACGATGACCACCTTGTAGCCGGTACGGGCGAACTGCGGCGCGACGTTGCCGCCGGAGGTGCACTCGCCGTAGCCGCCGGTGAGTGGCGACAGGTAGTGCACGCCGTAGCGGTTGCCGCCGAACATGGTGGTGCCGTTGATCGGCCCGGTCACGAAGATCAACTTGTTGGCGGGGCTGAGGGGGTCGACATCGGGGCCGACCTCGTCGAGGAGATAGTGCGTGCCGATACCCTTGCCGCCGATGTAGTCGCGGATCAGCGCGGGCGCGATGGTCTCTTCGCTGACGGTGCGTGTGCTGAGGTCGATCCTGAGCAGGTCTCCCATGCCGAGTCCCTTCGTTTAAGGACGAGAGGCAATCAGGTGAGCAACCAGGTGATTCAGCCGCCGGCGATCGGTGGCAACACGCGGATGACGTCTCCGTCTGAAAGAGGCGCCTCGAAGCCGCCCAAGGCCCGCATGTTGCGGTCGTTGACAAAGACACCGACGTACAGCTTGCCGTCTTTGTAGATGCGGGGCTCGAGGCGCGGCTCGGCGTCGATCGCGGCCCCGATGGCCTCACCGACCGTCGCCCCCTCGCACTCGAGCTCCTTCTGGGGCTCGGGGTAGGTGACACCGAGCGGCAGCTTGACGCGGACTCTGGCCACTGACCTCACTCCCCCCGTGCTCGTCGTCGCGACGCCTGGGCGGCGCTGTCCACCATTGTAGCAGTCAGACCGCCGGACGCACGGGGCGCCTTGCCGTCAGGCGACAGGCGCCACCGCCTCTGTCGGCGCCGGCTCGAACTCGGCCGCCGACTCCTTGTCGATGCGCACCGCGCACACCTTGAACTCGGCCGTCTTGGTGACCGGGTCGAAGGCGGAGTTCGTGAGCTCGTTGACCGGCGATTCCTTATAGTGGAAGGTCATGAACACGACCCCCTCGGGCACCACGTCGGTGACCGTCACACGCGTCGTGATCGAGCCGCGCCGCGACGTGACCCGCGCCAGGTCGCCCTCGCCCAACCCGAGGCGTGCGGCATCGGCCGGGTTCACCTGCGCGAGCTCGTGCGGGCGCAGCGACTCGAGGTTCGCCGAGTGGCGGGTCATGATGTTGTAGTGATAGAGCATGCGCCCGGTGGACAGCAGGATGGGGTACTCGTCGCTGCAGAGCTCGGCGGGCGCCTCGTACTCGATGCCCTGCAGCAGGCCCTTGCCGCGCGTGAAGCGACCGGCGTGCAGGAACTGCGTGCCGGGGTGGTCTTCGTCGGGGCAGGGCCATTGCAGCCCGACCTTGTCGAGGCGCGCGTAGGTCATGCCGGCGTAGGTCGGCACCAGCGAGCGCATCTCGTCGAAGATCTCCTCGGGTGAGCCGTAGTGCATCTCGTGGCCCAGCCGGCACGAGAGGTCGGCGATGATCTCCCAGTCGGCGCGGCACTGGCCCGGCGGCTCGACCGCCTTGCGCACGCGCTGCACGCGGCGCTCGGTGTTGGTGAAGGTACCGTCCTTTTCGGCGTAGCAGGCGGCCGGCAGGAACACGTCGGCGTACTTGGCGGTCTCGGTCATGAAGAGGTTCTGGGCGACCAGAAAGTCGAGGCTGCCGAGCGCCTTGCGCACGTGGTTGGCGTCGGCGTCGGTGAGCGCCGGGTCTTCGCCCATGATGTACATCGCCTTGAGCTTGCCGTAGACGGCCATGTCGAGCATCTCGGGAATGCGCAGGCCCATCTTCTCGGGCATGGGCACGCCGTAGGCCGCCGCGAACTTCGCCCTGGCCTGCTCGTCGTTGACGCTGGGGTAGCCCGGGAACGAGTTGGGCAGCGCGCCCATGTCGCAGGAGCCCTGCACGTTGTTCTGGCCGCGCAGCGGGTTGATGCCGGCGAACTCGACGCCGATGTGGCCGGTCACCATGGCGAGGTTGGCCAGGTTCATGACGTTGGCCGTGCCGGTGGTGTGCTCGGTGATGCCGAGCGTGTAGTAGACGCCGGCCCTTGGCGTGGTCGCGTAGAGCTCGGCCGCGGCGCGCAGCTGGTCGACCGGCACGCCGGTGATCTCGCTGACCCGCTCGGGCGGGTACTCCTGGACGACCTTCCAGAGGTCGTCGAAGCCCTCGCAGCGCTCGTCTACGTAGGTCTGGTCGTGCCAGCCGTTACTGATGATCAGGTAGAGCAGGCCGTTCACCAGCGCGTTGTCGGTGCCCGGTTTGAGGCGCAGCCACAGGTGAGCGTATTCAGCGAGCTCGGTGCGGCGTGGATCGACGACGATCAGCTTGGCGCCGCGCAGTGCCGCCTTCTTCATCTTGTTGCCGATGATCGGGTGCGCCGTGGTGGCGTTGGAACCGATGATGAACAGCACGTCGTTTCCCTCGATCTCG
The DNA here is from genome assembly GCA_963733255.1 of uncultured Actinomycetes bacterium. GTDB lineage: Bacteria > Actinomycetota > Thermoleophilia > UBA2241 > UBA2241 > Bog-752. The sequence goes on from CAVTCH010000014.1 coordinate 10,711, forward strand.
CCGATCGAGTTGGTCATCGCGCCTGAACCCAGTGTGGCGGCCAGACCGGCCACCGTCGGAGCGTGTCAGGTACGTGCGCAGTGATCGATGCTGTTCGTGTTCAGCCCGGCGCGCGTGAGCCGTTGCAGCAGGTAGTTCTCTTCGTTAGTGCAACGCGCCGAGGAGAGCACGGCGATCGCGTCGGGCCCGTCGCGGTGCTTGATCTCGAGGAGCTTGCTCGCCACCAGGTCGAGCGCCTCGTCCCAGCTCGCCTCTTCGAAGACGCCGCCGCGCTTGATCAGCGGCGTCGTTATGCGGTCGGGGCTTTCGATCAGGTCGGTGTGAAAGCGCCCCTTGACGCAGAGCGAACCCTGGTTGACGGGAGCGTCGTAGGCGGCGGTCACGCCGACGACCCTGTCGTCGGCGACGTTCAGGTCGAAGTTGCAGCCGACGCCGCAGAACGGGCAGGTCGTGCGCACCGTCGTGCGTTCCCACGGGCGTGTGCCCTTGAGCTGCTTGTTGATCAGCGCGCCGGTCGGGCAGAGATCGACGCACTGCCCGCAGAAGCGGCACAGGGAGATGTCGAGCGGCCGATCGAACGAGGTCGTGACGACCGCTTCGTAGCCGCGTTCGGCGAAGTCGATGGCGTTGGTGACCTGCACCTCCTGGCAGACGCGCACGCATTTGCCGCACAGGATGCACTTGTTCATGTCGCGCTCGATGAGCTCGTTCAGACCCTCGATGTCGAGCTGCTTGCGCTCGCCTTCGTAGCTCGTCTCGCGCACGCCGTAGCGGTAGCAGTACTCCTGCAGGCGGCAGTCGCCGGCCTGCTCGCAGACCAGGCAGTCGCTGGGGTGGTCGGACAGCAGCAGGTCGAGGATGACGCGGCGGGCTTCGACGACGGCCTCGGATTCGGTATGGACGACCATGCCGTCGGCCACTTCGGTGGCGCAGGCGGGTACCAGGTTCGGTCGTCCCTCGACCTCGACCGAGCACAGCCGGCAGGCCGCCGCTACGCTCAAGGTCTTGTCGTAGCAGAGATTGGGGATGTCGATGCCGACGCCGGCGGCAGCTTCGATGATCGAGCTCCCCTCACGACCGGTCACTCGTCGTCCATCGATGATCAGCTCGACCATCAGCGTTCCTTCCGTCACACCGTAACCACAGCCACGCGTCCGCGAGTCGGGCGATCGGTGCCATGAGCGGTGAGCGACCGCCAGGTGTGCTGCCCGACTCGTCTCGCAGTCTTACCGAGTGTAGTCGATGTGTCCGAAAGAGACCAACCGATGACGTGAAGGCGGCGGCCACGGCACGGCGCCGGGCGCACGATACGGCTTCGGGCGACCGGTACACCCCGCTTGCGGGGAATACACAGCGTATGTTCAGACGACGCGACCACAAGACAGCATCCCCGCCGGCAAGCGAGACCGTGGAGCCGCTGCGTGCCCTGTATCACGCCCTGGGGCCGGGGTTTCCGACCGAAGCGCTGCGCCTCTTCGGCCAGGAGCCTGAGCCGGACCGTACCGGCTGGTGCCTGCGCCACAACGGCCACGTGATGCGCTGCCTGAGCGCCGGCGAGCTCGGCAGCAGCGACCTCTTCTCCCTGCCCTCGTCGTGGGAGGTCATGCGGGTCGTGGTCAACAACCTCATGTCCAAGCGTGACATCGTCACGGTGACGGGCGCCGTGTACTGCCGGCCCAGGGGCACCTGGGAGGCGGTCCGCCTGCCGCTGCTGCACATCTGGACCATGCGCGCCGGCAAGGCGCTGCGCTTCGAGAACTACCTCGACGGCATCGAGTTGAGCCGCGTCGACGCTCTCGCGGCCCGCGCCCGGTAGACGCTCGACACCCGCGGAGCCTGCTCATCGCGACCCCCCGGTCGCGTCATCGCCAACCGCGTCGAGACTGCCGACCTTCGTCGCCGCGTCCCTTTCTCTTGTAGGCTGCACCCGGACACCGGTGTCCGCCAAAGGAGAGACGATGAGCCGGCAGCGGCACACCACCCCCGACCCTTCCGCGCCATGACCCGCTTTCGGCCGGCGCGGCGCGGACACGCGCGCCGCAGGGCCGGGCGGCGGGCGGCGGGCGCGGCGGGCGCGCTGATCGTCGTCATCGCCGTCGCCGTCGCTCTGCTCGGCAACCCGCATCGCCCGGCGGCCACGCTCGCGCAACGGTCGGCGCGGCCCTTGCCGGCGTCGTCGCCCGTCAGGGCCAGGAAGGCCAAGAAGACCCGCCGACGGGCCGCCCGTTCGCGGGCCGGCGCAGCGACCACCTCCCGGCCGGCACGGGCTCGTAACGCCGGCGGGCTCGCGCTGGTCGTCGAGCCGGGCGCCGGGCCCGGGCCCGTCTACGCGCTGCTACGCTCCGCCCGCCACAGCGTCGACGTCGCGATGTACGAGCTCGAAGACGACCAGGCGACGGCCCTGCTCGCCGCCGACGCCGCGCGCGGGGTGCGCGTCCGGGTGCTGCTCGACGGCCACTACGTGCGCCGCTACAACGAGCCGGCCTACTCCTACCTGCGCAGCCACGGCGTCGGGGTACGCTGGGCGCCGGCGCAGTTCGACGTCGCGCACGAAAAGGCGATCGTCGTCGACCGGCGGCGCGCGGCCATCATGACCATGAACCTGACGGCCCGCTACTACGCGTCGTCGCGCGACTTCGTCATCTTCGACCGCGACCGGGCCGACGTGGCCGCCATCCAGGCGACCTTCACCAACGACTGGACGAACGGCGGCCTGCCGCCGTCGTCGCCGGCCGACCTCGTGTGGAGCCCCGGCGCCCAGGACGCGCTCGTCGCCCTGATCGCCTCGGCGCGGCACGAGCTGCTAATCGAAAACGAAGAGATGAACGACGAGAGCGTGGAGCACGCGCTGCGGGCGGCCGCCCGGCGCGGCGTCAGGGTCGAGGTCGTCATGACGCGCCAGAGCGACTGGGCGAGCGCGTTCAGCGCACTGGCCCGCACCGGGGTCGTGGTGCGCACCTACAGCGCCTCGGCGCCCCTTTACATCCACGCCAAGGCGATCGTCGTCGACCCCGGCACGGCCCGCGCCCGGGTGTTCCTGGGCTCGCAGAACTTCTCGGTCGCCTCGCTCCTCTACGACCGTGAGCTGGGCATCGTCTCGGCCCAGCCCGCGCTCATCACCGCCGTCGCCACGATCATTCGACACGACGGGGCCGGCGCCACGGCCTGGCGGCCGTGAGGTGTCCAATAGACCTGCATATGGGCACCATACGAAGTAGAAACCTGTAAGCGAAGAGGAACCCGACCGAATGGCCCAAACCGCGCCCGAGCGCCAGGACGACGATCCCACGCGGATCCCACGATCCATCGATCCACTCGACGTCAAGCTTGCCACCGGGCCCGACGGCGCGCTCCATCTGGCCGTCACGCCGGCGGCCTCGGCGCTCGGCGTCGCCCGCGACGCCGTGCGCGCCTTCCTGCGCCGGCGCGCCGTGCCCGAAGGCGCCGTCTGCGATGTCGTGCTGAGCATGAACGAAGCCTGCAAGAACGCCATCCGCTTCAGCGGCAGCGAGCGCTCGATCGACGTGACCGTGGCCGTCGAGCACGACGACGTCCACGTCGTGGTGCGCGACCACGGCGTGGGTTTCGAGCCGGCTCCCATCGACATCACCGTGCCACCCGACCCGATCGAGCCTGGGGGCCGCGGGTTGTTTCTGATGTCGTGTCTCATGGACGACCTGCGCGTCGCTCACAACGGGGGAGCGGTCGTGCGCATGCGCAAGGCGGTGGAGCGCTGACGTTCCCTGGGGGGCGCGACGCCTGAGCGGCGCGACGGGGCTGAAGCGGCGCGACTGGGCCGGAGGCGCGCGAGCACTCCGCGGCGAGCTTGTCGTTCCACCACCCGCCCGGTACTCTGGCCGGGAAGTCTGCGTGAACACGCCGTCCAAAGCGTGAACGCGCGGTAGGGAAAATGCCGACGCCCGGGCCGGCGCGTCGCCGCCCGACGGAGGGAGCCATGGGGAACGCGAACCGCACCGCCCGACGCTGGGCCCTGGCGATCGCCGTCGCGCTGGTCGCGGCGGCGCTGGCCGTGCCGGCCAGCGCCGCCGCGACCACGCTCCAGACCCGCATCGGGGCGATCCTCACGGCCGACGGCTTTGCCGGCCCCCTGACCGGCGTACGCGTCTTCGACCTCTCGACGGGCAAGCCGCTGTACGACCGCCACATCGAGACCAGGCTCAGGCCGGCCTCCAACGAGAAGCTCGTCACGTCGGCCACGGCACTCGCCAAGTGGGGCGCGGCGCACCGCTTCAAGACCGAGCTCCTGACGACGGGCACCATCGACAGCGCCGGCGCCTACCACGGCTGGATCTACCTCAAGGGCTTCGGCGATCCGAGCTTCTCGACCAGCTCCTACCAGTCGCGGTTCCTCCACCTCAAGACCTCGCGGCTCGGGGACTTCGTCACCGCCCTGAAGAACGCCGGCGTCAAGCGCATCGACGGCGGCATCGTGGGCGACGACAGCTACTTCGACCACGACCGCGCGGTCGGCTCGTGGAAAGCCGGCATGACCGCCTTCTGCGGGCCGCTCTCGGCGCTCGCGCTCAACGAAGGCACCACGGCCGCCGGCGCCCGCGCCGCCAACCCGACGTTGACCGCCGCGGCCCGGCTCAGCAAGCTGCTGCGCAAGTCCGGCATACCGGTGACCCACGTGGCGAAGGTCGGCGTCGCGCCGGCCACGGCCACGGTCTCCTATGTCGAGCGCTCGGCGCCGCTCTCGCGGATCCTCGCCGCCATGAACAAGCCGAGCGACAACTTCTTCGCCGAGATGCTCACCAAGGGACTGGGAGCCTCGTTCGGTGGTGGCGGCACGACCGCCAAGGGCAACAAGGTCGAAGCCAAGTTCCTGGAAGCGCTGGGGATCGGCGGCAAGAGCTTCACCCTGACCGACGGCTCCGGACTGAGCTACGGCGACTGGCTGAGCCCGCTCGATATCACCACCCTGCTGCAGGCCATGGCAAAGAGGGCCGACTGGCCCACCTACTGGGCCTCGCTGTCGGTGGCCGGCGTCGACGGCACCCTGTACGACCGCATGCGCGGCACGACCGCCCAGAAGAACCTCCACGGCAAGACGGGCACGCTCACGGTGGCCAGCAACCTGTCGGGGTACGTCAAGAGCGCCAACGGCGAGTGGCTCGCCTTCTCGATGCTCATGAACCGCGCCGACTGGATCGACGTGGGAGCCGCCCACGTAGCCCAGGACGCCATCGGGGTCGCCCTGGCCCACTCGCGGCCGGGCGGCACGATCGTCTGGACGCCGAGCCCGGCACCGAGCCCCTAAGCCCGGCGCCGGGCCCGAGCCGACTTCAGCAGCCGCGCGCCAGCGACCCCATCGGGTCCCAGGGCGCCAGCACGACGGGATCGGTGTCGAGCACCTTGACGACGCGCTTGGGCAGGTGCCAGCGGTCGATCACGACCTCGAACATGTACTCGTCGAACCAGCGGTCGCTCATCACGAAGTAGCCCTTGTCGCCGACCTTGTCGCCCCAGCTGTTCTCGACCTTCCACCGGCGCGGCCGGCCCTGGTCGTCGAGATCGACGCCGGTGAGCGCCATGGCGTGGGTCATCACGCTGTGGCCGTACTCGACGCGCTCGGCCTTGTCGGCCTGGAACGGGGTCGCGTAAAGCAACTCGAGATCGTACATCTCGCCGTCGAGCGCCCCTTGCTCGCGCTCCGACATCTTGCCGACGTCGCAGCCGAACCACACCGGCCGGCCCGCGGCGATCTGCGCCGCGGCCGCCTTCTTGAACGTGGCGATGTCGACGTTGACGTAGCGCACCGGAGTGCCGCCGACGACGTTGCCAAGGTACTGCACGGTGTAGAGCTTGCCGAACGGCTTGTCGGGCGTCGGGCAGTTGATGAGGCTCACGAAGTCACCCAGTTCGACACCGACGTAGCGCTCGTAGAACTCGAGAGGCGTGATCGTGCCGTCGCGGTGGAAGGCGTCGTCTGAGTCGCGCCACTGCCACTCGAACTCGCGCGGCGGCCGACCGAGATGGATGGCGATCATACGGTAGATTGTCTCGAGCATCTCGTCCTTGCGTTGCCGCAACTCGGCCGCGGACTCGCCGCCGGCCTTGCGCCGCCGCAGCTCGGCCGCGTACTCGCGCAGCTTGGTGCGCAGCACGCCGTTCATGGGCAGCGACTCGCCGCTCGACTCGGTGTCGGGCATGGCGGTCTTGGGCACGACGCCGTACTTGCGCACGAGGTCCGCGAACATGTCCCACTGGCCACCGTCCTGGATCGGGTCCTGCAGCAGGAAGGAGATCAGCCGACCGTCGGTCGGCTCGTCGGCGGTGGCGATCATGGTCTCGAGGAAGTAGTTGGCCTTCTCGAGCTTGTCGAAGAACTGCAGGTAGGTCTGCGAGAACTCGAACTGGTCGACCTTCAGGCGCTTCATGGCCTCGACGCGCAGGACGTTCAGTCCGGCGAACATCCAGCAGCGGCCGCTCTGCTTCTGGTTGGTGATGTCGGGCGTCTTGACGACGTGCGAGAAGGTGCGCTGCCCGCCGCGCACGACCGCCTCGCGGTTGCGCGCCACGATCTGCACCTTGCCGGCCGTGACCGCGTTCAGCGCCAGCCGGTTACGCGGCTCCGTGGCGAACGTTTCGTCGTAGTGGCGGACCAGCGCGAGCCCGAGTCCGCCGGCGCTTGCCCGGACGTTACCGCGGGCCCGACCATTGCCACCGTCGCGTCCCTTGCCCGACCCGCCCTCGCCCGCGGCGCGCTTGCGACGGCCCGACGGCGCTTGCACGAGTGCGCGGCGGCCCGCGTGAGCCGTCGCCCGGGCGCCCGCCGCCTTGGCGCCGCCCCCAGCGGTCGCCAAGCCGGTCGCCTGGCGGCCCTTCGTGGCGACGGGCTTTGGCGCGCTGCGCTTTGGCTCGGCGGCGCTTGCGTCGCTGCCCTCTGTCTTGTCGCGCGGCGCCTCGCCGGCCCGCGGGCCTTCCTCAGTGTCTCTGCTCACTCCGGACTCCTTGCATGATATCGATGCACTACTCTACCCAAGTTGTGCGTTGCGAGCCGCCGCGGCAAACGGTGGCGGCGATGAGCCGGGCGAGGGCTGCGGCAAACGGCCCCCGACGGGCCGACCGCAAGCAGGTATAATCCCTGCGCGGCACCGTGCCCCCATCGTCTAGCGGCCTAGGACACCGGCCTTTCAAGCCGGCAGCACGGATTCGAATTCCGTTGGGGGCACCAGTTTCCCTCTCAGGCCGCCTTGCGCTGCGCCCGCACGACCACGACCGGCACCGAGGCGTGACGCCGCACCCAGTCGGGCAGACTGCGCTCAACGGCGCGCCGCAGAGCAGTGTGGCCATGTCCGGCCATGACGATGAGGTCGGCCCGCCGGGCTTGGGCCTGGGTGACGATCGCCTCGCCCACCTCGCCATCGCAGACCAGGGTGCGGACCACCGCCTTCGGTAGCGATAGCCGGCCGCGCGCCCGCTCGACGACCGCCTGTGAGCGGGTCCGCTCGACGACCAGCTCACCGCGGGTGTGGTAGTGAGCGACGCACAGCAGGGTGACCTCAAGCGGCGCGCTCGCCGCCAGGCGAGTGACCTCGTCAAGCACGGCGACGTCGCGTGAGCTGCCATCGAGGGCAACCAACAGGCGCAGGCGGGCGGGCGCCTTCGCAACGGTGGCGTCCATCACAGTCTCCTAGACCCCGAGGAACTGCGCCGCCAACAGGTAGACGTTTAAGGCGATGATGACCCCGGCGATCGCCCAGGCCGACGATGTTACGAGGCGACTGTTGACATGCTCGCGCATGATCGTCCTGTTGCTGGTGAGCAAGACCAGTGGCACCAAGGCGAAGGGGATGCCGAAGGAAAGCACGACCTGGCTCAACACGAGGGCGTAGGTGGGGTTCACGCTCAGAGCCAGCAGAGCCAGGGCCGGCAGCATGGTGATCGCCCGGCGCAGGACCAGCGGCACTCTCAGGTTCACAAAACCGGCCATCACGACCTGACCGGCGTAGGTACCCACCGATGAGGAGGAGACCCCGGAGGCCAGCAGAGCGACGGCGAACGTCAGGGCGGCGCCGCCGCCGACCAGGCGGGCAAAGCCCTGATGGGCTTGCTCGATCGTGGCTATGGCAGCACCGGCGGGGTTGTGAAAGAGGGTGGCGGCCACGGCCAGCATGGCCATGTTGATGAGGCCGGCAAGACCCAGGGCGACGACCACGTCGAGGCGCTCGAAGCGCAGGATCCTGTGGCGCTCGCCCTCGTTGCGCGGCGGCACTCGGCCGTTCGTCAGGGCCGAGTGCAGGTAGATGGCATGGGGCATCACAGTGGCGCCGACGATGCCAACCGCCAGAAGGATCGAGGCGCTGCCGGCGAAGTGAGGCACAAGCCCGGCAAGCGAAGAGGCGGCCGGCGGGCTGATGCGCAGGGTCTCGTAGAGAAAGCCGGCGAAGATGATGCCGAGCAGTGCCGTGATGGCCAGCTCGAAGCGGCGAAAGCCACGGCGCTGCAGCCCTAGAATGAGAAACGAGATGCCGCCGGTGATGAATCCGGCGGCCAGCAGCGGGACGCCGAAGAGCAGGTTGAGACCCAGCGCGGCGCCCACGAACTCGGCGATGTCGGTGGCCATCGCCATGCCCTCCGCCTGCAACCACAGAAACCAGGTCACATACCGCGGGTAAGTCGCCCGGCAGACCTCGGGCAGGTTCATGTCGGTGACGATGCCGAGCTTGGCCGACAGGTACTGCACGAGCATGGCCATCAGGTTGGCCATGAGCACGACCCAGAGCAGCAGGTAGCCGAACTGGGCGCCGCCCTGGACGTTGGTCGCGAAGTTGCCGGGATCGACGTAGGCGATCGAGGCCACAAAAGCCGGTCCCAGCATGGCCAGCAGGGCGCGCGTGCGACCGCGGGCCAGGAGGAGTTCGAGCGGCGAAGGAATGCTTGCGACGGCGCTCGGCTCTACGACAAACGAGCCTTGGTCGACCGGAGGCGTCACGACGCTGCCTCCACACTGAGGGCCGCCGCGGCAAGCCGGCCGAGGCTGCGCTTGCGGCCTCCGATCGAGACGGTGAACGGGCCGCCGAAAGGCTCCAGATCCAGCACCTCGATCTCGTCGCCCAGCGCGACGCCCAAGCCATCCAGGTAGCCAAGCAGGTCTGAGTCGGCGTCGAGGATGCGCACGAGGCGCCCCTTTGTGCCGACCGGCAGCCGGTCGAGGGAAACCGCTGCGACCTCGTCGATCTCCAGGTCGGCCGAGGGGATCGGATCGCCGTGCGGGTCCCGGACGGGGTCTCCGAGCTTGGCAGCGATCGCGGCCAGGAGCCTGTCTGAGATCGAATGCTCGAGCGTCTCCGCCTCGTCATGGACCTGATCCCAGCCCATGCCCAGCTCACTCACCAGAAACGTCTCGAGGAGGCGATGGCGACGCACGACGCGCAGCGCAGCTCGCCGCCCCCGCCCGGTCAGGCTGACGCCACGGTAGCGCACGTGCTTGACGAGACCGTCGCGGACGAGACGCTGCACCATCTCGGTCACAGATGCCGGCGCGACCACAAGGCGCTCGGCAACCTTGCTCATGGGAGCCGGCTTGCCGGTCCTGGCCTGCAAAAGGTAGATGGCCTTCAGGTAGTTCTCGACTGCCGGAGATACGAGCGTCTGTTCCATGCGTTCCTGGTTGCCAAAGTAGGCCTGCCTCAAACAGTTATGTAGGCGATCCTAAGAATTCCGACACGGCGCGATGATCGGCCCGCGATCGCTGCACAGCCGTGACCGATCACCATGAAAGAAGATACGGCCGTCGAACGCCTCCCCGCCACGCCACAAACATTCGCCCCAGCCGGCTGATCTGCGATAACGTGTTTTCGAGGGGCGAGCGCCTGAGCGCACCGTCCTCTCGAGCCGATCGTGATTCAACGAGGGGGTCACCATGAGGATCGTCGGGGTGGTCGTCGTCGCCGTGGCGCTCGTGATCGGAATCGTGCCGCAGTTCACTCATTGCAAGGCCATGAGCGCGTCGTCGGGCTCCGCGATGAGCATGGGCTCGACCACGACGACGACGGGCTCGTCTACCGCAACCGGGGGCGGTACGACCATGGGTTCGGCCACCGCGACAGGCGCCGCCGCCACGATGGGCGCCGGCACGGCCGCGGCCGCTCAGTCAACGCCGATGCGCTGCTGCTGGACCGCGCGCGCGGCGATCGGCGTCGCCTTGCCGCTGGCCGCCGCCGGCGTGCTGCTCTTCTTCAGCCGGCGCAAGGAGACGCGCCGTGGTCTGGCGCTCCTGGTCTCGGTGCTCGGCGTGGTGACCGTGCTCCTGCCGACCGTCCTGATCGGCGTCTGTCAGCAAAGCGGCGCGGTGTGCCGCACCACGATGCTGCCGCTCATGGTGGCGGCCGGCGGTTTCACCATCGCGATCGGCCTCATCACACTGATCAGAAACGAGCTGGGCGGCGAGCCCGGCTTCGACGGCCACGCGGTAGCCATGCAGTCAGCGAGCTGAGGTTGGTTCCTTGAGGCTCCGCGGCCTCGCCGGTCTCGCCCTGCACGATCTGGCCGACAGCGAACTGCGCAGCTGGCTGCTGGGCCTGTGCGCCCTGTGCATCGCCGCCTTCGCGGTCGCCACCGTGCTCGTCGTGCACGGCGCCCAGGAGAGCCTGCACCTGGCCGCCGACCGCCTCGGCGCCGACGTCGTCGTCGTGCCGCGCGGTGCCGAGACGCAGGTCGACGGGGCCTTGCTCATGGGAACGGTCTCAAAGACCTGGATGCCGAGCTCAGACGTCGCCCGGATCGCCGCCATGCGTGGCGTAGCCGTCGCCTCTCCCCAGGTCTACCTGCAGTCGCTCTCACACGCCTCCTGCTGTGCCGTCAGCCACATGTTCATCGTCGCCTACGACCCGCGGACCGACTTCACCGTCGAACCCTGGCTGCATCAGGAGCTGGGCGGCAAGCTGGGCCTGGAGCAGGCCATAGGCGGCTGCAACGTGTCCGTGCCCGTGAACCACAACATCATGCTGTACGGCTACACGATGTGGTTGCGAGGCAAGCTCGAGCCGACCGGCACGAACCTCGACCAGACGCTCTTCATCACCCTGCCGACCGCCTACGCCATGGCCACGAGCTCGCACACGACGGCCGTTCGTCCGCTCGTCATCCCCAAAGACAGCGTCTCCTCGGTGATGGTCAAGGTGAAGAGGGGACAGGACCCCGGTACCATCGCTCGGACCATCAGCGCGACGGTCCCGGGGGTCACGGCGATCGTCAGCCCGCAGATGTTCGCGGTCTACCGCTCGCAGATCACCGGCCTGCTGCGCGTGATGCTCGTGGTGCTCGCGCTGCTGCTCCTCCTTGCGCTGGTCGTCACGGCCGCCTTGTTTGCGATGGCTGCCCACGAACGGCGACGTGAGATAGGCGTCCTGCGCGCCTTGGGGGCCACTCGTGGCGCCATCCTGGTCTCATTGCTGGGCGGGGCGCTGATCCTGGCGCTCGTCGGCGGTCTGGCCGGCGCCCTTGTGGCTGCGATCGGCGTCGGGCTCTTCCACGCGCTGCTGGTCTCTGCCCTCGGCTTTCCCTTCCTGTTTCCGACGTTCGGCCGACTGGCCGGCGAAGTCGTCCTGGGGCTCGTCCTCGCCCTGGTCGTGGTCGGTGCGGCGGCCACACTTCCGGCCCTGCGTGTGAGCAGGCAGGAGCCGGCAGATGCGATGCGCGAGTGACTCGATGATCTGTCTGCGCGGCATCGGCAAGACCTACGAGACAGGGCGTTACGAGCCGGTCGAGGCGCTCAAGGCAGTCGACCTCGATATCGACGAGGGGGAGTTCGTCGTCATCACGGGGCGCTCCGGCGCGGGCAAGACCACCTTGCTCAACGTCATCGCCGGGCTCGCCAAGCCGACCAGCGGCAGCGTGACGTTGAACTGTGTCGACCTGTGGCGCCTCTCCGACCGACGACAGTCGCTGCTCCGCAACCGTACGATGGGCTTCGTCTTTCAGTTCCCCAGTCTGCTGGCTTCGCTGTCCGTCCTGCAGAACGTCATGTTGCCGGTGTCCCTGACGAGCGGCAGCGGCGACGACTGCCGGGAGCGGGCTTGTGAGCTCCTGACCACGGTCGGACTGGGGGATAGACTGACATCGCGTCCAAGGCAACTGTCGGCGGGTCAGCAACAGCGGGTCGTCATCGCGCGCGCGCTCATCAATCGCCCGAAGGTCCTTCTGGCCGACGAACCCAGCAGCGATCTGGACGAGGAGACGGAGGCAGAGATCATGACCCTCTTCCGCCGGATACACGCCGAAACGGGCCTGACGATCGCCCTGGTCACGCACACCACGCAGCTTGTCGCCTACGGCACCCGTCACATCGCCATGGCAAGCGGTGAGCTCGCCGTCTGACAAAGGCCACAATCATGCAGCCCAACGACCTATCCAGCGGTGAGAAAGGCGACCGCGAGGTGACCCGCCCTTGAGCGCCCTGCTCCTGCAGATCATCCCCGTGGCGATCGCCATCACGGTCAACCCCGTCCCGATCATCGCGGCGCTCATCATGCCGGCCACCCGGTGGCCTACCCGCAACGGCGTGACCTACGTCGCCGTCCTCGTGGGCGTCATGGCCCTGTTCGGGGCGGTCGTGCTGCTGCTGCTCCACGACGCGGCGTTCACGCCCGGCGGCCGGGCCGCCCTGGCGATCCGCATCGCCTGGCTGGCCGTCGGGCTCGGGTTTCTCGCGGCCTGCGCCGTGATGGTCGTCCGCAAGCCCGCGCCGGGCGGGAGCCATCGCGAACCCCGCTGGATGCGGATGATCGGCGCCATGGGGCCGACCGGCGCGGCCGCGGTGGGCGTCCTTCTCGTCAACTACGAGATGCAGACGCCCGCCCTCATGGACATCCTCGGCGCGGACGTGTCGCGCGGCGAGGCGTTCGCCGCGCTTACGCTGTTCATCGCGGTGGCCTGTTCGATCCCCTTCGCGCTGGTCGCGGCCTCCATCGTGGCCCGCGACAGGGTGGCTCCCCTCATGGAGCGAGCCAAGGCCTGGCTGACGCTGCACGAACGCCCGATCCTCATCGCCCTGTTCGCCGTGATCGGCACGATCTACACGGTGAAGGGACTTGCCACCTTGTTCTGAGGCCACTCGTGCGCCGGCCGCGGCGTATCATGGGGCTCATGCCGCGAGTGACCTTCCGCAACTCCAGGAGACACCAGCTCGTCGGCGACCTCACGCCGGCCGCCGACCGCTCTCCCGTGGCCGCCGACCGCGCCCTTCGCCGCGAACCGGGCTCGGCCGCCGACCGCGCCCCGCTGGGCGAGCCCGCCCCCACGGGCGACCGCGCCGTCGTGATCATGGCGCACGGCTTCGCCAGCGACCGGCTCTCCCGGGGCCGCTCTGCCCTCATCGCGGCGGCGCTCGCCGGCGCCGGCTTTGCCTCGCTTACCTTCGACTTCGGCGGCTGCGGCGAAAGCGACGACGACGTCCTGACCATGGCCGGGCAGGTCGGCGACCTCCAGGCCGCGATCGACTTCGCCGGCTCGCTGGGCTTCGATCGCGTCGGGCTCTACGGCCACAGCCTGGGCGGCCGCGTCTGTCTGAAGGCCACCCCGCCACAGGCGGCGACGATCGCCACCACCGGCGCCCCCATCGGCCCCATGGACTACGACTGGCACGACTACTTCACGGCCGGCCAGATGGACGAGCTCGGCCGCAGCGGCAAGGTGACGATGCCACAGGCCGGCGACCGCCTCCGCGCTCAGGTGGTGGTCGACGCCGGACTTCTGAACGACCTCGTGGCGGGTGAGCCCGATCGGGCCGCGCTGTTCGGGGCGGTCCACTGCCCCGTGCTGCTGATCGACGGCGACGGAGACGACGAGGAGCGGCAGGCCCTGGCGCATGCGCGCCAGGGCCTGCCGCTCCTGCCCGCCGGTTCCCGCGTCGAGCTCATCCCCGGCTCACCGCACAACCTCGAGGGTCACCTAGACCAGGCCGTCGCGCTCCTGCTCGGCTGGTTCGCCGAGCATCTGACCGTGGACTAGACGATCCGGGCGGGCGGCGCGCGTCGCAGCCGGCGCAGGTCTCAGACGGCGCGGGTCTCAGGCGTCCGGCGCCTCGCCCACCAGCGCCACGGCCGGCTCAGGCGCCACGACGCCCGGGTCGCCGGGCACGGCCTCGTCATCGTAGTCACAACCGACCGCGGGCAGCTCCCTGCCCCCGTAGATCTTCTTGAAGATCAGGTAGGCGGGCGGACCGGTGAGCGCGGCCAGGGAACCCCAGACGAAGTAGTTCATGCCGTTGCCGAACGGCGACATGGCCAGCACGGCGACCGCGATCGGCACCACGCACATGGCGGCGAAGGCCTTGGTGCCGAGCTTGACCTTGAAGGGCCGCGGCAGGTCGGGCTGCTTGATGCGCAGACGCACGGCCGAGATGTAGATCGTGATGTGCGCCAGCATGAGCAGGAACACGTCGATCACGATCAGGGTGGCAAAGCCCCAGCGCACCAGGATCGCGTCGACGCCGGCCATGAGCAGAATGGCGAGGTACGGGGTGCCGTATTTGCTCTCCTTGCCGAGGAACTTCGGCATCAGCTTGTCTTTTGACAGCACGTACGAGGGTCGCGCGCCGGCCGCCAGGAAGGCGATGAACAGCGCGAAGTTGCCGGCCAGCATGGCGGCGAAGAACAGGTGGCGGAGCGTCTGGCCGCCGACCACGAGCCCCACGCCCATGAAGTCGTACTTGGCGCTCGTGCCCCATTCGGTCCAGTGACCGACGGCGGCCATGCCGCCCATCGTCGAGAGCACATAGAAGGCCAGCACCACCGGCAGCGTGAACATGACCGCCCGTGGGATCACCCGCTGCGGGCTCTTGATCTCGCCGGCCATGGTCGACATGCTCTCGAAGCCCGAGTACATCCAGATGCCGACGCTCAGGGCCACGCCCACGCCGCCGATCAGTGAGATGCCCGGCAGCAGGATGGGGTGGAACGGGTTGTGGTGCCAGTGCGCGAGGCCCAGCACGGCGAGCCCCATGAACGGCACGAAGACGACGACCTGCAGGATGACGAGCATCCACGAAGCGAGCTGCAGGCCGCGGATGTTCACGTAGGCGAAGATGGCGATCAGCACGACGGCCAGGCCCCAACGCTCGAGGCCCGTCAGGTGGAACCAGGTCTGGGCGTAGTCGACGGTGAGAGCGATGTACACGGCCGAGTCGACGAAGATCGACAGCACCCACCACCAGCCCGTCTGAAAGCCCCAGAACGAGCCGTTGGCGCGCCGCGACCAGCGGTACAGGCCGCCGTCTTCGGGAATCGCCGAACCGAGCTCGGAGCACACCAGCGCCTGCGGCAGGCCCCAGACGAACGGCAGGATGATCAGCAGCAGGAGGGTGAAGCCCGGCCCCGAGCCGGAGACCATGTCCTCGATGCCGAAGCCCCCCGAACACACGAACGAGAAGACCATGAAGACCGCGACCCAGACCTTCATGTCGACGAGCTCCAGTTTGCGTCGCACCTGTTCTGCCATGCCTGACCACACCCTTCACGGAAAATGGGGTCGCGACACGCGCGACCCCGCGGGAATACGAGCCGGCCCCTGCTCTCGAAGCAGGACGAGCCGTTACCATCGTGGCAGTCGCCATGGGGTCGGCCAACCGGACACAGTGTCCGAATCGGCTGAACTTGGCAGCGTCCAGTACGCCAGAACGGCAGCAGGCCGGCGCGACTCTCGTGTAGTCTGACGGTGCCGGCGGAACAACCATGGCGGCCGGCCACGAGGCGGCGGCGTGCGGAGTGCGCGGCGTGGACAATGGCGGCCGGCCACGCGGCGACGGCGCGCGGGCGCGCGGCGCGGTGAACGGGCAACCACCTAGACCGGAGGCGCGATGTACTTCGGAGCGCACGTCAAGGCGAGCGGCGGAGTATGGACGGCGGTCGAGCGCGGCGAGGCGCTCGGTGTGAGCGCGATCCAGTTCTTCGCCGGCAGTCCGCGAACCTGGAAGCCGCAGATCTACCAACAGGACGACGCGGCGCGCTTTCGCGAGGCGCGCGCCGCCTCAGACCTGCGCTTCGCGGTCATCCACACCATCTATCTGATCAACCTGGCGACGGTGAACGAGGAGTTCTACGAGAAGTCGGTGGTCGCCCTGGTGGGGGCGGTGACGGCCGCCGAGCAGCTCGGCGTCGAAGCGATCGTCACCCACATCGGCTCCCACCAGGGCGCCGGCTTCGAGGCTGGTCTCGCGCGCGTGCGCGAGGCCCTGCTGCGCGCGCTCGACGAAGTAGGCGACTCGCGAGTGCGGGTCCTGCTCGAAAACACCGCGGGGGCGGGCGGCACCATGGGCGACACGGTCGCCGAGATCGGCGCCATGATCGACTCGGTCGGCGGCGACGAGCGTCTCGGCGTGTGCCTCGACACGGCCCACCTGCTCGAGTCGGGCCACGAGCTGCGCACCGCCGACGGACTCGGCGCGCTGCTCGCCTCGTTCGACCAGGCGATCGGCCTCGAGCGGCTCGTGATGGTGCACCTGAACGACTCCAAGACGGCGCTCGGTTCCAATCGCGACCGCCACGAGAACATCGGCGAGGGCGAGATCGGCCGCGAGGGCATACGGCTGATCGTCAATCATCCCGCCTTCACCGACATCCCCGGCATCCTCGAGGTCCCCGGTTATGATGGCGAGGGCCCCGATCGTGCCAACCTCGACACCCTGCGCGAGCTGCGCCGGAAGGAGACCTGACCGTGGACACCCAAGTCATCGCCGAGGAGCTCGACCTCACCACCGCGACGAGCCTTCAGGAGCTGCTCGAGTCGGGCGGCATCAAGGCCGAGATCGTCGGCGGGCATTCGACGACGTTCCCCGGCACGCCGCAGATGGGCGGCTACGGCATCATGGTGGCGGCGTCCGACGCCGACGAGGCGCGGCGGCTGGTCGCCGAGCTCGAGCACGACGCCGGCCAGGAGCTGCCGCGCGACAGCTGAGAGGAGGCGGCGGCTGGTCGGCGCGAGGCGTTCGGCAGGGAGCCTGTCTCAACCGCCCACTGGGTATATACACGTTCCCAGTGCCGTGTGGTTTCGCACGACGATCGCGAAAGCGAGGTGGCACGATGGAGCTGCGAAGGGCAACGACCGCCAACGATCTCGGCCAGGCGACCGCGATCTCCAACGTCCTGAGCGAGGCGGGCATCGCCGCTACACTGCGCGGTGGCCTGCACGACGCCTACCCGGGCACCTCGGGGCTCGGGGCCATCGACATCCTCGTGAGCGAACAGGATCTGGCGGTGGCCCAGGACGTCATCGGCCGCGCCGACACCGTCGGCCTCGAGTTCGATCCCGACGCCGACGAGCGGTAGGAGCGCGGGGGCCCGGTCGCTGAGGCGAAGTCTGGTACTATGAGTGGTCGCTTAGGTGCGGTGCACCCGAGCGACACGGGCACCAGGTGCCCCACCTCACATCAGCCGAGAAACAGTGGAGCGGGCCATGCTAGGACGCCTTTTTGGACGTGCGAAGGACAACCACGACGACACCGTCTGCAGTAGCTGCGGACGCACGCTGCTCGCCGGCGAGTGGACGCAGCGCATCGTCGAAGACGACGGCAGTGAGCGCTTCATCTGCTCGCTTTGCAACCCACCCGAGGGTTCCCCGGGCAGCCCCCTCGAGCCGGTCGACGAGATGGCCGCCGTGACCCCCGGGCGAGTCAAGCCGGTGCGCGCCGACAGCGACGCCTTCTGGCGCGCCCTCAAAGACAAAGACGCCGAGATCGAGCGTCTCGAAAGTCGTCTGGCACGCGCCGAGGCAGAAAAGCAGGAGCTCGCGGCGCAACTCGCGCGGCTGCGCAACGCCTACGAGCCGGTCACGACCCCCGAGGCGGGCGCCGCGACGGCCGAGTCGGCCGCGGGCGCCGCGACGGCGACCGGCGACGGCTCCGACGCGGCGCTACTGCGCGACGACCCGACGCCGTCCGTGGCAGACGCAGCGGAGTCCGACGACGCCGCGGCTACTGCTGCTGCGGCAGGGCCCGCGGGCGCGATCGCGTCGGCGACGTCCCTCGAGCACACCGATCCGAGCCTCGGCGAGGCGTTGCGGCGCGCCGCCCATCCGGCCGGCGATGCCACCGAGGCGTTCACCGCCACCGAGGTCGCGGCCCTCACCGCGACGCCCGGTGAGCCCGGCGAGCAGTCATCCGCGCCGGCGGCGTTCGACGGCGACCCCGACGACACCCTCATCGGCGAGGCGCCGGCGGCGCTCCCGGGCGGCGGCGCGGAGCAGTCCGCGACGGCGGCCGAGCCGCCCGCCGGGGAGCGACCGGCAGGCACCGATGAGCCCGACGACGACGAGCTCATCCCGCTGACCATCCTGCAGCGCGGTGTCGACCTGCTGAACGTGAGCGCGGTCCCCAAGCGTATCGTCGAGACCAACGAGAACCTCGGTATGCCGCAGGTGCACGTCGGCTCCCAGGGCGAGAGCACGCTGCTCGTCACCTTCATGTGGTCGATGGGCTGGTATCAGTTCCGCGTCGAGCTCGCCGAAGCCGGCCGTATCTCGCTGGCCGACCGCGGCTACGAGGAGCGCGTCGATCTGCGACCCAACGCCAGCGTGCGCGCCGACGGCACCGTCCAGCTCGCTCCCAGCCGCATCAAGCCGCCCACGCCCAAGGACACCTCCGAAGGCAAGCCGGCGGGCGTCACGAGCGGCGTGATCATCTCCAAGTCGATGATGGGCCAGCGCACCGACGACGAAAACGTGCCGGCCGACTGGAAGTCGCAGCGGGCTCCCGATTTCGACTGGGGACGCTGACCCGGCTCAAGAAGTGACAAAGCGGCTCGCGCGCCGTTCGCGGTGCGCGCGAGCCGCTTTCTCGTAGACCCGCTGCTACAGCCCGATGCCGGTGCCGCTCGTCCCGCCGCCCGACAGGCCCGGCGCGAGCAGCGACAGGCCGCTCATCAGTTTCTTGAGGGGCAGCGCATGCGCGGGCGGCACGACCGTCACCGGCTCGTTCAGCCCACTCAGCGTGTAACTTATGGCGACGCTCATGCCGGTCACGCCCTGTGTCGAGGCCCCGCTGCCGAACTTGAACGTCTCGTTTGCCTTGCCCTGGCGCAGCGCGAACGTGCTCGCGTCGACCCACCACTCGGCCGAACCCGAGGTGAACGACTTCTCAAGGTTCTTCAACTCGGCCGAGTCGGGGAGCCCCCCGGCGCGCGTGCCGGCCGCCTTCGCAAAAGCGGGGGAAGCCAGCAGCTTCGCCACGTCGGCCATGACCTTCGCGGTGTCGAGCGTCGTCACGACGTGATAGGTCGCGGCGCCGTCGATCTGCTCGGTGCTCACGGTGGACGACTTCATCCACTTCTGTGGATCGATGCCCAGCCCACTCAGGATCTTGGCCGGATCGGCGCTCGCGCTCGAGCTCGGGCTCGGCACTCCGAGGGCCTTCGAGGTCGTGCTCTTGGGCGCGACGTACCACTTGCCACCGAACTGGATCCAGACCTTCTTGTGGACCACCTTCACGCCCAACGCCAGGTTCTGGCCGGCAGCCTGGACGGTCATGGCCACGGCGGCCGCCGGAGCGCCCCCCTTGCTGTCGCCCTTGCCGGCCATGTGCAGCACGATCGGCTTCTGCCCGAGGATCAGGGCCTGAGCGCTGCTCCCGCCCGAGCCGACCCGCACCGTCACGTCGGCGGTGAAGCTCGCGCTCGAGACCTTCGCCATCGCCTGCTGCGACTTGGCCATGATCTGAGCGGCCGTCATGCCTCCGGCGGTGGTGGAGCCGGAACTGCCCGACGACGAAGACGAGCCGCAGCCGGAAGCGGCGAGCGCGGCGATGAGCACGACGGCAAACAGCAGGGCGGACGTTGCGAGAACACGAGCGTTGCGCACGGGACCTCTCCTTGTTGTCTGAAGGCGGGATCTCTCCCGGCCGGACCGGGGCGCACGCGCCATCCGACGGCAGGCGCGCGTCCGGGGTCTTTCAGGTATCGACACCTGCTCTGTATCGGCCTCGACCGCGCCCGACTTGACCTTGGCTCAGGCTCGACCTCGGGGAGAGACGATCACGCAGCGC
This sequence comes from uncultured Actinomycetes bacterium, assembly GCA_963733255.1. Classification (GTDB taxonomy): domain Bacteria; phylum Actinomycetota; class Thermoleophilia; order UBA2241; family UBA2241; genus Bog-752. The sequence goes on from CAVTCH010000014.1 coordinate 30,710, forward strand.
TGCGGTTCGTCGCCTTCGGAGCGCGTCTCGACTTTGGGGTGGTCCTTGAGGTGGAGATGGACGATCTTGCGCTCGGCCGCGGTCATGGGCTTGAGGACGAGCTCGCTGTGTGTGCGCTCGACCTTCTGCGCGGCGCGCTCGGCCACGGCCTTCAGTGAGACCTCGCGGCGGTTGCGATAGCCCTCAGCGTCGACTATGACCTGACGGCGAGCGTGCGCATGGCCGTTCACCACGATCGCGGCAAGGTACTGCAGCGCGTCGAGCGTCTGGCCGTGCCGGCCGATCAGCAGGCCAAGGTCGTCTCCGGCGATGTCGGCCACCACTGCGTCGCCGGTCTGCGAGACCTCGACGTCCACGTCCAAGCCCATGCCGGACGTGACCTGAGTGATGAAGTCGTCGAGCTTCTGCAGGGCCTCGTCGGCGTCGACGACGTCGCCGCCGACCGCGTCGGTCGCCCCGGGCAGCACGCGCGCCTCGACGCGCGGCTGCGACTTGCCCATGCCCAGAAAGCCGCCCTGGCCGCCCTCGTCGACGACGACGAACTCGACGTCGTCTTCGCGCACGTAGGGGACCACCTTGCGAAGCTGCTCGAGCGCCTTCTGCCTGGCCGCCTCGACCGTGGCCGCGCTGGCTACGGTGGCGAACTCGGTCTCGTCGTCCTGGTCGTCAGGAGGTGGGCTTACGCTTTGGTCCATCGCTCGCTCCACTCGGTCGACTGGGGCGCTTGCCGCTCGACTGCGTCCCGCCCTTGCCCGCGGGTGTGCCGCCCGGCCGCTTCTGCGCCGGTCGGTCGCCGCCCGCCTTGCCGCTCTTTCCGGCCGCGGAGCCCTTGCCGGCGCCCGGCTTGCCCGAGCGCTGCTGCGAAGGCGCGCCCTTGGCGCCGCTCTTGGCGCTGCCGCTTCTGCCCGTGCCGCCCTTCGCCGTGCCGCTCCCGGAGCCGTTTCGCGCGGTCTTCGTCTGCTCCTGAGTGTCGACGGCCTTCACCTGGGCCGCGTTCAGGGCCCGCATGAAGCGCCCGGGCGGCTTGGGCCCGGCCGGCTGCAGCTGGCGCTTGGGGGCGGTCCTGCGGATGATGACCTGCTGCATGATCGTCCACAGGTTGGTCGTCACCCAGTACAGCATGAGGCCGGCGGGGAACCGGTACAGGATGAAGATGAACAGGACCGGCATGAGCCGCATGAGGTACTTCTGCTGCTTGTCGGTCTCGGGCTGCATCATGAGCTCGGTCGAGACGACCTGCGAGGCGATGTAGATGACGAACAGCGGCAGGTAGCGCAGGCCGAGCGAGGGGATGATCCAGAAGCTCGAGGTGCGGATCTCGGGCGTGAACCTGATGGCGTAGTACAGGCTGATGAAGATCGGCATCTGGATGAGCAGCGGCAGGCACGAAGCGAAGGGGTTGACCCGATACTCCTGGTAGAGCTTCATGGTCTCTTCTTGCAGCTTGCGCTTGTCGGTCTTGTACTTGCGTTGCAGCTCCTTGATCTTGGGCTGCAGCTGCTGCATGGCCTGGGCGGAGCGGAACTGCTTGAAGGTGAGCGGCATGAGGATGAGCCGCACGATGATCGTGAGGATGATGATCGCCCAGCCCCAGCTCCCGATCACGCCGTGGATGGCGCGCAGGATGCCGCGCAGCAGGTCGACGAACGGTCCGAAGATCTTGCCGAGCGTGTGGAAGACCGGGTTGTTCGCGAAGGCGGCTACGTGGACTGCGAGCTGAGGCAGGTGCGCGAGCATGGGCTAGGCGTGCCGCGGCGGGACGTGGTCGACGCCGCCGTGGCTGAACGGGTTGCAGCGCAGGATGCGCCAGGAGCCGAGCGCGATGCCCTTGAGGGGGCCATGGATGCGGATGGCTTCGATCGTGTACTCGGAGCAGCTCGGGTAGTACTTGCAGCGCGGCCCGACCAGCGGCGAGATGGCGAGCTGGTAGAACCTGATGGGCGCGATGAAGATGGTACGGATCATGCCTGGTCGTGACCTTTCTCGAGCAGGCCGGCGCGCTCGCAGACGTCGCGCACAGCCGCCGTGACTGCGCCCTTGTCGGGGTTGTCGAGCAGATCGGTGAGCTGCGGGCGGGCGATCAACACGTAGTCATACTCTCCGGGCAGTCGCGTGGCGCACTCGCGAAAAGCCTCGCGCAGGAGGCGCTTGACGCGGTTGCGCACGACCGCCCCACCGAGCTTCTTTGACACGGACAGGCCGAGGCGCGGTTGCGCACCGACCGCCGCGACCGGTTGCTTGAAGTAGTGCAACACCAGGAAACGCGATGCCGTGGAGCTCCCCTGGCGATAGACTCGCTGAAAGTCGCTGGAGCGAGAGAGTCGCGAACGCTTGGCCGGCATGGGCCGGGCGGCTAGGCGCTCAGCCGCTTGCGTCCCTTCTGACGCCGCCGCTTGATCACCGCTCGACCCGCCTTGGTGCTCATGCGCTTGCGAAACCCGTGAACCTTCTTGCGCTTGCGCGTATTGGGCTGATAAGTCCTCTTCAAGGCGTCCTCGCTCGTTCACTCGTGTCCAAAGGGGGAAGTATAGCCAGCCTCGCAGGGGAGGGTCAACGCGCGCTGGCCCCTTCGCTGCCCGCCGGTAACGTCGGACCATCCTAACATTTCTGGCATACTCTGCCGAAAACCAGCGGGAAAGGGGAGATCTGTCGCGACATGCTGCTGGCTGGCTCAATACACAAGTTCGACCTTGCGAGCGTCCTTCAGTTCCTCGCTCGTGAGCAGGCGACGGGTATCCTCGAGGTGCGCGACTTCGACGAGTACGGCTTCATCTACCTGATCGAAGGTCGCGTCCAGGGCATCTCCCTGCCCATGACCGACGACAAGCTCGGCAGCCGGCTCGTCAGGGCGGGGCTTCTGAGCGAGCAGCAACTCTCCGAGGTGCTCATGGCCGACACGCTCCTGAGCAAACAGGAAAAGAAGGCCAAGCCGCTGGGCCAGCGCCTGCTCGACAAGGGCTACATCACCGCCGACCAGGTGCGCGATATCATGGCCAAGCAGACGCTCGACCAGGTCTTCGCTCTGGCGCACTGGCGCAACGGCGTGTTCGAGTTCGACGAACCCGAGAAGATGCCCGAGTTTACGATCCGCATCACCGGCAGCGTCCAGGAGCTGCTGCTCGACGCCTACCGGCGCATCGACGAGGGAGAGCTCATGAAGGTGAGCAAGACCGTGGTCGACAACGAGGTCTGTTTTCGGTGCCCCGTCGAGGGCGAGTGCAGCGACGACATCAAGGAGCGCTACCTGAAGCACGACGTCTGCCTGTGGCGGCGCATGGGGGCCGTGATCGACGACGACTACGAGCGCGTCCAGGACTCGCAGCAGCTCTACAAGTCGCGCGCGACCAGCGAGAAGCCGACCCTCGAAACGGCGCTCGGTTCCGACGGCAGTCTCGACCTCGACCCATGAAGTCCGCCGACATCAGGCGCGGAGAGCCCGACTTCGAGCGCCGCGCGCCGGTCTGGGGACGACGCACCTTCGATCGCTTTCTGTCCGACCTGATCGACGCCATCCCCGAGGGCGTCTACGTCACCAGCGAAGAGCGCGAGATCGTCTACTGGAGCGAGGGCGCCGAGCGCATCACCGGCTATCCGGCCGAAGACGTCGTCGGCAGCCACTGCTACGACGACATCCTGGTCCACCAGGACGCCTACGGCCACAAGCTCTGTACCGATGCCTGCCCGCTAGCCGACTCCATCGCGGACGGCCGCTCGCGCACGGCCAGCGAGGTCTTCCTCAAACGCGAGGACGGCGAACGGCTCGCGGTCTACGTCAAGACGCGGCGCTTCGAGATCGACGGCCGCGTCTACGGCGTCGAGGTGTTCGGTGAGCTCGAGACGGTCGCCGGGCGCGAGGTGGCGCGCCTGGTCCAGAGGCTCTCCGACTCGGCCGTGACCGACGCGCTTACCGGCCTGTTCAACCGGCGGTACATCGACATCGTCTTAGAGCAGCACTTCAGCCTGTTTCAGCGCATCGGCCAGCGGTTCGGTGTGACCCAGGTCGACATCGACGGCTTCAAGGCGATCAACGACGCCTTCGGCCACGCCACCGGCGACGAAGCCCTCCGGTTCGTGGCCACCACGCTGTCGGACGGCACGCGCAAGATGGACCTCCTGGCGCGCTACGGCGGCGACGAGTTCGTGATCGTCAGCGCCGCGGCCAGTAGCGACGAGCTGCGACACGTCGGCGGGCGCGTGCTGCATACGGTGCGCGGCTCGCACTTCGTGACGCCGACCGAAGAGCTGCTCTCGATGACGGCCTCGGTCGGCGCTACGCTCGTGCGGCCCGACGACGAAAGCAGCGAGGCCGTTCTCAAGCGCGCCGACGAGGCCATGTACGAAGCCAAGCACGCCGGCGGCGACGGCTTCGTCTTACTGCCGTGAGCGAAGGTCTGCGCCGCGACCCGCTGAGCGGCGCCTGGACCGTGATCGCGACGGGACGCGACGCGCGGCCCCACGACGAGCCCTCGGGCGGCGCGGCGGACGGCGGCCCGGCGGGCGGCGGCGGCCCGACCGCCTCACCCGCGGTCGAGTGCCCGTTCTGCGAAGGCCACGAGCAGATGACCCCGCCCGAGATCGACGCGCTGCGGCCCGACGGCAGCGCGCCCGATACGCCCGGCTGGACCGTCCGTGTGGTGCCCAACAAGTACCCCGTGTTCCCGGGCGGCCACGAGGTCGTCGTCCACTCGCCGAGCCACGACCGGCCGCTCTATGCCCAGACCCTCGCCGAAGTGACGGACGTCGTGACCATGTACCAGCGCCGCAGCGCGGCCCTGTGCTCCGGCGGGGCGGCCGCGGTCACCGTCATCCTGAACCACGGCCGCGCGGCCGGCGCCTCGCTGTCGCACCCGCACTCGCAGGTGTTCGCGACGCCGATCGTGCCCCCCGTGCTGGTCTCCGAGCTCGAGGAGTTCGCCCGCTACCAGGTCAAGTACGGCCGCTGCCTGCTGTGCGACATGCTCGCCGCGACCACCGACGAGGGTTCGCGGGTGGTGCTCGACGGTCCCCTCGTGGCCTGGACGCCCAAGGCGTCACGCTGGCCTTACGAGCTGCGCCTGGCGCCGCGCGCCCACGAGCCCGACTTTCTGCACGCCGATCCCGGCGCCGCGGCCGGGGCCCTCAGGCGCGTCCTCAATGCGGTGGCGGCGGCCACGGCCGACGGCGCCGTGAACGCCTGGCTGCACACGACTCCGTGCCGCTCACCCGAAGGCCAGGCCACGCCGCAGTTCCACTGGCACATCGAGATCGCCCCACGACTCACCACCCTCGCCGGTTTCGAGCTCGGTACAGGCATCGGCGTCGGCACGCTCGACCCTGTCGAAGCCGCCGCCCGGCTGCGCGCGGCGCTGCCGCCGACCGACTCCTAGGAAACGGCGCTCGACTTCGTCGTCAACCGCTCAGGCCGGCGTGACTTCATGCCGCGCCCGGTAGGTTCCGCCTGGGTGGTCGCGCGGCTCGAAACGGCCGCACGAGGACTGCTATGCTGACGCCCATGCGACGCCGATCGTCTCGACTTGCCTGCGCAGCGCTCGCCCTGGCGACACTCGCCGCCCTCGCCGCCGGCTCGGCCTGCGGCGGCGGCCGGCCGGCCGCCGTCGTCTCGACCCTCACGCCGTCGGCCGCGGCGAGCACCGCTCCCGCCGGCACGCCGTCGCCCGGCACGAGCGGCGGCGGAACGGCGCAGCCCCTAGGCGGGGCGACCGTGCGGCCGGCCTCGACGGCTACGCCGAGCTCCGCCGGATCGGGCTCGGTGAGCCCGGCGGTGATCACCGACACCAGTATCCGCGCCGACCTGCTCAAGCGACTCGGCGCGTCACCGACGCTCGTCGGCCTCGAGATCAAGGTCCGTGTCGTGCACCGGGTCGTGTACCTGTTCGGCACCGTGAAGTCCAAGGCCGAAAAGGCCGCCGCCGAGCACATCGCCGTGACCGAGCCGGGCGTCGCGAGGGTCGAAAGCCTCATCGAGATCGTGCCCGGCGGCGGCGGGTACTAGGAGCGACACGTTGGTCGCGCACGCCCGGGCGGCGAGCACGCAGTCGATCGCCGGCCTAAGGATCGGTCTGGCTCGCCGGCCAGGGCGCCGCGCCGCGCACCCGGGCCAGGGCGAGCTGCCCGCAGGCCGCCTCGATCTCTCCCCCGGGTGAGCGCCTCACCGTGCAGGCCACGCCGGCGGCCGTGAGCCGGTCGTAGAGGGCGGCGACCACGCGCGCTTCGGGGCGCGCGAACTCGTCGCCCGTCTCGTTGTAGGCGATCAGGTTGAGATGGTAGAGCGGCCGCCTGAGGCGCGCGGTCAGCGCCTGCACCTGGTCGTCGCCGTCGTTGACGCCGGCCAGCACCACGTACTCGAAGAACAGCTTGCGGCGACGGCTCGTCACGTAGTCGTCGCAGGCCACGAGCAGCGTGTCGAGCGGGTAGCGCCGGTTGAGCGGCACGAGGCGGTCGCGCAGATCGTCGGTCGCCGCGTGCAGGCTGACCGCCAGGTTGATCTGCGACTCCTCCGCCGTGAAGCGACGAACAGCGGGCTCGACGCCCGCGGTCGAGATCGACAGGCCGCGGGCGCCCAGGCCGAAGCCCTCGTGGTCGCAGAGCAGCCGGCAGGCCCGCAGCGTCTCGTCGTAGTTCAGGAACGGCTCCCCCATGCCCATGAAGACCACGTTGGTCACTTTCCGGCCAAGCTCGCGCAGCTCGCGGGCGAAGTGCAGGACCTGGTCGACCATCTCCTCGGCCGTCAGACTGCGGGCGAGACCGCGCGCACCCGACGCGCAGAACGCACACCCCACCGCGCAGCCGACCTGACTCGACACGCAGACCGTGGCCCTCTGCGGGTAGACCATGAGGACACCTTCGACGCCGTGACCGTCGTGGGTCTGAAACAACGTCTTGCGAGCGTCCCCGGTCGGCGTGACGCGGGTCTCGACGGGTGTGAGCGACAGCGGCTGAAGACGCTCGGCGAGAGCCGTGCGCAAGTCGCGCGGCAGCACACGGATCGCCGCGAAATCGGTCGCGAGACCCTTCGCCAGCGCCCTGTAGACCTGGGCGGCCCGGTAGGGCGGCTGGTCCAGGTCGGCGATCGTTTCGCGCAATACGTCCGGGTCGATCATGGCGTCGATTCTAGCGCTCCCCCCCCTGAGACCGCAGGGAACCGCCGAGAAGGGCAGAACTTGACGTCGAGATCTGTGTGAGTCAGGGGGACCCGCCATGTTCGCAGCGATCAACATGCAGTGGCTCGGAGTCGGCATCGCCGCACTGGTGGTCGTGGCGCTGCTGATCGTCGTTCTGGTCCGCCACCGTGGCGCCGACGAACGCGCCTCGGGCGCGGCGCCGCGGACGTTCGCGACGTCCCGGCCCGCGGCGTCGCCGTCCATGCCGCCCGCCGCGCCCGCAACATCGCCGGCTGCTGCGGCCGTATCTTTAGCGCCTCTTTGCGCGGTGCAGGCCGGCTCGTTCCTCGACGAACCGCTCGCGCACGACTTCGAAGGCCTCGGCAGACCCGCCGCGCCCGCGGGGCCGGTATCCTCCGGACCGTTCCCGGTCGACCCGTTCGGCTCGCACGAGGACATCTTTCCCGCGGAGCCGGCCGCCACGAAGGAGCCGCCCGCCACGAAGCCGGTCGCAGCCGAAGAGTCGGCCCCCGCCGCGACGGCGCAGCCGGTCCCGGCGGCGACGGTCGCCGCCGCCGCCACGATGACGCCGCCCGAGGCTGCCGCACCGGTGGCCGCCGCCACAGCTCAGGCGGAGCCGGCCGCAGCGCCGGAGCCCTCCGCGGCACCGGAGGCGGTCTCGTCGCCAGAGCCATCCGCGGCGCCGGAGGCGGTCGCGCCGATAGCCGCCGCCGCCGACGACCCGGCCCTGCTGTCGGACATCATCGTGACGAGCGGCTCCGAAGAGGTCGACCTGGCCGACCCCGACGTGCGCGACCTGCTCACCCAGCTCGTCGACGACGAGATCGCCCTCGCCCGCGAATGCCAGGCTCAGGGGCAGGCCCTCGACGCCATCCTGCAGCTCACCGAGGCCGAAAAAGCCAGCGCGGCCCTGGGGTTAGACGACAGGCTCGCCACGGTGAAGGCGCTGCTCGCCGACCTGCAGGCGTAGCGGTCGTCGCGGCGAGCGACCTCGTCGTCGCCGCTCAGGCGTGCGTGACTACGGGGCGCGCCTAGTCCGCCGATCGACTGCGCCGTCGCCGCTCAGGCTGGCGTGGCTTCGCTGCGCGCCTAGTGCCGGCGAGCGACTGCGTCGTCGCCGCTCGGGCGTGCGTGACCACGGGGCGCACCTAGTTCGTCAGGCTCTGCAGGGGCGCAGGGATGCGCCCGCCGCGAGCCATGAAGGCTTCGTTGCCCGCGGTGCTCAGCGCCATCACCGGCGCGGCGCCAAAGAGCCCGCCGAGCTCGACCCAGTCGCCGACCGCCTTGCCGATCGCGGGGATGAGCCGGGCGCCGGTCGTCTTGGCGTTGATCATGCCGATCGCCATGACGTCGGCGATGGTGCCGGCCAGAGCGTCGCGTGACGTGTCGCCGGGCACGACGATCATGTCGAGTCCCAGCGAGCAGACGGCCGTCATCGCCTCGAGCTTCTCGACGGACAGCACGCCTTCGGCGGCGGCGCGCGCCATGCCGACGTCTTCGCTCACGGGGATGAAGGCGCCCGACAGGCCGCCGGTCGACGAGGTGGCCATGATGCCGCCCTTCTTGACCGCGTCGTTCAGCATGGCCAGCGCGGCCGTGGTGCCCGGCGCGCCGGTGCGCGCGAGCCCCATGCCCTCGAGGATCTCGGCCACCGAGTCGCCGATCGCCGGAGAGGGCGCCAGCGACAGGTCGATGATGCCCATCTGCGCGTCGAGCATGGCGGCGGCCTCGCGCGCCACGAGCTCGCCGACGCGGGTGATCTTGAAGGCCGTCCGCTTGATCAGATCGGCAAGCTCGGTGAACGACAGGTCGGGGTGACCGGCGACCACGTTGCGAATGACGCCCGGCCCCGAGATGCCCACGTTGATGCTCACCTCGGGCTCGCCGCTGCCGTGCAGCGCGCCGGCCATGAAGGGGTTGTCCTCGGGCACGTTGCAGAAGGTGACGATCTTGGCGGCGCCGATCGAGTCGTGGGCGGCCGTGCGCCGCGCCACGTCGAGCAGCACGTCGGCCATCTTCACGACGGCGTCCATGTTGATGCCGGCTCGGGTAGAGGCCACGTTGACCGACGAGCAGACGCGCCGCGTTTCGGCGACGGCCTGGGGGATGGCGTCGATCAGGGCCGCGTCGCGTCGCGTGAAGCCCTTCTGGACGAGCGCCGAAAAGCCGCCCACGAAGTCGATGCCGATCTCGGCGGCGGCCGCGTCGAGGGCGTGGGCGAGCTTGACGAAGGCGTCGCTGCCGCCCGCTGCGAGCACGCCGGCGATGGGCGTGACCGACACCCGCCGATTGACGATCGGCACGCCGTACTTCTCCTGGATCTCGAGGGCGACCGGCACGAGCCGGCCGGCCCGGGCGACGATCTTGTCGTGGACGCGCTCGCAGACCTCGCCGACGTCGCGCGACGCGCAGTCGCCGAGCGAGACGCCCATGGTGACGGCCCGCACGTCGAGGTTCTCGTCCTGGATCATGCGGACGGTCTCGAGGATCTCTTCGTTGGTGATGAAGACCATGGCGACGCGCCGCTAGACGCGATGCATGAAACGGAAGATGTCTTCGTGCTGCACGGTGATCTGCAGGCCGGTCTGCTCGCCGGTCCTGGTGAGCGCCTCCTGGAGGGCGCCCAACGTGACCTCGCCGTCGACGAACGACACGAACATGATCATCGTGAACATGCCGCCGGTGACGGTCTGGCTGACGTCGTCGACGTTGGCGTCGCAGGCGGCGATGGTCGTGGCGACGGCCGCCAGCAGGCCGTGCTTGTCGGGGCCGAGGGCCGTGACGATGACGCTGGTGCGGGGCCGCTGTTCGGGCACGAGGACCTCACCTGTGAGGAGGGGCGAGCAAGGCCGATAGTATACTGGACCGCAGTCTTCGATGCCCGATCTCATGACGCCACCTCCCGCGGGTCCCCCCGCCGGTGCGGAGCAGCCCCCCGCCGGCTCCGGGCAGACTCACGACCCAAGCGCCCAGGAGCCCCCCGGTCCCGGCCTCCTCGCACGTCTCGAGGCGCGCGACCGCGCCGTGTCGGCGGTGATCGCCGGCCGCTGGCCGCATCCGCGCTGGTTCACGCTGCCGCTCGGCGCGATCTCGCTGACCGGCAACTACGGCATCCTCTGGATCGTCCTTGCGGCCGTCGGCGCGGCCGTCGGTACGGGCAGCTTCTCGTGGCGCCGCTTCGCCTACGCCGGCGGTGCGGTGCTCGTCGCCGAATGGCTCACGTTCCTCGTCAAGATCTGCGTCCGGCGGCGGCGCCCGCCCGACCGCGAACCCGGGGCGAAAGCCCACATCCCCGTGCCGCTGTCGCCCTCGTTCCCGTCGTCGCATGCCAGCATGAGCACGGTCGGCGCCCTGACGATGAGCGTCCTCTACCCGACCCTGTGGCCGGCCTTCGTGGCGCTGGCCGTGGTCCTTACGGCCAGCCGCGTCTACCTGCGCGTGCACTACCTCGGCGACGTCCTGGCCGGGGTCTGCCTGGGCCTGGCGCTGGGGTTGCCCTACATCGCTCTCTTGAAGATATAGTGCGGTCCATGAAGCAGTGCGGCCCATTGTCCTTGACCGCTCGCGACACCCGAAAGCCCGGCACGGCAGGAAGCTGGTGACCTCGTGAAGCTCGGCATCGTCGGCCTGCCCAACGCCGGCAAGACCACCGTGTTCAACGCGCTCACCCACGCCGGCGCGCTCTCGACCGCCTACGCCTTCAGCTCGGCCGAGGCCAATCACGGCGTGGTGGCGGTGCCCGACCCGCGGCTCGACAGGTTGAACGAGGTCCTGCAGACGCCGCGCGAGGTGCACGCCACCATCGAGGTCGTCGACATCCCCGGCCTGGCCGGCGGCGCCGAGCACGGCCAGGGCCTGGGCAGCCGCTTTCTCGCCGACATCCGCGAGGTCGACGCCGTGGCCCACGTCGTGCGCGCCTTCGACAACCCCGAGGTCGCCTTTCCGCGCGCCGCGATCGACCCGGTGGCCGACGTCGAGGCCGTCGAGACCGAGCTCATCCTGAGCGACCTCGAGCTGGTCGAGCGGCGCCGCGACAAGACCGCCAAGGCCGTGCGGGCCGGCGACCGCCAGGCGCAGAAGGAGATGGCCGTGCTCGAGCGCTTCGCCGCCGAGCTCGGCGAGGGCCGGCGCGCCCGCGAGATCGCCCGCACGACCGACGACGAGCCGCTCCTGCGCGACCTCGCGCTGGTCACCGAACGCCCCGTGCTGTTCGTCCTGAACTCAGACGAGGCGCACCTCGACGCCGGCGCGGCGCTGGCCGACTGGGCGCGCGAGCGCGGCGACGGCAGCGTCGCCCTGGCAGCCCGGCTCGAAGTCGAGCTCGCCGAGCTCGAGCCCGACGAGGCGGCCGAGTTTCGCGCCGAGCTCGGCGTGCCGGCCGGCGGCGTCGACACCGTGATCGCCGGCTGCTACGGCGTGCTGGGCTACATCACCTTCTTCACCGGCGACTTCAAGTCGAGCGAGAGCCGCGCCTGGCAGCTGCCGCGTGGCTGGACCGCCTGGCAGGCCGCCGGCCGCATCCACGGCGACATCCAGAAGAAGTTCGTGCGCGCCGAAGTCGTGCCGATCGAAGAGCTCTTCACGTGCGGGTCGTTCGCCCACGCCCGCGACAAGGGCGTCCTGCGTATCGAGGGCAGAGATTACGTGGTCGCCGACGGCGACGTCATGAACTTCCGCCACACGGCCTAGATGGTCGTCCCTTGACAAGGTCCCGACGCGTCCCGGAAGATGACTCCCGGAAGATCGTCGCCCGGACCTGCCGGGCTCGAACCAGGGGTCGTGAGCTGAACCTTCGCGCAGAGATCGCTCGCACTGCCACACGCGCCGCCGCGACCGCCCTCGGCGGCGAGTACTTCGGCGGCATCTGGTTCAAGATCTTCACTGAGCGCGGTCCTTCGCGCATCATCCCCACGCCGTAGCCTCCGCCTCGGCGAGCGGGTCCGTCACCCGCCGCCGGCAACGCGAGACGAAAGCGAGCACTCCGCCCCGGGCGACCATCCGACGCTTCATGATCGCCCGCCACAAGGCTCCCTCACGCGAGGGGGTCGCAACGAAAGGGGAACCGATGTCAGCGGCCCGCATCACAGTCTGGAGCGAGGACGACTGCCGTCGCGTCCACGAGGCCACCATGAACGTCCTCGCCGAGACCGGCATCGATGTCCGCCACACTCCCGCCCTCGAAGTCTTCGCCGCGGCCGGCGGCCGGGTCGATGGCGTTCGCGTCCGCTTGGACGCGGCCACCGTCGAAAAGGCCCTTGCTTCCGCCCCCCGGACCTGGACCGTCCGGTCGCGCGGCCGCGACGAAGCCCTCGAGTTGAGGAACGGCAACACCTACTTCGGGACCGGTTCGGACTGCCTCTTCTACCGCGACCCCGACACCGCCGAGCGCCGCCGCGTGCGCAACGCCGACATCGAGCAGATGGCGGCGCTCTGCGAACAGCTCCCGAACCTCGACTTCGTGATGTCGATGGGCCTGCCCGAAGACGCGCCGCTCGAGATCGACGACCTCTCGGCGGTCGCGGCGATGCTCGCCGGCACCCGCAAGCCGCTCATGGTCGCCACGCGCAACGGCGGCGTCGTCAAGGCCGTCAAGGACATGTGCGCCGCGGCCGGCGCGCCCGACAGCTTCATGATCTACGCCATGCCGGCGCCCCCGCTCATGCACGACCGGGACGGGCTCACCAAGCTCCAGGCGTGCGCCGAGCTCGACGTGCCGGTGATCTGGGCGCCCGCGCCCAACGCCGGCTCGACCGGGCCGCGTTCGATCGCCGGCACGGTCGTGGTCGGCAACGCCGAGGTGCTGGCCGGCCTGGTCTACCACCAGCAGATCAAGCCGGGGGCGCCGTTCGTCTGGGGCGTCGGCGTGGGCGCCATGGACATGCGCACCGCGGTCGACGCCTACACGACGCCGGAGAGCCCGCTCGGCCAGGCGGCCCAGGAAGACCTCTGCCGCTGGTACGGCCTGCCCAGCTTCAACTACGCGGCCATGTCCGACGCCAAGACGATCGACGAGCAGTTCGCCCTCGAGTACGGCCTCACGGCCATGTCCGGCGGTCTCGGCCGCGGCACGCTGATCCACGACGTCGGCTACCTCGAGTCGGGCCTGCAGAGCTCCTGCGAATCGATCGTCTTCGGCAACGCCGCGATCGGCTGGGCCAAGGCCTTCATGAGAGACGTGCCGACCGACGACGAGGCGCTGGCCTTAGACGAGATCAGGGAGGTCGGCCCCGGCGGCAACTTCCTGGCCCGCAAGTACACCCGCCGGCACGCGCGCGACTTCTGGTACGACGACCTCTTCGACCACGCCGTCTTCGACCGCTGGGTCGCCGGCGGCCGGCGCACCATGCTCGACCGCGTCAAGGCGCGGGTCGCCGAGCTGCGCGCCACGCGCGCCTTCGGGCTCGATCCCTCTGTGCAGGCCCGCATCGACGCGATCATGCAGGCGGCCGGCAAGGAGCGCCAGGCGTGACCGACACGGGCGCGCCGGCGGGTCACGGGCCGGCAGCCCACGCGCCGGCACGTCACGCGCCGGCGGGCCACGCGCCGGCGGGCCACCGGCCGCGCGCCGAGCTGCGGATCTGGGACGACGCGGCCTGCCGCACGGTGCACGACGCGACCTGCCGGGTACTCGCCGAGACCGGCGTCGAGGTCCGCCATCAGCGCGCGCTCGACCTGTTGCGGCAGGCGGGCGCGGGTGTCGCAGACACCCGCGCCCGCCTGCCGCGCGAGCTCATAGACCAGGCCCTGGCGGCCGCCCCGCGCGCCTTCGTGCTGAAGGGGCGGGCGCCCGACGGCAGCCTCGACCGCGAGCTGGCCGACGGGCGCACGTGGTTCGGCACCGGCCCCGACTGCCTGTACACCACCGACCCCGGCGGCGGCGATCGTCGCCGCGCCCGGCTGGCCGACGTCGAGCGCTTCGCGGTTCTCTGCGAAAAGCTCCCCAACATCGATTTCGTCATGTCGATGGGCTTGCCCGACGACGCCGACATCGAGCGCATCGACCTCGTCCAGCTCGCCGCCATGCTGGCCGGCACGCGCAAGCCGATCGTCGTCTCGAGCCCCTTCGGCAGCGCGCCCCTGCGCGTCATGGCCGAGATGGCGAGCGCCTGCGGCACGCCCGGCAGCCTGGCCTGCCTGACCATGTCGTCGCCGCCCCTGCAGCTCGACGAGGTCTGCCTCGACAAGCTGATCGTCTGCGGCGAGCTGGGCATGCCGGCAGTGCTCGCGCCGGCGCCGTCGGCCGGCTCGACGGCGCCCGCTTCGATCCCGGCCGTCGTGGTGGTCGCCAACGCCGAGGTGCTGGCCGGCCTCGTCGTGAGCCAGCTCGCCCATCCCGGCGCGCCGTTCGTGTACGGCGCCGGCGTCGGCGTCTTCAACATGCGCACCATGGTCGAGTCGTACCGGGCGCCGGGTGTGGCGCTCGGCAATCAGGGCTGTATCGACCTCGCCCGCTGGTACGGTCTGCCGAGCTGGGCCTACGCCGGCGACTCCGACAGCAAGCTGTTCGACGAGCAGGCGTCGGCCGAGTCGGCCATGGGCGCGCTCCTGGGCGAGCTCTCACGGGCCACGCTGCTGCACGACGTCGGCTACCTCGAGTCCGGGCTGCAGAGCTCCTGCGAGGCGCTCGTGCTCGGCGACGAGCTGGCCGGGTACGCCCGCGCCTTCGGCGAGGCGCTGCCGGTCGCAGACGAGGCGCTCGCCCTCGACGAGATCATCCTCGCCGGCCCGGGCGGCAACCATCTCGGCCGCCCGCTGACGCGCAGGAACTATCGCCGCTTCCGCCAGTCCGACCTTTTCGACCAGTCGCCCCACGACCGCTGGCAGGCGGCGGGGGCGACCACGCTGCGGGAGCGCGTGACCGCCCGCACTCAGGAGTTGCTTACGAGCCCTCCGACCTTCACACTCGACGAAACGACGCGCCGGCGTCTGAGCGCCCTGGTCGCCCAGGCGCCGCCCGGCAGGTGAGAGGCTTGGGTCACACGGGGTCACGCAAGATCACCAGCGCCACGTATGCATCGCTCCTCGAGGAGCTCGTCTTGTCGTCGCCAAACCTAAGGAGCCTCGTATGCCGCTGAACTCACGCCTCATCCGTCTCTGTGCGCTGCTCGCGGCGATCGTCGCCATCGTGGCGGTCGGCGCCGGCGTCGCCCAGGCGGTGACGAGCCCCAGCCCGACGCCGAGCCTCTCCGCCGCATCGGCGGCGGGCGCCTCGCCGGCGGCGAGCGCCTCGGCGAGCGGCTCGCTCGTGGTGCGCATAGGCCAGCTCCAGAGCCCCGACAACTTGAACCCCTTCATCGGTATCCAGGGGCTCGACTACCAGATCTGGCATCTGAACTACGACTTCCTCGTGGGCTTCGACGCCAAGAGTCTGGCCCCGCGGCCCGAACTGGCCACGAGCTGGAAGGTGTCGCCCGACGGCAAGACCTGGACGTTCCAGACCCGCCAGGGCGTGAAGTGGCAGGACGGCGTGCCGTTCACGGCCGCCGACGTGGCCTTCACCTTCAATTACATCGTCAAGAACAACCTCTCGAACCTGGCCGTCTATACCGACGGCATCACCGGCGCCAAGGCGACCGGCCCGAACACCGTCGAGATCTACACGAAGGCTCCCAAGGCGAACATGCTGCGCATGGTGGTGCCCATCCTGCCGCAGCACATCTGGTCGAAGGTCTCGGGCAAGGCCGCCAGCACGAGCTTTCAGAACAAGCCGCCGATCATCGGCACGGGGCCCTTCGAGGTCGTCGGCTGGCAGGTCGGCAAGTACGTCCATCTCAAGGCCAACCCCAATTACTGGGGCGGCGCGCCGCACATCTCCGACCTCTACATCCTCACCTATCAGAGCTCCGACACCATGGTGCAGGACCTGAAGCTGGGCAACATCGACGCCGCCGTCGACGTACCGTTCGCGGAGTTCCGCGCGCTCTCGTCGACGCCGGGCATCAAGACCAGCAAGGCCGCCTCGTGGCAGTTCTCCGAGCTGGCCTTCAACTGCTACGCCGGCGCCGGCTCGAAGGGCAACCCCGTGTTGCGCGACCCGGTGTTCCGGCAGGCCCTGAACTACGCCATCGACCGCAACAAGATCGTCGCCACCGCCTTCAACGGCTACGCCCTGCCGGGCTCGTCGCTGATCGTGCCCTACTCGCCCTTCCACTGGCAGCCGCCGGCCAGCGACGTGTACCTCTACGACCCGGCCAAGGCCAACCAGATGCTGACCGCGGCGGGCTACAAGATGGGCAGCAACGGCTACCGCACGACCAAGCAGGGCAAGCCGCTCTCGCTGCGCCTGATGGTCACGACCGACTCGCCGGCCAACGTGGTGGCCGGCAAGCTCACCGTGCAGTGGTTCAGGAACGTCGGCGTCAAGGTGGTCCTGTCGGTCGTCGACCCCGGCGTGCTGACCGCCGCCCAGTACCAGTTCACCGGCAACACCTACACGCCGAACTGGGACATGTTCATGTGGTACTGGACCGAAGACGTCGACCCGGCCTTCATGATCAGCATCTACACGCCGCCCCAGTCGACCGGCTACGGCTGGAACGACTGCCTGTGGACCGACCCGACCTACACGAAGCTCTCCAACGAGGCCGCGACGACGATCGACCAGTCGGCCCGCATCCCGCTCGTCCAGCAGGCCGAGAAGATCTTCTACTACGCCGCGCCCTACGCGATCATGGCCTACCCGTACCAGCTCGAAGCCTGGAACACCAACAAGTGGACGGGCTGGACGCAGGCTCCGAGCAGCGTCGGCTCGGCGATCTACAACTACAACAACGTCGACACCTACAAGGACCTGCGGCCGAACGTCGGCGCCAAGAGCACCAGCGGCGCGAAGGGCGGCCTGATCGGGGCGATCGTCGCGGCCGTGATCGTGTTCTTCCTGGTGATCTGGCTGTTCACGCGGCGCGGGCGCAAGCGCGCCGTCGAGCAGTGAGTCGATGACCGACCCGGCCGCACCCGCCCTCGGCGAGCTGCCGGCCGGCTTTGCCGCTCGGCGGCCGCGCCCCGACGATGTCGACGACATCGTCGCCCTGAGCGCGGCCGCCGAGCTCGCACACGGTGGCGAGACCAACGTCACGAGAGACGAGCTACTGGCCGACTGGGGCCAGCCGCGTTTCTCCTACGAGCGCAACGCCTGGCTCGTGAGCGCCCCCGACGGACGCCTGGCCGCCTACGCCTGGCTGCTCGATTCGGCCGACCACACCTCCGTCGACGGCGAGCTCATCGTCGCCCCCGAACACCAGTGGCACGGACTCGAGGCGCCGTTGCTCGACTGGATCGAGCGCGCCGCGCACCTGCTGGCCGCCGGAGCCGCCGCCGACCGGCGCGTCTCGCTCGGGGTCTGGTGCCTGCGCGGCGAGCCTCGCGGCGCTCTCTACACAAGGGCCGGCTTCACCCACGTGCGCACGTTCAGGCGCCTGCGCACGAGCCTCGACGACCTGCCCACCGACCCCCTCGCCTACGCGCCGCCGCCGGGCCTCGACGTCCGCCCGTTCCTGCGCGGCCGCGACGAACGCCCCGCCTGGGCGGCCCTCGAAGAGGCGTTCGCCGAGCACTTCCGCTTCAGCGCCCAGCCCTTCGACGAGTGGCTGACGGTGGCCTTCACCGAGGACGCCGACCCCGACCTGTGGTTCCTCGCCTGGGACGGCGATCAGGTGGCGGGCGTCGTCGTCTCGTACATCAGACCCTACGGGGGATACGTGGCCGACCTCGCCGTGCGCCGCCAGTGGCGACGCCGCGGCCTTGGCAGGCTGCTCCTGCTGACCACCTTCAACGCACTGCGCGAGCGCGGCTGCGGCACCGTGAGCCTGGGGGTCGACGCCGACAACGAAAGCGGCGCCGTCGGCCTCTACGAGGGCCTGGGCATGCGCGAAGCGTTCGTCTACGAGTTCTACGAGAAGACCCTGCGCGACGGCGTCTGACGGCGCTTGCGACGGCTCGGCTGACGGCGCTTGCGACGGCCGGTGACGGCGTGCGGCCGCCGGCCGGGGTCGTGCCGCGGGTGACTTGCGGGGTCGGGCGGCGACCGGCGGCCGCCGCCGCCTCAGCTGGCGCGCCTGCTGGTGAGGAACTGGCTCAGGTGCAGGAGCCCCTCGGGAAAGTCCTCGCGGCCCACACCGATCCGCAAGTGGCGCTCGCCGTAGTCGAAGACCCGTGACGGCGCGAGCAGGACGCCGGCCTCGTCGCGGACCATGCGGCAGAACTCGGAGGTGCCGATCGAGTCGGGCTTGAAGCGCGGAAAGCAGATCGTGCCCGCCTGCGGGGGGTTCCACGAAAACAGCGCCTCGTACTTGGCCATGAAACCCGTCAGCAGACCGATGTTGCGCTCGATGCGCTCGTGGTGGCGGCTGAGGATAGCGTCGCGGCCGCGGAGCCCCATCATGGCCAGGATCTCGCTCGGCGCGCTGCTGCAGATCGTGGTGTAGTCCTTGAACGAGACCAGGCGCCGCATGAGCCGTTCGTCGCGCACCACGAGCCAGCCGATCCTCAGGCCGGCGAGCCCGATGGTCTTGGAGACGCCCGACAGGGTCACGGCATTGTCGTAGACCTCGACGGCCGACGGCAGCCTGGCGCTGGTGTCGCGCTCGAGCAGCCGGTACATCTCGTCGGACAGGACGGCGATGCCGTAGCGCGCCGCGACCTCGAGGATGGCCTCGTAGTCGTCGACGCTCGGCAGATAGCCCGTGGGGTTGTGCGGGAAGTTGACGATGATCAGGCGTGTGCTGGGCCGGATGAGCTCGCGCCAGCCGGTCGGGGTCGAACCGCCAGCCGTCGGCTTCGTCGGGCTCCCAGCGGCTGACTTCGGCGTGCAGCGATTCGGCGATCGAGTAGAGCGACTGGTAGCCGGGGAACGTGCAGACCACGTGATCGCCGTTGTGCACGAGACAGTTGAGGGCGATGAAGATGAGCTCCTCGGGGGCCGCCACCAGCACCTGCGAGGCGTCGCAGCCCAGGTACAGGGCGGCGATCTCCTCGCGCAGCAGGGGATGGCCCTGCGATTCGGTGTACCCCAGCGCGAGCGCGTCCCACAGGCCGCGCGTGGGGGCGTCGGCTTGCGCCACCAGCTCGGCCAGCGGCAGACCGTCGCAATCGGAGGCCGCCAGAAGGTACGGCACCGAGAACTCGTACTGGCCGAAGTAGCGTTCGAGCTGAAAAGGGTCGAGCCGCATCGTGCCCATACTCTATCGCCATCGGACCACCGTGTGCATCAAACCCGCGCAGCCGCCTCGCCGCACCGCTCGTTCGAGACCTGGCCGTTCGTGGGTAGGTAGGGCGGGTCGACACTGAAAAACGACGCCAGGAGGAACCATGGCCTCAGCCGAACGTAGCGCGCACGTCACCTGGACGGGCACGCTCGCCCAGGGCAGCGGACTTCTGCAGCTGAGCAGCGGAGCCGCTCCGGAGCTGCCCGTAACCTGGGCCTCGCGCACCGCTCGCTCAGACGGCAAGACGAGCCCCGAAGAGCTCATCGCCGGCGCCCACGCGTCGTGCTTTTCGATGGCCTTCTCGAACGATCTGACCAAAGCCGGCACGCCGCCTCAGCGTCTCGACGTGACGGCGGTCGTCACCTTCGCGGAGACCGCGGCCGGCTATCACGTGGCGAGCTCCCGGCTCGAGGTCCGGGGAGTCGTGCCGGGCCTCGACCAGGCCGCCTTCGCCGCGGCGGCCGAGGCCGCGAAGGACGGTTGCCCGGTCTCTCAGGCGCTGCGCGGCAACGTCGAGATCAGCGTCGAAGCGACCCTGGAGCCGGCCTCCTGAGTCCTGAGGGCGCCGTCGCGCTAAGGCGACGGCGCCCTCAGCGACCCGGCCGCGGCGAGGCTTCTCTACGCGGCCGTCACCGGCGGCGTGTAGACGCGCGCGGCGAGCTCCTTGTCGATCTCGTAGAGCGCGGCGGGGGCGTCCTGCACCAGGCGCAGCTTCTTGACCATGTCGGCGGCGGTGGCTTCTTCTTCGACCTGCTCGCCGATGAACCACTGCAGCTCCTGCAACGTGGCGTGGTCGCGCAGCTCCAGAGCGAGGTCGGCGAGACCGTTGATCAAGCCCGTGACCTTGCCCTCGTGGGCGAGGGCGTGCTCGAAGATGGCAAGCGGCGTGGCCCACTCCTGCTCGGGCTTGTCGATGGCCGTGAGCAGCACCCGGCCGCCGCGCTCGATGACGTAGTCGAAGAACTTCTGGGTGTGAAAGAGCTCCTCCTGGAACTGCACGTGCATCCAGTTCTGGCCACCCGCCATGCCGAGCTCGGCGAACTGCGCCGACATCGACAGGTAGAGATAGGACGAATAGAACTCGGCGTTGATCTGCTCGTTCAGGGCTTTCTGCATCCGCTCGTCCAGCATTCTGCTTCCCTTCCTTCTCTTGCTCTGCGGGCCGAAGGCCCGGCTTCAGTGACCGGTCTCAGTGACCGGGTTTGGCTTCAATGACCGGTCTCAGTGACCGGCTTCAATGATGAAACGATGACGCCGCGCCGTCGTTCACCGGCGCGGCCTGCTTGCGCAGGCGGGGAAGCTGGCGATCGAGGTCGGCCAGCAGCAGGTCGGCGACGTCGTGCGTCAGGCCGCGGCGCACGACGATGCGCAGCGCCGCCAGGTCCTCCCTGTTCTTGGGAAAGCTGTAGGCCGGCACGAGCCAGCCGCGCTCGCGCAACGCGTCGGCCACGTCGAACACGGTGTAGTTCTTCACGTCGTCGCGCAGGGTGAAGGCGAAGACCGGCAGCTCGTCGCCCCTGGTGAGCAGCGCGAACGGCCCGCGCGCGGCGATCTGTTCGGCGAGGTAACCGGCCACCTCGCGCGAGTATCCCTGGACGCTGGCGAAGCCTTCGAAGCCGAGCCGCAGGAAGTTGTAGTACTGCGTGACGATCTGCGAGCCCGGCCGCGAGAAGTTGAGGGCGAAGGTCGGCATGTCGTCGCCGAGGTAGTTCACCCAGAAGATGAGCTCCTCGGGCAGCGCCTCGGCGTCGCGCCAGACCACCCAGCCGACGCCCGGGTAGACCAGGCCGTACTTGTGCCCGGAGGTGTTGATCGAGGCCACGCGCGGCAGCCTGAAGTCCCAGACGAGGTCGGGGTCGAGGAAGGGCGCGACCATGGCTCCCGAGGCGCCGTCGACGTGCACCGGCACGTCGATGCCGGTGCGCTCCTGCAGCTCGTCGAGCAGCCGGCAGGTGTCGGCCACCGGCTCGTAACTGCCGTCGTAGGTCGAGCCCATGATGACGACCACGCCGATCGTGTTCTCGTCGCAGAGCTTGACCGCCTCTTCGGGCGAGAGGTGGTAGCGCTCGCCGTCCATGGGCACCAGACGCGCCTCGACGTCCCAGTAGTTCATGAACTTGTCCCAGCAGATCTGAGCGTTCACGCCCATCACCATGTTGGGGCGGTCGACGGGCTCGCCGGCCGCCCGCCGCCGGTTCTGCCAGCGGCGCTTGAGGGCGAGGCCGCCCAGCATGCAGGCTTCGCTGGACCCGGTGGTCGAACAGCCGACCGCCGCCGCGGCGGCCGGCGCGTGCCACAGTCGCGACAGCATGTTCACGCAGCGCAGCTCGATCTCGGCCGTCTGCGGGTACTCGTCCTTGTCGATCATGTTCTTGTCGAAGGTCTCGGCCATGAGGTGGTCGGCCTGGGGCTCCATCCAGGTGGTCACGAAGGTCGCCAGGTTGAGCCGCGCGTTGCCGTCGAGCATGAGCTCGTCGTGGATGATCTGGTAGGCGGCGTCGGGCGGCATGCCGCGTCGCGGCAGCTCGTCACGCGGCACGCGCTCGAGCTCGGCCGCGAAGATCGGCGGTACGTCGAGGTCGCGCGGCACGCGCCGCGCGCCCTTGGGATGATTGAGCGCCACCTTGCCCTCCTTGTTCGTACGCGGAGACGACGGCCTCCGGCCCTGCATCATACCCGGCCCCAACAGCGGACCGGCTCAGGGACCGGCCGACGCCTTCGCGTCTAAGCTGAGCGGCACGACCACGGCGGTCGTCCCTTCCTCGACCAGCACCGCGATGTTCCAGCGACCCGCCACCGAGATCTCGTACCCGGCCGCCCGCCAGACGCCGTCGGAGCCACGGACGAGGACCAGCGTCGAGGGCAGCACCCTGGCCTGCCCGGGGAGCGAGAACGCGAGCTCGACGTGGCGCACCCCGGCGAGCGGGCGGCCGCCGGCGTAGTCGGTGACGACGGCGGCATACGTGTTATGCCCCACGCCGCCCGGGCTCACCGTCAGGCGCACGCGCGCCGTCGCGGCGTAGTCGGTCCCCACCAGCACGACGCGGCTCGCCGTCTCCGCCCGGGCGGCGGCGGCGACGAAGCGCGCCGGCGCCAGGCCGGCCAGCACGCCGGTCACGGCCAGGATCGCGACGCCCAGCACGACTTCGCCCCGCACGGTCCGCCGGAACGGCCGCAGGTCGGCCCCGCCGCCGGCCAGCCTGGGCGCCAGGACGAAGTGGTTGACGGCGCCCAGCGCCGCCAGGGCGCAGAAGAGCGCGAGCTTCACGAGCAGGGTGCGACCGAAGCTCGTGTGGATGAGGTTGGTCGGCGCGCCGACCTCTGCGACGGCGCGCGACAGGCCGGTGACGGCGACGACGACCAGAGCTCCGGTGGCGACGAGCGAAAAGCGGCGCACCGCCGCGCCGCGCTCCGACCCTGCCGGCCCGCGCAGGCCGAGCAACAACCACGGCAGGCCCCCTACCCATACACCGACGGCGGCCACGTGCAGCCACTGCCCAGCCAGGTTGACGGGCAGCCACGGCGAGGGGCCGCTGGCGTGACCGGCCCAGACCACCGTGTAGATGGCGACCGCCGCCGCCAGGCCGAGGACGGCGAACGTCACGGGTCGCGGCACGACGCCGACGGCGCCCACCGCGATGCCGCACAGCACCAGCACGGCGACCGCTTGCCCCAGCAGCAGGAACCCCACGTGCGTCTCGAAGAGCGGCAGCAGAGAAGGCGCCCGCACTATGGCGCGCTCGCTCAGGATGACGGTCGACACCCCGACGGCGGCGAGCAGCCAGCCGAGCCGCAGCAGCGGCCGGGCGCCGCCCGGCAGCCGGCCGCCCAGCACGAACCAGCAGGTGCTCGCCGCCCCCAGCAGCAGCACCAGACCGGCGTAGAGCAGAAAGCGGCCGGCCGCCGCGACGGCCGTAAGCCAGGTCGCGGTGCTGACGAACTTGCCGAAGGGCGCGACCGTGCCGACGTTCGCCACGCCGACGCCGAAGGCGTACGTGCCGCCGGCGAAATGCCCGTCGAGCGCCGAGACCGTCTGCCACTCCACCGTGTACACGCCGTGCGGGAGCGGACTCGACAGCCCCACCCGTAACTGCTGCTCGTTGCCGGGCACAGGCCGAGATTGCATCACCCCGGCCACGCTGCGACCGCGCGCGTCGAAGACCTGCACCTTCGACAGCGTGGGAGCGACCGGTTCGCTGAAGGTGAGCAGGATCTGCGACGGCGAACGGGCGACCGTCGCGTCGACTGCCGGGCTCGAGGCGATCAGCAGGGCGTGCGCCGCCGCCGCGGGCACGAGCAGCGTGAGGAAGAGCCCGACGACCAGCGTGAAGAGGGCGGCGCACGACGCGGCGCGCCGGAGAGGATGAGACTCGCGCCGCCGCAGACGGGCCCTGAGCTCCCACCTGGGAGCCCCGCGCAGCCGCACATGAGTCTCGCGCCGCACCGGCGTCTCAGGCTTTCTTCGTCACCAGCGCGACGACGGCCACGACCAGGCCGAGCGCGCCCACCACCATGCCGATCAAGCCGAAGAGCTCGGCCCGCGAGGCCTGCGACGAGCTCGCCAGGCGCGGCAGCGCCACGTTCACGCGCTGCGCCAGCTCGGTCATGGTCGGCGTCTGCACGGGGAACTCGGCGGCCGTGGGGTCCTGCACCGTGGAGAACGTGGTGGGACCGCTCGTGAAGCTCTGGTCGATCTTCTGCGCGCCGATCGTGCCGGTGAAATGGAAGGTGTAGTCGCCCGGGACGGTCGGAAACAGCCAGGCGCGATAATCGCCGGGCGTGCCCAGGCCGGTGTCGGGATCGAAGGTCGGCTCGAGTGCAAGGGTCATCGTCTGCGTGCCGAACCCGACGGTCACGTGCAGCGTGTTGCCCAGACTGACAACGGCCTTGCCGGTCGTGCGGCGCGCCAGGATGAGCTGCACGCTGTTCTCCTGGCCCGCGTACGCCGGCTCCGTGCCCCAGCCCACCGTAAAGCGATAGGCGCCGACCTGGCGTACCTCGTGGGCGGCCGCCGGAGCGGCGTTTGCGAGCAGCGCCAGACCGAGTGCCAGACCGAATGCCAGGCCCGTCACCGTTGCCCGTCGCCCGCATCTCCGTTTCATGTCGCTATCCTCCGTCAGTTAGGAGACGATCCTGCCGGGAAGACTACAATGGCGCCAACGTCTGGAGGGATGCGGAAGCCATGGTCCACTTGCTGTCGCAGCTCGACCCCATGGTCTGGCTCATGATGGTCGTCGTGGCGATCGGCTTCGTCGTGGCCGCCCTGGTGCTGGTCGACCTGCTGCCGGGCGAAGGCGGGGGCGACGACGCACGCCCCGCCGCGCGGGATCCGGAAGCCGGCCGCGGAGCGAGCCCCGAGGCCGGGCGAGGAGTCGACCTCGGGTCAGCTCCCCGAGGCGGCGGCCAGCGGCCGCTCGGGCGCCAGGAACGAGTCTGAGCGTATGAGCTCGACGAGCTCATCCAAGTCTTCGGGCAACACGTCGCCCGGGCCCAGGAACGGCGTCCGTTCCCGCACCAGCTCGAAGACTCGCCTCGTGCCGCGCCCCAGGGGCCCGCTGCCGCGCAGCTCGACCGCCTGAGCGGCCACCAGCAGCTCGATCGCCACGATACGCTCACCCAGGCCGACCATCTCCGCCAGCCGGCGCGCGCCCAGCGGCGCCATCGTGGCGCGATCTTCGCTGCCTTCGGCGCCGGTGCTGCTCGCGAGCTCGAAGGAGACCGGCTGGGCCAGCAGGCGGGCCTCGGCGGTGAGCGCCTCGGCGGTGATGGCGTAGATGCTGAGAGCGCTGTCGGGCGTCGCCGGTGTGGCGGCGAGACCGGTCGGCAGGCCCGACCACGGGGTCTCGAGGAGCTTGATGGCACGCTCATCGGCGCTCGTCAGCAACGGCGAGAGGGCGATCCGCGCCAGGTCGAGACCAGCCGCGAGCGCCAGCACCTCGAAATTGGCGACCGAGATGATCTTCTCTTCGTCGGGCAGGACCAGGGGGTTGCCCTGGGCCGCGTTCAGCTCGACGGCCAGCCGCCGGCCGGCGTAGGCCAGAGCGTCGTGGCAGGCGCCGTGCACACCGGGCAGCGAACGGAACGCCAACGGATCCTGCGGGTTGCGTGCGGCCCCCTCACGCCACAGGTAGCTGCCGTCGAGCAGTCGCCGCAGGCGGTCGACGACCAGCGCCGGTCCGTCGTCGGGCAACGCGGCGACGGCGCCCGGATGAAGGATGATCAGGTTGGCGGCGAAGGCCTCGAGGCTGAGCGCGGCGACCACGTCGGCCGCGTCGAGCAGCCGCCCGGCGTCATGCAGCGCCAGGGCGGCCGACGCCGTCGAGAAGGCGTTGTTGTCGAGCAGCGCCAGACCTTCGCCGGCAGCCAGGTCGGCGTCGGTGAACAGGCCGGCGGCGAGGTCGGCCAGCGGAGCGAGGTCTGACTCGCCCAGCGACCCGAGCTCTCGCACGACCGGGCACACCCCGCGGTTCAGCGCCGACACGAGACGGTGCGCCAGGACCGGCCGCACGCCGGCGTGGCCGGCGGCAAAGCCGTTGGCCAGACGCAGCATGGTGGCGCGCACCACGTCGGCCCGAGCCGGCGCGCCTTGCGCGACCCGATGGTTCTGCAGCAGACGGCGG
This sequence comes from uncultured Actinomycetes bacterium, assembly GCA_963733255.1. Classification (GTDB taxonomy): domain Bacteria; phylum Actinomycetota; class Thermoleophilia; order UBA2241; family UBA2241; genus Bog-752. The sequence goes on from CAVTCH010000014.1 coordinate 56,654, forward strand.
TTGAAGCTCGCCACCTCGTCGAGCGGCAGCGGCCTGCGCTTGAGCACCCCGACGCCCGTGTTCAGGCCGTAGACCGCCTCGCCCCCGGCAAGGACGGCCTCGACCACTCCTCGGGCCCGCGCCATGCGCGCGTCGACGCCTGGGGCGAGCGCGACGGCTGCGCCGTCGCGCGCTACCCGCACGAGCTCCTCGAGGGTGAGGGCCGAGCCCCTGAGAACGACCGTCATAGGGGCCGTTCTACCCGGCGACGCCGCTCGTCAGCGCCGCCATGGCGATGGCTCCGTCGGGACAGCCGGTGGCACACAGACCGCAGCCGCGGCAGAGCTCCCCGTCGAAGGTCACGTCGAGAGAGCCGGCGGCGGCGCGCTTTGATCCCTGGCCGGCACGCGCGACCGTGAAGGCGCCGAACGGACAGCGCCGCGCGCAGCGCCCGCAGCCGCCGCAGCTTGCCGCGTCGCGGACGGCGACGTAGCGCACGCGCGGCCAGAGCCGGGTCGCCCCGAGCGCCTGCCCGGCGAGCTGCGGAAAGCAGCAGTCGGCGCAGCAGTTGCAGATGGCGCCCGAGGTGAGCGACGTGTCGTCGCCGGCGGCGCCTACCTCGCCGGTGTGCATCAGGCCGTGACGGTCGGCGTCGCGTAGCACCGCGACGGCACGCTCGTGCGAGATCTCCCAGCCCAGCCCGCGGTCGTTGTCGAAGCGCAGGCAGACGAGCGACGGCTTGCGGCAGCCTTCCATCAGCGCCCGGCAGTCGCACGGCCACAGGTAGACGTGCTCGGCACGGGCCAGCAGGGCTTCGGCTTCGGCGAGCAGCAGGTACTCGGCGTTCTCGAGCCCGGGCCACGGCCGTTCGCCGGCCAGCAGGGCCTCGACCTGGGGCCGCTTGTCGTTGATGTAGCGCGCGAGACTCCACTCGCCAAGCGCCCGGCGCACGTCGGCGGGCAGGTCCTTCCAGCCCTCGAACAGCGTCCAGATCTCGAGACGGGTCGCGAAGTCGGCCAGGGTCACGACCTCGGGAGTGGGCCGGTCGACGATCCCCCGCCGCACGGCGCGCTCGAAGAAGCTCAGAGACACGGGAACGCCGAGCGCGCCGGCCGCATCCGGGACGGTGAGCGGCCCGCCCGCCAGGGCGGCGACCAGCCGCAGCTCGGTGGGCTCGAGCAGACGATCGATCCAGGGCAGGGCGAACGCCGGCACGCCGAACATCCCGATCAGCGCCTCGCGCTCGTCGGTCGCGAGCAGCGCTGCGCGCACGTCGGGCTTTGGCGTCGATGCGCCCGCCGTCGGCTCCGGCGGCACTTCGCGCACGTCGGGCTTCGGCGCCGCCTTGCGTGCTTGATCACGCGGCTCGTCCACAGTCACCCCCTTCGCCACCATGCCGGCCTGCCGACCTTCCTCATCCACTGTAGCGCCCACCGCCGCCGCGGCCAACGGGTCGCGACCGGCGGCGAGCGGCGGCGGGTGGTGCCGGGCGGCCACGGGCGGTGCCGGGCGGCGGGCCCGATCCCCTACGCGACCGGCGCGAACCCGTCGACCAGCGCCGCGATGCGGGCCGCGAGGTCGGCGGCCAGGGCCGGCGGCTCGTGCTCTGCGAGCAGCCGTAGCGCCTTGCGACGCGCCTGTTCGCGCAGGTCGGGGCCGCCGTCTTCCTTCCAGCGCTCGAAGCCTTTGCGGTTGATGATCGTCGGACGCCACTGCGCCTTGCGCATGTGCCTGGCGGTGTGCTTGGTCGACAGAAAGTCGCCGCCGGCACCGACCTGGGCGATCACGTCGAGGCCGAGCGTCTCGCGATCGACGGTGACGCCCGAAAGCAGGCGCCGGTTCATGGCCACGAACTCGTCGACGATGACGACCAACTCGAGCGCGCCGGTCATGCCGTAGTCGATGTAGCCGACGTCGTGGTTCAGGTTGGAGCCCGCCATCATGGCCAGGAGGGTCAGCTCGCCGGCCTCCATGCCCGCTTGCGCGTCGACCAGCTCAGCGTCGCTCGTGCCGCCGTAGCCCCAGTTCGGCAGATCGAGCCAGCGCGCCATCTCTATGGCGCCGAGGTAGGTCATGAGGTACTCGGGGGCATTGTAGGACGACTGCGCCGTGGCCATGTCGAGCACCGCCGGCCCGATGCCAAAGAGAAACGGGGCGCCAGGCTTGCGAAGCTGGTGGATGACGAGCCCGAACAGCGATTCGGCGACGCCCTGGGCGACGTGACCGGCGACGGTGATGGGCGCGGTCGCACCGGCGAGCGGCGCCGGCGAGTAGATCGCCGGAATGCCCGTGTCGGCGCAGAACAGCAGCTTGTCGAGGCTGTCGCGGGGGTGTTCCAGCGGGCTGCTCGGCTGGCCGTACATGATGAGATAGGGCTTGGCGGCGAGCGCTTCGGGGCCGCCACGCACCTCACAGGCGATCCGCCACATGACCTCGAGGTCGGCCACGCCTTCGGCGGTCACCACCATCGGCTTGGTCGTGGCCGTGACCATGGCCTGGAACTCGGCCACGTAGGCGCGGTGGGGATCGGCGATGTCGTTGGGGTAGGCGCACGACATGACGAAGTCGATGTGGTCGAGGGCATCGCACAGGCGGGCGGCCAGGGCGACGTCGGCGAGCCCGGCGAGGCGTCGCTCGCCGCTCTGCAGATCGTAGACGTTCATGAGGTCAGAGCCGGTGCCGAAGTAGCTGCGCCGGCCGCCGAGCTGCATGGCCGGCGCGCCCTCGCGGTCGAAGACGGCCACGACCGCCGGCGCCGTCGCGCGCGCCTGTTCGACGAGGCCGGCGGGCAGCCGCACCAGATCGTTGCCCCCGACCTCGGCGCCGGCCGCCCGCAGCAGCTCGAGCGCGGCCGGCTGATGGACCCGCATGCCCACCGTCGCGCAGATCTCCAGGGCCGCGTCGTAGATCGTCTGCTTGTCCTCGTCGCTCAGAAAGCCGGCCTGCAGCCGGAGGCCCTTCGCGTCGGGATCTGTCATGGTCGTCACTCCTCTTCGTTCACACAGGGTCTGGGGATCTCTCTACTGCTCCGCGGCCAGGTCGACCTTCGACGAAGCGAAGCGAGACGAGGCAGGGCGGAGCACGGCGCGGCTCGGCGCGGGTGGGTCTCAGATGTGAAAGAGGGGCTCGAGCGTCCAGCAGTGGCAGTCCAGGGGCCGGTCACAGACCGCCCTCTCTGCTGTGCTGCCGTCGAAGCGCGTGCTCATGTGGTCAGCCTACCATCTCGGCGGTCAAGCGAGCCGTGTCACGTGCCGATGACCCGACCGAAGGCATCGAGGGGACTCTTACGTGAAGCGCATGTGCGGAAGGTGGCCGGTCGTCTGCGTCCTTCTGACAGCGCTGCTGGCGGCGGGCTGCGGGTCGGGTCGCGACGCCCCGAACCCCTACGGCGCGCTGCAGACCCCCGGACCGCCTCCGCCGGCAAGGCTCGGCGCCCAGGTGTGGGCCGTCGGCATGCCGCTGCTCGTGGTCACGAGCGCGAACGGCGGCGCGACGTGGACGACGAGCCATCGAGTGGCGACCGGCGACCCCTTCTCGCAGGTCCTGTTCGGCGTCGCCTTCGCCGACGCCCGGCACGGCTGGGCGGTGGGCAAGGCGGGGCTCGTGCTCGCTACCTCTGACGGCGGCGCCGGCTGGACGGTGCAGCATAGGGAGGCGGCGGCGGTCTGCCTGCTGCGCGTCGCGGCCACCGACGCCCGGCACGCCTGGGCCGTGGGGTTCGCCGGCAACGGGGCGTCGGGCCTCATCCTCGCCACGACCGACGGCGGCAGAACGTGGAGGAGCCAGTACGCCGGTCCGGATGCGCTCTCCGCCGTCGCTTTCAGCGACGTCCGGCACGGCTGGGCGGTGGGCAGCAAGGCCATCCTCGTCACTGCCGACGGCGGCGCGCACTGGCGCGCGCAACGAACGATTTCGAGCGGCTACCACCTGAAGGCGGTGACCTTCAGCGACGCCCGGCACGGCTGGGCGGTGGGCGGTACGGGCAGCGCCGACATCAAGCCGGGGTTCATCATGGCCACGAGCGACGGCGGCGCGCACTGGACGACGCAGCTCACCGGGACGACCGACTGCCTGAACAGCGTGTCGTTCGTCGACGCGCGGCATGGCTGGGTCGCGGGAGACAGAGGAGTGCTCTACCGCACGAGCGACGGCGGCAAGAGCTGGACGCTCATCGCCCTGAACCCCTCTTGGGAGCTCGGCGCGGTCTCCTTTGGCGACACCAGGCACGGCTGGGCGGTCGTGCACCCGCAATCGGTGCTCGGCAGAGTGGCATCGGGCGACACCCACCACGGCTGGGGCGTACTGCACCAGCTCGCCCTGCTCGCGACCAGCGACGGCGGCTCGACGTGGACGGCCGTGAGGTCGGCCCAGGAACCGGCCGGGCCCGTGATCATCACCGCCGTGACGTGCCGGGAGGCGCCCGGCTCCTCCTGACCGATCTATACTCTCGCCAAGGGAGTCGGATCGAGGAGGCAGAAGTGCCGAGCAAGACGAACTACAGCGAGGTCGTCGAGGTGTGGCTGCTGGAGCCGGGTGGCAAACGTCCACCCTTCACCTTCGATGGTGCGCTCGAGTACCTCCCCCCCGCACCCCCTCTTCCGCAGGTCGGGGATATGCTTCTCCTGCCGAGGAACGTGACGGGCGACACCAAGGAGCAGGCATTTGCCTGGGGCGGCAAGCTCTCGCCGTTCAGGGTTGTCGAGCGCGAGCACGTGTACTTCCGGGAGAGCGACGAGAAGATCGATCGTCGCCACGTCAAGCCCGCTCGCTACATGAGGTCGCTGATTCTGGTCCGTCGCCTCACGGAAGAGGAGTTCAACGCAAATCCCGAAGACGCGTTCAACGGCGTACCCGCCGGGCGCGTGACTACCTGACCGTCAGTGTCCTGCTGAAGCCACTGGTGGCCGCGGCCCACTTCGCCGACGCGGTCGTGGTCGCCCTGAAGCGGTATTTGCCCGCTTTCGTGAGCGTGATCGTGGCGGCGATTGTAGTGCTCCCGACGTCACGAGCGCATCAGTGAGTGGCGCAGGCCGCAGCGGGTGAGGACCGCAAAATCCCTGCAAATCAGTGGCGGAACGGCATGGGAGTCGAACCCACCCAGGACGGGAGCACCGCCCCGCAGACGGTTTTGAAGACCGCGCCGGTCACCGGACCGGAAGCCGCTCCACTCCAGTAGCAAACGCCCGCGGCCCATGGGCTGCGTGCACGACGCTCGCGGGATCATCGTCCCGGATGCGCCGGCGACTGGCCGCCCAACAGTACGGCAGACCCCTCGCCGGCGTCAAAGCTCGCCGGCGTCGAGAGCCGCCGTGCGCGGCGCCGGGCCGCCTGTGTCCCTTACCGCAGCCGCTGCTTGTACCACAGGCGCAGCACGGCCTCGGCCGGCTTGCCGTGCGGCGTGTAGCTGTCGTCGTGGTGACCGCCGACCGTCGGGTCGGTGTACCACTGCCAGATGAAGAGGCCCTTCATCCAGGAGCGCGCGGCAAAGGTCTTGAGCGCGGCCTGATACCAGCGCTGCTGGCCGACCAGGTCGACCTTCCCCGAGCTCTGCCAGTCCCAGGGCGCACGGGCCGCCCCGACGACGCTGCGCACGCCGATCTCGGTGAAGATGACGGGCTTGTCGAAGCGCCGGTGCAGCCGCAGCAGCAGCCGGTAGTAGTGCGCCCAGCCGGTCGCGAGCTGGGCGACCGTGGGGTGCAGCCTGGTCGTCAGGGTCGGGTAGGCGTCCTGGCCGATCAGGTCGACGGCGTCCCACCACGCGACGGCGCCCGGGTCGCTCGAGATCTGGTCGTCGGCGTAGGTGAGCTTGCCTTTGTAGACGGCCCGCACGTCGGCTATGACCTGCCGCCAGGCGGCTTCGTGGCCCACGGTCGAATCGAGCTCGCAGCCCACGCTGAACTGCTGACAGCCGGTGTCGGTCGCGAGCTGGGCGTAGTGCACGATCTGTTCGTCGTAAGAGGCAAACCAGGCCGTCCAGTCCGCGTCGGTGAAGTCGGGACCGATCTGGCCGCGCCAGTGCGACGGATCGTTCAGCAGGTCGAGCTGCGGCTTGAGCATCACCTTCAGCCCGATCTTGTGGGCGTAGGCGATGATGCTGGTCAGCGAAGGGTCGGTCGGGGTGTTGGGCTCGGTACGGCTGATGGTCGTCGAGTCGACGTCGTCCTGGTAGACCGTGACCAGGACCATCGCCCACGTCGCGCCCGTGGCGCGCAGCTCACGCAGCGAAGTTCGGGCGGCGCTGCCGTCGTAGCTCGTCGACCAGTAGCCGGTGTACGACACGCCCTTCTCGACGCCGCTGGTCGCGGCGTGGGCGGCGGGGACCGCCGAGAGCCCGAGCAGCACGCCGGTCACAAGGAGCGCGGCGACGGCCGCCGACAGGAGTGCGACGGCACGGCGGGTCGGGACTTGCCGTGCAGGCGCCGGCTTCACAGAGGTGCGCCTCACAAGGCCTCTCGTCGTCATGACCCCGCCTTCCGTCGCCGCCTTCGTTCCGGTGACTGTCATCGTGCCACGGCGGCCCGTCCTTGAGCCCTGGCCGTCGCCCATACCGGAGACGCGCCCGCCTGCGCCGCCGCCGGACGAAGCGGCGTCAGAAGAACCGCCGGTGGGGCGCCGTGTGGCGTCGCCGAAAAAAGCAGGGGCGGGGCGCCTTTCGGCGCCCCGCCCCTTGCACGCTACCCCCCCGGCGCTCGCGTGCGGTGTCGGGCTGTGTGGTGTCGGCTTGCGCCGTCTTACTTGGCGGCCGCCTGCAGTGCGTTGGCGGCGGAGATGATCGCCTGGTGGTCCTGATGGCGCTTGTACTCGGCGTCCATCTCGAGCAGGCCGCCCGGGAACTCGTAGGCGGGCATGAGGGCCACGTAGTCGTCGGCCGAGAACTCCTCGGGCACATGAACGCCCGTCGAGGGGTTGCCCTTGTAGCCGGCGAGCTTGCCGGTGGCGAGCAGCTCGAGGGTGATGACCGGCGTGAAGGCGGTCTGTGCGGTGACGACCTGGGTGCCGTACTTGGCGACGCACTCGGCGTTGTCGGCGATCTGATACAGGTAGACCTCGCGGGTCATGCCGTCCTTCTTGCCCTTGACCCATGTGCCGGCGGCCGTCTGGCCGACGTACTTCTTGCCGATCTCATTCGGGTCGGGAGCGGCGGCGGCGATCACGTCGCGCGGCGCCACTTCGACGCCCTTCACCTTGATCGGGGTCTTCTTGTCCATGTTGGTCGACTTGAAGATGTCGATGGCGGCCATGAACTCGTCGCCCAGGGCGTACTTGAAGGTGGCCTTCTTGTTGCCCTTGAGCAGGTGCGAGCTGCGGCCGAGGCAGACGACCTCTTCGTGCTCGACGTGGGCGATCTCGACGGTGCCGATGCCCTCAGGCAGGAAGAACGGCTCGATCTCGGCGAACGGCTCGACCGTGTACCAGCCCTTGTCCTTTTCCCAGATGATGGCCGGCTGGGTGCACTCTTCGATCGTCGTCCAGATGGAGAAGCCGAAGCTGATGCCCTTGGCGCCCGGGATCTCGAGGTTGGAACCGTCGCGGATGCCGATCTCTTCGATCTCGTCGAACATGTGGTCGGCGGCGTAGCGGGCGAAGTAGTCGGCCATGCCGGGCTCGACGCCGAAGCCGGCGAAGGCGAGCTTGCCGATCTTGTCGAACTCGGGGCTGAGCGGGAACTCCTTGTCGCCGAGCATGACGCCGGTCGGGCCGATCTTGCCCTCGGGGTGCGGCTCGGAGACGGTCATGGCGGTGTCGAGGTAGTGCGTCTTGGCCTTGAGGGCCGCCTGCAGGAGTTGCGGGTTGAACTCGGGGGCGACCAGGTTGCAGATGATGTCGACGCCGTGCTTGGCGGCCAGAGCGGCGACCTCGTCGGGGTTGCTCGCGTCGACCTTCTCGGCCGGGAACCTGTCCTCGCCGAGACGCTTGGAGATCGACTGCGCCTTGGCCAGGTCGTAGTCGGCCAGGACCATCTTCTCGAGCCAGCCCTTGTTGGGGTCGCGCCGTTTGGCGATGGCGGCCATGGACTCGCCGACGCCGCCTGTACCGACGATGAGAACCTTCATGCGTTACACTCCTTGTCACGTGTGCGAGTCAGGCACAAGGTGCGTGGCCCGCCCTACTTGTGGGGATGAACAACGCCTCCCCGGGCGCACGAATGTCGTCGACGCTAGTACAGGGCCCTGAATTGTCAAGCCAAGAAAATCAGTCTTCCGGGTCGCCCCGCAGGCCGCGGGGCCGGCCCCGGCTGAGCACCACGACGCCCGGCCAGTGGGCGCCGGGACTGCCGCGCGACCACCCCATGGAGTCGCTGCCGCCCACGGCGCGCAGCATCCTCGAGGCGGCCCGGCGAGTGCTCGCCCAGCGCGGTCTCGAAGGCCTGACGATCGAGGCGGTGGCCAACGAAGCCAACGTGAGCCGCACGCTCATCCCCTACCACTTCACCAGCCGCGCCGGCCTCGTCACCATCCTCTTCGACTCGCTGTTCCACGACCTCGCGGTGTCGGTCTACGGGCTCGCCGGCCCGGGTGGCAGCCTGCCTACCTTTCTCGACTGGATCAAGCGCGAAGCCGACGACGTCCAGTCACAGCACGACTTCTTCGAGCTGATCGTCTCCGCCCTGCGCGAGCCGGAGCTGGCGCGCCGCATCGCCGTCCTGTACGACGACTATCGCGAGCTCACCCTCGAGATGGCCGGCGTCAGCGAGCCGGCCGAAGGTGACGACGCGACCGGCGGCGGGGCGAACGAGGGCGGCAAGGTCAGCGACGAGCGGCGGCGCGAGCTCGCCGCCATCGGCTCTGTCCTGGTGGCCATCGAGGACGGCATCGGCCTGCAGGCGGCCCTCGACCCCGCCTTCGACGTCGACGGCGCCCTCGCCATGGTGCAGACCATGATCGGCGACGCCCTCGCGCGCCTCAAGGACTGCTAGGGGCGCAACGCAGTCACGCCGGCCCAGGCGCGTAGCGCACTCGCGCCAGCCTGAGCGGCGGTGACGAAATCGATCGGCGGTACTAGGCGCGTCACGAAGTCACGCCTGCCTGAGCGGCGACCACGCAGTCGATCGGCGGCCCTACACCGAAGCGCCGACGCCGGCGACCCTGTACATGGTGCGGCGGCCATAGTCGGTGACCACGCGCAGATAGCCCGAGAACCGCGCGTCGAGCAACGGGTCGCCCGAGTCGACCAGCAGAGGACCGCCGCGCAGCGACAGCAGCTTGGTCTGGCTGGCCACCACGATGACGTTCCCGGGGCCGACACTGTCGATCACCGCGGCGCTCAGCTGCTGGTTGCCGCGCCCGAAGATGTGGCCCTGGCCGCCGATCACGGTGACGACGATACGCACCGGCGCGCCCTCAGGCGTCGGCGACCCGCTCACTGCCGCCCTCGCGGGCGAGAACGCCGCGGGCGCGGACGCGCTCGCCGCGCGCGCGTACGCCGACGCCACGGGCGCGCTCGCCGACAGCCCCGCCGCCGCGATGATCTCGAGGATCTCCCGCTCGCTCAGGTCGGCGCCGATCAGGCGCCGGTCACGTACGGCGTCCACGCCCAGCAGCGTCTTCTCGACGCCGAGCGTCTCGGCCACGGCGCGCGTGGTGGTGCCGGGTCCGAGCAGGTAGACGACTCCCGGCGCCATCCCGCCGACGACATCGGCGGCGATGGCGTGCAGCACGGCGGCGTCGCCGGCGACGCCGCCGGCCTTCGCGCCCTGCACCATGGAGCGCTCGTAGGGCACCTGCAGATAGCCGTAGAGGCGGGCCGAGACGCGGTCGTGGCGAAAGGCGTCCTCGTCTATGTCCATCACCTCGGATTCGCGCAGACGGACCGCGGCGGGGCGCTCGTGCAGGAACAGCGCGGCGAGCTCGCCGGCTCGCGCCGGGGTCGTGGCGTACACCGCCGAGTGGATCTTCACGCCGGCCGGCACGCCGAGAACGGGGAGCTCAGCGCCGGCCCCGAGCGCCCGGCAGACGTCGCGAGCGGTGCCGTCGCCGCCGGCGAACAGTAGCAGGTCGACACCCCCGTCTCGCAGAGCGCGCGCCGCCGCCACAGTGTCGTCGGCAGTCGTGAGCGGCGTGCCGTCGGGCAACCCGACGTGAGGTCCGTCGCCGCTTCGGCCCGTCGCACCGAGCGCGCCGTTCGCATCGGGCGCACCGCTCGCGCCGTTCGCGCCGCTCACGCCCTCGAGCACGACCGGCTCGAACCCGCAGGCGCGGGCTTCCGCCTCGCCCATCTCTCCGGGGCAGGTGACGATCTCGATGTACTCGCGCAGGCGAGCCAGGCGGGCGAGAGCCAGCTCGGCGCGGTGGGGCGCTTCGCGCACCGCGCCGAGCGCCAGGGCCTGGCGCACGATCTCCAGGCCGTCGCTGCCCTTGAGCCCGACCCTGCCACCGACCCCGGCCACGGGATTGACGATCAGGCCGAGCCGGCGCCGCTTCTCACCCGACACGAGCGGGCCGCCTCAGATCCACGGGCCGGGTCAGCGCCCGGGGGGCCGGTTGTACACCCAGGCGACGGCGATCATCATGGCCGCCGCGGCAACACCCCCCGGCACCAGCAGATAGTGGGCCTGCAGGTAGTGCTGGGGAACCGCCGACGCGCCGGCAAGGATCACCATCAGCACGGTGGCGATGGGCCAGACGATGGCGAACACCAGGTTGTCGGCGAAGCGCGCGCCGCGCAGCACCCAGAAGACGGCCGCGACCGCGAGGACCGTCGCCGTCAGCGCCGCGCCGGCGAACCCGGCCGCAAGGAGGGTGGCGGGGATGTGGTCGTGAGGCGTCGCCGCCGGCACGGCGGCGCGGTAGGCGCAGACAGTGGCGGTGGCCACGAAGACGAGCGTGAGCACGGCCTTCGCCGCAATCGCCAGCGGCCCCGCCTTGCGAGGTCGTTCGACCCTGTAGGTCGTCGCGGCAGAGCCGCCGCGGGCGGCGCGCCCCTTCACCGGAGGCTGTGTCGGCGGCGCGACGCGATCGGAGGTCGGCGGCGGCGGCGCGGCACGGTCGGAGGTCTGCGGTGCGGCACGCCCTGGGGTCGGCGGTTGCGCCGGCGGTGCGGCTCGGTCGGGGGTCGGCGGTTGCGCCGGAGCCGACTGCGCCGGGGGTGGCGAGACCGATCGCACGTCGCCTGTGTCGGCCATGACGGTCAGCGCCTCGTTCGGCCGCCGCGACGCTGCCGGCCGTGCTCGCCGGAGCCGCCGGCGCTGTCGTCGTCGGCCGCCGAAACGTCGAGCGGTCGCCTGAACAGCCCCGGCGAGACCAGCCCGATGAGCACGAAGGCCATCGCCGCGGGCAGGACCAGGGCGGCGATGTAGGCGCCGAGCCCGAACGTACCGACCAGCCCGATGATGATGGCCGCCGCGCCGCATGCCCAGACGACGAGCAGCATCGTCCCCTGCCGGTCGGCGGCGATCAGGCGGTCGCGCAGATAGGTCGCGTTGAGCGCCAGGACGAGCAGGAGGACGTTGGTCGCCACGGCCAGAGCGAAGGCCACATACGCATTCAGGGCCGGGAAGTGCAGCCACCCCGGCCGCACGACCGCGGTCACCAGGATCTCGACGGCCCACAGGACGGCCCCCACCAGGATGGCCAGCATGACGATCTGCACGACCGTGACGAGCAGGGCGCGGGTCGCCGAAACGGCCCGCGCCTGCGCGCCCTTGCGGGACGCCCCGGCAGGTCTACGTGTGCGCTTGTCCGGCTGTCGCGTGCTCATGACCGGTCCATTGTGACCTATGGACGCCGCGGGCGACAGCCGGAGCGTAAACGGCGGCGGGGCGGCGAGGGCCTTCTGGCCCTCGCCGCCCCGCCGCCGACCACCGGTATCATCGCCGCCCGCCCATCGGGATCGACGCCGCCGGCTCACCGGGATCTGCCGCGCCGGTGCGCCGGGGACCGCCGGATGGCGCCGCCTTCAGTCGGCGGCCTTGTCGGGCGCCGCGGCCATCTCGGGGTCGGACCCGTCGCCGGCCGACCAGGGCGTCCGGCTCCACCTGCCGCTCTTGTCGCGGGCCCAGTGGTAGGCCGGCGTGACCACCTGGCCGCTCTTGTCCTTCGTCCAGTTGTACGCCGGCTTGGTCCAGGTATCGCGCTTGAGGTAGGCCACGATCGCGGCGGCCACCGCGGCCAGCGCCGTCAGCGCGACCATCACGAACACGATGAAGGCGATCACCGCGGCTACCATCGCCATGAGGGCGGCGAGCCCTCCCACCGCTCCGCCTACCTTGGTCTTCGTCTGCATCTCCGGTACCCCCTGTGTCGGCTTACGACGGACTCGCGCCGGGAGCTTACCCACGTGCGGCCTTTCTTTGTCTGTATGCCCTCCAGGTCAGGGGTGAGCGACTCGCGTCCTCGAGCGCGTCGAGCCCCTTCATGCGGGCCGAGCTGGAGCTGTGCGGCGCCGACTTGACCAGGGCGGCGTCGGCGTAGGCTTCGTCGCTGGCCTTCTTTATGACGGCGGCCCACTCGTCGAGGTCGGCCCTCGAGTAGGTCTCGCACGGCTCGGGTGTGAAGGGCTCGGGCACGACCCAGGGGTGATGGCTCATCCAGTAGCTCTGGATGCCGAAGTCGACCATGCGGTCGCGCACGTCCTCGGTGCCCACGCCGGTCTCCTCCTTGAGGGTCTCGAGGCTGTAGCGCACCTGGTCGAGCCGCCGGTGGCCTTCGGCGTACGGCCGGCTCACGCCCCGCACGCCCATGAGCAGGCGGTCGAGGTAGTTGTTGTTGAGCACGCTGATCTCGGCGACCTCGCGCAGGCCGTCGGGACCGAGGTTGCGGATCCAGGCGTAGGCGCGCAGTACGCCCATCCAGTTGCCCAGGAAACCGCGCACGCGGCCGATCGACTCGGGCCGGTCGTAGTCGAGGTGGTAGCCGTTACCCGACCTGACGACGATCGGCGTCGGCAGATAGGGCGCCAGCGTTTCGCCGACGAGGTAGGCGCCGGTCGCCGGACCTTCGCAGCCGTGCGGGCTCGAGAAGGTCTTGTGCAGGTTGAAATGGCAGGCGTCGAAGCCGGCGTCGCGGGCTCTCGCAAAGCCCAGGATGCCGTTGGCGTTGGCCTGGTCGGTGAAGGCCAGGGCGCCGGCTTTGTGGAGCACCTCGACGTACTTGTCGATCTGCGGGTTGTAGATGCCGGTGTCTTCGGGGTTGGTGATCATGCAGCCCACGGTGCGTTCGCTGACGGCCGCCTTGAAGGCTTCGAGGTCGGGGTAGCCGTTGTCGTCGGGCATGACCGTGATGACCTTGAAGCCGGCCACCGCGGGCGTCGCCGCGTCGCACGGGTGCGAGAAGATCGTGGTGATCATCTCGTCGCGCTGGCCGAGCTCACCGCGGGCGGCGAAGTAGGCCCGCATCACGCAGGCGTTTGTGTAGACGGCGTGCGAGCCGCCGCCGGGCTGCAGGGTGATGGCCTGCATGCCCGAGATCGCCTTGAGGTACTCGCCGCAGTCGTAGACGATCTGCAGCAGGCCCTGGAGCGTCTGCTCGTCCTGCCATGGGTGCAGGTCGGCGTGCTTGTGGTAGCGCACGAGCTCCTCGTGGAGCTTGGGGCTGTACTTCATGGTGCAGGTGCCTTCGGAGATGTCCGAGCCCAGGTCCATACCGAGCGTCATCTGCGAGAGCCGCAGGTAGTGGCGCAGCGCCTGGTGCTGCGAGATCTCGGGCAGATCGGGCGGTGCGGCGCGGCGCATCGCGGTCGGCACGTACTGGAGCGGATCGCCCACCTCGGCCGTGACCTCCTCTTCGGCCAGCGGCACGAACACACCGCGCTCGCCGGGCACGCTCTGCTCCATGATGAAGGGCTCGTTCCAGCGCGGCGCGTGGTAGTCGCGCAGCGCGCCGCCGTCGCGGCGCAGCCGGCCCAGTTGCTCGAGCCTGGCCTGCACGTCGGCGCTCGCTGCCTCGCTCATGACAGCACCTCCTTGAGGGCGCTCACGAGCTCCACGATGTTGGCCTCGCTGTGGTACTCCGTGACGCAGTACAGGGCGCTCTGGCCCAGTTCGGGGAATTCGCTCGACAGGTCCTTGCCGCCGAAGATGGCGTGCTCGAGGAGGCCGGTGTTGACCTGGGCGACGGTCGTGTGGGCGCCGTCGAAGTTCACGACGAACTCCTTGAAGAAGGTCGGCGAGAGCTTCACCTCGACGCCGGGCAGCGCGGCCAGACGCCGGGCGGCATAGTGCGAACGGGAGATGCAGGTCTCGCCGAGCTCCCTGAAGCCCTGCGGGCCCATGACCGTCATGTAGACGGCCGCTCCGATCGTCCACAGGCCCGAGGCCGTGCCGACCCAGTCCTTGCCCTGCTCGCGAGCGCCGTAGGAGGTGCGCTCGGCGAGCGCTTCGGCCACCTGCCATTCGCCGGGCGTCTCGGTCTCGAGCAGCGTGTAGAGCTCGAGCGGACACTCCTCGGCGAACACCGGGTCGTCGTCGCGGAAGGCGATGAAGCCGGCGCAGCCCGCGCCGGCGTGCATGTGCATGCCGAGGCCCTGGATGTCGCCGCAGGCGATGTCGGCGCCGAGGGTGCCGGGCGCCGTGAGCACGCCGAGGGTGATCGGGTCGACGCCGGCGATGGCGAGGGCGCCGTGCTCGTGCGCGAGGCGCACGATCTCGGCGCCCTGGGCTTCGATGTTGCCCAGGTAGCCCGGGTTCTCCCAGTAGACCGCGGCCACGTCGTCGCCGAGCCGGGCGCGCAGGTCGTCGAGGTCGAGGCCGCCGGTGGCCGGGTCGTAGCCGACCTGCTCGATCGCCACGTGGTCGGGCATGACCTCGGGCTGGCAGAGCGTGCGCGCCTCGGCCAGCCGCATCGGGCTCATCGTCTTTGGCACCAGCACACGCGGCCGGCCGGTGATGCGCTTGGCCATGCGGAAGCTGCGCCCGGCGACGTCGCCCCAGTCGTAGATCGGGTTGGCCACGCCGCCCAGGTCGAGCAGCTCGCCGAGCTGGCTGTTGAACTCGAAGCGCGCCTGGTATTTGCCCAGGTCGGAGTAGCTGCCGCCGCAGTAGGCAGAGAGGAACTCGGCCCGGTTCACGACCTCGTCGACGACCGCCGGCACGTAGTGCTGCCAGCAGCCGGCGCCGCAGAAGTTGAGGTTGTCCTCGCAGCTCGTGTTGCGGTCGAGCAGGCCCTTGACGTGGCGTCGCAGGTCACGCTCGGCAAGGATCGGCTCGGGAATGTCGAGCCGGCCCTTGAAGCGCAGGCGCTCGGGGATCTCGGCGTAGATCTCTTCGACGCTCGCCAACCCGAGCTCGCGCAGCATGGCCTCCTTGGTGGCCGGCACCGCGTTGGGGATGTACGGATGGATGAAGGGTCTGTCTGCCATCTGGGACACTTGCTCCTTCCCTGCTCTTTGACGAGCGGTACGAGGGACGCTCAGGCGTAGGTGTAGCCCGCGCTCGTTCCGAAGTCGATCGACATGAGAGCGCCGGTGATGGGCGCCGCTTCTTCTCCTGCCAGGTAGCACACGAGCGCGGCCACCTCGTCGGGCCGTATGAACCGCGCGCGTCCACCCTGCGCGTAGCTGCCGAGGAGCCGCCGCAGGTAGCCCTCGGGGTCGCCGCCGCCGTACGTGTCGGCCTGATAGCGCAGCATGGGCGTGTTGACGTCGCCCGGGCAGACCGCGTTGACGCGCACGAGGTCGGGAGCGAGCTCTAGCGCGAGCGACTTGGTGAGCAGATTGACGCCGCCCTTGGAGGCCGTATAGATCGCGGTCTCGGGCGTGCCGACCACGCCGGCCTCGGAGGAGACGTTGACGATGCAGCCCTGAGTCTTGCGCAGCTCGGGGATGGCGTAGCGGCAGCAGAAGAACGTGCCTTTGAGGTTGACCGAGACGACGCGGTCCCAGTCGGCTTCGGTCATCGTCTCGCTCGGACCTTCGACCCAGACGCCGGCACAGTTCACGAGCACGTCGAGCCGGCCCGCGCCGGCGACCGTCACCGCGACCATGCGCTCACACTCGCCGGCCGCGGTGACGTCGGCTTCGATGGGGTAGATCGTGGCGCCCGGGGCGGCGCCGATCTGGTCGACCAGGGTCTTCAGCGCCGCGCCGTTCAGGTCGGCCGCGAAGACCTGGGCCCCGGCGGCCAGAAAGCGGCCGGCGACCGCCCGGCCGATACCCCCCGCCGCGCCCGTGATCAGCACGACCCGGTTCTCGAACTCAGCGCTCATGGGCCACCCCCTCGACGCCGCCGTCAGTAGTACAGCTCGCTCGGGCCCTTGTACTCCTGGATCGTGTTGCCGCCGTCGATCACCACGAGCTGCCCGGTGATGTAGCTGGCGTCGTCGGATGCCAGAAAGCAGACCAGCCGAGCGATCTCGTCGGGGCGGCCGGAACGCTTGAGCGGCGTGTTCTCGCCGCCCACGTCCTCGCCCTCGGCCTGCGAGCCCGTCGCCACCCAGCCCGGGCCGACCGCGTTCACCGTGATGCCGTGGCGGGCGACGTCGAGCGCCAGGCCGCGTGTCAGGCCCAACACGCCGGCCTTGGCAGCGCAGTACACAGACTCCTCGGGGTTGGCGACCACGGGGCCGGTCGCCGACGAGACGTTGACGATGCGCCCGTAGCCGCGCTCGATCATGTGAGGCACCACGGCCCGTGTGACGAGGAACTGGCTCTTCAGGTTGATGGCGATACCGAAGTCCCACTGCTGCTCGCTCATGTCCTGGAAGGCGGCGAAATCCTCGTCCTGACCGAAGACGACCATGCCGGCGTTGTTGACCAGGACGTCGATGCGGCCGTGCGCGGCGAGCGCTTCGGCGACGGCCTTCTGCACCTCGTCGGCCTTGGTGAGATCGGCCCTGTGGCTCGAGCAGTTCGGGCCCAGGTGAGCGGGGCAGTCGTGCACGGCTTCGGCGATGTCGAGCACGGCGATGCCGGCCGCCTCCTCCTGGGCGAACACGCGCGCCGTGGCGAAGCCGATGCCGTCGAGCTTGGCCACACCGGTGACCAGGGCCACCTTGCCGGCCAGTCTTCCCCTGCGCTCCATGAGTCGCGCCCCTTTCGCTCGCCGCCCCAAGGTCGGGACTGAAGGTCTGTGATCTCGTCGCCGCCAAGCTATCATCTGTCCGCGCGCGCGGCCAAGGCGGGCGGGCGCTCCAAACGGGCCGGGAGCTTTCGGGTGGGGGCGTCGAGGGAGCCCTGTGGGGGCCTTGTGGGAGCCCTGCGGGGGCCTTGTGGGAGCTTTGGGAGAGACTCGGGAGAGCCTAGGGTTGGGAACTTTGGTTAACCTCTCCGGGCCTGCCGCCGATAGAGTCAGGACGTGACACGAGAGACACCCGATACGACCCCGGGCGGCGGCACTGACTGGCTGCGCGTCTGCGACGTAGCCGCACTGCTCGGCGTGAGTCGCAATACCGTGCGGCGCTGGAGCGACGACGGCGTGCTGCCCTCGTACCGCAGCGCCGGCGGCCATCGCCGGTACGTGCGCGCCGACATCATGGCCATCATCGCCGCCCGCCGCAACGGCGCGCTCGAGACGCCCGGCGGCGGCGGCGAGCGCGGCGGCAGGGACGGCAGCGAGCGCGGCGGTTCCGGGCCCGGCGGCGATGACGCCGGGCAGACCGGCGCCGATACCGTCGCCGCGCTCCGTCGCCAGGTCGCGGCCCTCACAGAGACACTCGCCGAGCGCGACCTCGACCTCGAGCGCCAGAACAGACTCATGAGCGAGCTCGTGGAGCTCGGCGCGATGGTGCCGGGGGCCGCCGACGTGAAGGCCACGTTCAGCTCCCTGGGGTCGCGACTGATCGAGACGCTCGACGCCGACACCTGCGAGCTCTACTCGCTGCAGGGCGAGCGCATCGAGCTGCTGGCCGGCTTCGACCGCGCCGGCCTGATCGACCCCTGGCTCGGCTGGACGGGCGACATCCGCGACTTTCCCGCCAGCGCCGGCTCCCTCGCCCGGCACGAGGTGCTCATCATCGCCTCGCCGGACGACCCTCGACTCTCCGCCCACGAGCGCGCGCGCTACGCCGAGTTCGAGTACGAGAGCGAGATCTGCGTGCCGCTCGAGGTCGACGGCGAACCCATCGGCTTTCTCGACATCTTCGACACCAGACCGCGCGACTACGGCGAGTTCGCCGGTTTCCTGCGGGGCTTCGCGCCGGTGCTGGCCCGGACCACGCAGAACACCCTGCTGCTGCGCGAGCTCGAGCAGCGCAACGCCGCCCTGCGCGACCTGGTGACGCTCGGTGAGCTCGTCGCCACGGTGGCCGACATCACGGAGCTGCTGCGCCTCGTGGCGTTGCGGCTGTTCGTCGCCCTGCAGGCCACCTACTGCGAGGTGTACGAGATCGACGGCGACGAGCTCGTGCAGCTCGTCAGCGTCGGGCCCGACGGCTTCAACGACGTAGACAACGGCTGGCGGGCGCCGCTGTCGCACTACCCCGGCTTCAGCGCGGCCCTGGCGGAGGGCAAGCCCTGGGTCATCGGCTCGCCCGACGATCCCCGGCTGTTGGACTACGAGATCGACTGGTACGAGCGCTGGGGCCTGAAGAGCAGCCTGTCCATCCCGCTCGTCGTCGACGGCAGGACCATCGCCGTGATCGACATCGAAGACACGCGTGAGCGCACCTACGCCGAGCATCTCGACTTCATGCGCAGCATCGGCCAGCTCCTGGCCGGCGCCTTCGAGAAGGCGCTCCTGCTCGGCCGCCTCGAAGACGGCAACCGCGAGCTGCGCCAGCTCGTCGACGCCGGCCTCGAGTTCGGCGCCAGCCTCGAGATGGACGACGTGCTGCGCTCGGTGGCCACCCGCATGCGCGGCGCGGCCGGCGCGACCTGCTGCGACATCTACTCCTTCGGGGGCGAGATCGAAGTGGGCCTCGCCAGCATCGAGGCCGACGACGCGGCCGACCCCGCGTTCGCCGGCACGGTCTACCGCCTCGCCGACATGAACATCACCCGCCTCGCCATGGAGCGCCGCCAGCCGGTCGTCGTCTCGGACATGGCTTCCGACGAGCGCGCCAGCGAAGTGGAGCGCGCCGAGTGGCGGCGCTTCGGGTATCGCTCCGGTCTTGTGATCCCGCTCATCACGGGCGCCGAGGTGGTGGGCTTTGCCGAGGTGTTCGACGAACGCGAGCGCGACTTCACGCACGTGCCGGTGCTGCACGGCCTCGCCCAGGTCGCCGCCCAGGCACTCGCCAACGCGGCGCTGCACGCCGAGATCGAGCAGACCGCCGGACGCATGACGCTCATGACCGAGGCCGGCCTCGAGTTCTCGTCGTCTCTCGACCTGCAAGACACGCTGCTCAAGGTCGGACGGCGCCTCTGCGCCGCCGTCGACGTGCCCGACTGCGACATCGACCTCGTGCGCGGCGACGGCTCGACCTACCGCCTCATGAGCCTGGTCGGCCGCACGGTCGACGAGGCCGCGATCGGCACGACCCTTGATCTGGCCGCGCACCCCACGTTGCGACGGGCTTTCGAGACCCGCGAGCCGGTGGTGGTCGCCACGCCCGACCCACGCCTGATCGAGGCGGGCCGGACGGCCGACCACGGGCACGTCTACAGGAGCTGGCTGACCGTGCCGCTGCTGGTCAACGAGCGCGTGATCGGGCTGGTCGACCTGGTCGAGACGCGCCGCGAGCGCACGTTCAGCGAGCAGGAAGTGGGCACGGCGGCGGCGATCTGCCGGGTGGCGGCGCTGGCCATCGACAACGCCGATCTCTACGACACCATGGCGGCCACCAACCGCGAGACCGAGATGCTGAACTCGATCGCCCGCGAGGCGGCCGCCAGTCTCGACGTCGGCGAGATCGCCCGGGCGGCGACCGCCCACCTTCGCGAGCTCCTGCCCTTCGAGACCAGCGTCATGGTGTTAGTCGACGACGATCGCCTGCACGTCGTGCACGCCGACGCGACCGAGCGTCCCTTCGTGGACGTGCTCGAGGGTCTGCCCGTCGCCGAAGCGCCGCGAGAGTTCCGCGAGGCCCTGCTGGACCGGCCGGTCACCGTCCTGCGCGGGCCCCGCGACAACCCGCTGGCCGTCGGACACCCCGAGCTCGTCGCGGACGGCACGACCGTCCTGGTCGCGCTCACGCTCGACGACCGTCTCGCCGGCGGTCTCATCCTGCACGATCCGCGGTCCGACGCCTTCGACACGCTCGACACCAGGCTGCTGGAGCGCGTGAGCACCCAGCTCGCCCTCGCGGTCAAGAACGCGCGCCTCTACGCAGACGTCAAGGCGATGCACCTGAGCAACCTCAAGGCGCTCAGCGCAGCCCTGAACGCCAAGGACGTCTACACGCTGGGCCACGCCGCCCGTGTGTCGGCCTACATGGTGCTGCTGGGCTCGCGCCTGGGCTGGACGGAGGAGCGCGTCCGCGGCGCCGAAGAGGCCGCCTACCTGCACGACATCGGCAAGATCGGCATCTCCGACCGCGTCCTGCTGAAGCCCGGCATGCTGAACTCCGAGGAGTGGGACCAGATGCGCCAGCATCCGGTGCTCAGCGCCGACATCATCCGCACGCTGTTCGACGAAGACCTGGTCCTGGGCGTGCGCCACCATCACGAGCGCTGGGACGGCGGCGGCTACCCGGACGGCCTGAGCGGCGAGGAGATCCCGCTGGCGGCGCGTGTCATGTGCGTGGTCGATTCCTACGACGCCATGTCGTTCCACCGGCCCTACCGCCAGGCGCTGGACGCCGACGGCTGCCTCGACGAGCTGCGGCGCTGCCGCGGCCTGCAGTTCGACCCGGCCATCACCGACGCCTTCCTCGACGTGCTCGGCGAGCTCGAGACGCGCCGCCGCCAGGCCGACGACGTGGCCGCGCAGGCGGCGGCGCGCATCGACGCCGACCGGCACCTGCGCTTGCGCCGCCGGCAGGACGAGACGGGCGACGACTACGCCGAGATCGCCGCGCTGCTGCGCGAGGTGCGCGACGCCAACCCTCCGACCATGCGCCTCGCCACCCAGGCCCGCTTCGACCGGCGCTTCGCGCTGATCGTGGACGCCGAGGAAGACCCCGCGGAGCACGCGCCGCTCGGCACCGACGTGGCCCCCGACGAGGTCCTTCAGGTGCTGCCCAGGGTGCTCGCCGGCGAGCAGCCCAGGGTGAACGCACTGTTCGCCGACCAGTTCGGCGTGTGGGTGACCGGCATCGCGCCCATCCGCGATCGCCGCGGCGACGTGGTGGCCGTGGTGGCCGCCAGCCTGCCGCCCTTCGTCGGCGCCCAGCAGGGCGGTCTGCGCCCGGCCGGCAAGGAGACGCTGGCCTCGATCCTGCATTCGGCGACGGTCCACTCGAACCGCGCCGAGATCGACGCCATCGCCGACGGGCTGACCGGCCTCTACAACCACCGCTACCTTCACGAGCGCCTGAGCGAGGAGCTGCGGCGCAGCGACGAGCTCGGAGCGCCCCTCTCGCTGCTGTTCTGCGACCTCGACGCGTTCAAGGCGTTCAACGACACGCTCGGCCACGCCGCCGGCGACGACGCCCTGCGCGCCACCGCCCACATCGTCGAACGCTCCATCCGCCACATCGACCTCGCCTCGCGCTACGCCGGCGAGGAGTTCGTGGTCGCCCTGATCGGCACCGACGCGGCCGGCGCCGCCGATGTCGCCGAGCGCATCCGCCGGCGGGTCTTCGAGACGAAGATCAGCCCGAGTCTCGAGCCGCTCTCAGTCAGCATCGGCGTCTCCACCTTCCCGAGCGACGGCCGCACCAAGGAAGAGCTCCTCGACAAGGCGGTCTGGGCGATGCACGTGGCCAAGCGCCTGGGGCGCAACCGCGTCGTGTCGTTCTCGCCCACCGGCACCGCTCCGGGCTGAGCCGGACGTCGGCGGGGCCCAGTCCCCGCGACGTCGGCGTGACCATTCCGGGCCCCGCAGACACCAAAGAGACTCCTCGCCGCCCTCTCGAGCGCCCGTACCGTACTTCGATGACCCGCCCTTTTCGCCGCGACGGGCAGGTGGAGCGCGCCGCGAGGCGAACTCTCCCTAGCGTAGGCGCGCGGCACAAGCCGGTCACGTCCGGTATCGCCGCGGGCTCAAGCGACGGCGGCCGCCGGCCGATGTCAGGCGAAAGGCCAGGCCGCCTGAGTCAGGTTGAACGAGCCGTGGACGTGTGGTAGGGTCCCCGAGCTTGTGCCCAGTCAGGGTGCAGGCTCCGACGAAACGATGCGCAGAACATCACGCGCGCACCTCAGGGGCTCGTGGCACCGATCGTGGGTCCCGAAAGGAGGCGACGGCATGCAGCAGCGCAGGCTACTCGTCCCAGCACTCTCCGTCTTTCTCGCATCCCTGATCTTCTGCGCGATCGTGCCGGGGTTCGCCTCGGGCGCGACGATCGCCCAGAAGAAGGCCCAGGCGGCCCGGATCTCCCAGGAGGTCTCGGCGCTCAACACCAAGATGGAGTTCGCGGTCGAGGCCTACGACGCCGCCAACCAGAAGCTCGCCACCGTCGAGGGCAAGATCCACCGCAACCAGCAGCAGTTGAGCATCGCGCGCTACAACCTGCTGGTCGCCCGCCAGCTCCTCACCCAGCGCATCGTCTCGATGTACAAGCAGGACAAGGCCAGCGTGCTCGACGTGCTGCTGTCGACGCGCAGCTTCGATAACCTCGTGACCGAAGTCACGGCCATGCGCCAGGTCGGCCAGAGCGACAGCGCCACGGTCAGCACCATCGAAGCGCTGAAGAAGCAGATCTCGCAGCGGCGCGTCGAGCTGCTCACCGAAGGCCGGCAGGCCAAGACGCTGGTCGCCCAGCGCTCCGCGACCAAGCAGCAGATCTCCTCTGACCTGTCCAGCCGCCAGACCATGCTGCGCGGCGTCAAGAAGCAGATCGCCCACATGCAGGCCGCGGCGGCGGCGGCGGCCAGGGCCGCGGCCAGGCGCGCCGCCGCAGCGGCGGCCGCGGCGGCGGCCGCTCCCCAGGTCCAGTCGAGCGGCGGCGGCGCCGGCGGCACCACCTCCACGGCCGGCGCCCACGGTGGGGTCGTAGGCATCGCCGAAAAGTACCTCGGCGTACCCTACGTGTGGGGCGGCGCCAGCCCGAGCGGCTTCGACTGCTCCGGCCTCGTCATGTACTGCTACGCCCAGCTCGGCGTCTCGCTGCCGCACAACGCCGCCATGCAGTACGCCGACTGCACGCCGGTCGCCCAGAGCGCCGCGCAACCCGGCGACCTCGTCTTCTTCGGCTACTCGGCGAGCGGCATCCACCACGTCGGCATCTACGTCGGCGGCGGCTCCATGATCGACGCGCCCTACACCGGTGTCGACGTGCGCTACGACGCGGCCTTCGACGCCGACTTCTACGCGGTCGGGCGGCCGTAGGCCAAGCCCTTCGCCGGCGGCATGACACAGCCGGCCAACCCGACGGACGCCCACTCACGAGCGCTCTCAGCGGCGCGCCTCGACTCGCGCGCACCATCGGCCGCGTACCTCAGCTCCTGCGCACCCTTTAGCGGCGCGTGCGCAGCATCCGCGTCTCGCCGCGACGCCGCGTCAGGCCCTCACGGTCGAAGATCTCCAGTAGCGCCTGCGCGTGACGGCGACCCGTCGAGAGCTCGTCGCGGTACTGCGCGAGGGTGATCTCCTGAAGGCGCGCCAGCGCCTCTTCGAGGCGCTGGCGCGCCTCGTCGACCGCCTCCGCCGCGAACCACAGATCCTTGTCGGCGCGCACCGCAAGGCCGCGGCGCGTGAGGACGTCGAGGACGGTCACGAGGTCGCGCTTGTCAGTGGCCAGCTCTTCTTCGAGTGAGGCGAGCGTGGGCGGCGCGAACAGCGCCGCCGCAAGCCGCTCGCCGACCCGCGCCGCGAGGGCTTCCTGGGCGGGCGCCAGGGCGTCGCCGGCGCCGGCCATGCCGTAGCCGCCGTCACGCTCGACGAGCGTGCCCTGCTCGGCCAGGTCCACCACGACGACCGCCAGGGCGTCGAGGGGGAACCGCGGGACGGCGGGGGCGAGCTCGGCGAGCGCCACGAACGGATTGTCGGGACGTTCCTTGGCGCGGCGCGCGAGCACGGCCCCGATATCGGCCGTGACGTTGGCGCGCGTGCCGGCCGCGAACCAGTGCTGCCGTTCTTCGGCGCCGGCAGACTGACGCTGCCCGCCCGCGGTCTCGAGCTCACCGGCGGCGGCCAGCTCGGACAGCAGGCGCTCCGCCGCCGGCGGCTCGACGCCCGCGGCGCGGAGATCGGCGGCCGCAAGGCCGGCGGGGCCGCGGTCGGCCGCCAGCAGCAGGCACGCCCGGCGGTCGTCGCCGGCCGCGATGGCAGACAGAAAGGCGAGGTGGGTGCCGCGGTCGCGAAACCGGCGGGGCGCCGCGTCGAGCACCACACCGCCGCCCACCGTCTGACCGGGCGACAGCGAGCGCAGGATGAAGCGATCGTGCGGCTCGACGGCGGCGAGGCCGTCGAGCCGCACGATCGCCACCGCCCGGTCGCCGGCCGACAGCTCGCGCCGATCGAGAAAGGCGAGGTGCGCCTGGTACTGCGCCGTGCCGTGGTGCAGCCGCACCATCTGCCCGGTCTTGAGCGTCCGCGCCGACGCTACAAGGCGCACCGTCGCCGCGAAGGAGCGACTGGAAGCATGTTGGCGGGCTGTCTCGGGGCCGACCAGCCAGGCGCCGCGCTCGAGCGCCACGCGGTCGGCGCCGCGCAGGTTCAAAGCAACGCGCCGGCCGGCGGTCGCCACCTCGACCGCGCGGTCGTGCATCTGCACGGAGCGCACCGTCACCGGGTTGCCCGACGGCTGCACGACCAGCCGGTCGCCGGCGCGCACCGCGCCCCGCCAGAGCGTGCCGGTCACGACGGTGCCGATCCCTTTCAGCGTGAAGACCCTGTCGACCGGCAGGCGCGCCGGCCCTTCGCTACGACCGGTCTGGACCTCGGAGGCGACGCGCGCCAGGGCGTCGAGCAGCTCCGGCAGTCCGCGACCGTCGCGGGCGCTGACCACGATGACCGGCGCGGCGGCGAACGGCGTCTCGGCCAGGAACCGCTCGACATCGTTGCGAGCCATCTCGAGCAGCTCGTCGTCGACCAGGTCGGCCTTGGTGAGCGCCACGACGCCGCGCTCGACCCCCAGCAGCTCGATCACCGCGAGGTGCTCGACGGTCTGCGGCATGACGCCGTCGTCGGCCGCGACCACGAGCAGGAACAAGTCGATGCCGCTGGCGCCGGCCACCATGGTGCGCACGAAGCGCTCGTGACCGGGCACGTCGACCACGCTGAGACGCCGTCCGCCGGGCAGCTCGAGCTCGGCGTAGCCCAGCTCGATCGAGATGCCTCGCTCGCGCTCTTCGCGCAGGCGGTCGGTGTTGGTGCCGGTCAGGCGCGTGACCAGGGCCGTCTTGCCGTGATCGATGTGGCCGGCGGTGCCGAGGGTGAGCGGCAGCTCGGTCGTGGGCGGATCGGACACGGCGCGGTCTCAGGCCGGCGTGAGCGCCGCCTGGACGGCGGCCGCCAGCGCGTCGAGCTCGGCGTCGCGCACCGTCAGCACGTCGAGCAGCAGCCGCTCGCCGTGGACGTAGCCGACTACCGCCGGCGAGCCGCGTCGCAGGCGCGCGGCCAGCGCGCCGGCGTCGCCGTCGGCCGGCGCCACCGCGAGGGCGACGCTGGCCACGTCGGCGACCGGCAGCGCCCCGGCTCCGGCGCGAGCCACCGCGGCGACGATCTCACCGGCGCCGAGCGCCGCGCGCAGGCGCTCGGCACGGTCGCGCAGCGAGGCGTCTGACTGAGAGAGCGCCGCCAGCGTCGGCACGCGCTCGATCACCCCGGCGGGGTCGAGGTAGAGGCGCAGCAGAGCGTCGAGCGCCGCCAGGTTGAGCTTGTCGATCCGTACCGCGCGCGCCAGCGGGTGGCTGCGCAGGCGGGCGATCACGGCCGCGGTGCCGACGGCCACGCCGGCCTGCGGGCCGCCCAGGAGCTTGTCGCCGCTGAAGGTCACGACGTCGACGCCCAGGCGCAGCGAGTCGCGCGCCGAGGGCTCGTCGGCGAACAGCGGCAGGTCGGCCAGAGCGCCGCTGCCGAGGTCGTCGATCACCAGCGCGCCGCGCTCGTGGGCGCAGCGCACGAGCTCGTCTATGCCCGGCTGCGCGGTGAAGCCCACGATACGGTAGTTGCTCGAGTGCACGCGCAGCACGGCCCGCGTGGCCTGCGTCCAGGCGGCTTCGACGTCGCGCAGGTAGGTGCGGTTCGTGGTGCCGACCTCGACCAGGCGAGCGCCGCTTTCGGCGAGGATGTCGGGTATCCGAAAGCCGTCGCCGATCTCGACGAGCTCGCCGCGCGAGACGATCACCTCGCCGTCGCGACACAGGGCCGTGAGCGCGAGCAGCACGGCGGCCGCGTTGTTGTTGACCACCAGAGCGCCTTCGGCGCCGGTAAGGGCGCACAGCGCGTCGGTCACGTGGCGCTGCCGGCTGGCCCGCTCGCCCGTCTCGAGATCGACCTCGAGGTCGGCGTACGAGCCGGCCACGGCGGCGATCGCGGCCAGCGATTCGGGCGGCAGGACCGAGCGCCCGAGGTTGGTGTGGGCCACGACGCCGGTCGCGTTGATCACCGGGCGCAGGGAGGGCGTGACCGCGGCTTCGACCAGCTTCGCGACCCAGGGCGCGAGGTGGGCCGGCGTGAGGGCGGCGGCGGCGGCCTGGCGGCCGCCTTCGAGGATCTCACGGCGCAGGCGCTCGATCACCGTGCGCACGGCGCGTACGACCACCTCGCGCGGATAGGTCTCGGTCAGTGCAGCGACCGACGGTTCGCGCAGCACCTGGTCGACGGCGGCCAGACTGCGCAGGGCCTCGCCGCGCTTGGTCGCGCCCCGTGACGCATCGCCGCGGGGCGCCTTGTCGCGCGCCCCGGCGCCCGCGTCGCCGGCCTCGTCCTGCGAAGGCCGTGGGCTCACGACCGGGTCACACCTTTCACAGCAGCGCCATCTCGCCGACCGGCCCGTGCACGATCTGGCCGATGGTCCAGCCTTCGGCGCCCCGCGCGCCGAGCTCGGCGTGCAGTCGCTCCAGGTCTTCGGGCGCCACCGCGATGAGCAGCCCGCCCGAGGTCTGCGGGTCGACGAGGGCCAGCGTGGCCGCCTCGTCCAAGGCACGGCCGGTCACCCGTGGGGCCAGATAGTCGCGGTTGGCCCGCAGGCCGGCGGCGTAGACACCCTGGTCGATCAGGTCGTCGATCCCGGAGCGCACCGGCACGTCTTCGACGAACACCTCGGCGGCCACGCCGCCGGCCTCGAGCATCTCGCGCAGGTGGCCGAGCAGGCCGAAGCCGGTCACGTCGGTGCAGGCGTGGGCGCCGGCCGCCTTCATGGCCTGAGCGGCGGCGGCGTTCAGCGTCGCCGCGTCTTCGATCGCAGGCTTCATGTCGTCTTCGGTGATCAGACCGCGCTTGAGCGCCGTCGCGAGCACACCCATGCCGAGCCGCTTGGTCAGCACCAGCCGATCGCCGGCACGGGCGCCGGCGTTGTAGACGATCTCGTCGAGCGCCGCGATGCCGGTCACGGCGAGCCCGAACTTGGGCTCGGCGTCGTCGATGGAGTGACCGCCGAGAAGGGCGGCGCCGGCCTCGGCGAGCTTCTCGGCGCCGCCGCGCAGCACGTCGGCCAGCGTCTCGGGGCTCAAGCCCGCGGGCCAGGCCAGCAGGTTGAGCGCCGACAATGGCGTCGCGCCCATCGCGTACACGTCGGAGAGCGCGTTGGCGGCCGCGATCTGACCGAACCAGTAACCGCTGTCGACGATGGGCGTGAAGAAGTCGACCGTCTGCACGAGGCAGCGGCCGTCGCCCAGGTCGATCACGCCCGCGTCGTCGCGCGTGTCGAGCAGGCGCGCGAGCTCAGGCGTGGCGCGAGGCAGCGCGGCAAGCATGGCGTCCAGGTCGCACGGACCCAGCTTGGACGCTCAACCGCTCTTGGCCGAATACTGTGTCAGTCTGATCTTGTCGGTCATGAGCTTAACGATATACGACCGGCAACGTCGGGGGGACCATCGGCTTTGAACTCGCGCCGATGCAGGTACACTAGAGCGCCGTGAATCGCCGCTTCCTCGTCATCGACATCATCGCCGCCGTGATCGTGGTCGGCGGCATCGCCGGCGTCGCGTTCGTGGTGCTGGGCGGCGGCAACAAGGGCCCGGCGGCCACCCCGTTCCCGGTCCAGCAGCTCACCCAGACGCCGACCCCCACGCCCACGTCGTCGAGCGCCGCCGCGGAGCTCGCGCTCGGCAACTGGCCCACCTACGGCTACGACGTCGCGCGCACCCGCTTCAACCCCGCGATCGCGCTGCGCCCGCCCTACAAGGTGCGCTGGGAGTTCCACGCGCACGACCTGCTCGAGTTCCCGCCGTCGATCTACCGCAACGACCTGTACTTCTGCACCGAGCACGGCTACGTCTACTGCCTCGACGCCACGACCAAAAAGGTCCTCTGGACCTATCGCCTGCGGGCCAAGTTCGCTTCGACGCCCACCGTCGACGGCACGACCGTGTACGTCACCTCGATCGGCGGCCGCCTGGTCGTGCTCGACCGCCTGACGGGACACCTGCTGTGGCAGATCGCCGGCGTCGGGCCGATCGAATCGTCGGCGCTCGTGTGGCGCGGCAGGGTGTTCTTCGGCTCGCTCAACGGTCGCGTGTACGCCGTCGACATCAAGACCCACAGGATCGTCTGGCGCTACCGCACCGGCGGGCCGGTGAAGGGCTCGGTCTCAGAGCTGAACGGGCGCCTGGTGATCGGCTCCTATGACGGCACCGTGTATTGCCTGGGCTACAACGGCGGCCTCGTGTGGCGGCACGCCGTCGGCGGCCTGATCTCGTCGAACCAGTTCTACGCCACCGCTTCGCTTGCCTACAACACGGCCTACATCGGCGGCACCGGCGGCGGCATCTACGCCTTCGACATGAGCAACGGCGGCGAGCGCTGGTCGTTCACGACCGGCGGCTACGTCTACTCGTCGCCGGCGATCTGGCGCAACCTCGTCTTCGAGGGCAGCTACGACGGCTACTTCTACGCTCTGAACGCGGCCTCGGGCAAGCTCGTCTGGCGCTTCTACGCCCAGGGCCCCGTGTCGGGCTCGCCGACGGTCCTCGACGGCATCGTCTACGTGTCGAGCTTCGCGCGTCGCACGTGGGGCCTGGACGCGCGCACCGGCCACGTCCTGTGGCGCTTCCACGACGGCCGCTACTCGCCGGTCACCGCCGACCGGCAGACGCTCTACCTGAACGGCGCCCACACCCTCTACGCCCTCGTGCCCAAGAAGTAGGCAGGCTCGGGGCCCCAGCGAAGGCGGGTACAGGCGTCGCGCGCACAGGCGAAGCGCGGACCCCTCAGGCCAGACCGAGGAGCTCAGGCCAGGCCGAACAGCCCCGGCAGCTCGCCGAGCGAGTCGATGATCGGACCCTGCGCGCGCCCGCCGACCGCCCGCTGCCCGTCGCGGTCGAGCAGCACGGCGCCGAGGCCCGCCGCCCGCGCGCCCTCGACGTCGTCGCTGTAGGAGTCGCCGATCATGACCGTCTCGGCAGCCGCCGCGCCGACCATATCGAGCGCCGCGGCGAAGATCTCGGGCGCCGGCTTGAAGAGGCCGACCTCGGCGCTCGTCACCGCCCCGGCGACCAGGTCGCCGAGCGCGAAGGTCTCGATCACCTCGCCGAGGTCACGATTGGTGTTCGAGACGAGGCCGACGGCAAGGTCCGCGGCGCGCAGGCGCTCGAGGCACGGCTTCACGTCGCGGTAGAGCGAGAAGTTCTGGCAGCGACCCCACTGGTCGACGATGGCGGCCGCGCAGCGCGCGACCAGCCCGGGCTCGCCTCCTCCCATGGCCGCCACGATGGCCCCCGCGATGACTTCGTAGACGGCGTCGTCGTGAGCGTTGCCACGGCCCGCGCGACGGGCCTTGACCGCCGCGTACGCCTGCCGCTGAGCCGCTTCCCAGCGGCCCTGGTCGAGGCTCAGGCCAAAGCGGGCGCCCGTCGCCGCGTAGCCTGCGGCGCTGAACAGCGCGTTGGGCCGCAGCACCGTGAAATCGACGTCGAAAAGGACGGCGCGCAACGCGACCCCGGTGCCGGGCCACGTCGCGACGGTCGCCGCCGCTCGGGGCGCGCGGTCAGCCACAGGCGGCGAAGGTCTCGGCGGCGTGATACGAGGAGCGCACGAGCGGGCCCGCCACGATCCGCACGCCCAGGCGCTCACCCAGCGGCGCGAGGGCGGCGAACTCGCCGGGCGGCACGTAGCGCGCGACCGGCAGGCAGCCATCGTGAGGCCGCAGGTACTGGCCCACGGTCACCACGTCGACGCCTGCCGCGGCGCAGTCGGCAAGGACGGACTCCACCTCCCCGGCGGTCTCCCCGAGCCCGAGCATGAAGCCGGTCTTGACGAGCGTCGGGCCGCCGGCGCCCGACCCCTTGCGCCTCGCGGCCGCGGCCACCAGCGCCAGCGAGCGGCCGTAGTCGGCGCCGGGCCGTACCTGTCCGTACAGGCGGGGCACGGTCTCGAGGTTGTGCGCCAGCACGCCGGGCCGCGCCGAAAGGACGAGCCCCAGCGCACCGGGCGCGCCGCGAAAGTCCGGCACGAGGACCTCGATGCCGGCGGCCGGCAACGCCTCGCGGATCGCTCGCACCGTGGCCGCATACTGACCGGCGCCGGCGTCGGGCAGGTCGTCGCGTGTGACGCTGGTCACGACCACATGAGCAAGTCCCAGACGGCGGGCGGCGGCGGCCACGCGCAGCGGCTCGCCGGTGTCGGTCGCCGCCGGCCGAGCCGGCGAGCGCCCGATCGCGCAGAAGCCGCAGGCCCGCGTGCAGGCGTCGCCGAGAATGAGAAAGGTCGCCGTGCCGGCGGCGAAGCACTCCCCCCGGTTAGGGCAGCGCGCCGAGTCGCAGACCGTGTGCAGGGCAAGCTCGTCGAGCAGCCCGGCGGTGGCCCGGAACGGCGCCGCGGCGGGGATTTTCACGCGCAGCCAGGACGGCTTGCGCCCGGCCGCGCCGGCGGCCTCGGCAGCGCCGCCCAGGGCTCTCGCGCCGCGCGCGAGGGACTCGGCCGCATCACGCCGCACGTTGTCGCTCACAGCGTGTGGTG
The DNA here is from genome assembly GCA_963733255.1 of uncultured Actinomycetes bacterium. GTDB lineage: Bacteria > Actinomycetota > Thermoleophilia > UBA2241 > UBA2241 > Bog-752. The sequence continues at coordinate 87,606 of CAVTCH010000014.1, forward strand.
ACCCCGACCGAGGCTGCCCAGGGCGGCCTCGCCGACCGCTTCGGCCAGTGTCGGGTGAGCGTGGATCGTCGCGGCCACATCGTCGAGCGTGAGGCCGGCCCGCGCCGCCAGCACCAGCTCGTGAACGAGCTCGGTCACGTGCGGGCCGACCAGGCTGGCGCCGATCACGCAGTGATCGTCGGCACGCGCGATGACGCGGATGTAGCCGTCGCTCTCACCTTCGATCACGGCTTTAGAGTTACCGTTGAAACGTACCTGCGCGATAATGATGGGCAGGTTTTCGGCCTTGGCCTGATCTTCGCTCATGCCGAAGCTCGCCACCTCGGGGTGGCTGAAGATGCAGTTCGGCACGAAGCGCCGGTCGACGATGCGGCGGCCGCCCGACACGGCGTTCTCGGCCGCCGTCGCGCCCTGCTCGTAGGCCCAGTGGGCGAGCTGCGGCGCACCTGCCACGTCGCCGGCGGCGAACACGCCGGCGAGCGACGTGCGCTGCGTGTCGTCGGTGACCACGAAGCCGTGCTCGTCGACCTCGAGCCCGGCCTCCTGAAAGCCCATGCCCTTACTGACCGGCGAGCGCCCGACGCACACGAGCACCAGCGCCGCCTCGACCGTCGAGCCGTCGGCGAGGGCGAGGCCCACGGCGCCTGGCTTCGACAGCTCGAGGCGCTCGACACGAGCCTTCAGCCTGCTCTCGACCCCGGCCTTGCGAAACGCCTGGGACAGCGCGGCGGCGGCCCGGCGATCCTCGCCGGGCAGGAGCTGGGCGAGCATCTCGACGACCGTCACCCGCACGCCCAGCTCGGCGAAGATCGAGGCGAACTCGCAGCCGATCACCCCGCCGCCGACGACGGCCAGGCTCTCGGGCAGGCTGCTCATCGCGAGCAGGCCGTCGCTGGTGACGACTCGCGGGTCGTCGACGTCGAACACGGGCAGCATGGTCGGCTCTGAACCGGTCGCGACGATCACGGCGTCACCGCTCACGTCGCTCTCGCCACCTCCCTCGCTCAGGCTCGCCACGCGCACGGTGCGGGCATCGACCAGGCGCCCGCGGCCGGCGACGATCTCGACCTTGCGCGCCGCCAGCAGATGCTCCACGCCGCCCCGCAGCTGCTCGGTCACGGCCTGCCGGCGGGCGATCAGCGCGGCCATGTCGACACCGGGCGTGCCGGTGACGATGCCGAACGCGGCGTTGTCGCGCGCCGCCCGCAGCCGGGCGGCGGCGGCGACCATGGCCTTGGTCGGGATGCAGCCGCGGTTCAGGCAGGTACCGCCGATCTCGCGCGACTCGACCAGCGTCACGCCGGCTCCCAGCTGCGCCGCCCGCAGAGCGGCCACATAGCCCGCCGGGCCTCCGCCCAAAATGACGATCCTGGTCATGGACTCATCCTCTCTTCGGTCAGGCCGGCAGCGCCGGCCGCGTGCTGCTGGACTGCTCCGCCAACCGCGAGACCCACACCGTCAAGCGGATGAGCCAACGCGCCGCCCAGATGGGCGACGAAGCTTCGCCAGAGCGCCGCGCCGTCGGGCGTGACGCCGCCGGCGGCAAGGCCGTCGGCGCCCCAGGGCTCGCCGGTCGCGGCGGCGACCGCCGCCACGAGAGCGGCCGGTGGTCGCCGCTCCAGGACGCTGCCGTGCACGAGGTGGCGGTCGCCGTGGCGCACCTGCGCCACGGCGACCGCCTTCGCCCCGGCCACCAGCAGATCGTGTCGCAGAGCAGACGCGAAGCACAACGCCGAGCGCGTATAGGGTTCGTCGCGGGCGGCGTCGAGCCGCGCGCCACAGTCGGCCAGAGCCGCCGCCATGGCGTCGCGCACCAGGCGGTAGGCCGCGTGCGTGTTGAAGGGCAGAACGCCGGCCGGCACGACGACGGCGAACGACCACTCGAAGCCCTCGCCGTGCAGCACCAGACGCCCGCCGCTGGGTCGCCGCACCACGTCGATGCCGGCGGCCGCGAGGGTGGCGGCGGACTCGGGAGCCAGCTCCTGGAACTTGCCCAGCGACACGGCCGCCGGCAACCACAGGTAGCGCCTGACGGTCGGCTCGTCGACCTCGTCGAGCAGACGCGCGTCCAAGGCCATCTGCTCGCCGCCCGAACCACGGACCAGCGGCAGTTCGGCGAGCGTGGCGACGCTCGGCCGCGGGCGCTCGGTCACACCTGCGCTCGTCGCCTGCCGGATCGTCGCACCCGCGCTCGATCCCCGCAGGACCGTCACTTCGGCCCCGCCGCCGTGACCTCGTCGTCGTCCGGGAACCTCTGCTTGAGCACGGGGTGACGCGCCGCGGCGACCTCGTCGAGCCGCCCGACCGGCATGGTGTGCGGCGCCGTGAGCAGCAGCTCCGGGTCGGTGCGGGCCTCGTCGACGACGGCCCGCACCGCGGCCACGAAGGCGTCGAGGTCGTCCTTGGACTCGGTCTCGGTCGGCTCCATCATCAGGGCCTCTTTGACGATCAGCGGGAAGTAGGTCGTTGGCGGGTGGACACCGTAGTCGAGCAGCCGCTTGGCCACGTCCAGGGCCCGCACGCCGTACTGCCGCAGCGGTTCGGCCGAGACGACGAACTCGTGCATGACCGGCCGCTCGTAGGGCGTCTCGAAGAGGTCGCGGATGCCGGCCGCCACGTAGGTCGCGTTCAGCACGGCCGCGTCGCTCACCTCGCGCAGGCCGTCGGCGCCCAGGGCGCGGATGTAGGCATAGGCCCGCACCAGCACCCCGAAGTTGCCGTAGAAGGAGCGCACCTTGCCGATCGACTTGGGGCGGTCGTAGTCGAGGGTGTACTGGTGCACGCCGATCTTGCGCAGCACCGGCGCCGGCAGATAGGGCTCGAGGCTGTCGCGCACGACCACCGGACCGGCGCCCGGCCCGCCGCCGCCGTGCGGCGTCGAGAACGTCTTGTGGGTGTTCAGATGGACGATGTCGAAGCCCATGTCGCCCGGCCGCGAGTGGCCCAGCACGGCGTTGGAGTTGGCGCCGTCGTAGTAGAGCAGGCCACCGGCATCGTGCACCAGGCGGGCCACCTCGACGATGTCGGTCTCGAACAGGCCCAGGGTGTTGGGGTTGGTGAGCATGAGGCAGGCGATGTCGCCGGCGTGCTCGGCGACGAAGCCGCGCACGGCGGCGACGTCGATGCCGCCCCGCGCGTCGCTCGGCACGGTGACCGGCCGGTAGCCGGCCATCGCCACCGACGCCGGGTTGGTGCCGTGGGCCGTGTCGGGGATGAGCACGACGTGCGGCTCGCGGCCGCGGTCTTCGTGGTAGGCGCGCACGAGCAGCAGGCCGGTGAGCTCGCCGTGGGCGCCGGCGGCCGGCTGCAGCGTGGTGCGCGCGAGGCCGGCGATCTCGGCCAGCCAGACGCTCAGCGTGTCCATCAGCTCCAGCGCGCCCTGGACCAGCTCCTCGGGCTCGTAGGGATGCAGGCCGCGCAGGCCCTCGAGGGCGGCCACGCGCTCGTTGATCCTGGGGTTGTACTTCATCGTGCACGAGCCCAGCGGATACGGCCCCTTCTCGACGCCGTAGTCGCGCGCCGAGAGCTCGGTGAAGTGGCGCACGAGGTCGATCTCGGCGACCTCGGGCAGACGCGCCGGGCGCGCGCGCAGGGCCACGCCCGGCAACAGCTCGTCGAGCGAGGCTTCGGGCACGCCGGTGACCGGCAGGCTGAAGGCCCGCCGCCCGGCGCGCGACTTCTCGTAGATGGTGCGCACGTCGGCCCTGCCGCGAACTCCGGCAATGCCGCGCTCCGCGTGTGAACGTTGACCACGTTTGTCAGTCAAGGTGGACCCTCACCTCCTCGACGAAGGCGTCGATCTCGGCTCGAGTGCGGCGCTCGCTCACGGAGAGCAGCAGGACGTGATCGAGCTCGGGGCTGAAGCGGCCCAGGTCGAGACCGGCGAGGTAACCGTGTTCGGCGAGCGCGGTCACCAGGTCGGCGGCCGCGACGGGCAGCCGTACGGCGAACTCGCGCACGACGGGCCCGCGCGTGTACGGCACGACACCCGGCAGGGCCAGCAGCCGCCCGCGCAGGTAGGCGGCGCTGCGCGCGAGCTGCAGGCCGAGGGCGGGCAGGCCCTCCTTGCCGAGCCACGACAGGTAGACCAGCCCGCCCAGGGCGTTCAGGGCATGGTTGGAGCAGATGTTCGAGGTAGCGCTCTCGCGGCGGATGTGCTGCTCGCGCGTCTGCAGCGTGAGCACGAAGCCGCGCCTGCCGTCGGCGTCGACCGTCTCGCCGACGATGCGCCCGGGCATGCGCCGCACGAGCTCCTTGCGGGCCGCGAAGAAGCCGAAGCCCGGACCGCCGAAGTTCTGGTAGTTGCCAAGCGACTGGCCCTCGCCGACGGCGATGTCGGCGCCCTGCTCGCCCGGCGCGGCCAGGATGCCGAGCGCGAAAGGGTCGGCGACCACGATCAGCAGCGCGCCCACCTCGTGGGCGATGCCGGCGACGGCGGCGACGTCTTCGACGCCGCCGAAAAAGCTCGGCTGGCTCACCACGACCGCGGCGGTCGTGTCGTCGACGGCGGCGCGCAGCGCCGCCGTGTCTGAGAGACCGCCGTCGTCGCTCGGCACGACCACCGGCGCCGGGCCGAGCCCGTGGGTCTCGGTGGTCAGCACCTGCACGTACTCCGGGTGCACGCCGCCCGAGACGACCACCTTGCCGCCCGCCCGGCCGCCGTGAGCGGCCGCCAGAATGGCGGCTTCGGCCAGCGCCGTGGCGCCGTCGTACATGGAGGCGTTGCTCACGTCGAGGCCCGTCAGCTCGCAGATCGCCGTCTGGAACTCGAAGATGGCCTGCAGCACGCCCTGGCTGCGCTCGGCCTGATACGGCGTGTAGGAGGTCAGGAACTCCGCCCGGCTCGTGACGGCGTCGACCACGGCCGGCACGTAGGTGTCGTAGGCGCCGCCGCCCAGGAACGAGATCAGCTCGCTCGCGGGCCGGTTGCGCCCGGCGAGGGTGGCGAGCTCGCGCAGCACGTCGGCTTCGGCGGCCGGTCCGGGCAGGTCGAGCCGGCCGGCGAACCGTACCTCCTCGGGGATGGTCTCGAACAGCTCGTCGAGCGTGGAGACGCCGACGGCGGCCAGCATCTCCCGCACGTCCTGCGGCGAGTGGGGCACAAACCTCAAGGCTACGACCCTGCCGTGGCGAGGAACTCCTGGTAGGCGGCCGCGTCCATGAGGCCGTCGAGCTCGGACGGCTCGAACAGGCGCACGCGGATCAGCCAGCCCTGGCCGTAGGGATCGGCGTTGACCAGCGAGGGGTCGGCGACGAGGGCATCGTTCGCGGCCACGACCTCGCCGCCCACGGGCGCGTAGATCTCGGCCACCGACTTGACCGACTCGAGCTCGCCGTACGGCTGGCCGGCGGCCACCGCCGCGCCCACGTCGGGCAGGCTCGCATAGACCATGTCGCCGAGCGCGTCCTGGGCCCACCAGGTGATGCCGAAGGTCGCCTCGGCGCCCTCGACCCGGACCCAGTCGTGCTCCTTGAAGTACTTGAGATCCCGGGGGTAGCTTTCGTCGGCCATCGTCCCTCCTGCACAGTCGGAGGTGACGCCTGGACGAAGGCACCTGCGTAGCGCGCGGCCTTGCACCGCGCCCTCGTGCACTCGTCACCTCGTTGAACCACGCGACAGGTCACCGTGGTGACCCTGTCGTCGGTGCGAGATCGGGCAAACGACGATCGCGCGCTCCAGGGGCTCGTCTGGTCGCGTTCCTTTGGCCTGAGAGATTCGGCGGATCTGCTCGCCTTGCCCCTTCGGCGCTCGCCCGGACACCAACGTCCGCGAGCTCTCGCGCGACCTTCGCTCGAGCATGGCAACTAGTGCCGCAATGCACGCTAGAGTAGCACGCCTCGAGACGGCGCGAAAACGCCTGCTGTTGGGCCACCAGGCGCGCGACGAAGTCACGCCGGCCTGAGCGACGACGAAGTCGAGCGACGGTCAGATCGGCAGCGACGCCGGCCCGACGGCGAGCGCCGCCGGCGGGCAGACCTCCGCGCACAGCCCGCAGCCCGAGCACGAGCCGCGGTCGACCGCGAGACCACCCTCCGCCAGCACCAGGGAGCCGTGCGGGCAGTAGCGCACGCAGAGGCCGCAGCCGTCGCAGGCGGCGCTCACGGTGACCTCGCCCAGCGGCAGCTCCGGCGGCAGGCTCGGCGGCGGGCTCCCCTCGTTCCGTAGCAAGGCCAGATCGCCCAGCAGCCGGCCGCGCGCGGCCGGCGGCGGCGCCTGTCTGTGCAACTCGGCGACGCCGCGCTTGTCGGGGGCGCCGGCCGCGGCTGCCGAGCGGCGCAGTCCCTGCGCGAGATACGAGAACAGGCCCGCCCGCGACATCGCCGGCGACTCGGGCGCCGCGGCCGCCGCAGTCCCCGCGGCCGTCATCGCCGGCGCTGCCGCGGACAGAGGTCCGGGGACGCTGCGACGAGAGCAAGCCACGTGGACCCCGAGCGCATCCAGGGCCTCCGCAGCGACGGTCAGGGTAGCCGCGACAGACGCGCCGGCCGCGGCGTCGGCGCAGGCCGCGCAGTCGCCGCAGAGCAACTCCACCGTCGCGAACCCCAGCGCGGCGGCCGCGATCAGGTCGGCGGCGGCCAGTCCTCCGAGGCACGGCACGACGACTCGTGTCGCGGAGGGCTCGCCGGCGAACGGCGCGTCGAGCTCTTCTTTGGTGGCGGCGCCGGCCGTACCGGCGCCGGCCGCACCGGCGCCGGCCGCACCGGCGCCGGGAACCGGCTCCGCGCCCACCTGCCGACACGCGAGGCAGACCGAGCGCACGCCCTCCGCCGCCGGCCCCCGCAGGCGCTCGCGCAGGGTGTCATGGCGCTCGGCAAAGGTGAGCGCGCCGGTCTTGCACACGGCGGCGCAGGCGCCGCACGAGGTACAGCGCTCAGGCTCGACGGCAAGCCACTCCGTCGGCGTGATCGCCGCCGTGGGACAGACGTCGAGGCAGAGACGGCAGGAGGCGCCCCGGTACCGCGTGACCACACAGAGCGGTGGCGCCACGGCTGGCAAGGTCGTGTCGAAGGCCCTCAGGCCGGCGTCGAGAAGCTTGAGGCGGTCCATGACGACGGCGGCCCCTCAGGACGTCGGGGACGCGCCGCCGGCACCCAGTGTGCCGAACTCCGCGGACAGGTGCGTGCCGAGCAGGTCGGCCAGCGCCTGGTAGAGATCGACCGTGGCGGCCGCCTTCACCGACGCCGCGAACTCAGGCAGCCACCGGATCGCGTGCTCGCCCAGAAACCGGTCGAGGGCGCGGCGCAGGCCCCGGGCAGCCTCGCCGTCGTCGCGGCCCCAGGCGTCCTCTTCGCGACGACACAGGTGAAACAGGAACTCGAGCTCGATCGTCACATGGTCGGGAAGCTCGTGAGGCTCCGGGGCCGTCGCCACACCCTGAGCCTGATAGGCGGCGGCGGCATACGCCGCCGCCGCCCCGTTCAGGCGACCGGCGCCGCGGCTGGACACGCCGGCGGCACTGCCGCCGTCGTCGGCGCCGTCGTGGGCGTCGCGGCCGTCGCCGTGCCCGGCGTCGTTGCCCTGCCCGGCGTCGTCGCCGCGCTCGGCGTCTTTGAGGTACTGCGAGGCGTAGCACCGCACGGCCGGACGGCCCGGGCCGGTGAACAGGCGGGCATGCTCGACCGCCATGGCGGTCAGGGCGCCTGTACCCAGAGCCGACGCCTGAGCGCCGGCCTGGGTCAGGCCCGTCAGGGCGGGCTCGTACCAGGCGGCGTCGGGTCCGAGCCAGGAGACGGCCTCGCGCAGACCCTCGACCAGCTCACCGCCGACGAGCGCCGCGAGGTAGGGCTCCGAGGGCTCGCCAAAGCCCAGGACGAGAGCCTGGTAGACCGCCGCGCGCCGCGCGCACACGTCGGCCAGCCGCGCCACCGCCGCGTCGAGCTCATCGGTCCCGTCGCCGGTGTGGCTCGGGCCGGCCACGCTAGGACTTCTCCCTGAGCGGCAGGTAGAGGACGGCGAGCGTGAACACCAGGGCGGCGAGCGCCACGATGCCCAGGACGACCAGGAACTCCCAGATGGACGGGAAGTACACGCTGCTCAGGGCAAACGACGAGCCGTCCGCCTGGGGCGTGCCGAGCGGCGTGCCCGGCGGGAGCTGGATCGGCGCCTTCCCCAGGCCGATCACGATCAGGTTGGCGCGGTGCACGAAGATACCGATCAGGGCCAGCACCGAAGCGATCACGACGACCTGCGGCCGTCGGCGCCAGGCCGCGACGGCCAGCAGCACGAAGGGGATGAGCAGCCCCACGAAGATCTCGATCGCGAACCCGGGGCCGTACCGACCAGTGAAGAGCTGGTGCACGGCATCGGTGGGAATGCCCGGGTAGTACCCGGCGAGGATCTCGCAGAGCACGAGGAACGCCTCGACCGCGAGGAACACGGCCAGCAGTCCGCCCAGGAAAGTGACGAGATCATCGGCGAACGAGATGCGCCCGCTGCGCCGCACGACGAGGGCCAGGATGGTGACCAGCGCGAGGCCGGACACCAGCGCGGAGCTGATGAACAACGGCGGCATCACGGCCGAATACCAGAAGCCGCGCGAGATCTGCAGACCGAAGATCCAGGCGGTGATGGAATGGACGAGCACCGCCGCCGGCAGCGCGAACCAGGCGAGCACGTAGGTCAGATGGTGGTCCCGGTCGCGTCCGGCCTGGCCCCGGTCCTTGGTCCCCAGGGCCATCCAGCTGCCCCGCGCCGCCAGGTCACGCCTCATGTAGAGCCAGCAGTAGAGCAGGCTCAGCACCAGGTAGATGAGGATGACCGTGACGTCCCAGATCATGGGCGAGAGCCAGTGCGCATGGATGAAGAGGTTGTAGATGTGCTGCACATGGCCGAGGTCGGGAATGATCAGCAGCGCCGCCGTCGCGATCGTGACCGTGGCCTCGACGACTGCCAGCCGCACGATCGGCGTGAAGTGCTCCACGCCGAACAGGCGGCCGGCCGACGCTATGATCAGGCCGCCCGCCGACAGGCCCACGAAGAACATGAAGCTGATGATGTAGAGGCCCCAGATCACGTTGTCGCGCATGTTGGTGATCTGCAGACCCGAGAAGATCTGGTAGATCCACACGCCGAAGCCGATCGCGATGAGGGCCACCAGGATGGCGATCCAGATCGTCAGGCCCGGCGAGCGCCTGGCCGGCGCGGCCATGGTGGTGTCGGTCGTGGCAGCGCTCACAGCCCACCTCCCGTGGCGTCCGGACCAGTTCGGTAGAGATAGTGCAGGCTCGGCTCGGTACCGCGCTCCGGGAACACGACGTAGGAGGGCCGGTCGCGCAGCTGGATCGAGACCTCGCTGTCGGGGTCGTCGAGGTCGCCGAACGTGCGAGCTCCGGTGGGGCAGGCGATGATGCAGCGCGGCAGAAGGCCGTCGGTCACGCGCTGCACGCAGAAGGTGCACTTCTCGACCACGCCCTTGAACCGTGCCGGCGTCTCACCGACGACCGTGACGCTGGGCGGCGGGACCTGCTCGGGCTTGCGCCAGTTGAAGACGCGGTTGTCGTACGGGCAGGCCACCATACAGTAGCGGCAACCGATACAACGCTCGTAGTTCACGTTGACGATGCCGTTGTCCATCTTGTAGGTCGCCTGCGTCGGGCAGGCCTTCACGCAGGGCGGGTTGTCGCACTGAAAGCACTGGGTCGGCTGGTAGGTCATAGTGACGCTGGGAAACGTGCCGGCCGGCGTGTCCATGGCGTCGCCACCGACGGTCAGCACGCGCAGCCAGAACATGCCGATGGGCACGTTCTGCTGCTCCTTGCAGGCCACCGAGCAGGTCCAGCAGCCGACGCAGCGGTTCTGGTCGACGACCAGCCCCAGCCGCGTCGCCTTCAGCAGCTTCGGATCGGGGACGTCGACCCCCGGATACGAGGTGCTCATCGCGTGCCCCCCTTCGTATCGCAGCTGAGTTCGAGCACCAGAGTCATCGCCCTCACGCCCCTTCCACCTGCACGAGGCAGTCGTAGTAGGCCGCATTGGACGGGAAGTTGGGGATCACGGACTGAGCCGGGTTGGCGATCTGGTGGGTGAGGTTGTTGGGGTGTCCTTCGACGTACTGCTTGACGGCGATGGTGTCCCAGCCGCCCTGGTAGCAGTTGACCACGCCCGGCTTGATCGACTCGGTGAGCTTGGCGAAAACCTTCATCTCGCCGCGGTCGTTGAAGACGCGCACCACCTGGCCTTCGGCGACACCGCGCGCCTTGGCGTCGACGGGGTTGATCTCCAGAAAGCCCTGGCCGTTCGCCGTGATCTCGTTGAGCCACGCCAGGTTGCAGTACTGCGAGTGAGTGCGGAACTTGGTGTGGGTCGAGAGGAACGTCAGCGGGTACTTCTTTGCCAGGACGTTGTTGGGCGACGCCTCGATCGGCTCCTGGTAGGCCGCCACCTCCTGCCCGTACGGTATGAGCATCTCGACGTAGAACTCGATCTTGCCCGACTTGGTCGGGAACTCCTTGTTCCAGAACGGGACGTAGGGGATGGTCGGCATGTTCAGGCGCGGGGCGCCGCTCGTGACCTGCTCCCACTGGAGCCCGGCCACAGTGGAGTCGGCCTTCGCCGGGTCGCCGACGTGCATGAGCTCCTTCAAGTACTCGTCGGGGGTGTTTTCGAAGTACTTGCCCACACCCATCTTCTGGGCGACCAGCGTCACCCCGTCGAGGTCGGACTTCGACTCCCACAACGGCTTCACCATGTTCGGCATGTACTGCAGGTAGAAGCTGTTCGACGACAGCAGGTCGGTCTTTTCCATGTAGGTGCAGGCCGGCAGCACGACGTCGGCCAGGTCGGCGGTCGCCGACATGACGTAGTCGGTCACGACCAGGAAGTCGAGCGACTTGAGCGCCTTGACGACCGTGTTACGGTCCGACATCTGCTGGGCGAAGTTGTCGACCATGAACCAGGCGGCGCGCAGCGGGTGGGGCTTGTTGTTGAGCATGGCGTCGCAGGCCTGCATGGGTTCCATGACCGTGAACAGGGTGGTGCCTTCGGGAGCCCACCACGAGGGCAGGTCGAAGGCCAGGGTCGTGAGCCCTCCGGCAAAGGTGGTGACGCCGCCGCCGTGCACGCCGATGTTGCCGGTCAGGGCCTGCAGGGTGAGCATCGCCTGCATGGTCAGATCGCCGTGATACCAGTGGGAGAGCGCGAACCCGGCGCGGATGCCGACCGGGTGAGTCGTGCCCCAGAGCTTGGCCAGGGCGAGGATGTCGGCGGCCGGGATATCGACGACCGACGAGGTGTACTCGGGCGTGTACTTGGCGACGGCGTCGGCCAGCACCTGCAGCGCCGTCGGCGCCTGCATGCCGCCGGCCGCGAAGGTGCCGAGGAGCTGCGGGTTGCGGGCGCTCTTGGCCGCCGCGAGCTTGCCGGCGGCGGTGGCGACCACGTAGTCGTCGCCGCCGAGACCCACGTCCGACGTGCGCAGCCATTTCTTGGTCTTGGGGTCGACCAGGTAAGGCGCCACCGTGTACTTCAGCAGGTAGGCCGAGTCGTAGAGCTTCTGCTGGATGATGTAGTTCATCACGGCGTCGGCCAGGGCGGCGTCGGTGCCCGGGCGGATCGGAAGCCACGCGTCTGAACCGGCCGACGACGCCGTGAATCGGGGATCGATGCTCACGATCGTGGCGCCTTGGGCCTGGGCGTCCTTCATGACGCGCCAGTCCGGGATCGAGGTCTCGGCGACGTTGTTGCCCCAGAGCACGATCACCTTGGAGCTCAGGAAGTCGGTCGATTCGTGACCGTCGAAGAAACCGCCCCCGTTGCTGGGGTTGGTCGGGTCGACAAGGACGTAGTTCCAGCCCGCGGGGGTGGAGCTGTCGCCTTCATTGTCGCCCTCGAAGTCTCCGGCCACAGCGCCGATCGTGCTGGCAAAGCGAAAGCCCACGCCGACGACTCCCTCGAGGAGGCTCAGCGATCCGGTGTACGGCGCGATCCACACCGCGTCCTTGCCGTACTTGGTCTGCACCTTCTGCAGGTTCTCGGCGACCATGGTGGCGGCTTCGTCCCAGGTGATGCGCTGCCACTGGCCCGAGCCGCGCTCGCCGACCCGCTTGTACGGGTACTTGATGCGGTCGTCGCTGTAGAGGTTCTCGAGCTGCGACACGCCGCGCAGGCAGATGCGCGGCGGGTACGCATCGGGGATCGGCGTCCCGTCGATGGTCGTCGAGTCGTAGGGCCCGCCTTCGACCAGCTTCACCTTGCCGTCGGCCACGTGCACGAGATGGCCGCAGGCACCGTCGCAGTTGTTGGAATGGCCGGTGCGAACGAGTTGCTCGGGCACCGTCGGAGCCGCGGCCGCGGCCGGCTGCAGACCGCCCAGAAACGTGTCGTCGACGACCTTGCCGGCGATCGCCGCGGTGCCGGCGACCGCCGCGCAACCCGCCAGAAAGGCGCGGCGCGTCAGGCGCCAGCCCGGTGGCCGGCCGTCCGCTTGTCCTGCGGCGTTCGCTGACTCGACGTCGTCTGACATCTCCCCGCCTCCCGTGTGCGCTTGGACAGGGACATGCTCGGCCTGCGGCCGGGCATGCGCCCTGCGGGTCCTGCGCACCTTTCCGAACACGAGGAGGTCGGCGCGTTTCCACACCGGCCCACGACGCCGCTCGCGTGCGAGCGACGCCCCACGGTCTGTCCGTGGTACGGCCTCTGGTCCGTAGCGCAGTGCGCCGTAGGACGGGGAGGCTTGGAGGCGGACACCAGCTTTCGCGCCTCATGCTAGCACCACGGCAACACGCGACAACCCGAGCAGCGAGCCTGAACGCCCTGCAAACGACCGACTTGACCAAAGTCAAGGACGGAAACAGGGCTCGCTCGGCCGCGCGCCGCCCGTGGACCGCGAACGGCGCCGGGTCGCGCTCGAGGGTGCGATGATGTCGGGGTGACAGTACGTCGCCGCACACCACGGCACAACACTGCACATCAGGGCACGTAACGCCAAGTGTGCGCCGCCATCGGGCGCGCGCGGCAAGGAGGGATCGCCATGAGCGACGAGCACCTGCCCAACGTCTATCTCCGGTTTCGCGACAGCTACCCGAAGGTGGCGGCCGCCCTGGACGGCCTCGGGGAGTCGGTCGACGGGGTCGGTCCGCTCGACGAGCGCACCGCCCGTCTGGTCAAGCTGGGTCTGGCCATCGGGGCCTCGGCGGAGGGAGCCGTACGCTCCAACGCGCGCAAGGCGCTGGCCGCGGGCGCGACCGCCGAAGAGATCCGCCACGTCGCCCTGCTCGGCGTCACGACCTGCGGCTTTCCGGCCGCCATCGCCGGCTTCGGCTGGATCGACGAGGTGCTGGCGCCCTGACGGCCCGACAGGCCGGGCGCCTGACTGCCGCGCGCGACGAGCGTGCGTGCAACGGGCAGTGTGCGCGCCAAGTCGGCGCGGCAGTCGAAGCATGGGGGAGAAGATGGCTGGCGAGGAAGGACTCGAACCTTCAATCCCCTGATCCAGAGTCAGGTGCCTTGCCAATTAGGCCACTCGCCAGCGACGCGCGGCTATGTGCCGGCGCCCAACGAGTCTAGCGCCCGGCGGCACCTCGCTCAAGCGTGGCGGGGGGGCCAGACGGTGCGAGCGGGCCGGCCGTCGCCAGGTCAGGCCGTGTCCTGCCGCCCCTGCGCCTGCAGTCTCGCCCAGGTGTCCCTGAGGGTGAGCGTGCGGTTGAACACGAGCGCGCCGGGGGCCGAGTCGGGGTCGGGGCAGAAGTAGCCGAGCCGCTCGAACTGCACGGTCTCGCCGGCCGGCAGGCCGGCGAGCGACGGCTCCACGACGCAGCCGTGCAGCACCGTCTCGGAGTCGGGGTTCAGATCGTCGAAGAGGTCGCGGCCGTCGGCGCCGGGGTGCGGGTCGCTGAAGAGATGGTCGTAGAGGCGGACCTCGGCGGGCACGGCGTGAGCGGCCGACACCCAGTGCAGCGTCGCCTTGGGCCGGCGGCCGTCGGGAGCATCGCCACCGCGCGTGGCCGGGTCGTAGGTGCAGCGCAGCTCGACGATCGTGCCGGCGGCATCCTTGACCACCTCGCGGCAGGTCACGAAGTACGCTGAGCGCAGCCGCACCTCGCGGCCCGGGGCCAGGCGAAAGAACTTGCGGGGCGGCTCCTCCATGAAGTCGTCGCGCTCGATCCAGAGCTCGCGCGCGAACGGTACGCGGCGGCTGCCGGCGGACGGGTCCTCGGGGTTGTTGGGGACCTCCATCTCCTCGACCTGCCCCTCGGGATAGTTCTCGACGACGACCTTGAGGGGGTCGAGGACCGCGAAGCGGCGCGGCGCCTTGCGGTTGAGCACATCGCGCACCGTATGCTCGAGCATCTCGACTTCGGCGACGCTGTCGGTCTTGGCCACCCCCACCTGCGTGGCGAAGTCGCGGATGCCCTGGGCCGGGAAGCCGCGCCGGCGCAGACCCGAAAGGGTGGGCATGCGCGGGTCGTCCCAGCCGCGCACGTACCCCTCGGTGACGAGCCGCAGAAGCACGCGCTTGGACATGACGGTGTGCGTGAGCTTGAGTCGCGCGAACTCGTACTGGTGGGGGCGCGACGGCACCGGCAGGTTGTCGATCAGCCAGTCGTAGAGCGGCCGGTGGGCTTCGAACTCGAGCGTGCAGATCGAGTGGGTGATGCCCTCGATCGCGTCGGATTGGCCGTGCGCGAAGTCGTAGGTGGGATACACACACCAGGCGTCGCCCGTGCGGGGGTGCTCGGCGTGCAGGATGCGATACAGGACCGGGTCGCGCAGGTTGATGTTGGGCGCGGCCATGTCGATGCGCGCGCGCAGCACGCGGGCGCCGTCGGGGAACTCGCCGGCGCGCATGCGCTCGAACAGGTCGAGGCTCTCCGCGACCGGCCGCTGCCGCCAGGGGCTCTCGCGGCCGGGCTCAGTGAACGTGCCGCGGTGCTCGCGGATCTCGTCGGCCGAGAGGTCGTCGACGTAGGCCTTGCCGGCCTTGATCAGATCGATCGCCCACTCGTAGAGCTGTTCGAAGTAGTCGGAGGCGAAGTACAGGTGCTCGCCCCAGTCGAACCCCAGCCAGCGGATGTCGGCCTGGATGGAGTCGATGTACTCCTGCTCCTCTTTGATGGGGTTGGTGTCGTCGAAGCGCAGGTGGCAGCGCCCGCCGAACTCGCGGGGGATGCCGAAGTTGAGGCAGATCGACTTGGCGTGACCGATGTGGAGGTAGCCGTTCGGCTCGGGCGGAAAGCGGGTGACGACCGATTCGACCCGGCCCTCGCGAAGGTCGGCGGCGACGATCTCGCGGATGAAGTCGCTGTGCTCGGGCGGGGTTGGTGTCGGGCTGCTCACGCGGCCGAGGATAACACAGGAGAGGGAACCGCACCGAGCGTGGCGGCCGGCGACGGAAGCGACGAGGCTGGTGGGCGCACGTGGATTCGAACCACGGACCTCGTCCTTATCAGAGACGCGCTCTAACCAACTGAGCTATGCGCCCACGGACCAGCGAGTCTAGGCGGGCTCGCCGGGCGCTGTCAACCCGCGCGCCGGGTCCCAAAGAGCGGCCGCGTCATTGGTCCGAAACGCCGATGGGCGGCGTATACTTACGTCATGGACGACGTTCACGAGATGGTCATCTACGGGGTGAGCTTCGACGTCATCGGCAAGCAGCCCATCGTGCTGCTCAAGACCGTCGACGGCAACAAGTTCCTGCCCATCTGGATCGGTCACCCCGAAGCGGCCGCCATCCTCATCAAGCTGCAGGGCACCGAGCTGCCGCGGCCCATGACCCACGACCTGATGACGGCGCTGATCGAGCAGTTCAACGCCGAGGTCAAGCGCATCACCGTCACCGCCCTGCGCGACAACACCTTCTACGCGCTGCTCACGCTCTCGCGCGACGGCGAAGACATCGAGGTCGACTCCCGGCCGTCCGACGCGCTCGCCCTGGCGGTGCGCACCGACGCCCCCATCTTCGCCGCCGAAGACCTGATCGAAGAGAACGCCATCGAGTTCGAGCACGAAGTCGACGACACCGAAGAGATCGTCGAGCGCTTCCGCGACTTCCTGGACCAGGTCACACCCGACGACTTTCGCGCCGAGGTCGACGACGACACCGGCGGCGAGGCAGACCAGGACGACGACGAGCTCGAAGGCGAGCTCGACGACGACACCGACTAGACCGGCCGGACCGACCGGCAGATCACCCACGAGCGCGAAGAGAGCCCCATGGCCGTCGACAACGACCCCGTCATCAAGCAGTTCCGCGAGCAGATCTCCGACATCGACCTAAAGACGCTCGACCTCATCAACAAGCGCATCAAGCTGGTGTCCCAGCTATGGACCTACAAGCACGAGCGGAACGTCGAGGTCTATGAGCCGGCCCGCGAGGACTGGCTGGTCACCTACGCCGCCCGCGCCAACAGGGGGCCGCTCAGCACCGAGGCGCTGAGCGAGATCTACCGGCACATCATCGAGGTCACCCAGCACGAAGCGCGCGCAGTGCTGCGACCCGCGGTCGCCGAGCTCGTGCCCAGCGACACCGCGGACCCGGCGCCCAAGGCTTAACCGCCGCCGGCGCCGCCGGGCGACGGTTTCAGGCGCCGCTATCGGGCGCCACCGTCAGGCGTCAGCGTCAGGCGCGCTTGCGCGCCTTCCAGACCTCTTCGCAGGGCCAGCGCCGCGCCCACTCGAGACCCACCATGTCGGCGAAGAGCGGGACCGGCCGCGCATCGGGCGCCGGCCGCAGCTCGACCAGATCCTCGACCTCGAACCTGTTGGCCCGCAGCAGCCTGATCCAGTCGCCGTACCCCAGGTGGAACTCGACCTCGGGCTCGCCTGGCCATTCGAACCGGTGCATGCCGAAGTAGTCACGCAGCAGCCGCTCGGCGGGCAGCTCGTCGACGGCGTCGGGCACGCACAGCATCATGATCGTGCCGTTCGTGAGAAAGATGAGCCGCCCGCCGGGGCGCAGCACGCGGGCGGCTTCGGGTACCCACAGCCGCGGGTCGGCCCACAGACAGGCGCCGTATTCGGAGATGGCGAGGTCGAAGCTCTCGTCGGCGAAGGGCAGCCGCTCGGCGTTTGCTTCGTGCAGGGGATACGGCAGGCCGTGCTCCTGCTGCAGCCGGCGCGCCGTGGCGAGCTGCTCTCGGGACACGTCGACGCCGACCGGACGGGCCCCCCGCCTGGCAAGCCAGGCGGACACGTAGCCCGTCCCGCAGCCCAGCTCGATCGTGTCCTTGCCGGCGAGGTCCTGGGGCAGCACGCGAGCCTCGGATTCGGGGATGCCCCAGATACCCCAGTTGGGCTCGGCGGCGGCCCAGTTGCGTTCGCCGGGCGCGACGAAGTCGCTCGCCCACTCATTCCAGGCCGCGACGTTGCGGCTCACATGGTCGGAGGCGCGGTCTGCCCGCGGTTCCGGCGCCGGGTCGGTCGCGGGCGAGGCGGGGTCTGTCGCGGAGGACACGGGGTCTGGCGTCCGGTCCCGTAGCGGGTCGCGCGCCGGTCCCGGGGTCGGATCGTCGTTCACACCGCTCCTTTAGTGCAGCAGGCTGGCCGGCTTGACGCCGATGCCGGCCCGGATGAGGTCGGCGGCGGTGTGGTTGAGTGCCGCGTGCTTGTCTAAGTAGTTGCGCTCTAGCGCCTCCATGGCGCCGGCCGCCTCGATCACGTTCTGCGAGATGAAGTAGTCGAGGATGTCGCTGCGATGCCGGCGCCCCGCTTCGACGTCGGGGTCGCCGCCTTCGTGCTCGGCGGAGATGTTGGGCACCTCGGCGGCGATCTCGACGACCTCGGCACGGCGTTCGTAGGGCTGGCGCACGATCGACTTGTAGGCCTCTGTGACGTGGTGCTCGAAGCGCACCGTCTCGCGCAGGCCCAGCGCCTCGCGCGCGGCGGACGCCGCGCGCAGGGTGTCGGAGTCGGCGGAGTTCGAGAAGTTGATGCCGCTCAGACTGGTGGCGCCTTCGGAGCCGCCCAGGAGGCGCGCGCCGATCAGCAGCCAGAGCACCGACCAGGGGTTGTCGACGCCCATGAAGACCGAGATCTTGAACTCGTTGCGCACCCCGAGCTTGCGCAGCACGAAGGCCGCCAGGATGGTGCCGATGTTGAAGTTGAGCACCTCGCGCACGCCGTACTCGGTGAAGTAGTGCAGGTACTCGTCGACGTACCTGAGCACGTGCTCGTTGGGCTCGCCGATGCCGCCGAAGTAGCCGGTGATGGTCTCGAGGCCGACCATGAGGTTGGCGCCGTCGATGCCGCGCGTGTCGAGGCTCTCGACGTGTGTGGCCCCGATCACCTGCATGGCGGCGCAGACCGCGAGCAGATCGCCGCCGGGCTTGGACTGCTCGGCCATGTTGCGCTCGCGGATGAAACGGCCCGGCATGAGCTCGCGGTTCTCGATCGCCTGCCGGGCCTGGGCGATCAGCCACGGGAAGAACTGCAGGGCCGAGATCTCGAGGGTGACGGCGCTCTTCTGGTCGACCTCGGTGGTCTCGGCTTCGGGGCCCAGGACGGCACGCCGGTAGTCGGGCAGTGTGACGAAGGCGCCGGCGTCGCGCTGCGCGGCGAGCCACTCGACGTCGGCCAGGTAGGGCGAGCCTTCGTCGCGCAGGCGCTCGAGGCGGGTCTCGAGCCGCCCGGCCTGGTCGGCGGCGCGATTGATCTGCTCGACGCCACCGTACTTGTCGACGACCTCGAGCAGGGCGTTCACGAAGGGGTTGTCGGGGCTTGCCAGGAACGCGTTGACGGCCGCGATGTCGCCGGCCTGGATGAGCAGTCGCTCGCGCATGTCGTCACGGTCAGTCATCGCGCCTGCAGTCTACGCCGCCCGGCGGCACTTTGTCGCCCGGCCGCCGTGGGACGCTCGGTCGGCGCGGAGACGCCGGCGGCGCGGAGGCAGGTCAGCGCGGGCCCCTATACCAGCGGTGGTCGCGCAGCGCCGGGTCGTGCGACGGCAGGATCTCCCAGCCCGCGTCTCGCGCCATTCTCAGAAACGCCCTGGCCGGCTCCTCGTCGGGCGTCATGGGGCCCACGACCTCGCGATTGACGCCCAGAGGGACGACGTCGCCGGCGATGCAGACGGGGCCGTCGCTCGTTTGCACGAGCACGCTCTGGTGACCGCACGTATGGCCGGCGCTGGGCACCAGCGCCAGGCCCGGCAAGAGGTCGACGCGGCCGTCGACGCGGCGCAGGCGGTCGCCGACGGCGGCGAGCCAGTCCGAAACGCCGACATACCAGAGCCCAGCCGCCTGCGAGCGCCGGTAGGAGCCAGCCGCCAGGCGGGCGCGCACGCGGTCGCTCAGCCCCAGGCAGTGGGCCTCGCCGGCCAGGGCCTCGTCGAGCTCGCGGCCCTGTACCACGACCTCGGCGCCCGGGAAGAGCGCGTCGTTTTGCACGTGGTCCTGATGGAGGTGCGTATGCACGAGAAGGTCGACGCTCCCGGGTTCGAGTCCCGCCTCGGCGAGCGCGCCGAGGATGGCGGCGCGGCCGTCGCCGCGCACCTCGTAAAGCTCGGCAGAGGCGACGGCGTCGGGACCGCTGTCGACGATCACGCGAGTCGCGCCGTCGTCGAGCAAGTAGGAGTAACAGGGCAGGTCGAAGAGGATGTCGTCGAGGGCCCCGGGCACGTAGGCCGCGAGCGTCGATCCGGGTAACACGCCCACCTCGATGATCCGCACGCGCCAGGGCCCGCCGGCCGCCGGACGCCGCTCCGCCGGCCGCGAGACCGTCTCACGCGGGGTGCTCACGTCGGTCCGCTTTCCGCTTGCGGCGGCAGCGCCGCGGCGGCGGCGAAGTCGATGTGCCGCCAGTGGTGGCAGGCCACGAGCTCACCGCCGCCCAGCTCTTCGAGCTCGGGCACCTGCTCGGCGCACAACTCGTCGGCGTAGGCGCAGCGGGGGTGGAACCGGCAGCCCGACGGCGGGTCGTGGGGACTCGGGATCTCGCCCCCCAGCACATTGTCGAGATGGCCCTGGTTGAGGTGCGGGTCGGGCACGGGCGCACACGACAGCAGCGCGTGGGTGTAGGGGTGCTTGGGGCGGCCGAGGATCAGCTCGGCCGGCCCCAGCTCGACGAGCTGTCCCACGTACATGACGGCGATGCGGTCGGCGCAGTAGCCCACGACGTTCAGGTCGTGCGTGATGAGCACGTAGGTGAGACCGAGGCGGCGGGCCAGGTCCTTCATCAGGTTGAGGATGCTGGCCGCGGCCGATACGTCGAGGCCGGCGGTCGGCTCGTCGGCGAGCAGCAGGTCGGGGTGGAGCGCCAGCGCCCGGGCGATCGACACTCGGCGCGCCTGGCCGCCGGAGAGCTCGTGCGGGTACTTGTCGGCCTGCTCGTCGGACAGGCCCACCATCTCGAGCAGCTCGCCGACCGTGGAGCGTTCCTGGGGCGGCACGTGGTGCACGACGTAAGGCTCGTTCAACAGGAACGACACCCGAAAGCGCGGCGACAGGCTGGAATGTGGGTCTTGGAAGATCATCTGCATGCGCCGGCGGACGGGACGCCACTGGCGGCGTCGCATGGTGAGCACGTCGCGGCCGTCGAGGGTGACGCTGCCGGCGGTGGCCGGGATCAGGCCGAGGATCGTGCGCGCCAGCGTCGACTTGCCCGAGCCGGATTCGCCGACGAGGCCGAGCGTCTCGCCGCGCACGACGTCGAAGCTCACGCCGTCGACCGCCTGGACCTGGCCGGTGCGGTG
Organism: uncultured Actinomycetes bacterium; assembly: GCA_963733255.1. Classification (GTDB taxonomy): domain Bacteria; phylum Actinomycetota; class Thermoleophilia; order UBA2241; family UBA2241; genus Bog-752. The sequence continues at coordinate 108,230 of CAVTCH010000014.1, forward strand.
GCGGGTCAGTCGCGCGATGATCCCCTGGCGATCGCGGAAGTAGGTGCGCACGTCGCGCACCCGCAGCAGGACGTCGCCCTGTTGCGCCGGCGTCACAGTGTCGCCCTGTTGGGCCGGCGTCACGGCGCCACCGTGCCAGCGGCCGCGACCGGTCGGTCGGTCGGCGTCAGGCCCTCGTCGTAGATGAAGCAGCGGACGCGCCGCTCGCCGTGGGCGAGAAAGGCGGGCTCGCGCTCGCGACAGACGTCGCGGGCGTGGTTGCAGCGATCGGCGTACTTGCAGCCGACCGGCAATGCCAGCAGGCTGGGGACCCGGCCCGGGATCGCCGCCAGCACCACCCCGCGCTGCTCGCGCGACGGCACCGCCGCGAGCAGGGCTCGGGTGTAGGGGTGCAGGGGGTCGTCGAAGATCGACAGTACGTCGCCCTCTTCGACCGTACGGCCCGCGTACATGACGACTACCCGCCGGCACACCTCGGCGATCACGCCGAGGTTGTGGGAGATCAGCAGGATGGCGGTGCCGTGGGTCTCGTTGATCTCGGCAAGCAGCTTGAGGATCTGGGCCTCGAGGGTGACGTCGAGCGCCGAGGTGATCTCGTCGGCGATCAGCAGCGAGGGCTCGTGCAGCAAGGCGATGGCGATCATGACGCGCTGGCGCATGCCGCCCGAGAACTCGTGCGGATGGCTGTCGATGCGCTGGGCGGCGTCGGGAATGCCGACCCGGGTGAGCGCTTCGGCGGCCCGCCGGCGCAGCTCGCTCTTGCTCTCGTGGTCGCGGGCGTGGGCGCGCTGCGCGGCGACCATCTGCTGGCCGATGGTGAACGTCGGGTTGAGGCTGGTGAGCGGGTCCTGGAAGACCATCGAGACGGTGCGGCCGCGCAGGCTGCGCAGCTCGCCCCGCGAGAGGCCGGCCACGTCGCGCCCTTCGACGAAGACGTGGCCGCCGGCCAGGGCGCCGTTGGGCGGCAACAGGCGCAGCAGCGCGGCGCCCAGCGTCGATTTGCCGCAGCCCGACTCGCCGACCACGCCGACGATCTCGCCCCGGCCCACCTCGAAGCTGACGTCGGACAGCGCCGGCAAGGTTCCCGCGTCGGTGTAGTACACGACCTCGAGGTCTTCGACCCGCAGGAGCGGCGCGGCGACAGCGCCCTCGACGCTTGCAGGCGGCCCGGTCATCGTGCCCTCGGCATCAGGCGGCTCACCCCGCGCACGCCCGAGAGCTTGGGGTCGAGGACGTCGCGCAGCGCCTCGCCGAGCATGGTGAAGCCGACCGTGACGATGATCAGGGCCAGGCTGGCGGCGAGGATCGCCCACGGTGAGATCAGCACGTAGGTGAAGCCGTCGGCCAGCAGCGCGCCCCACGACGGGCTGGGCGGCGGCACTCCCAGGCCGAGGAACGACAGGCCCGCCTCGATGGCGATGGCGCTCGGCATGTCCATCGCCATGAGGATGAACAGCGGCGGCGCGATGTTGGGCAGCAGGTGATAGACGGTCAGACGGGTCGTGCTGACCCCGAGCGACAGCTCCGCCTCGACGTACTGGTTCTGCTTGGCGGCGAGCGTCATGGCCCGCACCACGCGGGCGTACCCGGGCGCCAGCGCCACGGCGATGACGATCACGACGTTGCGCAGCGAGGGCCCCAGGACGGCCAGCAGGGCCAGCGCCAGGATGACGGCGGGAAACGCCTGCACGGCGTCCATGCCGACGATCGCGACCTGGTCGGTCCCGCCGCCGAAGTACCCGGCGATGAGGCCGATGACGAGGCCCGCCGCCATGGCCAGCAGGACCGCCGGCACGGCCACAGCCATGGCGATCCGGGCGCCGTAGATCACCCGCGAGAGCAGGTCGCGGCCGAGCTCGTCGGTGCCGAGCAGGTGGTGCAGCGACGGCCCGGCGAGACGGTTGGCGATGTCCTGCTGGGTGGCACTGTAGGGCGCGACGAGCGGCGCCGCGACCACCACAACGAACAGGCCGACGACGACGATCAGGCCGAAGAGCCCGCCGGGCCGGCGGGCGACCTCGCGCAGCACCCTGCCGACCTGGACGAGCGCCGTCAGGACGGGACCGCGACCGGGCACCGTGCGGATGTCCGCCACGGTGCTCACCCTACGAGACCACCCTGATGCGCGGGTCGATCCAGTGGTAGACGAAGTCGGAGGCCAGGTTGACCGCCACAAACAGCAGGGCCACCACGAGCACGCCGCCGCGCACCACCGGGTAGTTGCGCGTCTCGATCGAGTTGTAGATGAGCATGCCCAAGCCGGGCCGCGCGAAGATCACCTCGATGAAGATCGCCCCGCCCATGAGCTGGCCGAGGCCGACCGCCAGGATGGCGATGGTGGGGATGACCGCGTTGCGCAGGGCGTATTTGTAGACGACCGCCCGTTCGCGGATGCCCTGGGCGCGGGCGGCGGTGATGTAGCGCTCGTTCAACACCTCGAGCATGCTCGTGCGCACGAGCCGCGCGAGGTAGCCCATCCAGGCCACGGAGAGGGCGATGGCCGGCAGGATCAGGTGCTTGAGGTAGTCGGCCGGGTTGTCGACGTTGCCGAACCCGGTGGCCGGCAGCCAGGTGAAGTGCACCGCAAACACGAGCAGCAGCAGCAGCCCCACCACGTAGGCCGGCATGGTGATGAGCGACACCGAGATCACCGTCGCCACGCGGTCGATCCAGCCGCCGGGGTGCGTGGCCGCGTAGACGCCGAGCGGGATGCCGACCACCGCCGCCAGCAGAAGGCTCGTGGCGGCGAGGATGATCGTGTGCGGCAGTGCGGCCCAGATGAGCGAAGTCACCGAGCGCTGGCTGGCGAAGTCTACGCCGAGGTTGCCGTGCAGGGCGTTCCAGAAGAAGTAGTAGACCTGGGCCGGCACGGGCTTGTCCAGGTACATCTGATGGCGCACCTGCAGGATGAGCTGCTCCGGCGCCTTGGCGCCGAGCAGCAGCCGCACCGGGTCGCCCGGCACGAGATGGATGAGCAGGGCGAGGAACGTCATGATCAGGATGACCACGAAGAACGTCATGACGAGACGGCGGAGCATGTAGTCGAGCACCGCTTACGCTCCGCGTCGCGCTACGAACGTGTGTGACAAGCCGGGTTCAGGCGCCGGTGAATCGCCAGAACATGGGGTCGCCGTCGGGCCGGAACACGGCGGCGACGGACTTCTTGAACGCGTAGGGGTTCGTGATGAAGGCGACCCACACCATGTTGGCGTCGGCGTCCCAGACCTGCTGCATCTGCTGATAGATCTGGGTGCGTTTGGCGGTGTCGAGGGTGGTGGCGCCCTGCTCGAAGAGCTGGTCGAACTGCTTGTTGGACCACTCGCACCAGTTCCAGAGGCTCTTCTGCGAGGTGACCCACCACTCCATCGACCAATACGGGTCGGGCTCGGTCACGTAGTAGTTGTAGACGAGCTGCCGATTGACACCGCCGCCGCCCTGGCCGGGGATCTCCCAGAAGGTGGCGGCGTCCTGCACGTTGATGGTCACGGTGAGGCCAATGTCGGCGAGGTTCTGCTGGATGACCTGGGCCGCGGTGCGGTCGGCCGGCGCGTCGATGATGGTGAGCGACACCTTGCCGCGGTTCACGCCGGCCGCGCTCAGGTACGACTTGGCCTTGGCGACGTCGCGGTCGTACGTCGGCGCCTGGGGCCAGTAGCCGAGCCCCATGGCCTGGGGGACGATGGCGTTGGCCCGCTGCCAGACGCCATCGTAGGCTGCGGCCAGGATACCGGGCACGTCGATGGCCTGACGGATGGCCTTGCGCACGTTGATGTTCGACAAGAACGGGTCGGTCACGTTCATGGCGACCCACTCGTAGTTCAGGGTCGGCATGTGCACGAGGTTGAACTTGGGCGAGTTGGTCAGCAGCTTGACGTAGGCCGTCGAGATCTGGGCGAAGTCGAGGTCGCCGGACTGCAGCGCCGTCTGCGCGGCGCCGTCGTCGGTGATCTCCTGGAAGACGATCTGCTGGGCGGCCGGCGGCGGCGCGTAGGCGGAGTTGGCCTTGCCGTAGTCGGCGAAGCGGGTGAGCACGACCTTCTGCTTGGGAACCCACTGGGTGAACTCGTAGGGGCCCGTCCCCACGGGGTTACGCACGTACCCGCTGCCGAGCTGGGTGACGGCCTTCTGCGACAGGATCTTGCCCGAGAGCACGGGCAGGGTGCTGCGCATGAGGGGAGCGAACGGCGTCTTCATGATGATGGTGCCGGCGTACTTGGACTCGACCTTGACCTCTTTGAGAGCCCCCCAGTCGGCCTGGTAGGCGGCCGCCAGCTTGGGCTTCGTGAGGCCGGCGATGCGTTCGAACGAGAACTTCACGTCGTCGGCCGTGACCTCGCCGAAGTTGCGGTGGAACGGGATGCCCTGCTTGAGGACGAAATGGTAGCTGAGCCCGTCGCTCGAGGGCTCGAAGGTGTCGGCGAGGGTGTTCACGACCTCCCACGTGCCCGGCTTGTAGCTCACCAGGCCCTCGGAGATGGCGTCGAGCACGTACACATCGACGGGCGAGCTCCAGTTGGCGGGGTCGAGGATGCCGACCTCGAGGGTGCTGCGCACGTTGAGGGTGCCGAGGCTCTTGCCGCCCACGGCCGAGGCGGAGGCGCTCGGAGTGGCGCTGCCGCCGCTGCCGCAGGCCGACAGCAGCGAGCCGGCGACCGACACCGATACGCCGAGGAGCGCCGCTCGCTGCAGGAACTCCCGGCGCGACATGCCGCCGCGATTCAAGCTCCGGAGCAGTTCATCGATGGAGTCGTGCGCTTGTGCCATAGCTCCCCCCGTTGTCGCAACCACCCATGGGATCCGCCGCGAGAACCGGCCGATGAACGCGGCCTTTCCCGCATTATAGTGTGGCTGAGTGCGCATGCAACGGCACACGCAGGCGAGTCCGTATCAGGGTGATGAACCTTGTTCTGCACAGGGCCGCAATACTGGGCGAATATTCGGCGAGGTGCGTGCCAGATCCGGCGCCGACCGTGGCAGGAGTCGTCGCCCGCTCGTTCCCGTCTCTCAGGCCCGTCCCACGCCGAGCTCCCGCTCGGCCTCGACGATAATCCTGCGCAGCTCGGCGGCGGCCGCGTCGGGCAGCGGCTCGGGCACGTGCGTCTCGAGCAGGCGGCGCGCTTCGAGCACGGCGCGCTCATAGACGGTGGTCGAGCCGTCGGCCGCCCAGTCCTCGCGGACCCGCCGGTCGATGAGCTGTGTGCGCGACTGGCCGCGCATGCCGCGGTAGGTGTCGTCGTGGGAGAGGAAGTCGCTGAACGGCCCCACCTCGGCGATCACGTCGACCGACAGCGTCTCGTCGGTGACCGGGATCCCCGGCACGCAGAACTTGATCATGCGCGCGAACTCGGCGTCCAGGACGAGTTGCGCGTAGTCGATGGTGACGCCCGACTCCAGCATCCCCAGCCCGTAGATCAGGTTGGCCCCTGCCAACGCCGGCAGCAGGCTGGTGAGAGTCTTTTCGTGGCCGGATTGGGCGTCGGCCAGTTTGGAGTCGCACTACGCACCGGCGACCCAGCTCGGCAGCAGGTAGAAGCGCGCCAGGCAAGCCACGCCGGCGCCGATCATGCCGCACTCGGGGCTGCCCACCGAGGCGCTCGCAAAGCGCAGGTCGAGTGCGGTCGTCGACGAGCCGTAGATCACCGGCGCGCCGCGGGCGGCGAGCTGCGCCAGCGTGATGCCGGCGAGCACCTCGGCGTTGTGGGTGACCAGCGTGCCGGCGAGGCTGACCGGCGACGAGCCGCCGGCCATGGCCATGGAGAGGACGTTGACGGGCACCCCGGCCCGGGCCCCCTCGATGATGATGCGGCAGGCGTCGGCGACCAGCTTGAGCGGGCTCACCGGGCAGGTCAGAAACGAGAGTATGGGCCGCTTGCGCAGCTTCTCGCGACCGCCGGCGATGGCCGCCGCCATGTCGATCATCTTGCCGGCGCAGAAGCCGGACAGGGGACCGATCGTGGCGTGTTTGGTGGTGTTCGAGAAGATGGCTTCGGCGTTGTGCAGCGCTGCCGTGTCGGGCGGCACGTCGTGAGCTCCGAGGGGTCGCTCGACGACGTCGATCTCGGGCAGGGCGTCGATGATCCTCGTGCAGTCGGCGACGTCCGCCTTGCGCGATTCGTGCAGCTCGCCGGTGTACGGATCGACGACCTGGATGCCCTCGCCGAAGTTGGTGAAGCCGACGCGGCCGTCTTCGAGCACGACGTCGTTCGCCGGGTCACGGCCGCAGAGGACGACCTTCGCGGGAGCCGAACGCACGGCGTCTTCGACGACGTGCTCCGGCAGGTACGCCACGCGGCGCTCGCGGTCGATCCCGGCGCCGGCGGCCGCGAACATCTCGAGCGCCTCGTCGTCTTCGACGAAGACACCGGTGCGCGACAGTACCTCGAGTGTAGCGAGATGGATCTCGCGCAGCTCGTCGGCGGTGAAGACATCGAGCCTGAAGCCACCGCTCATGCGGGCGCCGGCGCGCGGGTTGCGTCTCATGAGTCGCCCTCCCCTCGTAGTCGCCGTCGCCGTGGTCAGCGCACGCCGGCCGCGACCGGCGACGTGCGCTCCCTGAACCGTTCGACGCAGTTGATCGGTACATCGAGGACGCGGGCGATATTGACCTTGGCCTCGATCTGGTTGGCCTGCGCGGGCTGGCTGATGGCGTAGCTGTGGATGCGCCCGAACCCGTACTCGTTGCGCACCTCGGTCATGACCACCGGGTCGGACAGGTCGAACGGTGTCACACCGAGCTTGCCGGCCACGTAGTCCTTCGCCTCCGCGAGACGCAGGCCGCGGGTCATCTGCAGGCGGGCGACCAGATCTCCGGCCGCTCGCATACCGCCCATGCCCGCCGCCTGCGCATGCGCGTTGTGCATGCCATGCGGGTCGCCCGAGCCCACCTACAAGCCGTCGAGGCGCAGGATGTCGACGCACGCCTTGGCCGCCCGGCAGACGGCGTCGGCCGGTGGGTGGACGAACATCGGCACGGCGCCGACGCCCATGCCCGCGTTCATGTGGACGGGGATGGTCGCGACCGCCATGCACGGTTTGACGATGGCGATCGCCCGGGCGATGTTCCAGGCGCAGCTCTTGCCGGTATTCACATTCACGACCGGCCCGAACATCGTGGCCCCGGCCTTCTGGGCGAGGAGGAGCTGCTCGCGCGGCCACAGGCCGGCGAGGCGCACGCCGTCGTAGGCGAGCTCGCCGTGCATGCCCAGCACGAACTCGCCGGCCATGCCGAGCTGCACGCCGAGGTCGGGGTACTTGTCGCGGATGATCGCGGTGGCGCGCAGGGCGGCGAGGAACTCGGGGTCGCCGGAGGCGCCGGTCGTGTCCCAGTCGATCGCGTCGGCGCCGGCCTCGTACTGCGAGTCGGCGAGATGGACCATGTCGAGCACGGCCATCTCGACGGCCTCTTCCTCGCTGGCCCGCGCTTCGGCGATGCGGCCGAGCGGCAGCAGCTCGTTCCAGTTGTCGCACGGGCCGTCGGGCTTGGAGTACAGGCCCAGGTTGGGCATCACGCCGTACTGCAGCGGCGCCACCGTGGCGAGCAGGGCGTCGTGCATGTACTGGGCCTCGTAGGCGAGGATCGTGCGGACGACCTTGAGCGAGTAGTCGCCGACGCAGAGCTCGAGGAGGTCGGCGCCCATCCACTGCTCGTAGGTCTGCAGGTCCTGGATGCGCGTCGCGTGCGTCTTCATGCCGGTGCCGTCGCAGGAGAGGACGACCTCGTCACCGACGTCGACGCCGGTGAAACGCGCCGGCGAAGCGTAGATGTCGAGCAGGTGCTCGAGCTCGCCGTCGGCCAGCGGCGGCACCTTCGCCCTCTTGACCGCCGCCTCCGAGCCGGCCACGAGATCGGCCATGATCTCGCTGCGAGTCAGGCGCACGAAGGTGCCGTCGGCCATGCGGGTCGGCACCCGGGCTTCGCTTGTCACACGCACCCTCCCCCGTGTCGGAAGATACCGGCCACGTCGCTAATCGACCGGTCAATTAGTAACCCATCACACATCGGCGCCGGGCCTCTGTCAAGAGTCGGCGTCCGCCGCGTCCCCGCCGGCTTCGCTGTGCAACGGTCCGCCGGCTTCGTCGAGCGGCGACGGGTCGGCTTCGTCGAGCGGCGCCCGGCCGACGTTCTCGCCCTCCCATTCGAAGTTGGTCTTGTCGGTGCGCAGGATGTGCCAGGTCTCGGTATAGGCGATGCCCTCGATCTCCTCGAGGTCCTCGTTTAAGAACTTGTACAGACCCTCGTTGTCGGGCAGGTGCGCCTCGATCAGGATGTCGAAGGAGCCGGTGGTGTAGCCCACGTAGGCAACATTCTCCATGGCCGCGAGCCGGGCGCCGACCCCCTTGGAGTAACCGCGGTTCACGCGGATGCCGACCATGGCGTCGACGGGAAAGCCGATGGCCGCCGGGTTGACCCGGGCCATGGGGAAGATGGCGCCGTTGCGGATGAGGCGATCGACACGGTTGCGCACCGTGGGCTCGGAGACGCCGGTGGCCCGGGAGATGCTGGCGTACGACCGGCGGGCATTGGGGCGCAGCAGCCTCATGATGCGGCGGTCGAGCTCGTCCATCTCGATCGTGCCGAAGGGCGCCTGCCCCGCTCTGACCATGACGATGTTCCTTTCTGCACGATGCTCACCACAGACGGCACAATCATTTCGGTTTCCTTTCCCGAATACAAGTATCGTCGTTAGAAACAAAGCTGTATTCGCCGTTTCTCATCGCAAATGGTCGCCGCCGCTTGACAGCGTCGAGGCATGATGACATCGTGCGCTCCGAAGGGCGCCCCGAGCGACGTCCGGAGCCGCCGCGGGGCTGCGGCACGAGCGCAGGGCTGCGGCCCGCGGAGGTGTGTGGGCGCATGAAAGCACGAACGACGTGGCTCACCGAGCACGAGAAGAGCCGCATCGCAGACGAGGCCATCGACCTGCTCGAACGGGTCGGCATGCGCTTCGCCGGTTCCCGGGTGCTGCCCCTGCTCGCCGAACGCGGCGCCACGGTCGACGAGGCCACCGGCATCGCCCGTCTGCCGCGCGATCTCGTCCAGCAGGCGCTCGCCCAGTGTCCCCGCTCGTTTACGATGGCCGGCGCCACCCCCGCCGACGACGTCGTCCTCGGCGACGACGAACCGTTTCACTTCGCCCCGAGCGGCTGCGTCGCCAAGACCCTCGACTTTCGCACCGGCGTGCGCCGGCCCAGCACGCTCCAGGACCTGCGGGAATGCACCGCCCTCATGGACGAGCTGCCGCAGCTCGACCTCATGTGGACCCAGGTCAGCGCCACCGACGTCCCTCTCGACCGTCGCGAGCTCGTCGAGTACTTCACGATGCTCACCGAGACGTCGCGCCACGTCACGTTCGTCGACTGCCCGAGCGAGGTCGACGCCGTCCTGCGGATCGGCGAGATCGTCTCGGGCGACCACGACCGCTTTCGCGAGCGGCCGCGCTTCTCGACGGTCTGCACCGCGGCCTCGCCGTTGCAGGCCGACGGCCCCGCCCTCGACGTCCACGCCGCTCTCGCGGCTCACGGCGTGCCCATCGAGGTCTACTCCATGACGATCGCCGGAGCGACCTCACCTGTGACCCTCGCCGGCACGGTCGTGCAGGGCCTCGCCGAATTCCTCGGCGTCGGCACGGCCCTGCAGGTCGCGGCGCCCGGGGCGAGGCTCGTCTTCTGTTTTGGCTCCGGCGTTCTCGACATGCGGCGCGCCACCTTCTCGCTGGGCTGCGTCGAGAGCGCTCTCATGGGGGCAATGGCCACCGAATTGGGGCATTACCTGGGCGTGCCCACGCTCAACCCTGGGTTGTCCACCGACAGCAAGCACGCCGGGCTGCAGACCGGCTACGAAAAGGCCCTCAAGGTCGCCGGCGTCTGCGGCGCCAACCCCGACATCGTCTCGGGCTGGGGTCTCATCGACTCCCACAACACCATGTTCCTGCCGCAATCGGTGATCGACAACGAGATCGCCGCCATGGTCCGGCGCCTCTACGGCGCCGTCGAGGTCTCCGGCGCCACGCTGGCGGCGGAGTCCATCACCCGGGTCGGTCCGGGCGGCGGGTTCCTCGGCGAGAAGGACACCGCCCGCCGCATCCGCGCGGGCGAACACCTGCAGCCGTCCGTGTCCGCCAGGCTCTCCTACGACAGGTGGGTCGAAGAGGGCCGCACGGAGAACGATGAGGCCGGCGACGAAGTCGAACGGCTCCTCGCGGTCCATGCCACGAGAGCGCCCTTCCTCGACGACGACCGCCTCGAAGCTCTGGCCGCCGTCTGCCGGATGGACGGCGGCGACGTGCGGCGCGCGCGTCGCGAGTAGCGGCCCGCGACCATCCCCGACACCGCGGAGGCGTCATGACGATGAGGATCGGCTACATCGGGCTCGGCAGCCTGGGCCGGCACCTTGCCGGCAGCCTGCTGGCTGCCGGTTTTCCCGTCACCGTCCACGACTTGGACAGGGACGCGGCGAGCGCCCTTGTGGCGGCGGGGGCTTCGTGGGCCGATTCCGCCGCCGAAACGGCGCGGGTCTCCGACGCCGTCGTCACCTGCCTGCCCTCGCCCGACGCCGTCGGCGCGGTCGTAGCCGGCGCGCACGGCGTCCTCGACGGACTCGCCGCCGGCGGCACCTGGATCGACATGAGCACGAACGACCCGCACGAGCTCCAGCGTCTCGCCGCCCTGGCCGCCGAGCGAGGCGTGGCGACGCTCGAGGCGCCGGTGACGGGCGGCGTGCACCGCGCGGCGGCGGGCATGATCACCGTCCTCGTCGGCGGCGACGAGGCCGTGTACAGGGCCCACCTGCCCGCCTTCGAGGCGATGGGCGGCAGGGTGTTCTACATCGGAGAGCTCGGCCAAGCCTCGGTGATCAAGGTGATCACCAACATGCTGGCCTTCATCCACCTCGTCGCCGACGGCGAGGCGCTCATGCTGGCCAAGCGCGGCGGCGTCGACCTCAAGCTGGCCTGGGACGTCATCAAGGCGAGCTCCGGCAACAGCTTCGTCCACGAGACCGAGGGCCAGCTCATCCTGAACGGCAGCTACAACATCAACTTCACCATGGACCTGGCTCGCAAGGACCTCTTCTTCGCCCATCAGATGGGCCGCGAGTTCGGCGTGCCGCTCGAGCTCGCCGGCTTGACGGAGCAGATCTTCGCCCGCGCCAGGGCCATGTACGGCGGCGACGCGCAGTCGCCGATGGTCGTCAAGATGCTCGAAGACGCAGTGGGCGCCGACCTGCGCGCCCCCGGATTCCCCGCGGAGCTGGCGCCCGAGTGACCGGCGGTCCGAATGACGGGCGGCCCTGGAGACCGGCGACTCGCAGCGAACAAGTGGTCGTCTTGATGGTTTCTTCTGACGTACAATGTCGTCGTCGATGCCATCAACGGCAGAACGTTCTCTGCAAAGCTTGACGCAGAAAACTTTCCGCCGAATACTCAGGGTCCCACGTCGAAGCCGACACCGATCGCCGTCCAAAAGGAGACAGCCACGATGGACATCAGAGACTTCGCGATGGACTTCTTCTCTCTCGCGGGCAGGAACGCGATCGTGACCGGCGGCAACACGGGGCTCGGCCAGGCCTTTTCCCTGGCGCTGGCCAAAGGCGGCGCCAACGTGCTGGTCCCGAGCATCGTCGACGACGACGGCTCGACCGGGCCGCTGATCGAGGCCGAAGGCGTGCGCTACGAGTTCCTCAAGGCCGACGTCACAGCGCCCGGCGCCCCCGCCGAGATCGTCGCTACCTGCGTGGAGCGACTCGGGGCGATCGACATCCTGGTCAACTGCGCGGGCGTGTGCCCCCTCGCTCAGGTCCTCGAGTTCGGCCGTCCGCAATGGGACGCGACGGTCGCCGTCAACCTGACGGCCGCCTTCGAGATGAGCCACGAGGCCGCCAAACGGATGGTCCCGCAGCGCCGCGGCAAGATCATCAACATCTGTTCGGTCTTCTCGTTTCTCGGCGGCCAGTGGTCGCCCGCCTACGCGGCCACCAAACACGGCCTGGCGGGCTTCACCAAGGCCTACTGCGACGAGCTCGCCCAGCACAACGTCCAGGTCAACGGCATCGCTCCCGGCTACTACGCGACCGAGATCACCCGGCAGACGCGGAGCGACCCCGTGACCAACCAGCGAGTCCTCGACCACATTCCGGCGGGCCGCTGGGGCGAGCCCCTCGACCTCATGGGCGCCGCCGTCTTTCTCGCCAGCCGGGCATCCGACTACGTGAACGGCCACGTCCTGCTGGTGGATGGCGGCTACCTCGTTCGCTAGGCTGGTCACGCGGCCACGACCGACCAGAAGCCAGAGCCGGGATGAACGACCGGAAGCGACAGGAACCACGGGAAGCCACAGACCGGATGGCGGGCAAGTACATCATCGGCATCGACGGGGGCTCGCAGAGCTCCAAGGTCGTCGTCTTCGACCTCGAGGGTAACGTCGTCTGCGAAGGCAGGCAGCTCCTGCGGCCCATGAGCCGTCCCCGAAACGGCATCGTCGAGCATCCCGACGACGACCTCTGGGACTCGATCACGGCAGCGAGCCGCCAGGCCATGGCGAGGTTCCACGGCGACCCGAACGACATCCTCGGAGTCGGACTCTGTACGATCCGCTGTGAGCGGACGTTCCTCAAGTCGGACGGGTCGCTGGCGTCGCCGGCGATGAGCTGGATGGACGTCCGCGCCTACCAGCCGTTCGCGCCCGAGAACCCTGAGACCGCGTATCTCACCACATCGTCCGGGTACATCACGCACCGCTTCACCGGGCGCTTTCGCGACACGGCCGCCAACAACATCGAGATCCAGTGGCCGATCGATTCGGACACCTGGCAGTGGAGCGACGATCCGGCGGTCCTCGAGCGATGGCACGCACCCAGGTCGATGCTGTTCGAGCTGCAGCTACCAGGGGATATCGCCGGCCACGTGACCCGGGAGGCCGCCGAGGCATCCGGCATCCCCGAGGGGCTCCCCGTGGTGGCCACCGCAAACGACAAGGCGGTCGAGGCCCTGGGTTCCGGGTCGCTCGGCGAGAAGACCGCGCTCATCTCCCTCGGGACGTACATCGCGTCCATGGTCCACGGGCGCGAGAACAGAAAGACACCCAAACAGTTCTGGACCAACTTCGCCTGCGTGCCCGGACGGTACCTGTACGAGAGCCACGGCATCCGCAGAGGCATGTGGACTCTCAGCTGGTTCCTCGACCTTCTGGGCGAGGAGATGGCCGACAAGGCGTCCGCGGTCGGGCTCTCCAGAGAGGAGTACCTGGAACGCGAGGCCAAAGCCGTCCCGGCCGGCAGCGACGGCCTGATGACCGTCCTCGACTGGCTCGCTCCGGAAGACAAGCCGTTCCGCAAGGGCGTGATGGTCGGGTTCGACGCCCGGCACACGAGAGGCCACGTGTATCGCTCGATCCTCGAAGCGATCGCACTGACCATGAAGAACCGGGTCGACGCCATGTGCGACGAGCTCGGGATCACGCTCGAGAACATCGTCATCTCCGGAGGCGGCGCCAACAGCCCCCTGTTCATGCGCATCTTCGCGGACGTGTTCGGGATCCCCTCGTCGCGCACCGTGGGCGGCGGCGGCGCCGGCCTCGGGGCCGCCGTCTGCGCGGCAGTCGCCACGGGCGCCTACCCCGACTTCGAGACCGCCGCCGCAAGAATGACCAAGAGTCGCGAGTCGTTCGCCCCGAACCCGGCCAACGCAGACGTGTACCGGCGCATGAACGTGGCCGTGTACCAGACCATACGCGACGCCACCGACGGAGTCCTCGAGCGCTCGTTTCCGATCTTCCACTGACGCCGACGCCAACCGCGGACACGTAAAGGATCGTCACCATGCCGTTGAGCAGAGAAGCAATCGTCGAGGGCCTGCGGAGCATCGTGGGCCCGGAGGCCGTCGTCACCGACGAACGCGTCCTCATCGAGAGCAGCGTCGACAACTTCCGCAAGCTGCAGAACATCTTCGACGTCCACACGATGCCGGTCCCGGCCGCCGTGGTGCTGCCGCGCAGCGCAAAGGAGGTAGCCGAGATCCTGCGCTTCGCGGACGGCAACGGCGTGAACGTCATCCCCCGCACGGGCGGGACGGCGACCGAAGGCGGACTCGAGAGCGCCGTCGCCGACTCCGTCATCATCGACGGCTCGGCGATGAACCGGATCGTGAGCATCGACGCCTGCAACATGCAGGCCACCTGCCAGTGCGGCGTGCCGCTCCAGGTACTCGAGGACCGCGTGCGCGAGCTGGGCCTCACCACGGGGCACTCCCCCCAGTCGAAGCCCGTGGCTCACATGGGCGGGCTCGTCGCGACCCGCAGCATCGGCCAGTTCTCGACGCTGTACGGCGGCATCGAGGACATGGTCGTGGGCCTCGAGGCAGTGTTCCCGAATGGTGCGGTGACGCGCATCAAGAACGTTCCCCGCCGGGCGGCGGGGCCCGACATCCGCCACGTCATCGTCGGTAACGAGGGCGCCCTCTGCTTCATCACCGAGGTGACGGTCAAGCTCTTCCCGTACTTCCCCGAGAACAACACGTTCCTCGGCTGGACACTCAAGGACATGAAGACCGGCTTCGAAGTGCTGCGCGACGTGATGGTGAACGGCTACAAGCCGTCGGTGGCGCGGGTCTACGACCCCGGCGACGCCGGCATCCACTTCTCCCATTTTGCCGCCGACGACGACTGCGTCCTGCTCTTCATGGCGGAGGGGCCGGCCGGGATCGCAAAGGCGACCGCCGAGGGCATCGCGGCCATCGTGGCGCGCCACCCGGAGTGCACCAAGGTCGACAGCGCCTACATCGAGACCTGGTTCAACGACCTCTGCTGGGGGCCCGACAAGATCACCGCCGAAGACGAGCGCATCCGCCAGACGCACAACGTCAACCGCACGACCGAGATCTCCGCCGACTGGAGCTCGATCAACGACATCTACCAGGCGGCCCGGGCCCGCATCGTCGCCGAGATCCCGGACATCACGATGATGGGCGGACACTCCTCGCACAGCTACATCAACGGCACGAACATGTACTTCAACTACTTCTTCAACGTCGTCGGCGTGGGGCCGGAGGAGGAGACCACCAAGTACTACCTGCCCATCATCGGCATCATCTGCGAAGAGACCCTCAAGCGCGGCGGCTCCATCGTCCATCATCACGGGATGGGCAAGGCACGAGCTCCCTGGGTCAAAGACGAGTACGGCTCCTCCTACTACATCCTCGAGACGCTCAAGCGCGCCTTCGACCCGGACGGCATCATGAACAAGGGGACGATCTTTCCCCTGTGAGCGACGCAGACGCGAGAGGCGCAGACGCGAGAGGCGGCCCCTCTCACGTGTGTGGCGCCGGCGGAGCGGCGATCATTCGCCGATGAGCGGCGCCGGCCAAACAGCGGTCTCGTTCAGAGGAGCGGCGTGAGAGTCCTTTCCTGTTTCAAGTTGACTCCCGACTTCGAGGCGTTGCGCGAAACCGACTGGCTCGCGGCGCCGGCATCCGGCGTGCCGACCCGCTACGTCCGCCGTGTTCTCAACTGCTTCGACGAGAGCGCCCTCGAGCTGGCGCTGCGCCTGCGCGACGGCGCGGCGACCCTTGGCCTGACGGTCGACCTCGCCGCGCTCTGTGTCGGCGGCCGCGAGGCCGAACCGTACCTGAAGACCCTCGTCGCGCTCGGCTACGAGCGCGCCGCCCGGGTCACGCCCGCGGCCGCGTCCGACACCGACGCCCCCACGCCCGATCGCCCCGGCCCCGGCCTCGATCTCGCCGATCCCGACCTCGATCTCCCCGATCCCGGCCTCGATTTCGCCCCGAACGTCGTCGCGGCGATCATCGCCGGTTACGCGCGGCGCGCCGCTCCGAGCGACCTGCTCATGCTCGGCTGTCGCAGCGGCCCCGGCGACAGCGGCACGGTGCCCTTCCGGGTCGCCGAGGCTCTGGGCTGGCCGTGTCTGACGCAGGTGACCGAGGTCGACCCGCTGCCCAACGGCCGCCTGCGCGTGGCCTGCATGGCCGACGACGGGCTCCTGCGCCTGACGCTCACGCTCCCCTGCGTGCTGGCAGTCGGCAACGCGGTCGTCTCGCATCTGCGGGTGCCGACCCTCAGAGACCGCCTCGCCCGGCGCGAGCAGCCGATCGACGTCGTCGCGGCCGACGCCCTCGACGTCGACATCGCCGTCGAGCGGCGCCGCCGGACGTGCGTCCTTTCGGGGCTCGAAGTCATTCCACGCGCCCGGCAAGGGGTCGTGATTCAGGGGCGCACGCCGCACGAGAAGGCCCAGGCCCTCTTCGACGCCCACCTGAAGGGCGTGATCCCGAGACTATGAGACTCGCGGCCGTCCTGGATGGGACGATCGGCAGCGCCGAGCGGCAGGCGCGGGCACTGGGCGCCTTCCTGCGCGAGGGCGTGCGTGGCGATCTGGCGGCCGAGACCGTGCTCTTCTTCGAAGATGAAGGCGACAGGGAGCGGCTGGTGGCGCTTTCACCGACCCGTGATGTCAGGCTCATCCGCGCGTCGGCGCGGCGACCCGAGCCGATGGTCGGACTCCTCGAGGCCGTGGCCCATGGTGAGGGGATCCCACTGTTCGTGTTTCCCGCCGGTCAGGCCACGCCCGAGATGGCCACGCGCCTGGCCTGCCGTACTCACGGAGCGGTCCTCACGGATGCGCTTTCCCTCGAGGCGGAGCCGGCGCGTCTGATCTGCCGCAAGAACGTCTACTCGAACCACCTGGTGGGACGGTTCGAGCTCGCCACAGGACCCTGGTGTGTCACCGTCGACGCTTGTTGGAACGAAGCGCAGGGCGCGATCGTCGCCGAGCACCGGATCCTGTCCGACACGGACGGCACGGGCGAGCCGGGCACGACGCCGTTCGGCGACGTCGAGCTGATCGAGCCCCCTGCAACAAGCGATCTCGCCGCCAGCCGGTTCCTGGTGGTGGCGGGGTACGGGACCGGCAGCCGCGAAGGGACCGAGCGGATCGCACGGGCGGCGCGGCGGATGGGGGCCTGCTTCGGCGTGAGCCGACCGGTGGCCATGAACGCCTGGGCCCCCATGGATCGGCTGATCGGCGTCTCGGGCACGCGCGCCGCTCCGGCGCTCTGCATCGTCGCGGGGGCCTCCGGAGCCCCGGCGCTTCACTGGGGCATCGAGAAGGCGGGGTTCATCGTCGCCGTCAACCCCGACGAGCAGGCTCCGATCGTCGCCAACTCAGACGCGGCGCTCCTCGACGACGGCGTCGCCGTCGTCGAGGAGCTGGCCGATATCATCGCGGCAGCACGAGAGGCGCAAGGGGACGAGTGACGGGGCGGCCCGTGCCGTCCGCGACGAACGACCGAGGCGCTGCTGCGCACCGCGTCGGCGCGCCGGCTCGGCGGTCGCCGGCCGGCGGCTGGCGTCAAGCTTGAGTCGGGGCGACGGGCTGGGCCGACACCTGCATCGCGAGCAGCTCCTGCGGCGGGATGTGGCACTTGTAGGTATGCCCGCTCACGGGCTCCTGCAGCGGCGGCTCCTGCTCGACGCAGATGTCGCCGAGGAAGCGATGGCAACGCGTGTGGAACCGGCAGCCCGTCGGCGGCTCGCTCAGGCTGGGCATGGTGCCCCGCAACGGGATGCGCTGCTGTTGGCCCTCGAACTGGAGCTTGGGGATCGACGACAGCAGCGCCTCGGTGTACGGGTGGTGGGGCGGGTTGAAGACCTCTTCCGCCGAACCGACCTCGATGAGCTCGGCCAGATACATCACGCCGATCCGGTCGGAAATGTAGCGCACCACCGCCAGGTCGTGCGAGATGAAGACGTATGACACCTGCTCGTTCGTCTGCAGCTCAACGAGCAGGTTGAGGATGCTCGCCTGTACCGACACGTCGAGGGCCGAGGCCGGCTCGTCGCAGACCACGAGGGTCGGGTCGCCGGCGAAGGCGCGGGCGATGGCGATGCGCTGCTTCTGGCCGCCGGAGAGGTCGGTGGGCTTCTGTGCAAGGAAGCGCGGCTCTACGCGCACGTCGGCCGAGAGCTTGTCGACCTTGCCGCGCACCGAGCCGCCGCTGCCGAGCTTGCGCACGGCGCGCGTGAGGATGGCGCGCGTGCTCCAGGCGGGGTTGAGTGTGGAGTCGGGGTTCTGGAAGACCATCTGGATGGCGCGCAGCGCCTCTTGCGAGCGGCGCCCCGCAGTGGCGCGGAGCTCGTCACCTTCGAAGGTGACCGTGCCGGAGTCGGGGGCGATCAGGCCGGTGACGCACTTGGCGAGAGTCGTCTTGCCGCTGCCCGACTCGCCCACGAGGCCGAACGTCTCACCGCGGCGGAGGTTCAGCGACACGCCACTCACGGCGGTGAGCTTCTTGCGGCCGTCCTTGAACGTGCGGTTCAGGTCGCCGATCTCGAGCACGTCGCCCGCGGTGGCGCCCCTGGCTTCGAGGCTGGTGGCCAGCACGGGGGTCGTGTGCGGCATCTCGGCGACCTCGGCGGAGAAGTAGCAGCGCGCGTGCCGCGGGGATTCGCCGACGGGGTTTGCGTGGTGCGGCGAGTACGCCGCCGGGTCGGGCGGCATGGCTTCGGCCTCGGCGCGGCCGGTTTGTCCGCCGTCGCCGGGCCACGCGTAAAGGTCGGGTTCGCGGCGGATGCAGACCGGCTTGGCCATGGGGCAGCGCGCCGAGTAGACGCAGCCTTCGAGCGGCTCGCCGAGCGCCGGCAGCGTGCCGGGGATCGTCTGCAGTGCGGCGTCGGTCTTGTTCATGCCGAACTTCGGCACGCAGCGCAGCAGACCCATGGTGTAGGGGTGGCGCGGGTCGGTGAAGATCTCGCGCGCCGGTCCTTCTTCGACAAGGCGACCCGCGTACAGCACGCCGACGCGCTCGCAGAGGCGGGCGACCAAGCCCAGGTTATGCGTGATCAACAGGATGGACGCGTGAATGCGGCCGCGCAGCTCCTCGATCAGGTCGAGGATCTCGGCCTCAACCGTGGCGTCGAGGCCCGTGGTGGGTTCATCGAGCACGAGCAGGTGCGGATTGGCGGCGAGCGCCATGGCGATGACCACGCGCTGCTGCTGGCCGCCCGACAGCTCGAACGGGTAGCGGCGCATGGTCGCGTCGGGGTCGGGCAGCGCGACCTTGCGCAAGCTCTCGCGCGCCTTGGCGAGAGCTTCCTGTTTGGGCAGACCCTCGTGGTAGCGGAACACCTCGGCGACCTGGTCGCCGATGCGCATGGCCGGGCTCAGGGCGGTGGCCGGGTCCTGGTAGACCATGGCGACGGCCTCGCCGCGCCACTTGCGCAGCGCCTCGTCGCTCAGAGTACTGACGTCGCGGCCCTCGACTACCACCTTGCCGGCGTCGACCGTGCCGTTGGCGGCCAGGTAGCGCAGGGCGGCCATGGCCAAGGTCGTCTTGCCGCAACCCGACTCACCGACCAGGCCGTACGCTTCGCCGGGCGCGATGCGCAGAGTGACGCCCTTGAGCACCGGCAGGTCGCGGCCGCGGCGATGGAACGTGACCTCGAGGTCGCGGACGTCGAGCGCGGCCGACAGCCCTTCGGCCTGGACTGCCTGTGACCCGGCGTTGACCTCTGGCTCCACGGCGCTCACTTCGAGAACACCGAGCTCAGACCGTCGGCGATAAGGTTGACGCCCACCACGAGAGACGCCAGGGCTACCGCGGGGAACAGAACCGTCCAGGGAGCGGCCTGCAGGTTGACCCTCTGGACGGCGACGGTGAGACCCCAGTCCGACGAAGGCGGTTCGAGTCCGAACCCGAGGAACGACAGCGTGGCGACGGTGAACACGGCGTAGCCCAGGCGCACCGTGCCCTCGACGATGATCGGCTGCGTGATGTTGGGCAGAATCTCGCGCGCCATGACAAAGGCCGAGCGCTCGCCCCGCAGGCGCGCGGCCATGACGTACTCGCGCTCGCGCTCGCCGATCACGGCCGAGCGGATGGTGCGGGAGACCACCGGCGTGAACAGTGCCCCGATGACGAGGATGAGAACAGCGTACGACCTGCCGAGCAGCGAGATGACGAGGATCGACGTGATGATGATCGGCAGCGCAAGGAACGCGTCGACGATACGCATGATGATGTCGTCGGTGAGGCCCCGGTAGAAGCCGGCGACAAGACCGACCATCGCGCCCCAGAGCAGTGCCAGGACGGTGGCGAGCGGGGCGATGATCAGCACGGTGCGCGCGCCGGCCATGGTGCGAGCGAGCACGTCGCGCGACAGGTCGTCGGTGCCAAACCAGTGCGCACTGCTGGGTGCGCTCAGCACAGAGCCGGTCAGCGCCGTGGGATCCTGCGTGATGTGCGTCGAAAAGAGGGCCATGAAGACCCAGAACAGCACGATGAGGAGACCGGCCAGAAAGGTCGGGCTGCGAAACAGCGATCTGACGATGAAGCGTCGCTGACGGCGCTGCTCGGCCGCCGCGGCGGCGTCAGCCTCCAACTCCTCCATCTGGCGATCGGGTGTCGCGCCGGTGGCCGCCACCTCAGCCTGCCATGCGGATGCGCGGATTGAGCAGCGCCACGACGATGTCGGCGATGAGGTTGGAGACCATATAGATCACCGCGATGACGAGCACGCAGGCCTCGAGCAGCGGCAGGTCATGGTTGAGCGCGGCGTTCACCATGTAGTTGCCGATGCCCGGGTAGTTGAACAGGTACTCGATCACCACAAGGCCACCGATGAGCCAGCCGACCTGGCTGCCGATCACGGTGACGGTGGGCACGAGGGCGTTGCGCAGCACGTGGCCGAAGACGACGCGACGCTTCGGTAGCCCCTTGAGGACCGCCGTGCGAATGTACGGCATGCTCAGTACCTGCACGGTGCCCACCCGCGCCATGCGCGCGATGTAGCCGAGCTCGATCAACATGAGTGGGATGGCCGGCAGGATGAGGTAGTAGAAGCGGTCGATGAAGGGTGAGCCCTGGGGCGGCATCGCCTGGACCGGCAGCCAGTGGAGTGTCACCGCGAAGACGACGATGAGGATGACGCCGCTCACGAACTCGGGAATGACGGTCATGGACAGTGACGAGATGGTGATCGCGCGGTCGAGGAGGCTGTCGCGCCGCAGCCCGGCCAGCACGCCCACGGCGATGGACGTGGGCACGATGATCACGAGCGCGAAGCCGGCCAGCAGGAGCGAGTTGCCGAGAGCGTGCCACACGATCGAGGAGACCGGCAGGTTGTACTGGTACGACGTGCCCCAGTGACCGGTGACAAAGTGACCGGCCCACACGACGTAGCGCGTGTAGAGCGGCCTGTCGAGACCGAGGTTCTGGTCGAGCTGTTTGACCGCCGACTGAGTGGCGTAGGGACCCAGGATGAAGCGCCCGAGATCGCCGGGCAGCACCTCGGACAAGGCGAACACCAAGATCGACACCAGGATCAGCGTCGGCAAGATCAGCAGCAGCCGGCGACCGATGAGGCGCAGCATCCCGGGTTCCCTACTCCCTGACTCAGTCTCCGCTTGGGATCGTCAACAACGGCTCACTTGGCGATGTAGGCCATGCTCGTGTCGAAGTAGAACGAGCCCGGACCCTGGATGTTGTACACGTCCTTCTTCTGCGTACGAAGCTGGGAGATGTAGAACGCCACGAGGATCGGCGTCTGCTCCTGCTGGATCGACGACAGCTTGGTCGCCAGCGTCGTGCGGGTCGCCTCGTCGGTGGTCGACTCGTACTGGTTGAACGCCGTGACGAAGTCGGGGTTGTTCCAGTGCGACGAGCTCCAGGCGCTGGTCGGCAGCAGCATGGCCTGCGCGTAGACACCCGGCGTGGGCCGGCTGCCCCACTCTACGATGACCATGGGCGCGTTGAGCCACGGCGTGGTACTGTTGCTGCCCGCGTAGATCGCGTTGTAGCTGATCTCGTTGATCTTGACGTTGATGCCGGCCGGCTTGCACTGGGCCTGGATGAGCTGCGCGTAGGCCGGGTTCTCGAGGTAGTTGGCAACGGTCAGCGTGACGTCGAGGCCGTTCGCGTGACCCGCGGCGGAGAGCAGCGACTTGGCCTTGGCGATGTCCACGGCGCGAGCTGGCGGGGTGGGGCTGCCGGGAAACACCGTCGGCTCCCAGAACGTGTCGTAGCCGAGGTTGCTGCGACCGCCATACAGCGTCTGGTTGATGGCGTTGCGGTCGAGGCAGTAGGCGACGGCTTGGCGCACCCGGTAGTCCTGCCACGGGGTCTTGTTGACGTTGAAGGCGACCTCGCGGATGCCGGTCGACGGGTAGACGTCGACCCTGAGGGCGGAGTCGCTGAGCACCGAAGCCCCGCCCTGGAAGACCGTCTGCGGTTGGACGTCGACGGTGCCCGACTGGAGTTGCAGGTTGGCTGCCGAGGTGTCGGTGACGAGGGCGAAGTCGAGCGCGTCGAGGTAGGGAAGTTGACGACCCTGGGCGTCCTTGCCCCAGTAGTTGGGGTTCTTGACCATATTGGCGCTCTGGTTGGTGACGAAGCTCTTGAGCATCCAGGGGCCGGTGCCGATGGCCTTCTTCTGGAAGTCGCCGGCGTAGTTACGCGGCAGCATGGCGGTGTTGTACGACGAGGCGCTCACCAGGTAGGGGAAGTCGGCGAACGGCTTGTCGAGGTTGAACTGCACCGTGAAGGTGTCGACGGCCTTGGTCCCACCCGGCGACAGGATACCGGCGAGGGCGGCGAGGGCGCCCGACCCACTCTTGGGGTTGATGACCCGCTCGATGCTCGCCACCACGTCGGCGGCCTCGAAGGGGCTGCCGTCGTTGAACTTGACGCCCTGGCGCAGCTTGAAGGTCCAGACGTCGCCCTTCTGGTTGGGCGCCCAGCTCACCGCGAGCTTGGGCTTGAGCGCATTCTCGTTGGTCAGGTCGATGAGGTACTCGGCGATCTGGTAGACAAGGACAATGCCGCCCTGGTCGTAGATGGTGACCGGATCGAGGGTCTTGAGCGGCGGCGGGATGACGGCCTTCAGGGTGCCGCCGGTCACGACCGCCGGAAGGGCGCTGCCGCTGGCCGCGGCGGAAGGCGACGCGGTCGAGCCCCCGCTGCTGCCGCAGGCCGCGAGGAGCTGACCGACGACCGTGGCCGACAGGCCGAAGACGGAAGCGCGAACAAGTAGCTGGCGCCTGGTCATCTTGCCGGTGATGACCTGTTCGATGAGGTGGTTGCCGTACTCCCTGCGGTATTGCTCGTCGTCCATGCTCGACACTCCCCCTTGGCTCAGACTCGCGAGGCGACCTGCGCGGTCGTCACGCTGGGCGCGGCTACCCCGCCCCTGACCACATTTGACGCACCATACAATCTCTCTGGCAAGATGGCAAGAGAGATTGACCGGTTAGTTAATTCCCGGACGGCACGATTGTGTCGGATTGTTCTGTCCGAGGAACGACCATCAGCATGAACTGCTGACTTCGGACGTGCTCGCTGACACATGTGCGACCCGGCACTTCAACGCTCCACCGTTGTCCATCTGGGCCGCGCAACTGGTATGTACCATGACCGGGTGCTATGCTCCGCCGCAGGCGACTGCACGACTCGGGGAGGGTCCGGTGCCCGTACATTCCATGCCTGATCGCCCGGGAGCGTGACCGGGTGGAGGGTTCCCGGCCGCCTTCCCGATCGAGTCCGCTGTATCTCTGGGTCGCCTCGCTGCTGCGCGATCAAGTCGAGGCCGGGCAGCTCGACGCTCACGGAGCGGTCCCTTCCGAGCGCGCCCTGAGCGAGCGGTACGGCGTCAGCCGCATGACCGCTCGCCATGCGCTCGAGACCCTCGCTCTGGAAGGCTACGTCTACCGGGATCCCCGTCGGGGCACCTTCGTCGCCGAGCCCCGGCTGCGCGTCACCGTCGGCAGCTTCACCAGCACGATGGCCCAGGGCGATCACCTGCCCGGCACCGTCGTGCTGGCGGCCGGCACGCAGGAGCCCGACCCACTCGTCTCCATGATGCTCGACATCACTCCCGGAGGCCGGGTCCACGTCCTGCAGCGGCTGCGAACGGCCAACGGTGAACCGATCGCCATCGAGAACATCCAGGTGTCGGCGCAGCGTTTCCCCGACCTCCTCGAGCACGACCTCACGGGCTCTCTGTGGGATCTGCTGCAGGCCAGCTACGACGTGCACCCGGTCAAGGCGGACGCCCGGGTCGTGGCCGTCACCCTCGAGGGGTTCGAGGCCGAAACGCTCGGAGTGAAGCCGGGGAGTCCGGCGATCGTCCTGACCCGTACGGTCTTCGGGGCCGGGGATGAGATCGTGGAACTGGCCCGCGACGTGTACCGGGGCGACCGCACCGAGTTCTCGGTGACGGCGCCGGTCGAAGGGATCGACGGGCAGCGCACGCACTCAGACCCGCCGCCCGCCGACGAAGAGAAGGGACCTGTCGGCCGATCGCTATAGGCGGGCCCGCCGCGCCGGGCCGGTGCGGGTCAGAAGAGCCGTACCCCTTGCCGCTCAAGCGCGGCCTGGACCCGCGCGACGTCGACGCCCGCCGTGGTCGTCCCGTCCTTGAGGGACACGGCGGCGGCCACCCCGGCTCCCTGGCCGGTCATGGCGCAGCACATCTGATTGCGGGTGGCCGCGTGCGCGACCTTGTCGCCGGCCACGCAGCGCCCGGCGACCAGCAGGTTCTCGACTCCCCGTGGCACAAGAGCCCCATAGGGCACCTGGAAGTACCGCCCCGTCGTGGGCAGCACGAGGATGCCGTAGCCGTCGATGAACTCGGGGAAGATGCCGATCGAGTCGGCGAAGCGTCCCTGCTCGCGCACGTCACGCGCGGTGAGATCGTACCGGCCGACGATCTTGCGCGAGTCGCGCGTCCCCAGGGTCATGCCGAAGGTCCGCAGGCGGGCGCCGCCGAACCCCGGCGCGAAGCGTCGCAGTGCTTCGATCGCAAGGAGCGCCTGGCGGCGACCTTCGATCTCCGCGCGCGTCAGGTCGCGCACGTCGGTACAGTCGTAGCCCCGCAGGTAGACGAGGTTGAGGCCGGTAGCCTCGCCCGACTCGGAGATGCGGCCCCAGGTGCCGCCGATGCTCGTCACGTTCGCGGGGATGATCCCGGCGCGGCGCGCCAGATCGAATGGCTCCTGGAGGTAGGGACTGAAGAGATCGGCTTCTTTGGCGCCCGTCTCGATCTGCCAGCCCTTGCCCCAATCCCCGTAGGTCGGCGCGACCTCTCTGACGTGGTCGAGGAAGCGCTCCCTGTCTACGCCCGAGCACGAGAACATCACGGTGACGCCCATCATCTCGGCAACGGGCGTCGTGCGGCACGGCGCCCCGGCCCGAAAGGCGATGTCGGCGTCGCCGGAGGCGTCGATCACGCGGCGCGCCAGGATCGCCTGCCGGCCGGACTTGCTCTCGGTCACGACACCGGTGACGGTGGCGCCCTCCAGGATCGGCTCGACCGCGAGACAGTGCAGCAGCGGCTCCACCCCGGCGTCGCGCACCATCTCGTCGGCGACGCACTTGAACAGCTCCGGATCGAGGGCTTCGCTCTGCGACTGGGACTCGGGTTGCGTCCCGCCCATGGCCTTGGCGCGCCGCTCGAACTCGATGCCGATGCCCTCGACGTCCGTCGTGCCCTCGTGGCGGTACCAGGCGATGCTCTCGACACCCACCTGGGTGACGACGCCCCCGAAGCAACCGTAGCGGTCGACCAGCGTCGTGTGCGTGCCTTCGCGCGCCGCGGCGACGGCCGCCGCGAGGCCGCCGGGGCCGCTACCGACGACAAGGACGTCGGTCTCGCACAGCACAGGGGTCGTCCTGGCCCCTTCTTTGATGTGTCGCATTGACAAAGCATAGCGCAGGGGTCATGGTACATACCAGAGCATGATGGTACATACCAGGCCGTTCCGGCGGCGGCCCACACACTCACTGCCGCAGGGCCCGGACCAGCAGATGAGGCCGGAGCGGCGACCGGGGAGGATCGCACATGAGTCAGAGTGCTCAGGGACGGGCTCGAGGGGCCGGCATCGGATCGTTCGCGCCGCCCACCCGCAGACTGCTGGGCCCAGGTCCGTCCGACGTGCACCCGCGGGTGCTCGCGGCGATGGCCCGCCCGACCATCGGCCACCTCGACCCGGCCTTCGTCGGCATGATGGACGAGCTCAAGGAGCTCCTGCGGTTCGCCTTCCAGACGGACAACGACGTCACTTTCCCCGTCTCGGGGCCCGGCTCGGTAGGCATGGAAACGTGCTTCGTGAACCTCGTCTCACCGGGCGACACAGTGATCGTCTGTCGCAACGGAGTGTTCGGCGGCCGCATGATCGAGAACGTGCGGCGCTGCGGCGCCACGGCCGTCGTCGTGGACGACGACTGGGGCATGCCGGTGTCGGGCGCCAAACTCGAGACCGCGTTGCACGAGCATCCCGAGGCGACGCTGGTCGCGTTCGTCCAGGCGGAGACCTCGACCGGCGCGCTCACAGATCCCGGACCGCTGGTCGCTCTGGCCCACCGCCACGACTGTCTCGCGATCGTCGACGCGGTCACGGCGCTGGGTGGCTGCCCGGTCGAGGTCGATGAGTGGGACGTCGATGCGATCTACGCCGGCAGCCAGAAGTGCCTGTCGTGCCCTCCGGGCCTCTCGCCGGTGAGCTTCGGCGCGCGCGCCGTGCGCAGGGTCCGGGAGCGCACGGCGCCCTGCCAGAGCTGGTTCATGGACCTCGACCTGCAGCTCGGGTACTGGTCGACAGGTTCGAGGACCTATCATCACACCGCTCCCGTCAACGCGCTGTACGGGTTGCACGAGGCGCTGCTCATGCTCCGTGAAGAGGGCCTCGAGCACGCCTGGGACAGACACCGACGAAACCACCTGGCCCTGGCCGCCGGCCTCGACGCTATGGGACTCTCGCTCTTCGTCGACGAGAGCCACTGTCTGCCGCAGCTCAACATGGTCGTCATCCCCGAGGGGATCGCCGACGTCGCCGCCCGCGCCCAGATGCTTGAGGAGTTCGGCATCGAGATCGGCGGCGGCCTGGGCGCCCTGGCCGGCAAGGTGTGGCGGGTCGGGCTGATGGGTTACGCCAGTCGCGAGGAGAACGTGCTGGCCTGCCTGCGGGCTCTCGAGTCGGTTCTGACGACGCAGGGCCATCGCGTCGCGTCGGGTTTGGCGGAGAAGGCTGCCCGCGGGGTGTACGACAGATCACCGGGGCCGGCGAGCGATCGCTGAACCGCGGCGGCGGACGGGTCGCCTGTCTCAGCTCTCCGCGGGCGGCGGGATCAGCACGAAGTTCCCGACGTGCGCCCTCTCGAGGAGCTCGCGCTGCGCATCGGCGATCCGCTCGAGAGGGAACGTCCCGGCGACGAGCGGTCGCGCCTCGCCCTGCTCGACGGCGGCGACGACGGCCGGGAACACCGGCTCGTCCCAGGCGGTGCAACCGATCAGGGTGAGGTCGTTCAGGTAGAAGGTGCGCTTGTCGAGCGTCACCATCGGCCCGGCGACGGCGCCGGAGGACACGTACCTTCCGCCCCGCTTCAAAACGCGCAGCAGGACGTCCAGGGTCGGTCCGGACACGTTGTCGACGACGACGTCGACCGAGCGCGCGCCGAGCGCGCCGACGATGTCGTCGCGCTCGACGACCCGGTCGGCGCCGACGGCCGGCATCCGGTCCATCTTGGTCCGGCCGGCGACCGCCGTGACCGCCGCGCCGCGCCGCGCGGCAAGCTGCACCGCAGCCGAGCCGACGCCGCCCGAAGCCCCGGTGACCAGCACCTGCTCGCCGGCGGTCACGCCGGCGCGCCGCAGCATGTTCTCAGCGGTCCCATAGACACAGGGCACCACGCCGAGCTCCGCGTCGCTCGAGTCACAGTCCACGGTGAAGATCTCGCTCGCGGGGACTCGCACGAACTGGGCGAACGCGCCGTCGAAGTCGGAGCCCAGCCAGACGGTCTCCATCGACCCGAAGCCGCGGGGCCGCATGCAGGGCCTCACGAGCACGCGCCACCCGATGACGCTCCGATCACCGCCGGACCCGACCTCGACGACGCGCCCGCAACAGTCGGCGCCCTGGATGAGCGGGAACGGCGTAGGTCCGTTCCATCCCTCGCCTCCGGCAAGCCCCGCCCGCTCGTCGGACTCCGCGATACGCTCAACGCCGGCCGCCGCGTCCGACGAGTACCAGCCAAGCCGGGTGTTGACATCGGTCGTGTTGACACCGGCGGCGAGCACCCGCAGCAGGACTTCGCCCGGCCTGGGCGTGGGAACGGGCACGTCGCGGTACTCGAGCACGGCCGGACCACCGTGCCCGGTGGTGACGACCGCCTTCATGGTCGCCGTCCGGCCCGACAGATCGAAACGGCGCCGGTCGACGATCGTCTGCCTTCGTATCACATCCATCGTCGGCCTCACGGTCCGTCCCCGGCCGGTGTCCGCGACGCCGCTCCGGTTGACCGGTCTGATAGGATGGCAGTCGAGCTAATCGACCGGTCAGTCAGTGGCCCATTCGACACCGGGCGACGGGCGACTGTCAAGCGCCCGTCGGCGCTCGGCTCGCGCGACACGGCGCCAAGGCGGGCAGGGCGGCCGACAGGAAGCGAGGGGGAGCGATGACAGCCGAGCGAAGTGGGGACACGATGCCGACGGCCCGCCCCCAGACACCCCACGCCGACCTCGGCCGGCCGCCGATCGCCTTCGACGATCCGCTGCCGGCGCTGCCGGAGGCGGCCCAGAGACTGCTGCTCGCGGCCAAGCACATCATCGCCGCATACGGGTTCGACGCCCTCACCCTCAATGCCGTCTCGTCGGCTTCGGGCGAGAACAAGGCGATGATCGCCTACTACTTCGGCAACAAGGCCGGGCTCGTCGCGGCGGTGCTCGATTCCGTCATCCACGATGAGTACGTCTCCTCGCAGAACCGCATGCAGGACGTCGCCCCCGACGAGCGCTGGTCGCAGCTGATCGAGGAGATGCGCCGCATGGCCGACGCCGCCGAGGAGTTCCGCGTGTTCTTCGAGATGCTGCCCCACGTCCTGCGCGACGAAGCGCTGCGGCTGCGCATCGCCTTGCTCTACAGGTGGTACTGGAGCGTGAAGCTCGAATGGCTGGGCCTCGGCAGCCCGCCGAGCGCCCTCGACGACCCCGACCTTCTCGGGCTGACCCAGCTTCTCTCCGCCGTGATCGACGGCCTCGCCGTCCAGGCCGCGATCGACCCCGCCTTCGACCTCGCAAACCCATACCGGATCTTCGACCGGATGCTCTCGGCGTTCGTTCGTTCAGACGATTTCCGCGACCCGGCGCCGGGCGTCGCCGAGGGCCGCTCCCGGCCCGCGCCGGCCTGAGGGGGCGGGCGGCGCGCCGTACGGCGCGCCGCCCGCCCCCTCAGCGGCTCGTTGTGGTCTCGCGGCGCCGGATGTCGCGGCGCCGGGTCTCGCGGCGGCGGCTCTTCAGGCGACGCCCAGCAGGCCCTTGGCGGCGGCCACGGCCTCGATGGCGTCCTCGGCGTAGCCGTCGGCGCCGATCTCGTCGGCCCAGGCGCGGGTCGTGGGAGCGCCGCCGATCATGACCTTGACGCCCTCGCGCAGACCGGCGGCCTTTAAGGCCTCGATCGTCTTCTGCTGGTTGGGCATGGTGGTGGTCAGCAGAGCGGAGAGCAGCAGCAGGTCGGGCTTGACCTCGCGGACCTTCTCGACGAAGGCCTCGGGGGCCACGTCGCAGCCCACGTCGGTGACCTCGAATCCGGCCGCGCTGAGCATGCTGCAGACGATCGTTTTGCCGATCTCGTGGATGTCGCCGGCGACCGTGCCGGCGACGGCGATGCCGGTCGCCTTGCGGCCCTCCTTGGAGGCGTCCAGGGCGGGCTGCAGGACGCGTACCGCGGCCTTCATGGCCTCGGCGCCCTGGACTAACTCGGGCAGGAAGAACTCGCCCTTACCGAAGAGGTCGCCGACCTCTTCGATACCCTTGACGAAGCCCTTGTCGAGGATGTCGGCCGCCGAGAGGCCGGCGTCGAGGCCTTTCTGGGCCAGCGCGGCGGCGGTGTCGTCCTCGCCGTCGATCACTGCCTGTGCCATCTGGGAGTAGAGTTCCTCGGTCACTTGCGGTCCTCCTTCGTGCATCACTGCCGTCTCACAGGTCGCCTCGCGGTCACGCGAGGCAGTACTCTTCGAGTTGCCGACGCGTGACCGCGTCGAGGTCGTCGGGCGCCGAGTAGCCGGCGAGCATCTCGGCGACACGTTCGTCGGCCCTGGCGGCGAGGTCGCGGCCACCGAGCGAGATCCACGACTCGTAGGGATCGCGATTCATGATGGACTGTGCCGCCGGACGGTCGGTATGGCGACGCGCGCGGGCGTGGCGCCGCGTATGGGCCTGGCCGAGCATGGTGCCGCCCGGGCCGACCGCCGCCACCACGTCGAGGGCCAGCGTCTCGTCTGACACGACGATCGGCTCGCGGGCCGTCCGCAGCGCGCCGAGCAGCTCGTCGTCGAGCACGAACTTGGCCGGCGAGTAGCAGTTGAACGACGACAGGATGCCGGCCGCGTGCAGGACGAAGTCGGCCCCCGCCGCCAGAGCAGCCTCGAGGCCGAGGGCCGACTCGGCGCCGGCCTGGGCGTCGGGCACGTGGGCGTCGGTAAGCGCCCCACCGGCGCGCACCGGCAGGCCGAGCAGATGACCGAGATCGACCGTGGCCGACACCAGCGGCCAATACTCGGGCGCGCCCATGAGCAGGGCGCCGCTGCGCATGGACGATACGGACGACGTGCCGCCGTAGAGGAACGGGCAGCCCGGCTGCGCGAGCTGACTGAGCACGAGGCCAGCGAGCAGCTCGGCGTGCTGGACCGTCAGCAGACCGGCCAGCGTGAGCGGCGCGGTCGTACCGGCCATCGCGCAGGCGCTCAGGCAGACCGGCTGGTTCAGCCGAGCCAGCGTCAGCAGAGCGCGTGACGCTTCGAGCGAGAGCTGCAAGGGAGAGGTCGTGTTCACGACCGTCCACAGGCGTGGCCGGTCGTGCCACTCAGCCCCGTAGAGGATCTCGGCGACGTCGAGGGCCACCCGCAGCTCGCCCAGGCTGGTGACGTCGACCCTCGATGGCTTGTCGGTGCCGGTCGCGGTCGCGAGAGCGATGGCCTGCGGCCGGTTCTCCTCGGGCACGTCGAGGGCCGCGATCGCGAGGCCGTAGACGCCGATGTTGGCCGACAGGTGGGTGAGCGCGACGGCGTCGCGCACGTCGGCCAGGCGACCGTTTCGGCGCGCGCCCGCGTCGAGCACGAAGGCCGGACCGGAGGCGCTGCTGAAGACGGGAGCGGCCCCGTCGCCCACCCGCAGGTCGCGCTCGGGTCGCCGGCCGGCCACCGTGTAGCCGGCCGGCGCACTCGCCACGGCCTCGGCGACCAGGGTCTCGCCGAGGCGCACCCGCTCGCCGTCGACCGCCGCCCCGTGAGCAGCAAACAGGGCGCGCGCTTCGGGGTCGAGCACCGCGCAACCGACGTCGCCGAGCAGGCTCAGGGCAGCCTCGTGGATGCGGGCAAGGCCCCCGGGGGCGATCACGTTGTGACCGCCCCCCGCCCCTGGGGGCGGGTGTCGGGGGACTGCCCCTGACCTGCGCGCCGGAGCGCACGCCCGGGCACTGCGCGGCGGGTCACTGCGCGCTGGGGCATTGCGCGTCGGGTCACCGCGCTCTGAGTCACTGCGCGGGCCGGTAGCCTTCGGTGAGCTGGTCGATCGTCGCCATGACGGCGGGGGCGATCGGCGCCGGTGTGTGGTCGGCGAGGATGCCGAGCGCCTTGCGACGCGCCTTCTCGCGCAGGTCGGGCGCTCCGTCGGCCTTCCAGTTCTCGCGGGTCTTGCGATTGAGCATGGTCGGCATCCACTGCTGGCTGCGGACGTGCCTGGCGGTGTGCTTCTCGCGCAGGAACTCGCCGCCCGGACCGACCTTGGCGATCACGTCGACGCCCAGAGTCTCGTCGCTGACCTCGATGCCTTCTAGGGTGCGGCGATTGAGCGAGATGATCTCGTCGGTGATGACGACCAGCTCGAGGGCGCCGACCAGGCCGAAGGCGAGGTAGCCGATGTCGTGGTTCAGGTTGGAGCCGGCCTGCATGGACAGCAGGGTGAGCTCGGCGGCGTCCATGCCCGCCTGCGCGTCGACCAGGTGCGAGTCGCTGGAGCCGGCGTAGCCCCAGTTCGGCAGGTCGAGCCACTTCGCCATCTCGCAGATGCCGAGGATGGTCGTATAGTACTCGGCCGAGTTGTAGAGGGCCTGCACGGTGGACATGTCGATCTTGACCGGGCCCATGCCGAAGATGAACGGCGCGCCCGGCTTGCGGAGCTGGTGGATGACGAGGCCGAAGAGCGACTCGGCGACTGCCAGCACGATGTGGCCGGCCTGCGTGATCGGCGCGGTCGCGCCCGCGCTGGGCGCCGGCGAGTAGATCGCCGGGATCCCCTTGTCGGCGCAGAAGAGCAGCTTGTCGAGCACCTCGCTGGCGTGCCGCAGGGGGCTGACCGGCTCGCCGTACATGATGAAGTAGGGCTTGGCGCGCAGCGCCTCTTCGCCGCCGCGCAGTGCGCAGGCGATCTTCCACATGACCTCGAGGTCGTGGCCGCCCGCGGCGGTCATCACCATCGGCTTGGTCGTATTGGTGATCATGGCCCGGAAGCTCTCGAGGTAGGCGCGCGAGGCGGGCTCGACGTCGTGCGGGTAGGCGCACGACATGATGAAGTCGATGTTGGGCAGACCATCGCAGAGGTGCGCCGCGCGAGCCACATCGGCCAGACCGCTCGGGCGCGGCTCGCCGCTCTCGAGGTCGTAGATCTCCATGAGGTCGGAGCCGGTACCGAAGTAGCTGTGGTACTTGCCGACCTCCATGGCCGGCTCGCCGTTGCGGTCGTAGACGGCAAAGATGGCGGGCGCCGTCTTGCGGGCCGCTTCGATCATCTCGCGCGACACGTGCACGAGATCGCCTTGTTCGACGGTCGCGCCGGCGGCCACAAGGAGGTCGCGCGACACAGCGTGCGGCACGCGCATGCCGATCTCGCTCGCGATCCGCACGGCGGCGTCGTAGATGTCCTGCTTGCCCTTCTCGGACAGCATGGTCAGCCGACCGGTGATCACAGGGTCACGAACGTCTTTCATCGTCTTGTCTCCTCCGCATTCTCATGGTCACAGGTGAGCAGTGGTCACGGGTGAACAGTGGTCACAGGTCGGTCGTCGGGAGAGGCGCGAAGCCTCGGGCGTTGCGGGACCAGGACATCTCGTCTAGCCCTCTATGAAGGCTTTGAGCAGCCCGAGACCCTCTTCGATCTGGGCGGTGTGCAGGCCGGCGTAGGCAAAGCGCAGGTAGCGCTGCGTCTCGCCCGGCAGCGCCGGCCCGAAGTGCAGGCGCGTGCACATCGACACGCCGGTCTCTCCGAGGATGGCCCGACGGAAGGTCTCATACCCGCCGGCGCCGCCGTGCCCGGTGCGGACCATCGCCTCGGTCACGTTGGGATACAGGTAGAAGGTGGTGCTCGGCTTGACGCAACGCACCCCCGCCGTAGCGTTCAGGATCTCGAGGCCGACGTCGCGCCGGCGCTCGAGCGTGGTGAGGATGTCGCGCGCGCCACTCTGGTCGCCGGTGAGCGCTTCGACGCCGGCCCACTGCACGAACTGGTTCGTGCACGACTCGCCATTGACGTTGAGCGTGTTGCAGGTGTCGATGAACCAGCGCGGCCCGATGGCGGCGCCCAGTCGCCAG
Organism: uncultured Actinomycetes bacterium; assembly: GCA_963733255.1. Lineage (GTDB taxonomy): Bacteria > Actinomycetota > Thermoleophilia > UBA2241 > UBA2241 > Bog-752. The sequence continues at coordinate 141,808 of CAVTCH010000014.1, forward strand.
CCGGTCATGGCGTACTTCTTTGAGAACGTGTAGAGGATGACGCAACGCTCCTGCATGCCCGGCTGCGACGTCAGCGAGGCGCTCGAGCCATCGTAGCGTACGTCGAAGTAGGCCTCATCGCAGAGCGCGTAGAGGTTGTGGGAGCGCACGAGCTCGGCGAGAGCCTCGAGCTCGACGGCCGAACACTCGACGCCGGTGGGGTTGTGCAGGTCGTTCAGGATGAGCAGCCGCGTGCGCGGCGTGATCAGGCGTTCGATCTGCGCGACGTCGAGCGAGAAGCGGTCGGCGCCCTCGACGTAGGTGTAGGGCACCGCGCGCCCGCCGAAGAACTCGATCAGCGAGCTGTAGATCGGAAACCCGGGGTTGGGGTACAGCACCTCGTCGCCCGGGTTCATCATGGTCAGCAGGAACTTGCCTATGACGGGCTTGCCGCCGGGCTGCACGCTGACGTTGTCGACGCCGTACTCGAGACCGCGCGCGCGGCCCACGTCAAGCGCGATCGCCTCGCGCAGCTCGGCGACGCCGGCGTTCGGACAGTAGGTCGTCTTGCCGTCGCGCACGGCCTTCGCGGCCGCTTCGGCGATGTTCGCCGGGGTCGGGATGTTCAAGTCGCCGAGGTGGAACGGGTAGACGGTCTTGCCCTGCGCGGCGAGCGCCGCGGCATCGGCCGCGACGGCGAACACCGTCTCGGTACCGAGGTGGTCGACGCGCTCGGCGCGACCCGCGCTACCGCTCACCGCGGCCGCCGCGGCGGCCCTGTCTCGCAGCGGTCCGGACGCGCGCGGCCGCATGGTGGAAGCACTGGTGCCGTGACTGCTCACACACCCTCCCCGGCATACCCCAGAAAGCGCTCGTGCTCGCCCTCGAGCATGTGGTAGCAGTGCTGCTCTTCGGGGAAGGCGCCGGCGCGCACGTCGTTGACGTACTCGGTCAGCGCCGCGGTGGCGACACCGGCGAGGTCGGCGTACTTCTTGACGAACTTGGGGGTGAAGGCCTGGAAGGTGCCCAGCACGTCGCTCACGATGAGCAGCTGCCCGTCGACCTGCTCGCCGGCGCCGATGCCCAGCACCGGGATCGGCAACTCGTCACGGATGAAGGCGGCCACCTCAGGCGGCACGGCTTCGACCAGCAGGAGCTGGATGCCGGCCTCGCACAGAGCGCGGGCGTCTTCGACCACGAGCTTCGCCGACTCGAGCGTACGGCCCTGAGCCTTGTGGCCGCCGAGCTGACCGGAGCTCTGCGGGGTGAGACCGATGTGGCCGCAGACCACGATACCGGCGTCGAGGATCGCCTTGACCCGCGTGAGGACGCTGACGCCGCCTTCGAGCTTGATGGCGTCGACGCCGGCCTCCTTGAGGAAGCGGCCGGCGTTGCGGACCGCCTCTTCGTCTGAGATCTGATAGCTCATGAACGGCATGTCGCCGACCACGAACACGTTGGGCGCCGCCCGGCGCACCGCCTCGCAGTGCACGATGCACTGGTCCATCGTGACCGGCACGGTGCCGGGATAGCCGTAGACGCACATGCCCAGCGAGTCGCCCACCAGGATCATGTCGACCCCGGCCGCCTGCTCGAACGAGGCGGTCGGGTAGTCGTACGCGGTGAGCCACGTGATCTTCTCGCCCGCGTGCTTCATCTGGTGGAGCTCGAGGACGCCCTTCTTTGCCGGCATGTTCGTACCTCCTGCGGTTTCTGGGTCGCTTCTGGGAGCGCCGGCGCGACCCGCGCCGGCGCTTCGTCACATCTCGGGAAAGATCGGCCAGCCCTCGTCGACCACGGACTCCGCCATGACCAGCATGGTCTCGAGCTGCATCACGCCGGGGATCTTGGCGAGGTCGACCCGGATCATCTGGGAAAGGTGGTCGAGGTCGCGCAGAGCGAGCACCATGACCATATCGAACTGCCCCGTCACGTGGTAGCAGGCGCGCACGCCCAGCACGCCCTTGACCGCCGCCTCGAACTCGGCGATCGCCTGCTCGCTGTGCTCGCGCAGCTTCACGACCACCATGGCCTGCACAGTGATGCCGAGAGCGGCCGGGTCGACGACGGCGCGATAGCCGCGGATGGCTCCCGATTCCTCGAGGCGCCGCACGCGGCCGAGCATCGCCGAGGGCGAGAGGTCGAGCTGTCGCGAGAGAGCCAGGTTGGACTTACGTCCCTCGCGTTGCAGCGCCATCAGGATGTCACGGTCGAGCTCGTCCACCTCCGCCTCCAGTCGTCACGTCAGTCGAGCCCAGTATTCGGCCGAAAGTTCGAAAGGTCAAGAACAGCAACGAATATTCTACCGCGCGCAAGGCTCTCAGAACTGCTAACTCTCCCTCAATCGACCTTTGGACAGTGTGGCTTGCGGACTCGCGCGTGACGGCTTCACACGTGACGGTTTCGTAACCGCCGCGCCGGGCTACGACTGGGAGCGTGGCGGCACCGACGCCGCTGCGGCCGGAGGCGCTCGCAGCGCGTCGCCACGTTCATGATCGCAAAGAAAGGGTCAATCATGCAGGTAGGTGAAGGCTTCGTGGGCGACGGCGTCGATGCCGCTCACGTCAACACCGTCCTCGGTCCCCGCGACGGACCGGTGGGCATCGCTTGGGCGACGGCGCTGGCGACGCCCCGGCAAGGTCATGTGCCCTTCGTCGCGGTACTCCAGCCGGGCCTGGCCGTGAAGCCTCTGACCCTGTTCGTCAACAAGGCGGCCATCGGACCCGGACGGCACGGCGATCTCACCTGGGGCGCCGCCCAGGCCGGCGTCGCCGTCGGCGTCGCCGCCGCGGTCGCTGCCGGCGTGATCGACCAGGCCCACGTCGATCAGCTGCTGCTGATCGCGGCCGTGTGGGTGAACCCCGAAGCGGCCGACGAAGAGGCCGTGTTCGCCAACAACCGCGAGGCGACCCTCACCGCACTGCGCAACGCGAGCGCCGGCCGGCCGGACATCGACGCCGTGCTGGCCGCCCGCGACGAGCCCCGCAACCCGTTCTTTCGCCGGCCGTGAGCGACGAGCCCCTGCGCCTCGCGTTCATCGGCCTGGGCAACATGGGCGGGCCCATGAGCCGCCGCCTCGCCGAAGCGGGCTTCGCGCTCACGGTCTACGACCTCGACGCCGCCCGGGGAGCGGCCGCGGTCGCGGCGGGCGCCCGCCGCGCAGAGTCGGCGCCCGCCGCCGCCGCCGAGGCCGGCGCGCTGATCACTATGCTGCCCACCCCGGCCAGCGTCGAAGACGTCATGCTGGGTCCCGGCGGCGCGCTTGCGAGCTTGCCCGACGGCGCGCTGTGGGTCGACATGTCGACCTCGATGCCGGCCATCGCCGCACGCGTGAGAGCCCTCGGCGCCGAGCGCGGCATCAGGGTGCTCGACGCGCCTGTCAGCGGCATGACGAAAGGCGCCGAGTCGGGCACGCTGCAGATCTACGTGGGCGGCGAGCCCCTGGACTTCGAGGACATCCGCCCTGCGCTCGAAGCTATGGGCGACTCCGACAAGATCTTCCACGTCGGTGGTCACGGAGCCGGCTATGCCGTCAAGCTGATGCTCAATCTGCTCTGGTTCGACGCGGTGGTCGCGACCGCCGAGGTGCTGACTGTCGGGGTGCGCGCCGGGGTCGACCTCCCGGTGCTGCACCGGGCGCTGGTCGGCAGCCCGGCCAACAGCGTGCTGCTCGAGCGCGACCTGCTGCCGCTGCTGCGCGACGGCGACTACGAGACGGGCTTCGCCATCGCCCTGGCCTGCAAGGATCTCGGGCTCGCCGTCGACCTGGCGCGCACGCTCGGCGTGCCGGTCGAGCTCAGCGCCGTCGCCGAACAAGTGTTCCGGCGCGCCCGGGCGGCGTTCGGGGACGCCGCGGGCGAGATGTCGCCGGTGCGCCTGTACGAGGACATAGCGCAGCTCGAGCTCAGGCTGCCCGCAGAGTCCTGACGCCGGGCGCCTTCCACACGCCGGGCGCCCTCCACACGCCGGGGGCGCCTGCCACACGCCGGGCGCCTACCCCTTGAGCACGCCCAGCGGCCGCAGCCGCGCCACCCTGCGCGACAGGCCGACCGCCTCGACCACGCCGACGACCTGAGACACGTCCTTGTAGGCGTGGGGCGCCTCTTCGGCAAGCAGGCTCGTCGAGACGGCCTTGACCACGATGCCGCGCTCCTCGAGCTCGCGACGCACCTCGGCGCCGGAGCGCACCTTTCTGGCGGCGGCTCGCGACATGAGCCGGCCGGCGCCGTGGCAGGTCGAGCCGAAGGTCTCGCTCATGGCTCCGCCGGAGCCCGCGAGCAGCCAGCTCTCGCGACCCATGTCGCCCGGGATGACGACCGGCTGGCCGACCTCGCGATAGTCGGCGGGGACGTCGGCGCGACCCGGGCCGAAGGCCCGGGTCGCGCCCTTGCGGTGGACCCAGACGGTACGCTCGACCCCGTCGACCACGTGCGTCTCGCGCTTGACGATGTTGTGGGCCACGTCGTAGAGGAGCTCCACGCCGAGCCGCTCGTAGCTTGCCCGAAACACGTGCTCGAAAGCGCCGCGCACCTCGTTCATCATCGCCTGACGATTGGCGAAGGCGAAGTTGCAGGCGCACGCCATGGCGGCCAGGTAGTCGCGTCCCTCGGGCGAACCGACCGGCGCGCAGGCAAGCTGGCGGTCGGGCAGCTCGAAGCCGAAGCGGTTCAGATCCATGCGGGCCAGATGGTCGGTGCAGGTCTGGTGGCCAAAGCCGCGCGAGCCTGAGTGGATCATCACGAGCACCTCGCCGGCGGCGACGCCGAAGGCCTCGGCGGCGGCGCGGTCGACGATCTCGTCGACCACCTGGACCTCGAGAAAGTGGTTGCCGGCTCCCAGGCTGCCGACCTGCGACAGGCCCCGGCGCAGCGCCTTCTGGCTGACCGCGTCGGCGTCGGCGCCCGGCATCGCGCCGCCCTCCTCGGTGTGGGAGAGATCGGCTTCCGAGGCCAGGCCGCGTTCGGCCAGGAACGGCACGCCGCGCTCGATCAGCCTGACCAGATCGCGGGGCGTGAGCCGCAGGGCGCCGTCTGCGCCCGTCCCCTGGGGCACCCGGCGCATGAGCTCGTGCATGAGCTCCTCGAGGCGCGGCGCGACGTCGTCGCAGCGCAGGCTCGTGCGCACCAGGCGCACGCCGCAGTTGATGTCGAAGCCGACGCCGCCGGGTGAGACGACACCATCACGATCGTCGGTGGCGGCCACCCCGCCGATGGGAAAGCCGTACCCCCAGTGGATGTCGGGCATGGCGATGCTCGCCTTGACTATGCCCGGCAGCGTGGCCACGTTGGCGACCTGCCGCAGGGCTTCGTGATGGCCGGGTTGTTCGAACAGGTCCGCGCTCGCGTAGACGATGCCCGGCACGCGCATGTCGCCCTGCTCGGGGATCTGCCACACGTATTCGTCGAGTCGCCGGATCTCGAGGTCCGCCGGTCGCCCGTCCATGGCCCCACCTGCCGATCGTTCGCCGCGGATCGCCTGTGCCGTCGCCCTACGGTATTCCCGCGAGTCGTCCCGGCCGGACGTGCTTGCCGGTCGCCGCCGGTCGCCCCTACACGTCGAGGAGGACGTTCGCCTCCCAGCGGCCCTCGTGCTGATCCACCGAGAGGTCGTGATAGGTCGCCGCCTTCACGGCGAATCGGGGCTGGTGGCGCCCCGAGTCGAGCGGCTCGCCCTGGACGCGCGCCGACACGTAGCGGCGCGTGAGGCCTTCGACCGTGAACCGTCTGAAGACGATGCGGTCGGTCTCGACGCGATAGAGCAGCTCGTTCAGCCAGGCGACGAGCAGCGCGTCGGGCGCTCCGGCCGGAGCCTCGGCGACCACGGTGAAGGTCTCGCGAGGCGCCACCGTCGCCGGATCGCAGATGAGCGACGAGAGGGCGAGCGCGGCCTGTTCGAACAGCTCCGACTGGGAGCCGGCCCAGACATGCAGCCCGAGGTCGGCGGTGTGTTCGGTGATCTCGAAGCCCGCCCCGAGCCCCGGGGCGGCATGAGGCGGACTGACCGGGGCGGCACCGCTCGCGGCCGGGCCGGTCGTTGTCGCGCCGGCCTCGGCGGTCGCGCCGGCCCCGGCCCCGGCCTTCGCCCCGCCAGTGAGCGGCCGGGAGGACACCTCGGCGGCGCGGTCGGTGGTGGCCAGCGTAAAGGGTCGCGCGCTCACGCCCACGCGCGCGAGCGCGGCGACCATAGCGGCGGCGACATCGTGGACCGCGGCGCCCGGCGCCGGGAAGGCGATGAGGCTCGGTCCCGAGCCCGAGACCGCGACCGCGGCGGCGCCGGCTTCGCGGGCCGCCGCCATGGCGGCCATGCCGCCGGGCATGTGCTCGAGACGCAGCGCCTGATGAAGACGATCGTCCATCGCCTTGCCGAGCAGCTCGAGATCGCCCCGGCGCAAGGCCTCGACCACAAGCGCCGCGCGGCCCATGTTGTAGACCGCGTCGGCCAGGGCCACGTAGGTCGGCAGCTCGGCGCGCGACGCCGTGGTGGTGTAGTCGAGCTGCGACACCGCGAGCGCCACTTCGATCGGGCGGACCTCGATGCGCTCGGTCAGCAGGCCGTCCTCGCCGTTGACCACCACGACCAGGCCGCCGTCGAGCGCCGCCGCGACGTTGTCGGGGTGTCCTTCGACTTCGGTGGCGAGCGCCAGGATCGTGCCCGCGCCCACCGGCCGACCGAGGAACTCGTTGGCGGCGAGCAGGCCGGCCACCGTGGCCGAGGCGCTCGAGCCGAGTCCCGAGGCGAGCGGCACGGCCACGTCGCAGTCTATGCGTAGACCGTCGGGCACGGGCGCGCCGACCTCGTCGTGGAGCCGCCGGAAGGCGCGCACCATGAGGTTGCCGGCGTCGCGCGGCAGCACGTCGCTGCCCTCGCCGACGATGTGCACCTCGACGCCCTCGCCGCCCAGCGTGAAGGTCGCGGCGTTCCACAGGTCGAGCGTGAGGCCCAGGCAGTCGAAGCCGGGGCCAAGGTTGGCGGTCGTCGCCGGAGCGACCACCCTGACCGCATCCGGAGCTCTGTCCGCGGCTTTCGTCATCGGCGGTACCGAGGGTTCACGGCGGGGCTCAGACGCCGCCGGCGCCGTCGTCGGCCGCGCCCTGACGCGGGCCGCGGCGGCGGCGGACGATCGCCCAGACGACGAGCGCGACGAGCGCGACGACCACCACGTAGTCGAGGTAGTGCAGGAGCGGATCGATCTTTCGCCAGTTGCTGCCCAGCTTCTCGCCCACGAAGCCGAGCAGCAGGACCCAGATGGTGGAGCCCATGACGGTGTAGAGGATGAACTTCCAGAACGGCATGCGGCCAAAGCCGGCCGGCAGCGAGATGAAGGTGCACACGATGGGCACCATGCGGGCAAAGAAGACGGTGATGGGCCCATAGCGCCCAAAGAACCGCTCCGCGAGCACGAGATGGTGCATACGCAGGAACACATACCGGCCGTAGCGCTCGACGAACGGCCGGCCGCCGTAGTAGCCCACGGCGTAGCTGATGCACGAGCCACAGAGGTTGCCGACCACGCCCGCCACGACGATCCCGAAAAGGCTCATGTGGCCCTGGCTCACCGCGAACCCGGCGAACGGCATGATGGCCTCGCTGGGGATCGGGATGCAGGCGCTTTCGAGGAGCATGAGAACGAAGACGGCCGGGAGTCCCCAGTTGCCGATCAGGTTCGTGCAGAAGGTGACGATGGGGTCGATGATGTGCTGCATGACGTCGCCGTACCCTACCACAGGCCGGCCGGCGGGCGACGGTGGCCGGCCCGCGAGCGCGCCCGGACGAGCGCCGGCCGGCGGGCGACGGTGGCCGGCCCGCGAGCGCGCCCGGGCGCGGGAGCCGCGCAGGCGGGCGCGTGTTGGTCGGACGGCCTGCGCTATGCTAGCGTCTAGTGTTCGAGCGCGCGCCCGCGCGCGACCCGGCAGCGACTGAAGCGAACAACCTGGAGGCAGCGACGTGCCGATCGGTCTGATGGACATCAAGGGGCAGGTCAACGACGTGCAGGATGAGGTCGAAGCGGCCGTGCTTGCCGTCGTGCGCAACGGGCAGTTCATCCTGGGGCCCAACGTGAAGGCCCTCGAAGCGGAGATCACCGCCTACCTCGCGACGGCCGGTTCGGTGGGCGTCGCCAACGGCACCGACGGGCTCACGATCGCCCTCAAGGCCGCCGGCATAGGCGAGGGCGACGAGGTCATCACCACGCCGTTCACCTTCTACGCGACCGCCGAAGCGATCGTCCAGGCCGGCGCCCGGCCCGTGTTCGTCGACATCGACCCGGAGACTCTGAACATCGACCCCGCGGCCATCGCCGGCGCGATCACCGCCATGACCAAGGCCATCGTGCCCGTCGATCTGTTCGGCCTGCCCGCCGACGCCGACGCCGTGAGCGCCGTCGCCAGCGAGCACGGCCTGACCGTCGTCGAAGACGCCTGCCAGGCGTTCGGCGCGTCGTACAAGGGACGGCGCGCGGGCAGCCTCGGCGACCTCGCGGTCTTCAGCTTCTTTCCCACCAAGAACCTGGGCGGCTACGGCGACGGCGGCCTCGTCACGGGGCGCCTTCCCGAGCTCGTCGAGATGGCCCGCATGCTGCGCTTCCACGGCAGCCGCGACAAGAAGGACTTCGACTACATCGGCTTCAACTCGCGCCTCGACGAGATCCAGGCGGCGGTGCTGCGTATCGGCCTCACCAGGGTCGACGGCTGGAACGCCCACCGCGCTCAGGTCGCGGCCTGGTACGATGCCGCGCTACCGGCCGACATCCTGCGGCCGGCCGTACCGGCCGGCAGCACCCACGTCTACCATCTCTACGTGGCGCGCACGCAGCGCCGCGCCCAAGTGAGCGCCGCCCTCAAGGATGCCGGCGTGGCCTGCGCCGCCTACTACACGACACCCCTGCACCTGCAGCCGGCGCTGTCCTACCTGGGCTACAAGCCCGGCGACTTTCCGGTCACAGAAGAGGCGGCGGCGACCAACCTGGCGCTGCCGATGCACCCCCACCTGACCGAAGACCAGGTCGCCGAGGTGGCCCGCGCGCTCGCGACAGTGCCGGCCTGACGAGCCCCGCGGTGCGTGTCTGGATCGACATCACCAACTCGCCCCACGTGCTGTTCTTCGCGCCCATCATCAGGCGCCTCGAAGAGCAGGGCCACACGGTCACGCTGACCGCCCGCAAGTACGCGCAGACCGAGCAGCTCCTGTCGCGCTACGGCCTCGCCGCCGTGATCACCGGCCAGCACGCCGGCAAGAGCGTGCCGGCCAAGGCCGTCGGGCTGTTCAACCGCTCGGCGCGCCTGGTCGCCCAGGCGCGCTCGGCCGGGTTCCACGTCGCGGTCGGCCACAACTCCAACGACCTGGCGCTGGCCGCCTGGACGCTCGGCATCCCCCAGCTCACGATGTTCGACTACGAGTACGCGACGGTGTCGCACCATCTGAACGTGCGGCTGGTCGACGAGATCGTGGTGCCCGAAGCGATCCCGCTCAGCCGCCTGGCGCCGTACGGCGCCAGGCCGGGCAAGGTGTTTCGCTACCCGGGCCTGAAAGAGGAGTACTACCTCTACGACTTCCAGCCCGACACCACGATCGTCGGGCAGCTCGGCATCGACCCCAAGCGCATCGTCGGCGTGCTGCGTCCGGCGCCTCACGTGACGCTGTACCACCGCCACGAGAACCCCCTGTTCGATCAGGTCGTCGAGGGCCTTGCCGCCAAACGTAACGTCACCCTGATCATCATCCCGCGCACCGACGAGCAACGGCAGCACTACTCGTCGCTTGGCCTGGCCAACGTCATCGTGCCCGAAAAGGCGCTCGACGGCCTCAGCCTCATCGCCGCCGCCGACTTCGTCATCGGGGCGGGCGGCACCATGAACCGCGAAGCGGTCGCCCTGGGCACACCCGCCTACACCATGTTCGCCGGCCGCCTGGGCGCGGTCGACGAGCGGCTGATCGCCGAGCATCGGCTGGGCCGCGCCTCGTCGGCCGACGACGTGGTGGTCAAAAAGAAGCCCCGACACACCGTGCAGGCCGAACGCCGCGACCCGCAGCTCTTCGTCGACGAGATCCTGGCGGTGGCGCAGCGGCGCCTGGCCCGCCAACCGCTGGAGCCGGTGCTATGATCGAATGCGTCGCGCACGTGCGCGCGCGTAGCGCGACGGCCGCCCTCCGCGGCCGCCGGCACCGGGAGATCCCGTGAGAGAGCGCCTCTTCATCAGCCGCCACCGGATCTGGCAGATCGTGATCGACGCCTGCCTCGTCGCGCTGGCGCTCTACCTGTCGTACCTGCTGCGCTTCGACTTCACCACGCCGCGCGTGTTCGCCCATCAGTTCCGCTGGGTGATCGTTCCCGTGGTCGCCGCCGAGGTGCTGGTCTTCATGCTCTTCGGCCTCTACAACAAGTGGTGGCGCTATTCAGGGGTGCGCGACCTCGTCTCGGTGTTCCTTTCGACCCTCGCCGCGGTGGCCCTCGGCATGATCGTGGCCGAATACTTCGCCGACAAGGTGCAGCCCGCGATCTACGGCCGCTGGCACAACGACGTCACCGCCCACCGCCTGCCCTGGTCGATCCTCGCCCTCGACTGGCTGCTGACCTTCGGACTCATGGGCGGCGCCCGGCTGCTGGCCCGCATGATCTGGGAGCGGCCGTGGCGTCAGGACCTGGGCCACGATCGCAAGAAGGTGCTGATCGTGGGCGCCGGCGACGCCGGCGAGCTCGTCGTGCGAGAGATGCTGAAGACGCGCCAGATCCGGTACCGTCCGGTCGGCTTCGTCGACGACGACCAGAAGAAGAAGAACCTCCGCATCCACGGCGTGCGCGTGGTCGGCACCACCCGCCACCTGCCCTCGCTGATCGAGGAGTACGCGGTCGAAGAGGTCATCATCGCGATGCCGTCGGTGGGCGGGCGGCCGCTCGAAGACATCGCCCTGTCCTGCCGCAAGGCGAACGTGCCGGTCAAGACCCTGCCCGGCGTGTACGAGCTCATCAAGGGCACGGTCACCATCGAGCAGCTCCGCGAGGTGCAGGTCGAAGACATCCTGGGCCGCCACGAGGTCTCGCTCGACTACGACAGCATCGACTACATCACCGGCGAGGTGGTCATGGTCACCGGCGCCGGCGGGTCGATCGGCGGCGAGCTCTGCCGGCAGCTCGCCACCATGGGGCCGCGCCTGCTGGTGTTGGTCGAGCACTCCGAAGGCAGCCTCTTTCAGATCGAGCACGAGCTCGAGACCGAGCGCCACTTCACCGATCTCGCGGCCTGCCTCGTCGACATCCGCGACAAGGTCAAGCTGCGCGCGGTCTTCGAGACGTACCGCCCGGCGATCGTCTTTCACGCGGCCGCCTTCAAGCACGTGCCGATGATGCAGGCCAACCCGGCCGAGGCCTTCGACAACAACTGCTTCGCGACCCTGTCGGTGATCGAAGACGCGATGCGCTTCGGCACCGGCCGTCTGGTCTCGATCTCGACCGACAAGGCCGTCGAGCCCGAGACGGTGATGGGGCTCTCCAAGGCGCTGACCGAGCGCATCGTCGAGACCATGGCGCGCGAAGCCGACGACACCAAGCTCATGACCGTGCGGTTCGGCAACGTGCTCGGTTCGAGCGGCAGCGTCGTGCCGCTGTTCCAGCGGCAGATCGCCGGCGGCGGACCGGTGACGGTCACCGACGAGCGCATGACGCGCTTCTTCATGACCATCCCCGAAGCGGTGCGGCTCGTGATCCAGGCCGGCGCCATGGGCGAGGGCGGCGAGATCTTCGTGCTCGACATGGGTGACCCCATGAGGATCGTCGACCTGGCGCGCGAGATGATCCGCCTGTCCGGGCTCGAACCGGGCCGCGACATCGAGATCGTCTTCACCGGCAACCGCGGCAACGAGAAGCTCGACGAGAAGCTGTTCAACGTGGGCGAGCAGGCCGTCGGCACCACCCATCCGAAGATCGCCAAGGCCGTGCGCCGGCCTCTGCCACGCTCCTTGCTCAAGCAGGAGCTGGCGCGCATCCGCGAGGCGCTCGACCGGCACGACATCGAAACGGTCCTCGCGGTGGCCCACGAGGTCGTGCGACTCGCCGGGCCGGCCGCCGACGAGAGGCGCTTCGCGGTCGAGCCGGTCCCCGACTCTACGCCCGCGCCGGTCCCCGACCCTGGTAGGGCGCCGGTTTCCGACGCTGGCGAGGCGGCGAGCTCGGCTCACGCGGACCAGGCCGGCTCGGGCAACGGCGGCGGCAACGCTTCGCGCTCGCCGACGCCAGACGAACCGGCCGCTCGTCCCGCGACCCCCACCGCCCCGACTTCACGCGGCAAGGTCCCGCACTGAGCAGCCTCCTCCTCGCCAAGCTCAGCCTCGTCGGCCTGCTCGCCACCTACCTGTCGGTGTTCGTGGGCTTCCCGCGCGCCACGGCGGCGCGGCGCGTCGTCTTCGCCGCCCTGGTGATCTTCGCCGCCCTGCTCGCCGTGCTCTCGTTCGCGGCGCTGCGCTCGACCGGCGGGACGGCCAGCCGGCTATCGCACCATCTGCCCCTGCTCGGCGCCGTCGGACTCGGCGGCCTCGTGTTCATGGCGGCCGCCACCTGGCTCGCGTGGCGGTATCCGCAGTGGGCGATGCCGGCCGTGATCGTGCTGGCGCCGCTGCGCGTCGGGATCGAGCTGGGCTCAAAGACGAGCAACCTGCTCATTCCGCTGTACCTGCTGCTGATCGCCGTCGCCGTCGCCGAGATGGTGGTCCGTGACCGGCTCAGGCTGCCCGACGGCTGGCGACCCGACCCGGTACGCATCGCCCTGGCGGCGATGATCGCGGTGATGGGTCTGTCATCGCTGTGGGTCGGCCAGAACTATGCGCCGCACACCAGGGCGTTCGGCGACGCCCTGATCGAGCTCTTCGCCTTCTTCCTGCCGTTCGGCGTGCTCTACTACCTGATCTACCGCTACGCGACAGACGCGCAGCGCCTGCTGCGCCTGCTCGTCACGTTCGTGGGCGCCGGAGTCGTGATGGCCCTGATCGGCATCGTGCAGTACCCCACCCACCTGATCATCGTGAACCGGGCCGGCATCGAAAAGGCGCTCACGCTTGAGCACACCTTCCGCGCCAACGCGCTGTTCTGGGACCCCAACATCTTCGGCCGCTTCCTGGTGCTCGTCATGATCGTCGCCACGGCCCTGCTGCTCACCGCCCGCCTGCGTCACGACGCCGAGGGGCGCCGGCACACGATCCTGCTGGGAGCCGCCATAGCGCTCGCGGCGGTCGCCTTCGTCGTCACGTTCTCGCGCTCGAGCGTGATCGGGCTGGCGACCGGCGCCCTCGTTCTGGAGATGGCCTGGCTCGGACGGCGCAAGGGCACGATCGCCGTCGTGGTCACCGTGCTCGTCCTGGCCGTGGGCGTCGGCGGCATCACGGTGCATCGCCACCACAAGGGCAACCCGTTCAGGCTCGACACGACCTCCGGCCTGAACAAGCTCACCGGCGGCCGCATCTACCTGGTCAAGACCGGCCTGCGGATGTTCGAGAAGCGTCCTCTCGCCGGCGTCGGGCTGGGCGGCTTTCCGCTGGCCTACGCGCACTACCGCACGACGACACGCGCGGTGCTCAGCTTGCGCGACAGCCACACGACGGTGGTGACTGTGGCCGCCGAGCAGGGTGTGATAGGCCTTGCCGCCTTCGCCGCCCTGCTCGTGACGTTCTTCGGCACCACCCTGCGCAAGCGGCGCTTCGGGGCCGACCGGAGCCTCTATCTGTGGCAGGCCGCGATGGTCGCCTGCGTGCTCGCCATCTTCGTGCACAGCCTGAGCTACAACGCCTTCTTCGAAGACCCCTACATGTGGGTCTTCATGGCGCTGGCGTCGGCCACGGTCACGCGCATCGCGCGTGCCGAGCCCGCGGCGCTCGACTCCGGCGCGACGGCGCCGAGCCCGGCCGCGCCGGCCAAGGCGACCGCCGCCGCCGGCTCGCAGAGCTGAGCCCGGGGCCGCGACGGCCTCTGCGCGGCGAGCTTACGGAGTCGCGATGAGCACTGAGCAGACCTTGTAGCTCGCCTCGACGTTTCCGGCGTTGTCGATCGAGTAGTACCGGATCGTGTGCAGGCCGTCGTTTGAGTGATTGGCCGGCGCGAGCACCTGCACCGTTGTGCCCAGGGTCCACGCGCCGCCGTCGAGCTGGTACCAGGTCGCGCCGATGCCGGAGTAGGTGTCGTGGCCGGTCAGATGCACGGTCACGGCGCTCGCCTGCGCGCCGGTCGGGGCGTCGTCTGTGGTCGTCGGCCGCGACGTGTCGATCATGACCGTGCACGACTTGACCGGCTCAATGAGACCCGCGGCGTCGGTCGACCGGTAGTAGACGGTCACCGGGCCGCTGCCGCCGCCGCGCTTCCAGGCCGTCGCGAAGGCAAGGCTCGTGCCGGCCTGCCAGTGGCTCTGATCGCCCACACTGTACTGCGTGGTTGTGCTGGCGACGTCGGTCGCGCTCAGCGTGAGCGTGAACGGCACGGCATGCCAGGCGATCCCGGCATTGTCGACCGTCACCGGAGCCGTCGTGTCGATGTTGACGTAGCCGGTCTTGACCGTCTCGGAGTTGCCGGCGGAATCGACCGAGTAGTAGTCGACCTTGTACGAGCCGTCGGCGCTGAACGTGAGGGCGCTCGAGTAGGTCGTGTAGGCGCCGCTCGAGTTGATGCGGTAGTAGGTGGCCGCCGCCCCGCCGCTCATGCCGGAGCCCCCGTCGGTCGCGGCAAGTCTCACCGTCTGCGGGCTAGTCGTGGTCCAGGTGGTGGCGTTCGCCACGAGGCCGGTCTGCGCGGTGGCCGGCGGCGTGAGATCGACGTTCACATAGCCGGTATTCGTCGCCTCGATGTTGCCGACGGCGTCGACCGAGTAGTAGGTCACCTTGTGCAGGCCGTCCGTGGAGATCGTGAACGGGGTGCTGTAGGTCTGCTGGCCGCCGCTGTCGATGGTGTAATAGGTGTGCGCCACCCCGGACAGGCTGTCGCTGGCGTCGAGCGTGATGAGCTGGGGAGTATCCTCCCAGCTCGAGTCGGCGTTGGGTGCCAGGCCCGTCGCCGCGGTGACCGGCGGTGTCGTGTCGATGTTCACGTAGCCGGTATGCGCTCCTTCGAGGTTGCCCACGTTGTCGGTCGACCAGTACGTCACCCGGTGGCGTCCGATCCCGCTCACGGTGAACGACGTGCCGCCGTAGGTCTGCTGGGCGCCCCCATCGACGGTGTAGTAGGTGTGGGCGACACCGGCACCCGTACCGTCGCTGGGCGTGAGGGTGACGGCCTGGCTACCCGCCCGCCAGCCGGAGTCGTTGTCGGGCTGCAGGCCCGTCGCTGCGGTCTGCGGCGCCTGCGTGTCGATCTTCACCGTGGCACTGCCGAGCGAGCTCACGTTGCCGGCGTTGTCGACGGCCTGGAACCGGTAGACGTTCGCGCCGTCGCCGGAGCCGTTCGCGGGCGCCGGCACGACGAAGGCGTTGCCGGTCGCCGTGAGCCACGTACCCGAGTCTTGCAGACGGTACTGCGTGCCGGCCACGCCGGAACCCCCGGTGTCGGCCGGCGTCAGGCGAACGGTGACGGCGCCGTTGTGCCAGGCGCTGTCGGCGTCGCTTGTGACCGTCGGCGGCGAGGTGTCGATGTTGACGTAACCCGTGTTGTGCGCCTCGCTGTTGTTGGCGCCGTCGACCGCCCAGTAGACGATCGTGTTCGTGCCCGTCGCCGTCACCGGGATCGTGAAGCCCCCGCTGTAGGTCTGCTGGCCGCCGCCGTTCACGGTGTAGTAGATGTGCGCCACGCCGGACAGCAGGTCGCTCGCCGTCAGAATGACCGGCTGGGCCGTGTTCTGCCAGCCAAAGTAGCTTGTCGTCTGCAGACCGGAGGCCCCGCTCGCCGGAGCGCCCGTGTCGATCTTCACCGTGCAGGTAGCCGGTGCGCTCGCGTTGCCGGCGTTGTCGAGCGCCTGGATCTCGTAGACGTTCACGCCGTCGCCGGAGCCGTTCGCGGGCGCCGGTACCACAAAGGAGTTGCCGGTCGCCGTGAGCCAGGTGTCCGAACCCTGCAGACAGTACTGCGTGCCGGCCAGACCGGAACCACCGGTGTCGGCCGGCGACAGGTGAACGGTGACGGCGCCGTTGTGCCAGAGGCCGTCGCTGTCGCCGCTCACGGTGGGCAGCGTCGTGTCGATGTTGGCGTAGCCGCTGTTGGCCGCCTCGGTGTTGCCCAGCGCGTCGACCGACCAGTAGGTGATGAGGTTCGCGCCCTGCGTCGACACTGTGAACGGGCTCGTATAGGGCTGGGTCGTCCCGCTGTTTACCGTGTAGTAGGTGTGGGCGACGCCGCAGCCCGGACCGTCGTCGGCCGACAGGGTGACCGTCTGGGCCGAGTCCCGCCATCCTGAGGCGCCGTCGGGCATGAGGCTGAACGTGGTGGTGACCGGCGCCGTCGTGTCGATGTTCACGTAGCCTGAGTTCTCGGCTTCGGTGTTGCCCAGCGTGTCGACCGACCAGTACGTTACCAGGTGCTGGCCGTCGTCGGAGACGGTGAAAGGACCGGTATCCGCATAGGACTGCGGGTCGCTGCCGTCGATGGTGTACCAGGTCGTCGCCACCCCCGGACCGTTCGGGTCGGTGGCGGTCAGCGTCACTGTCGGCGCCGTGTTGGTCGTCCAGCCCGAGTCGTCGTCGGCCGAGAGCCCGGTCGCCGTGGTGACCGGCATCGAGGCGTCGATGTTCACATAGCCGGTGTGGTGGGTCTCGACGTTGCCGGCGGCATCGACCGACCAGTAGACGACGGTGTGCGAACCCGTCGCCGACAGGGTGAAGGGCGCCGCATAGGTCTGCTGAGCGCCGCTGTCGATCGTGTAGTAGGTGGCCGCGACGCCGGACTGGGCGTCGGTGGCCGACAGGGTCACGGTCTGGGGGGTCGTCACCCAACCGGTGCTGTTCGAGGCCTGCAGGTTGGTGGCGGTCGTGACCGGCGCCGTGGTCTCGATGTTCACGTAGCCGGTTTCCGCCGTGGACGCTACGCCTTTGCTGTTCGTGACGTAGTAGTAGACAGTGTGGGTGCCCACGCCGGAGACGGTGATGGTCGCCGGGCTCGCAGCGGTCGTCAAGGTGCCTCCGTCGACCTGGTAGTGGACCGTGAACGGGCTGTTGTCGCCGCCGCCGGTGATGGTCACCGTCGCCGACGTGTTGCGCCAGCCGGACTTGTTGTCGGCCGCGAGGCCCGTGGCCTGGGCGTACGGGTTGGAGATGTTCACATAACCGGTGTGCTGCGCGGTCACGTTGCCCAGGGCATCGGTCGCCCAGTAGACGATCTTGTTCGAGCCCGACGCGGAGACCCCGAAGGGGGTGCCGGAGTAGGTCAGAGTCGACCCGCCGTTGACGGTGTAATAGGTGGCCACGACACCGGAACCGGCGTCGGCGGTCGAGAAGCTGACGTTCTGACTGGTCGTCTGCCAACCGGTGAGGTCGTCGACCTGCAGACCGGTCGGTGTGACGACCGGCCCCTGGGTGTCGATCTTCACCGTGCAGGTGCCGGTTGAGCTCGCGTTGCCGGCGCCGTCGAGGGCCTGGAACTCGTAGACGTGGGTGCCGTCGTCGGAGCCGTCTGAGGGGGCCGGCACCGCGAAGGCGTTGCCGGTCGCCGTCAGCCACGTGCCCGAACCCTGCAGACGGTACTGCGTGCCGGCTACGCCCGAACCGCCGGTGTCGAGCGGGACCAGGGTGACCGTCACGCCGGTTTTGTGCCAGAGGCTGTCGGCATTGCTCGTCACGGTCGGCACGGTGGTGTCGATGTTGACGTAACCGGTGTTGTGGGGCGTCTCGGCGTTGTTGGCGGCGTCGACCGACCAGTAGACGATCGTGTTCGTGCCGGTCGCGGTCACCGGGATCGTGAAGGGCGTGGTGTAGGTCGTCGTGGCGCCGCCGTTCACCGTGTAGTAGGTGTGAGCCACGCCGGAGCCGCCCGACCCGTCGCCGGGCGTCAGGGTGACCTGCTGGGCGGTGTTCTGCCAGCCGGTGTTGGGGCCGCTCTGCAGCCCACCGGCCGTGGTGGTCGGCGGCGTGGTGTCGATGTTGACGTAGCCGGTGTTGTGGGGCGTCTCGGCGTTGTTGGCGGCGTCGACCGACCAGTAGACGATCGTGTTCGTGCCGGTCGCGGTCACCGGGATCGTGAAGGGCGTGGTGTAGGTCGTCGTGGCGCCGCCGTTCACCGTGTAGTAGGTGTGAGCCACGCCGGAGCCGCCCGACCCGTCGCCGGGCGTCAGGGTGACCTGCTGGGCGGTGTTCTGCCAGCCGGTGTTGGGGCCGCTCTGCAGCCCACCGGCCGTGGTGGTCGGCGGCGTGGTGTCGATGTTGACGTAACCGGTGTTGTGGGGCGTCTCGGCGTTGTTGGCGGCGTCGACCGACCAGTAGACGATCGTGTTCGTGCCGGTCGCGGTCACCGGGATCGTGAAGGGCGTGGTGTAGGTCGTCGTGGCGCCGCCGTTCACCGTGTAGTAGGTGTGAGCCACGCCGGAGCCGCCCGACCCGTCGCCGGGCGTCAGGGTGACCTGCTGGGCGGTGTTCTGCCAGCCGGTGTTGGGGCCGCTCTGCAGCCCACCGGCCGTGGTGGTCGGCGGCGTGGTGTCGATGTTGACGTAACCGGTGTTGTGATTTTCGATGTTGTTCATGGCGTCGACCGACCAGTAGACGATCGTGTTCGTGCCGGTCGCGGTCACCGGGATCGTGAAGGGCGTGGTGTAGGTCGTCGTGGCGCCGCCGTTCACCGTGTAGTAGGTGTGAGTGACGCCGGAGCCCGACCCGTCGCTGGGCGTCAGGGTGACCTGCTGGGCCGTGTTCTGCCAGCCGATGTTGGGGCCGCTCTGCAGCCCACCGGCCGTGGTGGTCGGCGCGGCGGTGTCGATGTTCACGTACCCTGTGGTGGCCGCTTCGACGTTACCGGCGAAATCGACGGAGTGGTAGGAGACGGAGTGCGAACCGTTGCCCCCGACCAGGATGGGTCCGCCGGCGTAGAGCTGCTGGGCGCCGGAGTCGACGCTGTAATAGGTGGCGGCGATGCCGGAGAGATCGTCGGTCGGGATGAACGAGACCGACTGGCTGGTCGTCACCCAACCGGAATGAGCGTTGACCTGCAGGCCGGTGGCGCCGGTGACCGGCGCCGTGGTGTCGATGTTCACGAAGCCGGTCTGCGTCGCGCTCTGCACGCCCACGTCGTTCTTCCCATAGAAGAGGAGCGTATGGCTGGCCGCGCCGGAGACGGGGATGCTTGCCGGGCTCGTGACGCTCTGCCAGGCGGCAGTGTCGAGCTTGTAGTAGATGGTGATCGGCGCGTGGTCGCCGCCGCCGGTGACGGTCACGGTGACCGGCGTGTTGCGCCAGCCCGAGTCATTATCGGCGGCCAGGCCCGTGGCCTGGGCGTACGGGTTCGAGATGTTGACCCAGCCTTCGTGGACCGTCTCGACGTTACCGGCGGCGTCGGTCGACCAATAGGTCACGGGGTGCTGACCGATGCCCGACACGGTGAAGCTGCCGCTGTAGGGCTGGGTACCGCTGCCGTCGAGAGTGTAGTAGGTCGCGACGACACCCGAACCGGTGCCGTCGTTTGGCGTCAGGCTCACCGTCTGGCTGGTGGTGCGCCACTGCGAGAACTGGTCGGGGACCAGGCCGTCGGCCGCGGTAGTCGGCGCCGTAGCGTCGATCCACACGGTGCAGCTGCCGGTCGCGCTCGTGTTGCCGGCGTTGTCCAGGGCCTGGAACTGATAGGTATGCACCCCGTCGTCGGAGCCGTCTGCTGGGGCCGTCACGACGAAGGCGCTGCCGGTCGCCGTGAGCCACGTGTTCGAGCCCAGCAGGCGGTACTGCGTGCCGGCCACGCCGCTTCCGCCCGTGTCGGCGGCGGTCAGATGGACCGTGACGGCGCTGGTGTGCCAGGCGCTGTCGGCGTCGCTGCCGACGGTCGGCGCCAGCAGATCGATGTTGACGTAGCCGGTGTTGTGAGTCTCGGTGTTGCCCATCGCGTCGACCGACCAGTACACGATGCTGGTCGAGCCCGCAGCAGAGATGGTGAACGGGACGGTGTACGGCTGCTGGGCGCCGCCGTTCACCGTGTAATAGGTGTGAGCCACGCCGGACAGCGGGTCGCTCGGCGTCAGGGTGACCTGCTGGGCCGTGTTCTGCCAGCCGGTGTTGGGGCCCGTCTGCAATCCACTGGCCGCGGTGACCGGCGCCGCGGTGTCGATGTTCACATAGCCGGTGTTGGTCGCCTCGACGTTGCCGGCCACGTCGACCGAGTGGTAGGTCACCGTGTGAGAGCCGTTCCCGCCAACGAGGAAGGGCCCGGTGTAGAGCTGCTGCGTGCCCGTATCGATCGTGTAATAGGTGACCGTGACCCCGGACTGAGCGTCCGTGGCAGTCAGCGTCACGCTCTGGCTGGCCGTCAGCCAGCCGGAATGGTTGTTGACCGCAAGGGCGGGCGAGGCGCTCGTGACGGGCGCCGTGAGATCGATGTTCACGTAGCCGGTGTGCTGCGCTTCGGTGTTGCCGGCCACGTCGACCGACCAGTACTTGATCGTGTGCGAACCCGACGCCGAGACCGTGAAGGCCGACGAATAGGTCTGCTGCGCGCCGCCGTCGACGGTGTAGTAGGTCGCCTTGACCCCCGACTGACCGTCGGTCGCAGACAGCGAGACCTGCTGACCGGTCGACCGCCATCCGGCGTTGTTGGCAGCCTGCAGACCGGTCGCCGTGGTGACCGGAGCCGTGGTGTCGATCAGGTAGTTCAGCACGGTCCCGCCGGCGCCGCACGTCCACAGCTCGCCGGCTGCGGAGACGATGCCGTGCTGGGCCTGCGTCGTCGGCGACGTCTGCTTGGCCCAGGCCGTCCCGCCGTTGGTGGTGTTCCTGATGGTGCCGCCGTTACCGACGGCCCAGCCGTTGACGGCGTCGATGAAGGCCGTGGCGTAGAGCGCCACGGTGACACCCGAGGTCTGTGTGGCCCACGCCGTGCCGCCGTTCGTGGTGTGACAGATGACCCCGCTGTTGCCCACGAACCAGCCCGTCGTGGCGTTGGTGAAGGACAGGGCATAGAGCGTTCCGGTGAGGCCCGTAGTCTGCGCGCTCCAGGTCGTACCGCCGTTCGCCGTGGTACGCACTGTGCCCCGGGAGCCCACGACCCAGCCGA
This sequence comes from uncultured Actinomycetes bacterium, assembly GCA_963733255.1. Classification (GTDB taxonomy): domain Bacteria; phylum Actinomycetota; class Thermoleophilia; order UBA2241; family UBA2241; genus Bog-752. The sequence continues at coordinate 162,929 of CAVTCH010000014.1, forward strand.
CGGTGGTGCTCGCGAAGTCGACGCCGTAGAGCGTCCTGGTGACTCCCGACGTCTGCGCGGTCCAGGTCGAGCCGGCGGCGGTGCTGCCGGTGGTCGTGTGCCAGATCACGCCGTTGCTGCCGACCGCCCAGCCGTTGTTGGCGTCGGTGAAGAAGACGGCGCGCATGGTCGGGGTCGTCGACGGCGAGGTCTGGGCCGTCCACGTCGTGCCGCCGTTCAGCGTGCGCAGGATCACTCCGGCGCCGCCGACCGCGAAACCTTCCTGTGAATTGACGAAGAAGACACCATAGAGGGTCTGGGTCGTGGGCGAGGTCTGCGCGCTCCACGTCGTGCCACCGTTGGTGGTGTGACGAATGACCCCGTTGGTCCCCACGAGCCAGCCGTTGCCGGCGTCGACGAACGAGATGCTTTCGAGCGTCCTGGTGACTCCCGACGTCTGCTTGGCCCAGGTGTTGTAGGTGGCGGCGCGAGCGCTGCCGGGGCCGAAGGCCGCCGACAGCACGAGGACGCAGAACAGCGCCAGCGCCGAGACGTCTGCCGCCCGCGAGGCGTGCCTGCCGCGATCGCTGGGCAGCAGAGCCCCGCGAATCGACCAGTGCCGCAGCATGGTCCCCGCCCTATGTCCTCGTGTTCCCGGCATGCTCACCTCATCTCGCTCGAGTCGATCACCCTCGGCCGCTCCAGGGCGCCCCGCGGTCTCGCTCGCAGGGGCGCCTGCCGTGACGATCGCCCGCAGTCACGCAGCAGGCAGCCAAGGCGGTCGCCCGCCTTGCTTACTAGTTTCGGTACCTGATGGCTCTTTCGGACCCCCGAACCGCCGACTTTAGACGAATTGGCAAGTCGCCACGCGTGCCTCGCACACGTCGCGTGCGTTCCTTCATCGACGCCGGCGGTCTTCCTCTGCGGCCTGAAGGCGGCCGGGGTGACGGGCGGGGGCGGGCCATGCGGCCGCCCCCGCCCGCCGTCCCGCCCGTCGAGCGCGGGGTGCTGTATGCTTGAGACCCCTTACCCACCGCGCCGGGAGACTTCGATGCCGACCAACGAGACCCTGCCCGCGCACGGTCGCGAGAGCGCGCCCGACGGCGTCTACGCGACGATCGAGCACGCGGCCGGCGACTGCTACGTGCGCGCCCTCAAGGTGCTGCCCCCCGACGTCAAGTCGGCCCTGCGCGTCGCGCGCGACTCCGAGACCGACCCGACCGGGCGCGTGCTGCTCGACATCATGGCCGACAACGTCGACGTGGCCGAACGCGACACGAACCTCGTCTGCCAGGACACCGGCACGGTGGTCTTCTGGCTCGAGGTCGGCGAGGACTGCGCCCTGAACCTGGCCAGAGTCACGGCCGCCGTGCGCGCTGGCACGGCCCGGGCCACGCTCGACCACTCGTTACGGCCCAACGCCGTCCACCCCGTGACGCGGCAGAACACGCTCACGAACACGGGCCGCCACCTGCCCGTCATGCACTACGAGTTCGTGCCCGCGACGAGTGAGTTTCCGGGTGACGCCCTCAGGCTTCGCTGCCTGCCGAAAGGTTCGGGTTCCGAGAACATGAGCTTCCTGAAGATGCTGATCCCGGCCGACGGCGTGCGCGGCGTCAAGCGCTTCATCCTGGAGTGCGTGGTCGAGGCCGGCCCCAAGCCGTGTCCGCCGACCATCGTCGGCGTCGGGCTCGGAGGCACGAGCGACCTTTGCGCCGCGCTGGCCAAGAAAGCCGTGCTGCGCCCGCTCGGCAGCCACAACGACGACCCCGTGATCGCGGCCCTCGAAGACGAGCTGCTCGCCGCCGCGAACGAGCTCGGCATCGGCCCGATGGGTCTCGGCGGCAGCACTACGGCGCTCGGCGTGCACATCGAGCACGCCGACACCCACATCACCCAGAACCCCGTCGCGGTGAACCTGCAGTGCTGGGCCGCCCGCCGGTCGAGCGCGCTCGTCACGAGCGACGGCCACGTCACGTACGGCTTCTAGGCGAGGTACGACCATGACCGACGAGCTCAGGCTCCAGTTCCCGCTCACCGGCCCCGACGCCCTGCGCTCGCTGCGCGCTGGCCAGCGCCTGCGTATCGACGGTCAGGTGATCGGCATCCGCGACGCCACCCAGATCGCCATGTTCGACCGCGGCGAGCGGCCGGTGATGAGCCTGACCGGGGCCGCGCTCATCCACACGGCGCCCAACGCTCGCAAGCTCGCCGACGGCCGCTACGAGAAGATCTGCATCGGCACCACGACGAGCGCCCGCATGAACCGCTTCACCCGCGGCCTGCTCGAGCAGTACGGCGCGCGGGCGATCATCGGCAAAGGTGGCCTGCTGGCCGACTCGCTGCCGGTGCTGGCGGAGTTCGGCGGCGTGTACCTGGCGATCTGCGGCGGCGCCGCGGCCCTCGAGACGACCCAGATCGAGGCCATCGAGGAGGTCGAGTTCGAAGAGCTCCTGCCGGAGTGCCTCTGGAAGTTCCGCGTGCGCGACTTCGGCCCGCTGATCGTGGCCATGGACGCCCACGGTCACAGCCTGTATGAGACCGTACGCGACCAGGCGCGCCTCAAGCTCGAGGAGCTCTCGGCGCGGTTCTAAGAGCTCTCGGCGCGCCCGGCCGTTGTGCTGCCGGTATGCTGGCGTTCGCCCCGGACCACGGCCAAGGCGGCCTCATGCCGATCAGCGCGTCACTGACAGACGGAGCTCACTACCCCGCCGACTCCGTCTACGCGCGGGTCGAAGACGCCGCCAAAAAGCTCTACATCGACGCCCTCAAGATCTTCCCTCCCGACGTCAAGCAGGCGCTTGCCGGGGCGCGCGCCGCGGAGACTTCGGAGAACGGCATCGACGTGCTCGACGTCATGCTCGAGACGATCGAGGTGGCCGAGCGCGACAACAACCTCGTCTGCCAGGACACCGGCACGGTCGTCTACTGGGTCGAGGCCGGACAGGACAGTCCGCTCGAGCTCGCCGCCATCGCCGCCGCGGTCAGGCGTGGGACCGAGCGCGCCACCATCGAGCACCCGCTGCGCTCCAACACGGTGCACCCGTTGACGCGCGAGCACACGCGCACCAACACGGGACGGTTCCTGCCCGCCATGCACTACGAGTTCGTCGCCGGCCGCGACGTGACTCTCCACTGCCTGCCCAAGGGCTCGGGCTGCGAGAACATGAGCTTCCTGAAGATGCTGGTGCCGGCCGACGGCGTGCGGGGCGTCAAGCGCTTCATCCTCGATTGTCTCGTCTCGGCGGCCGGCAAACCCTGCCCCCCGGGCATCTGCGGGGTCGGGCTGGGCGGCACCGCCGACCTCTGTGCGACGCTCGCCAAACGGGCGCTGCTGCGCCCGATCGGCACGCGCAACGAAGACCCGGTGGTGGCGGCGCTCGAAGACGAGCTCTTCGGGCTGGCCAACGAGCTCGGCATCGGTCCCATGGGCTTGGGCGGCGACACCACGGTCCTGGCGCTGCACATCGAGCACGCCCACACGCACATCACCCAGAACCCGGTCGCCGTCTGCATGCAGTGCTGGGCGGCACGGCGGGCCAGCGCCCGCGTGGCGCCCGACGGCGCGATCGTCTACGGCTTCTGAGCGGGCCCGACAAAGGAGAGAGAGGCGCTTGAGCGACCGACTCGCACGACTCGAGGGACGCCACCTCAGGTTCCCGCTCGACGACCCCGACGCCCTGCGCGAACTGCGCGTGGGAGAGCGACTGTGGGTCGACGGGCAGGTGATCGGCCTGCGCGATGCCACCCACATCGCCATCTTCGACCGCGGCGAGCGGCCGACCACCGACCTGCACGGCGCGGCCGTCCTGCACACCGCGCCCAACGTGCGCGTCCTGCCCGACGGCCGCTACGAGAAGCTCTGCATCGGCACGACGACGAGCGCCCGCATGAGCCGCTTCACGCGGTCCCTCATGGGCGACTACGGCGTGCGTGCCGTCATGGGCAAGGCGGGCCTGCTGCCCGACGCGCTGCCCGTGCTGGCCGAGTTCGGCGGCGTCTACCTGGCGCTCGTCGGCGGCTCAGCGGCGCTCGAGACGACCCAGATCGAGGCGATCGAAGGAGTCGAGTTCGAGCAGTACCTGCCCGAGTGCCTGTGGAAGTTCAGGGTCAGGCACTTCGGGCCGCTGTTCGTGGCCATGGACAGTCACGGCGAGAGTCTCTTCGAGACCGTCCACGCCCACGCCGCGCGCACGCTCGAGCAGCTTTCGGCGCGACTCTAGCCCGCCCTACGCGGCCAGCCCAACGCGGAGACGCCTACGCCGCCAGCCCGGCGCGGCAAGCCCTACGCCGCGAGCCCCACTCGCTCGCTCACCTGGCGGCCCAGGGCGAACTGGCGGATCATCTGCGTACAGAAGGCCGGCAGGTCGGACGGATTGCGGCTCGACACCACCGCCCGGTCGACCACCACCTGGCGGTCGACCCAGTGCCCGCCGGCGTTGCGGATGTCGGTGCGCACGCTGGGGTACGAGGTGATCGTCAGGCCCCGCACGACGTCGGCCTCGACCATCGTCCAGGGCCCGTGGCAGATGACGGCGATCGGCACCCCGGTCAGAAAGCTCTGCCGCACGAACTCGACGGCGCGCTCGTTCATGCGCAGCTTGTCGGGATTGCCTACCCCGCCGGGCAGCACGAGCCCTTCGTAGTCGTCGGGACTCGCCTCGTCGACCGTCCGGTCGACCGCCACGGTCTGACCTTTCTCGCCATGGACGACGGCCTGTACCTGACCGTCGTGGATGGAGAGCAGGTCGATCCGCGCGCCGGCCTCCTGCAGCGTGCGCAGCGGCTCCATAAGCTCGGACTCTTCGACGCCATCGGTAAAGAGGATGGCGACGCGCTTGCCGTGCAGCTCATCGGACATGGAATCCTCCCGGTCGTGCCTGTCTCAACCGATCCAGAGAGAGTTCCCCAAGGGTCGCGCCGAAAACGCCCCGCGCCGTATGGCCGACCGTGCAGTCGCGGCTGCGGCTGCGGCCCTTACCTCTGAGGGACGGCGATCGTGGCCGCCGCTCCACGACGGCCTCGGGCAGGTGTCTTATGCCAGGTATAAGATGGCGATATGGAACTTCGCCACCTGCGCCTCTTCTGCGAGATCGTCGACCAGCGCAGCTTCTCGCTGGCGGCCGAGCACGTGCACATCACCCAGCCGGCCGCCAGCCTGCAGGTGCGCTCGCTCGAGCGCGAGCTCGGCGCCCGGCTGCTCGACCGTTCCGGACGCGACGTCAGGCCCACCGACGCCGGCGAGGTGCTCTACCGCCGCGCCCGTCAGATCATCGCCCTGGACGACGAGGCGCGCGTCGAGATCATGAACCTCGGCGAGCTCGTCGGCGGCCGAGTGACGATCGGCGCCTCCACGGGCCCCGGCGAGCACCTCCTGCCGGGGCTCATCGCCGAGTTCAAGCACGACCACCCCGGGATCGACTTGAGCCTGCGCGTGACCGACAGCCACGAGGTCATCGATCTCGTCCTGGGCCGCGAGCTCGAGCTCGGGGTAGTCGGCGCCGTGTCGGGCAATCCGGAGCTCACCGTGGCGCCGTTCGCCCGCGACGAGATCGTGGTCGTGTGCGCGCCGTCGCACCCCTGGACGAAGCGCTCCCACGTCGGGCTCGCCGAGTTCCTGCGCGAGCCGCTGATCGTGCAGCAGCAGGGAGCCGGCATCCGCGCGGTGGTCGAAGCGGCGCTGCGCGAGCGCGGCGTGAAGCCGACCCAGTTGAACGTGCTCCTCGAGCTGGGCCTGAACGAGTCGGTCAAGCACGCCGTCATGGCCGGCGCCGGCGTGACCTACCTGAGCAAGTTCGCGGTGCGCAGCGACGTCAGGAACGGCATGCTCGCCATCGTGCGCGTCGCCGACTTTCAGATCACCCGTGACTTCTCGATCGTGCGCTCACGGACCCGCGCCCAATCGAAGGCCGTCGAGGCGTTCCTGCGCTACCTCGAGGCGCAGTACGAGCGCCTGTAAGGCGGCAGGCAAGCAGACTGGAGGTCGGCATGACACATCCGGACTTCACCATCATGGGCCTCGCCGGCAGCCTGCGGCGCGAGTCCTACAATCGCGCCCTGCTGCGGGCCGCGGCCGACCTTGCGCCGGCCGGCGCGGCCGTCGAGAGCTTTGCGCGGCTGGGTGAGATCCCGCCCTACAACGAGGATACGCGCCTGCGCGGCCTGCCCGACCCCGTTGCCGAGCTGTGGCAGGCCGTCGCCGGCGCCGACGCGCTGCTCGTGGCGACTCCCGAGTACAACTACGGCGTCCCTGGCGTGCTCAAAAACGCCCTCGACTGGGTCTCGCGACCGCCGGCCGAGACCCCGCTGCGCCACAAGCCGGTGGCGATCATGGGCGCCAGCACCGGCAACTTCGGCACCGTGCGGGCGCAGTTCGCCCTGCGCCAGACGTTCCAGTTCGTCGAGTCGTACGTGCTGCTCAAGCCCGAGGTCATGGTCTTCAGGGCCGCCGAGCGCTTCGACGACGCCGGCGAGCTCACGGACGAGACGACCCGTGAGCTCGTCGCTCAGCAGCTCGACGCGCTGGTGGCGTGGGCGCGCCGGGTGAGCGGCTGAGCCGTCCAGTCCGAGTCACCTATCTGAGCCGCGCCGTCTGATCTCGCCGGCAACGTCGTCCGGCCCCCCCGGGTAGACTCAGACGAGCCGGGCATCCGGCGACGGCGCGACGGGAGGTCAGCGATGTTCGTCAACTTGTCCATCCATCACCCCAGGCCCGGCTACGAGCCCGATCTGATCGCCTCGATGCACCGGTTCGGCGCGGCCGCCGCCGGAGCGCCCGGCCTGCTGCACGTCGCGACCCTCAAAGACGAGGAGGCAGGACGGCTGATCGGCCTGATGGTGTGGACGTCGCGCGCGGCCTGGGAGGCCGGCATCGGCCCCTCCCGAGCGGCCGTCGCAAACGACGACTTCGACCTGTGGGAGGAGCACGAGCCCGAGGGCTTCGCCGCCGACGAGGTGTGAGTGGCGGCGACGAGGTGTGAGTGGCGGCGACCCTCGAAGTGGGAGAACCGGAGCGGCCGTGGCCGCGCGACCCGCCGCGGCCGACGAGGTGTGAGCGCCGCCGCGGCAGGGTAGGACGAGGCCACTCCAGGCGCCCCCTGCGGCGCCCACGTCTCTCGCCTACGGAGGGCACGCCATGAAGAAGCTACCCGATCAACTCCTCGACCTGCTCTGGGGCGGCCACAACATCTGGGTCGCGACGGTCGGGCCCGACGGCACGCCCAACGTCTCGATCAAGGGTTCCGGCGCCCTGCTCGACGACGGCCACCTGTACTTCGCCGACATGTTCTCGCACAAGACCCGCGAGAACCTGCAGCACGATCCCCGGGTCGCCGTCGGCATCCACGACCCGGAGCGCAAGATCGCCATGCAGGTCAAGGGTCGCGCCGAGCTCATCGACCACGGCGAGGTCTTCGACCAGGTGAGCGACCGCCTGAGCAAGCTCTCCGACAAGCTCAGCCTGCCGCCGGTGAAGTACGTGGTGAAGATCGAGGTCGAGTCGGTCTGGGACATGGGGCCGGGGCCGCACGCCGGCGACGAGGTCTCCTGACGCAGGGGCGGCCGGCGGCGCGAGGTCGCGGGCACCGTCCGGCGTGAGGTTGCGGGCGCCGTCCGGCTCCCGGCTGCCGCGGCGCGCGGTCTGGTAAGATGACCGCGCGCCTCGCCGCGCACCGAAGGGACCGCCCGACAGGAGGCCGCCATGCTCGACTTTCTCACCCTCCCCCAGCGCGCCGGCAAGCCGCGCGAGAGCGGTCTCACGCACGTCCTCGACAAGGGGCTCGGCCCGGCGCAGGTGAACGACCTCATGGCCCTCGCGGCGCCCTTCATCGACATCGTCAAGCTCGGCTGGGGCACGTCGTACATCACCGCGAACCTCGCCGAGAAGATCGCGGTCTACCAGAGCCACGGCATCCCGGTGTGCTTCGGCGGCACCCTGCTCGAAGTGGTCGTGCGCCAGAACAGGATGGACGCCTACATCCGCGAGCTGCGCGAGCTGGGCATCACCCACGTCGAGGTCTCCGACGGCACGATCACCATGGCCGAAGACGACAAGCTGGCCCTGCTGCGCCGGCTGGCCCGCGACTTCACGGTGCTCTCCGAAGTCGGCAGCAAGGACGCCGAGGTCGTGCTGGCCCCCTACAAGTGGGTCGAATCGATCAAGCGCGAGCTCGACGCCGGCGCCTGGAAGGTGATCACCGAGGGGCGCGAGTCGGGCACGGTCGGCGTCTACCAGTCGACGGGCGACGTCAAGGAGGGCCTGATCGACGAGATCGTCAGCGCCATCAGCGTCGAGCACCTCCTGTTCGAAGCGCCGGCCAAACAGCAGCAGGTCTGGTTCATCAAGAAGTTCGGCAGCAACGTGAACCTCGGCAATATCGCGCCCGACGACGTCATCTCCTGCGAAACGCTGCGTCTGGGCATCCGCAGCGACACGCTGCTCGACTTCCACTGAAGCGACGGCTGGCGCGGCCGGCGGCAAGGCGCCGCGGCGCTGCCGCGGGCGACGAGATGGAGTAAGGCGGCCGCGGCCGGGAAGGCCGCGGGGCTATGGCCGCTACGACGCCTTCGCTACCACGAACGCGAACGGCGCCCCGCCGTCGAGCAGCGACAGCGTGCCGCCGTCGCCGACGATCAGCCAGCCGTGCCAGCGGCCCGTAAGGTCGAGCTTGACGTGCCCGGTGAACAGCCGATACTCGCCGGCTTTGAGGGTGAGGTTGGTAACTGAGCCAAGGTCGCGCACCTGGTCGGCCGGACCGCGCGCCACCAGGGTGACCGACGACCATGTACCGGTCGCGGCGCCGTCGTTGCGCAGCGTGAAGTCGGCTTTGAGGGTCTGGCCCCGGCGGTAGGGCCCGGGCGAAAGCTGGACCGGACCGATGACGTCGAGCTTGGCCGCGCCCTTGGGCGCGTCGGGACCGCTCCAGGCCGTCGACGACGTGGTGTCGCTCGGCACGGCGCTGCCGCCGGCCGCGGCGACGAGCTGAGACCCCGGGTAGTAATAGTCGAGGATCCACTGGTAAGCCTTGCCCTGGGCCGCCCAGTACTGCGAGCCCCACTGCGTCATGTGGCTGCCGTCGGTGGGCGCCCCGGAGTAGGCGCCCGCGTAGTAGGAGGCCTGGAAGACCTGGCCGTCGCGCGTGAGAGCTTCGCCCCAGGTGGCGTTGACGGCGTCCTGGTAGCGCTGGCCGTAGTCCCAGTCCATGTACTCCTGGTAGTTGGTCGTGTCGTCGACGTTGGCCCCCCAGGCCGCCACGTCGGCGAGCTTGGTAGGCCGCGTGGCCCAGTACCAGGCGTAGGCCTTGACGGCCAGCGCGCCGGCCCTGAGCGCCTCGTCCGAGAAGGCGCTGGGCGGCGCCCACTCGTGCGACAGCACGCGCACGCAGTACGTGCGAAAGTCGACCGTGTCGACGGCGACGATCACGCCGTTCGGATCGTTGGCCGGAAAGCGGCGCGCCACCTTGATGGTCGCCGGCGGCGTGAGAGAGGTCGCCGCGTCGGTCTGAGCGGTGGTCGACGAGCCCGCGGTGGCCGGCGTGGCGGACGTGCCGGTGATCTTGCCGGTGGTCGCGGCGCCGGCCGGCGCCGCGCAGAGCAGCGCCACGACGCCGAGCAGCAGCAGGCAGGCCAAAGCCGGCCCGCTCGCCGGGCGGCGCGCCGTGGTGTGCGCAGATCGTTGTGACGTCATGCTGCCGGTCATCCTCGCGTTGTTCGGGGTCCCGAGTATCGGGACCTCCGTAGAGTATGCTTCGACAGAGTGACGCCGCAACCGTAGTCCCGGGTTCGAGCAGGTAAGATAGGCGAATGTATCCCTCTCGTTTGCCTTCGTCCCGGCGAGCTCGCACCGGAACACACCCGTGAGACGACTCCTCTTCGTGGCCAACCCGTTCCCCCCGATGGCGAGCGGCGGCACGGCTCGCCAGCTGCGCTTTCTGCGCTACCTGAGTGAGTTCGGCTGGGAAGCGACGGTGCTCACCTGTCGCGCCGACGGACCGGTGCCTACGCCTGCCGATCTCCGCGTCGTGCGCACCCTGACGCCCAGTCCCGAGCCGCTGTACCGCGCCGCGCGCCTGGCGACCGCCGCCTGGGCCGACCGGCGGCGCGCCCGGAACGCCGCTCACGGCGGGTCCCAGGCTTCGTACGAAGGGTCCCAGGCTTCGCCCCCAGCTTCGCACGACGGGCTCCAGACCTCGTCCGCGCCCGCCCCGGACCGCCGGGCGCTGTCCGGCACCGACCGGCGGACCGCCCGTCGCGAGCTCACCAACCGCTGGCTGTTCGTGCCCGACCAGTACGTCGCCTGGGGCGCTCTCGCCGTGGCGCACGGCCTGCGTCTGGTCCGCGACGAGCACTTCGACGCGATCTTCTCGAGCTCACCGCGGGGTAGCACGCAGCTCGCGGCGGCCGGCATCGCCGCGCTGTCCGGTCTGCCCTGGCTCGCCGACTACCGCGACCCCTGGCCGACGCGTCAGTTCCGCGTCTACCCCACGGCGGCCCACCGCCGCGCGAACTTCGCCCTCGAGCGCTGGTCGCTGGGTCACGCCCGCAGCGTGACGGCGGTCAACGAGCAGATCGCCGACGACCTGCGCCGCCGCTACCCGTCGCTCGCGGCAGAGGTGACGGTGGTCCCGAACGGCTTCGACGGCGGCGAGGCCTGCGACGCGGTCGCCACGCCGCCCGGGTTCTGGTTCGTCCACACCGGCCGCCTCTACGGCCGCGACGCTCAGATCGCCGCCTTCCTCGACGCCCTCGCCGAACTGCCCGACGACACCGGCGTCATCTTCGTCGGCGTCGACGGCAGACACATCCTGGCCTATGCGGCGGCGCTCGGCATCGGGCATCGCGTCCGGGTCGAGCCGTTCGGCCCGCACGCGCGCGCGCTCGGCTTTCAGCGCTCCGCCGCGGCCCTCCTGCTGGTGACCGGAAGGGCCCCCGAGTCGCTGTCCGGGAAGATCTTCGAGTACCTGTCCGCCGGGCGCCCCATCTTCGCCGTCACGCCCGACCACTCGGCGGCGGCGGCGCTGCTCGACGAAGCGGGGGGAGCGCGCCGGGCGGCTCCCGACCGGCCGCTGACCGACGCTCTTGCGAGCTTCGTCGCGGCCGCCCGCGGCGGCGGCATCGCGCCGCCCGATGCCGCCGTCGTGAACCGCTACGACGGTCGGGTCCTCACCGGACGCCTGGCCGCGCTGCTCGGCGAGATGGTCGCCGCGCGCCATGGCTGACGTCGAAACCGGCGGCCGCGCCGCCGGCGACGGCACGACCGCCGGCCTGCGCCTGCCGCCGGCACGGCCGAGCAGACTCGCCCTGGCCGCGCTGGCCGCCACAGGCGTCCTCGTCACCCTACTCGTCACCGGCGAGCTGCACCGGCGCCCGCGCGTCGGGGCCTTGCTGCTGGTCGCCCTGCTCGTGGCGGCGCTCTGGATCGCCTTGCGACGCGCCGTGCCTCGGCTGAGCCTGCAGCGCGTCAGCGACTGGATCGTGATCTGGCTCCCGCTGGCCGCCGTCCTGGGACCCGTGGCGGCCCTCCCCGGACACGCCCAGATCTTCGCGTTCCGGCTGCTGACGGCGGCGCTCGTGCTGATCGGCGTCGTCCTGTACGCCTCGACGCGACGCCTGCCGCGCCTCGGTCCGCGATCCCTCGTGACGCTGCTGGCGGGCTGGTATGCCTGGCTGCTCATCTCCCTTCTGTGGGCGCCCTATCAGGGCCCCGCCCTGCGCTACCTGCTCATCCTGGCCACCAACCTCATCCTGATCGCGGCCGTGGCGGCGGCCGGCTCGTCGGACCGCCGCCTGCGCCTGCTCATGACGACGCTCGCGGTCGGCTACGGCGCGTCCGTCATGGTCGGCCTCGCCGAGGCGGTCACGGGTCATCACCTCGCGACCTCCGTCTCGGCCGTCTCGACTCGTGGCAGCGTGGCCCACGCCGCCACCGGCTTCTTCTTCAACCCCAACGACTTCGCGACGTTCATCGCCATGGCCTGGCCGTTCCTGCTACTCGCGCTGATCTTCGGACGCTCGCGGACCAGGCTGCTGGCCCTCGCCGGCCTGGTCCTCGGGCTCGCCTGCCTGATCTCGACCGGCTCGCGCTCGAGCCTGCTCGCGCTGGGGCTGACCACACTCGCCGCCGCCGGCTGGCTCGTGATGGAGCGCTGGGTGCGACACCGCGGGCTGATCGTGGCGGTCTGCGTCGTGGTCCTCGTCGCGATCGTGGCCTTCTCCTTCAACACGTCGCAGAACATCATCGCGCGGCAGTTCCAGGTGCAGTCCCTCGCGCAGACGGCCGGCACCGGCCAGGGGTCGGGCGGCATCCGCGTCAGCCTCACTGCCGCCGGCCTCGACGTGGGCCGGCGCTACTACTTTTTGGGGGTCGGCCCGGGCAACGCCGAGCCGCTCATCAGCGCGCTGCCGTCGCCGCCGGCCCAGTTCTCCAACCTGCACGACTGGTGGCTCGAGGTCCTGGTCGACGGCGGGCTGCCGGCGCTGTTCCTCTACGTGCTGCTGTACGTCGGGATGCTGATCGCCTGCGTGCGGGTGGCGCGGGCGAGTCGCGGCGTGGACGGCGACCCGTACCTCGCCATCGTCGCCGCCGGCACCGGCCTGGCGCTCGTCGGCTTCATCATCGGCAGCGTCGGTCCGAGCACCGTGATCGGCTTCGCGCCCCTGTGGATCCTGATCGGCCTGTCGTTCGCCGTCGCTCGCCGCGCTCACGACCGTGGCCTCGCCGCGGCCTCGACGGCGGGTCGTCCCGTAGCGTCTGCGACCGCAGGTCGAGCCGGCGCGCCGGCGGCGGGTCAGAACGGCGTGACGGCGTGAGAGTGCTCGTCGTCTCGCACCTGTACCCGGCGCCCGGCCACGAGCGCCACCTGTTCGTGCACGAGCAGGTGCGCGAGCTCTCGCGGGCCGGCGTCGAGGTCCACGTGATCTCGCCGATCGGCTTTGCGCCGCGACCGCTCTGGCGCTTCTCCGCACGCCTGCGACGGCGCGGCCTCACGCCCCGCCGGTCGGTGCGCGACGGCATCACGATCGACTACCCCCGCGTACTCGCGCTGCCGCGGCGCTTCCTGTTCGCCGACAGCGGCGCGCTGTTCAGCCTGACCCTGCGCCGGCTCGTGCCTGACCTGCGCGCCCGCGGCTTCGACCTCGTGCATGCCCACCAGGCCATGCCCGACGGCGCGGCCGCCAGGCACCTGGCGGCCGCGCTCGGCGTACCGTACGTGGTCACCGTGCACGGCGCCGACGTCTACCAGCACCTGCGCGGCGGCGGGCGCGTGGCCGCCGCCACCCGTAGCGTTTTCGCCGGCGCCCGGGCCGTGATGGCCGTCTCAGGCGCCGTGGCCCGGCTCCTTGCGCCGCACGTCGCGCCGGACCGCCTGTACGTCGTTCCCAACGGCACCCTCGGGCTTGCGCCGGTGCCGCCGGCCGACTTCGCCCCGGGCTCGCCGGTCCTGCTCACGGCCGGCTACCTCATCGCCCGCAAGGGTCACGCCACCGTGCTCGAAGCCCTCGCCGCGCTGCCGGCCGCTTCGGTCGCCGAGTCCGGGACGACCGCCGAGTCCGGAACGACCGCCGAGTCCGGAACGGCCGCCGAGTCCGGAACGGCCGCCGCCCCCGGTGGCGCCCTCACCGGAGCCGCCGACGTCTCCGGCCGGCTTCGACCAGAGCCACACTGGGCGATCGCCGGCGACGGACCGCTGCGCGACGAGCTCGCCGCCGAAGCGCGGCGCCTCGGCTTGGCCGACCGCGTCCACTTTCTCGGGCGCCTGCCGCACGACGAGGTGCTTGCTATGATGGCGCGGGCCGACCTCTTCGTCCTGCCGAGCTGGGACGAAGCGTTCGGCCTCGTCTACACCGAGGCGATGGCCCAGGGCACACCGGTCGTCGCCTGCCGCGGCGAAGGGGCCGCGGACTTCGTGGAGGATGGAGTGACTGGATTTCTGGTCCCGCCGCGCGACCCGGCCGCCCTGGCGCAGGTCATCGGCCGCGTGCTCGACGACCCCGCGGCCGCCCATCGCATGGGAGAGGCCGGCCGCGCCGCCGTGACGGGCCTGACCTGGGCCCGCAACGCCGCCCGCCAGATCGAGATCTACGACGCGGCGGTGGGCGGCGGCGGCCACGCCGCCGCCGCCCACCGCCGCCCCGCCGGCCGGGCGACGTCCGGGGCATGAGGCCGGGACACATCCTGGCCCTGGCGCGCACCACGCCGCCCGCGGTCGTGCTGCAGTCCTCGTATGCGAACGGATTGGGCATCATCCGCGGGCTCGGCAGTCAGGGCGTTCCGGTCATCGCCCTCGACCCCGACCCCCGGGCGCTCGGCTTTCGCTCGCGCTATGCCGCGGGCATGCTCTGCCCCGACCCGCGCCGCGACGAAGAGGCCTTCATCGTGTTCCTCGAGGGGCTCGGCCGCCGGCTCCCGCAGCGCGCCGTCGTGTTCCCGACCCACGACGAGTACATCTGGGCCGTGGCCCGCAACGCCGAGCGGCTGGAGCCCTGGTATGCGATCCCCTTCTCGCGCTGGGACGCCATGCGGCGTCTGGCCGACAAGGAGGAACAACTGCGGGCCGCCTGGCGGGTCAGCGTCGACACGCCTCGCACCGAGTTCGTGCGCTCCGCTGCCGATCTCACCGCCGCCGCGGCCGACTTCGAGTTCCCGGCCATCTTCAAGCCGGTCGAGTCGCTGGCCTTCAAGGAGCGGTTCGCCCGGCCCGTCCTGCGCATCGAGACGCGCGCCGAGCTCGAACAGGTCTACGAGCGCGTGAGCGACTGCGGCACGCTCATGCTCCAGGAGATCGTGCCCGGCGGCGACGACGAGCTCTGGAGCGTCGGCTCGTATCTGGACGCGCGCTCCGAAGCGCTCGCCGTCTTCACGGGGCGCAAGCTGCGCCAGCACCCCCGCCAGTTCGGCACGGCGCGTTTTGCCGAAAGCGCCTGGACGCCCGAGCTCGCCGACGCCGGCGTCCGCCTGCTCAAGGAGCTGCGCTTTCACGGCGTCTCGCAGGTCGAGTTCAAGCGCGACCCGCGCGACGGGCGTTTCAGGCTGATGGAGGTCAACGCCCGGCACTGGCTGTGGCACTCGCTCTCGACGGCCTGCGGCGTGAACCTCTCGCTCTGCGCCTACCGCGACGCGATCGGCCGGCCGTTCACGGCGCCCCGCCAGAGCGACGGGCGCAAGTGGATCATGTCGTCGCGCGACCTGCCCGACACGCTGCGCGAGACGCTGCGGCACGAGACCTCGCCCCTCGCATGGCTGCGATCGCTGCCGGGCACCAGGGTCGACGGTCTGTACTCGCTGACCGACCCCCTGCCCGGCGCCGTGGCGAACTGCCGGCTGGCGAGGCTGGCGTGGACCCGCCGGGGCGGGCGCGGCGCACGTCCCGCCGGACCGCTCAAGGTCGAGCTGTGACCGAGCTCCCGAGCGACTCGGCGGCCGCCGGCGCCTACGAGCCCGCCGGCGCGCCACGGCCCGTCGTCACGGTGGGCATCGACGCCCCGCCGGCGCTGGCCCGCAAGGCCGCCTGGGTGCTCACGACCCTTCTGGCCGCCTGCGGCGCCCGCACCGAAGTGCTGCTCGACTGCGGCCCCGACGACCCGCGCGCGGCGACGTGCGCGCTGGCCTACGCCACCCGGCCCCTGCCCGCTGTTCCCACCCTGCCGGTCTCGCCCGAGGCGCTCGAGCTGATCGCCGCCCGGCGGCCGCTGCCGGACGGTTCGTTTGTCGCCTTGGGCGCCGACGGCGGCCTCGTCGGCGCGTTTCCCGTAGCGTCGGGCGACGACGACCCGGCGGCGCCCCGGTTCGCCGTGCCGTTCGACCTCGTCGCGTCGGCCTTCGTGCTGCTGGCCGCCTGGGACGAGCTCACCTCACCGGTGCGCGACGCCCACGGCCGGTTCCCCTTCGCCGCCAGCACCTTCGCGGCCGAGCCACTGCTCGACATCGGCCGGCCCCCCGTCGACCGGTACGCCGGCCTCGTGCGCGGTCTCGTCGACGCGCGCCTGGCTGCCCTCGGCCGGCCGCCGCTCGAGCCGCCGCAGTGGGGCGCGGGCGAGCCCTTCGCGCTCGCCCTGACCCACGACGTCGACGACCTCAGACGCTGGATCCTGCGCGGCCTGCTCGCCGGGGGCAACTACCTCGCGGCGACGGCCCGCGCCGGCCGGCTCGCCCACGGACACGTCGTGCACGGCCACCTCGCCCGCCTCGGGCTGGCCCGCGAAGGCCTCTACGGCACCGACCCGTACCGGACCATCCAGTCGCTGCTCGACGGCGAAAGCCGGCGCGGCGCCGACTCCACGTTCTTCGTGCTGCCCGGCCACAGCCACCCCAACGACGGCCTGCAGCCCGAAGTCTACCGGCGCCGCGTGCCGGCCCTGCTGGCGCTGCTCGCCACCCATGAGCGCGAGATCGGCCTGCACGGCAACCACCGCGACGCCCACGACCCGGCCGCGCTGCGGGCCGACCGCGCCTCGCTCGCCGACCGGGCCAGGGCCGCCGTCGCCGGTGTGCGCTACCACTATCTCAAGTGCCTCTACCACGACACGCTGCCGATGTTGGACGACGCCGGGTTCGCCTACGACACGAGCCTCGCCTTCGCCGAGCACGAAGGCTGGCGCTGCGGCTTCTCGCAGCCGTTCCACCCCTACGACGTGGCGCGCGAGCGGCAGCTCGACCTGGTCGAGCTGCCGCTCGCGCTCATGGACTCGACCCTGCAGGACCCGAAGTACCGCGGCCTCTCGCTGCCAGAGGCGCGCGACGCGGCCCTGGCGATCGCCCGGCGGCTGCGCGAGACCGGCGGCGGCTCGTCCGTGCTGTGGCACCACAACCGCTTTCATCCGCAGGCCGGCCACGGCTACGGCGAGATCTACTGGGACCTGCTCGACTGGGCGCGCGAGAACGGCGGCGCGCTCCTGCCGGCCGGCGAGCTGGTGAGGCGCTGGCGGGCACGCGCCGGCGAGACCGTGGCATGAGCCCACGGCGTGAGACTCGGGCCGTGAAGCCGTCTGATAGACTGCTGGGCGCATGAATACCGATCAGTTCCGCAACGTCCTGGTCCTGGCGCCGCACACCGACGACGGCGAGTTCGGCTGCGGCGGCACCATGGCCCGCCTGATCGAAGGCGGCGCCCAGGTCACCTACGCCGCCTTCAGCACGGCGGCGCGCTCGGTGCCGCCCGACTTTCCCCGCGACATCCTGAAGACCGAGGTCCGTCAGGCCACGCAGATCCTGGGCATCGACGAGGCGCACCTGCTCGTCTACGACTTCGAGGTGCGCACGTTCCCGACCGTCCGTCAGGACATCCTCGAAGAGCTCATCGTGCTGCAGCAGCGTCTGCAGCCCGACTGCGTCTTCATGCCCGCGCTGATCGATCTGCACCAGGACCACCAGACGATCGCCCAGGAAGGGCTGCGAGCCTTCAAGCGCACCACCGTGCTGGCCTACGAGATCCCCTGGAACAACCTCAACTTCATGCACCAGGCCTACGTGCGACTCGACGAGCGCCACGTGCAGAAGAAGGTCGACGCCCTCGCCTGCTACAAGAGCCAGCAGCACCGCAACTACGTCCGCGAGGACTACATCCGCAACGTCGCCTTCACCCGCGCGATCGACGTCGGCTGCGACTACGCCGAGGTCTTCGAAGTCTACCGCTGGATCATCTAGCGCCGCCCCGGCGCCTGTCGACCAAAGCGAGAGGCCCGTGCCACTGAGACCGCTCAAGCTCGTCCTTACGGCGACCGGCTGCCCCGGCGCCGCCACGCTGATCGGCAGGCTGAAGGCGGTCGACGAGCGCGAGATCGCGATCTTCGGCGTCGATACGCGGGCCGACGCCATCGGCCGGTTCCTGTGCGACGGTTTCGAGACCGTGCCCTCCGGCGGCGCGCCCGACTACGTCCCAGCCCTGCTGCGCATCGTCGAGCGCGAACGTCCCGACGTCCTGTTCGTGCAGTCGAGCCACGAGGTGGCCGCCGTCGCCGCCCACCGCAGCGAGTTCGAGCGGCGCGGCGCACGGACGCTGGTGGCCGGCCCCGAGGCGATCGCCCTGTGCAACGACAAGGCCGCCATGCACCGGGCGCTGCGCGACACGCCGGTGCCGCAACCGACGCTGCTGCTGCCCGACAGCCTCGAGGCGTTCGTCGCCGGCGCCCGCGAGCTCGGCTACCCGGGCCGGCCGGTCTGCTTCAAGCCGCCGGTCAGCAAGGGCTCGCGCGGCTTTCGCATACTCTCGGCCGACATCGACAAGGTGCACGTGCTGCTGCACGAGCGCCCCAGCAACCTCTACATGACCCTCGACGAGTTCGCCGCCCTGTTCGCCGGCGTCACGCCGTTTCCGACCCTGATGCTGATGGAGTACCTGGAGGGCGTCGAGTTCACCGTCGACGCGCTGGTCGACCACGGCGAGATCGTGCTCGTCCAGGCCAAGACCCGCGAGGCCGTCGACACCGGCCTGGCGATGGCCTTCAGGACCGTCGAGCGGCCCGACCTGATCGAGGTCTCGCGCCACGTCTGCCGCACGCTCGGGCTCGACTGGTTCGTGAACATCCAGTTCAAGGGCGATCGCCTGCTCGAGGTCAATCCGCGCGTCTCGACCTTCGTCTACCAGGACGACTTCGTCCTGCCGTACCTCGGCATCAGGTACGCCCTCGGAGAGCTCAGCCCGTCCGACTTGCGCGCCGCGCAGGACCGCGTGCGGCCCTCGCGTCGCACGGTGCGCTACTACGACCAGGTCTTCTGGGACGTCTGAGCCGCGCCGGACCGCGCCAGCGAGGTGTGCCGGCTGTGCGAGACCGCGCCCGGGCGATCCGCTCCCGTGAGCCGCGCTAGGTGTGCACGGCCCGCGCCGGCACGCCGACGACGGTCGCGCCGGCGGGCACGTCCGCGGTGACCACCGCCCCCGCCCCGACCGACGCCCAGGCGCCGACCTCGAGGCCCTGCAGGATGACCGCTCCGGCACCCATGAAGACGCCTTCGCGCAGCGTCACGTTGCCCGAGACGTGGCAGCCGGGCATGAGCGACACGTAGTCCTCCAGCACGCAGTCGTGGGTGACCGTGCAATGCAGGTGCAACATGACGTGACGGCCCAGGGTGAGGTCGGTGGTGAAGCTCGACCCCTCTAACACGACGCAGCCGGCGCCGATACGCACCCTCTCGGGGTCGAAGTCGACGCCGGGGTGTATGAGCGTCGCCCACGACGACACTTCGGCGGCACGCGCTTCGACTTCGGCGCGCCGGCCCTGCGGGTAGCCGATCCCGGACACCCCGACCGGCTCACCCCCCGGCGCCGGCGCCGGGGAGACGGCGTCGACCACAGGGATGCCGTCGAGCTCGCGGCCGAGCGGGTCGCCGTCGCGTCCGAGAAAGGCGAGGACCCGCCAGTCGTCGGCCCCCGCCCGCGAGATGGCCCTGACCAGCGCGAGGACCTCGCGCGCGAAGCCGCCCGCGCCGACGATGACGAGCTCGCGGCGCGGCGGCGGGGCCGTATGACGATCGGCGGTCACGCCGGCGAGTAAACCACGCCCTGCCCATGCAGTCCAGGCGCCCGGGCGAGCCGCCCGTCGCCACGCACGGCCGTCCTTCGCCGCGCGTCGCCGCCCTTCGCCGCGCGCCGGCGAGCCGCCCACTGGTATCATCAGCACCGTGAACCAGAAGCCACGCGTCCTTCACGTATCTGTCGTACACCGCGCCGACGATCCCCGCATCTTCGAACGGGAGTGCCGCGCGCTCGCCGACCACGGCTACGATGTCGGCTACCTCTGCCCGGGCGCGCCCCACGACGAGCGCCGCGACGGCGTGCTGCTGCTGTCGTTGCCGGCGCGGCCGCGGGCGCAACGGGTGCTCCTGTGGCCCGACATCGTGCGCGCCGTGCGGCGCGCGGCGCCGGCCGTCGTTCACGTGCACGACCCCGAGCTGCTGGCGCTCGCGCCCGTCCTGCGCGGCCTCGGTCCTCGCATCGTCTACGACATGCACGAGTACGTGGCCCAGGCGGTCCTCACCAAGTACTACATCCCCGCGAGCGTGCGCCCCCTGGCCGCCCGGGTCGTGGGCGCCGCCGAACGCGCCCTGGCCGCTCACGTCGATGGTGCCGCCGCCGTGGTCTCGCGCCAGTTCGAGGCGCTCGGCGCGCGCCCGGCGCAACGAGTCCTGCTGCCCAACTACCCGCGCTTCTCGCGCTTCGCCGACCCCCACGCGGTCCCCGAGCTCGCCGCCGATCCACGTCTCAAGCTGGTCCACATCGGCACCCTGTCGCCGGGCCGCGGCGTGTCGGTGATGCTCGACGCCATGCGCGTGGCCGGCGACGGCTGCGTGCTCTATCTCGGCGGGGTCTTCCCCGACCCGAGCTACGAGTCCGAGGTGAGACAAGCCCTCGACGGCGAGCTCGGTTCCCGTGTGCGCCTGCTCGGCCGCATCCCGCCGGCCCGGCTGCCCGACTACCTCGCGGCGGCCGACGTCGTCTGGATCGCCGGCACCGGCACCGCCCAGTACCTGCTGCCGGCCAACTCGACCAAGCTCTTCGAGGGCATGGCCGCTGGTCTCGCCGTGCTGACCTCCGACCTTCCCGGGCGCGGCGACGTGGTACGGGCCGTGCGCTGCGGCGTGGCCGTGCCCCCGACCCTCGAAGGCCACGCCGCTGGGGTGCTCGAGCTGCTCGACCACCGCGACCGGCTCGGTGAGCTCGGCGCGCGCGCCCGCAACGCCGTCATCGAGCGCTTCTCCTGGGAAGCGATCGAAGGCGACCTCCTCGACTTCTACGAGCGGGTACGTTCGGGCGACGCCGCGACGGCGGAGACGGTGGAGGAGACGGAAGCGGCGGCGGCGGACGCTTCGTCGGAGCCCGAAGCGGCGGCGGAGGCGGCGGCGGACGCTTCGGCGGAGACCGAGACGGCGACGCCGTGAGGGTCCTCTACTTTCATCAGTACTTCGCCACCCGGGACAGCGCGACGGCGACGCGCTCGTACGAGCTCGCGCGCCGGCTGGTCGAGGCCGGGCATGCCGTGACCGTCGTGACGAGCGACGCGAACCTCGCCGAGGGTGGCTCGATGGTGTCGCAGACGCGGCGGCGCAGCTCCGGGAACTTCGTCAGCCGCCGCACGGTCGACGGCATCGATCTCGTGATCTTCCGGGTGCCGTATTCGAACTACCTCACCTACACCCGGCGCGTGGGCGCGTTCGTGGCCTTCACGCTGGCGGCGTCCGTCGCCGGTGCGGTCCTGCCCGCGCCCGACGTCGTGTTCGCCACCTCCACGCCGCTCACCATCGCCATACCCGGCATGATCGCGCGGCGTCTCAAGAGAGCGCCCCTCGTGTTCGAGATCCGCGATCTGTGGCCGGCCGCGCCCATCGCCCTGGGCGCGCTGCGCAACCCGCTGCTGATCGCCGCGTCGGAATGGCTCGAGCGCCTGATCTACGACCGCGCCGAGCAGGTCGTCGTGCTGAGCGAGGGCGCGCGCGAGGCCCTGCTCGCCGACGGCGTGCCCGCCGCGAAGCTGGTCTTCGTGCCTAACGCCAGCGACCTCGACCTCTTCCGCCCGGGCAACGTCGACGAGGACTTCCGCCGCGAGCAGGGCCTCGAGGGCAAGTTCGTGGGGCTCTACACCGGCGCCATGGGCCGCGCCAACGGCCTCGATCAGCTGGTAGACGCGGGGGCCGAGCTCGCCCGCGCGGGCCGCGACGACATCGCCCTGGTCGCCATCGGTGACGGCAGGGAGCGGCCCCGGCTCGAGGCGCGCGTCCGCGAGCTCGGCCTCGACAACGTGCGCTTCCTCTCACCCGTGCCCAAGAGCCGCCTGGCGGCCATCGTGGGGGCGGCCGACGCGGCCCTGACGCTCTTCGCGCCCGGCCCCGCCCTGGCAGCCAACTCGCCCAACAAGTTCTTCGACTCGCTGGCTGCCGGCAAACCCGCCATCGTCAACCTTGACGGCTGGCTGCGGCGCCTCGTCGAGACCGACCGCGCGGGCCTGTACGTGCCCGCCGGCGACGGCCTCGCCCTGGCCGCCGCCCTTGGGGCGCTCGCCGACGAGCCGGCGGCGACCGCCCGCATGGGCGCGAACGCGCGCCGCCTGGCGGAGCGCGAGTTCGACCGCGACGTCATGGCCGAACGCCTGCGAACGACGCTCGAACGCGCCGCCGGCCGCGGCGCGCGGTCCGGGGCGACGACCTCCGAGACGGCCTCCGGGACGACCTCCGGAGCGGCTTCCGCGACGAGCCCCGCGGCCGGCGGCTTCTACCGCCGCTACGGCAAGCGGCTCCTCGACCTGGCCGTGGCCGTCCCGGCCACCACGGCAGCGGCGCCGCTGCTCGCCGGGCTCGCCATGGTGGTGCGCGCCACGAGCGGCAGCCCGGTGCTGTTCGTACAGGACCGTGTCGGCCTCGGCGGCATCCCGTTCGGCATCTACAAGTTCCGCTCGATGATCCCCGACGCCTGGAAGTACGGCGGCTACTACCTGGCCGACGAGGACCCGCGTATCACGTGGTGTGGCCGCTGGATGCGCGCCCTCAGCCTCGACGAGCTGCCCAACCTCCTGAACGTCGTGAAGGGCGACATGAGCCTCGTGGGGCCGCGTCCCAACCTGCCGTTCATCGTCGACCAGTACCGCAACCGCTACGGCACCATCCTCTCGGTCAAGCCCGGCATCACCGGGCTCCCCGCGGTGAGCGGCCGCAACAAGCTGCGGCGCTCGCAGATGATCGAGCTCGACGAGCTCTACGTGCGCAGCCTCAGCCTGCGCGAGGACCTGCGGATCCTGCTCAAGACCATCCCCATCGTCCTTTTGCGCCACGGCTCGAGCAACGACGTGAGCGAAGAGTTCATCGAGGACATCTGAGCGTGAGCGCCTTCGTCGGGGTTGCCGCGCCGCCGCCTTCTTCGGATAGACTCCGGACGTGACCGATCGCCACCCCGCAGCACTCGGCGGTAGCCCCGCATTTCCCGACGGCCTGCGCCTTCTGCGGCCGACGCTGCCCTCTCCGGCCAAGGTCGTGCCGGGTATCGAGGCCGCCTTCGGCAGCGGCGCCCTGACCAAGGGCAAGGCCGCGCGCGAGTACGAGCAGCGGCTCGCCGAGCATCTCGGCGTGGCCCACGCCGTAGCGGTCTCGTCGTGCACGGCCGGGCTCATGCTGGTCTTTCAGGCGATCGCCGAAGGCAGCGGTGTGCGCCCGGTCCCGACCGGCGGGCCCAACGCCACGGCCCAGGTGGCGCGGCCGCGGGTCCTGCTGCCGAGCTTCACGTTCATGGCGACCGCCATGGCCGCCGTGTGGGCCGGCCTCGAACCGGTCTTCTGCGACATCGATGCCGACACCTGGAACCTCTCGCCGGCGAGCGTCGAAGAGACCCTCGCCGACCCGCGCGGCTTTGGCGCGGCGCTCGTCGTGCCCGTGCACATCTTCGGCGTGGCGGCCGACACGGCCGCCTTCGACCGCATCGGACGCGACCACGGCGTGCCGATCGTCTACGACGCGGCGCATGGCTTCGGCGCGCTGCACGACGGCCGGCCGGTGGGCCGCGAAGGCTACGCCCAGTGCTTCAGCACGTCGCCCACCAAGCTGCTGATCACAGCCGAGGGCGGGGTCGTCGCGACCGGCGACGAGGCGCTCGCCGAGCGCCTCGTCGCCGGTCGCGACTACGGCAACCCCGGCGACTACGACGGGCGCTTCTGCGGCCTCAACGCCCGCCTGTCCGAGCTGCATGCCTACCTCGGCCTCGCCAGCCTCGAGCTGCTCGAAGGCGAAGCGGTCCGCCGCAACGAGCTCGCCGCCGAGTATCGAGAACTGCTCTCAGAGACACCGGGCGTCTCGTTCCAGGTCGTCGCGGCCGGCGACCGCTCCTCGTACAAGGACTTCTCAGTGCGCGTCGGCGCCGGGTTCGGCCTGACGCGCGACGAGCTCGCCGCCGCCCTGCGGGCCGAGGGCATCGACACGCGCGCCTACTACGTTCCGCCGGTCCACCGCATGCGGGCCTTCGCGGCCTTCACCGACGCCTGCGAGCTGCTGCTGCCCCAGACCGCCGCGCTCTGCGACGAGGTGCTCACGCTGCCCTGCTACGGCTCCATGACCGACCGCGACGTCGCCGCCGTCAGCGCCTGCATCACCGCCGCCCACGAGTACGCCGCGGCCGTTCGCGCCCGGCTCGGCCGATAAGGTATCCTAGGATCCATGTCCCAGCCTGACGACTTCGACGTCGACCTCGGCGCCTACTTTCACGCCGTAGCGCGGCTCTGGTGGCTCGTCGTGCTGCTGGCCGTGGTCGGCGCGATCGCCGGCTACGGCATCGCCAAGGTCGCCACGCGCACCTACTCGGCGACGGCCACGGTCTACCTGGGCCAGCCGACCGACGCCAACGGCAACGCGGTCAACAGCGTGCCCTCCAACCCCCGCGCCGCCGAGCAGATCGCTTCGGGCAGCGCCGTCCTCTCCCAGGTCGTCAGCCAGTTGCACGGCGAGATCAAGCTGGGCGCACTGCGGCGCGGTCTCACAGTGACGGTGCCGGCCTCCGCCATCAAGAGCACGACCACCCCGAGCAACATCGTCTCGGTCATCGTCGTCTCACGCTCACGCAAGAAGGCGGCCGACGCCGCCAACGCGGTGGCGCAGCTTCTCGTCTCGCGGCTGGGCGCCTACCCCGACGCCAAGATCGCCCTGTTCGAACAGCAGATCACAGCCACGCAGGCGCAGCTCGCCGCCACCAACGCGCGCCTGGCCGCGGCCCAGCGGCAACTCGCCGCGAGCGGCGGCGGCGCGGCGGCTGCCACGTATCTGGCCATCGTCCAGTCGGCCTCGACCGAGCAGCAGGCCCTGCAGACGACGCTGCAGGCCGACAAGCTGTCGCTGCTCGTGGCGCGCAACGTCGAGTCGCCCTCCGTGGTCAGCGCCGCCGTCGCCTCGGGTTCCAGCAAGAACGCGCCCCCCACCAAGACCAGCGCGGCCGGCGGCTTCGTGGCCGGCATCGTGGTGGCGCTCGTGATCGCGGCGTTCACCATGCGCCGCCGACCCAGGCCCGAGCCGGCCGCCGCCTAGAGCCCGTAAACCTCGGGGTGCCGGTGGGCCAGCGCCGGCACCATGGCCCGCACGCGCTCGACGGCCTCCAGATCGAGGTCGGCGTCGCACACTCCCACCCCGTCGGGAGCCACCGCCAGCACCGTGCCCCACGGATCGACGATCATGCTGCGTCCGTGGCACCAGCGGTCGCCGCCGTGCACTCCCCACTGCGCCGCCGCCACCACAAAGCAGCCGTTCTCGATGGCCCGCGCCCGCAGCAGCACCTCCCAGTGATCGCGACCGGTGGCTTCGGTGAAGGCCGCCGGCACCAGCAGGAGCCGGGCGCCGCGCAGGGCCAGCGCGCGATACAGCTCGGGGAACCGCAGGTCGTAGCAGACGGTGAGGCCCACCGTGAGCCCGTCGACGCCGGCGGTCACGAGCTCGGTGCCCGGCTCGAGGTCGTCGGACTCGCGATAGACCTTGGCCCCGGCCACGGCGTCGAACAGGTGGATCTTGCGGTAGACGGCCGTCGGCGCCCCGAGTGGATCGAACAGCACGCTGGTGTTGGCGTAGCGGCCGGGCCGCGCCGTGCGCTCGTAGATGGAGCCGGCCAGCACGTACACGCCGAGCTCGGCCGCGAGACCGGCGAGCACGGTGTTGGCGGGACCGTCGATGCTCTCGGCGACGGTCTCGAGAGCGGCGTGGCCGCCCTTGTAGGTCCAGGTCTCGGGCAGCACGATGAGGCGCGCGCCGGCGGCGGCGGCGCGGCGCACCAGCGCGGTCGCGGCCGCGACGTTGGCGGCGACGTCCGCGCCCGAGTTCAGCTGCACGCAGGCGACCCTCATGGCGCCGCCACCTTCGGCCGGCAGGCGACGAGCGTCAGGATCTCGTAGGCGACGGTGGCCGCCAGCGCCGCGGTGATGCGGCTGGGGTCGCGGTCGGGCACCACGCCGACGACGTCGGCGGCGGCGATGTCGAGGCCGCGGCAGGCGCGCAGCAGGGCCAGGGCCTGCGCCGAGGTGGGCCCGCCGCAGGCCGGCCGGCCAGTGCCCGGCGCGAAGGCGGGGTCGACGAAGTCGATGTCGAACGACACAAAGGCGGGGCCCTGGGCACTCTCGAGAGCCTGGGTGACGACGCCGGTGCCGAGCTGGGCGAGATCGTCCCAGGGGACGACCGTCAGGCCGAGCGCTCGCGCCGGGTCGTAGCCGCTCACGCCGGGAAGGCCGCCGCGCAGGCCCATGAGGGTAGAGCGGCGAGGGTCGATCAGACCCTCCTCGGCGGCTCGGACCGCCGCCGACTGTGACAAGCGCTCACCGAGGCCCGCCTCGCCGCCGTCGAGATGCGCGTCGAACGAGAGCAGGGCGAGCGGACCGCGCACGGCCGCCGCGGCCCGCAGCTCGGCCAGCAGCACACCGCAGTCGCCGCCGACCCCCAGCGGCGTCACACCGGCCTCGAGCCACGGCGCAAGGGCCGCCTGCAGCGCACTGAGCGGCTGCCCGCCGGCGGCGGGCACGAGCGACGCGTCGCCGGCATCGACCACCGACAGCTCCTCGAAGGGCGCCACCCGCTGGCTCGGGTTGTAGGCCGCCCGCAGGGCAAGAGAGCTCTCGCGCACGGCGCGCGGCCCCTGGGCGGCGCCCGCCCCGGTCGCGGCCTCGCCGTCGAGCGGCAGACCGACCACCGCGACGTCGACACCGTCCGGGTCGGCCACGAGCGGCAGGCGCAGGAACGTCGCGCCGCCGGGCGCGCCGAGCGCGGCGTGAGCGTCGGCAGGGCCGTATCGCTGCATGTCATGTCCCCTTTGTCTTGGTGCTCATCTGCAGAGTATGAACGACTGCGGGCGCGGGGAGTAGGTGCATCGCAGCCGTGATGCTTGACTCTCGTGGTATGATGCCCAGCACGATGAGCAACGCCGCCCACATGAGCGCCTGGCTCTGGCGCGCCTAGCGCGCCTCTTCTGACATCCCTCGCGGGCGCAAGCCCGCCACTCCCTGATCCCGCCGCAGTCTCGCTTGCGCCTGCGCAGCGTCGCGCGGCGACGGTAGTACGTCCCTTTAGACCGGCCCATCACGGCCGCTCGACCCACAAAGGAGGTGCGTCATGCAGAAGAAGTTCCTGTTGGACGAAGAGAGGATCCCTCGCCGCTGGTACAACATCGCGCCCGATTTTTCGGAGCCGCCCGCACCTCCGCTGCACCCCGGAACGGGTCAGCCCGCGGGCCCGGACGATCTGGCCGGGCTCTTTCCCATGGGGCTCATCGCCCAGGAAGCTTCGATGGAGCGCTACATCGACATCCCCGATGAGATCCGCGACATCTACCGGATCTGGAGGCCCACGCCGCTGATCCGCGCCACCGGGCTCGAAAAGGCGCTCGGGCTGCGCGACGACCAGCGCATCTTCTTCAAGTACGAGGGCGTGAGCCCGTCGGGTTCGCACAAGTCCAACACGGCCGTCGCTCAGGCCTACTACAACCGCGAGGCGGGCGTCACCCGACTCGCCACCGAGACCGGGGCCGGCCAGTGGGGCAGCGCGCTGTCGATGGCCTGCCAGATGTTCGGCATCGAGCTGGTCGTCTACATGGTCAAGGTGAGCTACTTCCAGAAGCCCTACCGGCGCGTGCTGATGGAGTTGAACGGCGCCTCCGTTCACGCCAGCCCGACCGACTTCACCGAGACCGGTCGCAAGGCGCTCGAGGCCGACCCCGACAACCCCGGCAGCCTGGGCCTGGCCATCTCCGAAGCGGTCGAGGACGTCATCGGCCATCCCGGCTCCCACTACGCGCTGGGCAGCGTCCTGAACCACGTGCTCCTGCACCAGACGGTGATCGGCGAAGAGGCGATCGAGCAGGTCGGGGCGGCCGACGCCTATCCCGACGTGGTGATCGGCTGCGTCGGCGGCGGCTCCAGCTTCGCCGGCATCGCCTTCCCCTTCATGCGCGAGACGCTGGCCGGCAAGGCCAAGACCCGCTTCGTCGGGGTCGAGCCGACCGCCTGTCCCTCGCTGACCAAGGGCGTGTTCGCCTACGACTTCGGCGACGTCGCCCAGACCACGCCGCTGCTCAAGATGTACACGCTGGGACACGACTTCATGCCGGCCGGCATCCACGCCGGCGGTCTGCGCTACCACGCCATGGCGCCGCTCATCAGCCATGCCTATCACCTCGGCCTGATGGAGGCGGTGTCGGTGCCCCAGACCAAGGTCTTCGCGGCGGCCCAGCTCTTCGTGCGCACCGAGGGCATCGTGCCGGCGCCCGAGTCGGCGCACGCCATCCGCACGGCGATCGACGAGGCCGTCGCCGCCAAGGAGGAGGGCAAGCCCAAGACCATCCTCTTCAACCTCACCGGCCACGGCTTCCTCGATCTCGGCGCCTACGAGACCTATCTCGCCGGCAAGCTCGAGGACTACGACCACCCCGAGGAGGCCATCAAGGTCGCCATGGGACACGTGCCGACCGCCTGACACGGCCGCACCAAAGACCAGGACGCTCGCTGGAGTAACGGCAAGGTCGAAAGCGAGCCCGAGGAACCGGGCGGGGGGCGCTGAAAAGCGCCCCCCGCCCGGTTCTGGTACCATCGCAGGCGGCCGCACGCGCGCGGAGCTGCGGTCGCCGCCCCACTACGGCGGACCTCGAAACCAGGAGAGGCCATGCCCGACCTGAGGCTCTACCGCGTGGCCCTCATCATCGCCGTCATCCTCGCCGCGGCGTCACTGCTGGCCCTCAGGAGCCCCCAGACGATCGCGCTCTCGACGCAGCCCACGGGCTTCGACGGCCAGGCCGCCATGAGCTCCCTGCGGACGCTGGCGCAGGACTACCCCGGCCGGGTCGCCGGCAGCGCCGCCGACCGCCGCGCCGCCGGCTGGGTCGCCGGGCAGCTAGCCGGCGACGGCCTGACCACGCACGTCGAGAGCTTCACCGCGACCATCGCCGGCCGTCCCGTGTCGCTGAACGACGTCTGGGCCGTCTCCCCCGGCGATGTCCAGGGCGCCATCGTCATGCTCGCGCCGCGCGACTCACCGCCGCTGTCGACGCAGGGCGCGAACAACGACGCCTCGGGCACCGCGGCGCTGGTCGAGCTCGCCTCGGTGTTCGCGGGCGCGGCCCACAACCACCCCCTCGTCTTCGTCTCCAGCGACGGCGACACCGACGGCGCCCTCGGCGCTCAGGCGTTCCTCGAGCACCACCGCGACCTGCCGATCGTCGCGGTGGTCACGCTGCGCCGGGTCGCCGGCCGCAACGTGCGCGCCCTCACGGTCAACGGCTGGAGCGCGCGACCGCTGCTCGCGCCGCCGTGGCTCTGGTCGCTCGCGCGGGCAGCCGGCCGCGAAGGCGGTGAGCTGGCCGTCCCCCTGCCGCCCGTGACCTCGCAGATCCTGCGGCTCGCGGTCCCGAGCGGAGGCGGCAGTCAGGCGCCCTTCGTCGCCGCGGGGCTGCCGGCCATCGAGCTCTCGGCGCCGGGCCCGGCCCAGCCGGCCGTCGCCGACACGCTGGACTCCGTCTCGGCGGACACGCTGACCCGGACGGGGCGCGCCGCCGAGGTGCTCGTGAGCAGCCTCGACGGCGCGCCCCTGCCTCTGCCGGGTAGCAGCAGCACCGTCTTCTTCTCACGCTACCGACAGCTGTCCGGCGGCGTCGTGGTCTGGATCCTGCTCGTCCTGGCGATGCCGCTCGCGGTGGTCACCGTCGACCTTCTGATCCGCGCGCGTCGCCTCCGGCTGCCGCTGCGCCACGCCGCGCTGCGGCTGGCCTTGCGGGCCGCGCCGTGGCTGCTCACGCTGGCGCTGGTCTACCTCGCCAACCTTCTGTCGCTGTTGCCCGGCGACTTCGGCGGACCCGTGTCGCCCGACGCGGTCGTCAGCCACACCCCCCGGTATCTGCGCGTCGTGTTGATCCTGCTGTTCCTGGCGCTGGCCTACCACTATGCGATGGCCATAGAACGCCGCCTGGCGCGGCGCTACCCTGCCGACACCCAGGCGGTCGTCGCCGTCACCCATCTCGCCCTGCTCGTCGTGGCGCTCCTCATCGTGCCCATCAACCCCTTCTCGCTGGCCCTCGTCGTGCCGGCCGCCCTGCTCTGGCCGCTAGCCCGCTCAGGCTCCTGGATGCGTTCGCGGCTGCCGGTGTGGGGGGGCGTCGTCCTTGTGGTCGTAGCCCTGGTCTACTTCGGCGAGCGGCTCCACCTGGGCTGGGGTGTCTGGTGGTATTTCTTCCTGCTGCTGGAGACGCGGGCGATCCCCGTCGGGGCGATGGTCGTAGCGGTCGTCTTCATCGCCTCGGCGGCGCTGCTCGGACACGAGCTGCACTCGCCGGCGTCCGTACCGCTGACCGCGCGTCACGGCCGGCATAGGAGCGGGCGCGAGCGCGCCACGAAAAACGGGCGGGCCGCCCGAAGGCGACCCGCCCGCTCTGACGCTCTGCCAGGGCTTCCGCCCGACGATCAGTAGTCGTCCTGCGAGAGTGACTCGTCGAGCGTCTCGGCGACATCGTGGTCGACCGGCACGTCGACGTCGCGAGGCACCGGCTTCTCGCCTGAGTCGCGGGCCAGCAGGGCCGCCTCGCCGCTCATCATCGCATCGAACGCTTTGGCCTTGAGCCGGGCACGAGTCTCCTCGATACGACGCCTCATCTCGGCCTGATCGATGTTGCCCTGCGGCGCCTCGTCGGCCGGCTCTTCGGGAGCGGGCTCGGTGGCCTGAGGCGCTTCTGCCACGATGGGCGCTTCGGGAGCGACCGGCTCGGCTTCGACCGGTGTCTCGGTCGGTGCCGGCTCGGTCTCGACGGCCGCTTCGGGAACGCCAGATGCCACGGGCTCGGCTTCGACCGGCGCTTCGGGAGCGAGTGGTTCGACCGCGACCAGCGTGGGAGGCGTCTCCACGGGTTCCGCGCCGGCCTGTGACTCGGCAACAGGGGCCTCCTGCGAAGCCTCGGCCGACTCGGGGGCCGGCGCTTCGGCGACGACCGGCTCCTCTGGCGCGGGCGGCTCGACGACGGGTGCGGATTCAGCCACCGGTTGCTGTGAAGGCTCCGGCTCGAAGGTCGCCGGCACCGGATCGGCCGGCCAGACGTCGTACGACGGCGCCGCGGCGACCGGCGTCTCGGGCTCCGGCACAGGCGCGACGATCGGTTCATCGGGTGCAGGCGCTTCGGCCGGCGGCGTCGTGCCGTACAGCGCTTCGCCATCCGAGGCGACGGCGGGCAGGTCGGGCTCAGCGGGCGGCTCGACGGGCGCGGCGGCCGGCTCGACGGCTGCCTCGGTGGTCGTGTCTTCCGGCTCTTCGTAAGCGTTCGAAGGAGCGCCGACGAACCCGAGGTTCGCTTCGAGGGAGGCACGACCGGCCTCTGGCTCGGGTTCGGCTTCGGGTTCGGCTTCGGCGACCGGCTCTGCCTCGGCGACCGGCTCTGCCTCGGCGACCGGCTCTGCTTCGGCGACCGGCTCTGCTTCGGCGACCGGTTCGAGGACCGGTTCGGCCACGGGCTCTTCTGCCACCTCAAAGGGCTTCTGGACCTCCGTCACCACGGCGGCTTTGGTCTCTTCGATGCGCGCCCGCAGGTCCTCGTCGGGCGTGGCCGGCTCGGGCTGCGCATCGACGACAGGCTCGGGGACTGCTTCGACGATCGGCTCGGGCTCGGGGACCGCTTCGACGACCGCTTCGGGCTCGGCTTCGACGACCGGCTCCGGGACGGTTTCCATGACCGGCTCGGGCTCGGGGACTGCTTCGACGATCGGCTCGGGCTCGGGGACGGCTTCCATGACCGGTTCGGGTTCGGCTTCGACGACCGGCTCGGGAACGGCTTCGACGACCGGCTCGGGTTCGGGGACGGCTTCCATGAACGGTTCGGGTTCGGGGACGGTTTCGGCTACGGGTTCTGGCGTGGCGTAGGGGACCGGCGCCACGTAGAGGTCGGGTTCGGGCTCGGCGACCGGCGCCGGAGGTTCGGCGACGGCGGTCGCGGCGCCCTGGGGCTCGCTGTAGTCGCGCGGCCGCGAGAGTTCGGCAAGGCGGGTCGGCATGAGGCCGCGGACCTGCGGCCCCGTCAACATCTCGCGCACTTCGCGACCTGTCTTCGGCGTGACGAGCAGCGCCGCTCCCGCGCCGATCGACAGGCCGAAAAGGAATCTGAAAAGCCGTCCCATGGAAGCCTCCTTGAACGCCCCAGCGTTTAGCCGCCCTCCCAACGCTGAGCGGACCGGCGGAGTGTTCTTCGACAGATGAGAAGTGTTCCTTTAACAGTGTACAGCTTGGTATACACCCCGTCAGCGCCGCCGCCACAAACCTCCTGGTCCGGCGGGCGACACGCCGCTCGTCACGCCAGACGCTGCACCCTGATCGAGCCGTCCGCGGCGGTGGTCACCAGCGCCGTCCAGCTCGCGCCGTAATCCCGGCTCACGCCGGCGACGATCTCGCGCAGGGCGGCGGCGGCGGCAAGGTCGGTCAGGATCGAGATCGGCACCAGGGGCCGGTTGTCGAGCTGTACCCGCAGGCCGTCTTCGGCCTGCTTGATGAGTATCGGTTCCTGCGAGAGATGCGCCAGGCTGGCCGAGCTCTTGTCGGACAGCGTGAAGCTGAGCGGGCCCTGGGCCGCCAGCATCTCCGTCGAAGGAGAGTCGAGGCCGCGTTTCACGCGGGACGCGTACCAGTAGAGCACCCCTCCGATCACGACAAGCGCGGCCAGCGTCGCGACGATCAGAAGCCCCCAGCTCATCTAACCCTCCTCGGTCTCGGTTCCCGGTCCGTGAGCGCGATCCGGAGCGCGCTCGGGGGCGCCGTCGGGCGGTGCGTCGGCCCCCGGCCGAGCCGTTCGGCGCTTGAGCTCGTCGAGTCGCCGGGCGAGCTCGAGCTCGACCCCGCGCTGCGGCGAGAAATAGGTGGCGCCGCGCAGCGCATCGGGCAGGTACTGCTGCTCGACCCAGCCGCCGAAGGCGTGCGGGTAGCGGTAGCCCTGGCCATGGCCCAGCTTCTTCGCGCCGCGGTAGTTGGCGTCGCGCAGATGCGGCGGCGGCGGCTCGTTGCCGTGCCGCTCGACGTCGGCCAGGGCGGCGTCGACCGCCTTGTAGGCGGCGTTGCTCTTGGGCGCCAGCGCCATGTACAGCGCCGCCTGGCTCAGGTTGATGCGCCCTTCGGGCAGGCCGACGAACTCCACGGCACGGGCCGCCGCGACCGCGATCTCGAGGGCTCGAGGGTCGGCGTTGCCCACGTCCTCGCTGGCGAAGATGATGATCCGCCGAGCGATGAACTTGGGGTCTTCGCCGCCGGCCAGCATGGCGGCCAGGTAGTACTCGACGGCGTCGGGGTCGCTGCCGCGCATCGACTTGATGAAGGCCGAGATGGTGTCGTAGTGGGCGTCTTCGCGGTCGTAGCTCAGGGGCTTCTTCTGGGCCGCGTCCTTTAAGTCGTCGACGCCGATCACGGCCGCGCCCGTGCCGGCCCCCAGGCCGCGCGAGCGCACGGCGGTCTCGAGGGCGTTCAGCGCCACGCGAGCGTCGCCGTGGGCGACTTCGACGAGGAACGCAAGGGCGCCCTCGCCCAGCGTGAGGCCGAGCCCACCGAGGCCGTTCTGCGAGTCGTCGAGCGCGCGCCGCACGAGCGCCTCGACGTCAACGTCCGCGAGGCGCGAGAAGCGATAGAGCTGGCAGCGCGAAAGCAGCGCCGAGTTGACCTCGAAGTAGGGGTTCTCGGTGGTCGCGCCGATCAGATAGACGAGGGCATCCTCGATGGCCGGCAGCAGGGCGTCCTGTTGGGCCTTGTTGAAGCGATGGATCTCGTCGATGAACAGCACCGTGCGCTGGGCCGACAGGCCGCGCGCCTCGCGCGCGGCCTTGATGGCGGCGCGCACGTCGGCGGTGCCCGAGCTCACGGCCGAGAGCTGCTCGAGACGGGCGCCCGTCTCGGCGGCGATCGCCCGGGCGAGCGTCGTCTTGCCCGTCCCCGGCGGGCCCCAGAAGATCATCGAGAACAGCTCGCCGCGCTCGACCGCCGAGCGCAGCACAGACCCCGGACCGACGATCTCCCGCTGCCCCACGAAGCCCGCCAGCGACTGCGGACGCATGCGGGCCGCGAGCGGCGCCTCGGCGGCGATCTGCGCGTCGGTCGGATTGAAGAGGCTGTCCACACGCACAGTCTACCCCGCGTGGCGCGAGAGGCGGGGCGGCGCCGGCCCTCCCACGGCGGGAGGCGCGCTGTTATGATGCGACTCGATGCTCAAGGTCCTGGTGCTGAACACCACATACGAGCCGCTCAACGTGTGTACGGTGCGGCGCGCCCTTGTTCTCATGCTCAAAGACAAGGCCGAGGTCGTCGAGCACTCGGGTCAGACGGTGCGCTCCGAGCGCGTCGCCTTCGCCTGTCCCCATGTCATCCGCCTGCGCAGCTACGTCGCCGTGCCGCGCGCCGCCCGCAAGCGGATCTCGCGGCGAGCCGTCTTTGCGCGCGACGAGTTCCGCTGCCAGTACTGCGGCTCCCAGAGACACCTGACCGTCGACCACGTGGTGCCGCGCTCAAAGGGCGGCGGCGACGGCTGGGAGAACGTCGTCACGTCGTGCGCGCCCTGCAACCTGCGCAAGGGCGACCGGCTACTGCCGGCCGACGACCTGCGTCTCGCCCGCAAGCCGCGGCCCCCCGAGCCGTTCAGCTTCGTGTTCATGGAGGTCGACCACATCCACGACTCGTGGCGACCCTACCTGTCGTGGGCGGCCCGCACGGCCTGAAGCGTCACTCCGCCTCTTCGACCTGCCGTCCGCGACCCCTCAGCGCAGCCACGAGGGCGACCACTCCGATCGCCACGACGATGGCGATGATCACCCCGACGAGCACGCCCCTCGAGCCCGAGCTCTTGGTGGCGATGACCGGATGGACGCTTATGTAGCTCGCCATCACAGGCGAGGTGAAGAACACGCCGCCGCCCTTGCCCGGCGTCGACGTCCAGCCCTGCCAGTCCTTGTAGTTGTAGGCCTCGACCGACTCGGGATAGGCCGTCGGGATATAGGGCGACTGCTGGTAGATGATCTGTTCCATCTGGTGGACGATGTCGGCTCGCTTGGCGGGGTCGATGGTCGTCTGCTGCTCGAGGAACAGCTTGTCGTATTGCGCGTTGGACCAGGCGCAGTCGCTCCAGCTGTTGATCTGGGCCGACGTGAAGATGCTGAGGATGAAGTTGGGGTCGGGATCGCCGCCCCAGCCCCAGAGGAACATGTCGTAGTTGGGCGTGAAGGTGGAGCCCTTCATGTTGTAGATGCCGTCGCTGATCGCGCCGTCGTCCATCACCGACAGGACGACCTTGATGCCGAGCGAGTCGAACCAGCCCGCGATCAGCTTGCCGGCCGACTGGCTGGAGTCGGAGGTCGTGCGCGTCCAGAGCCGCAGCTTGATGGGCTTGCCCTGCTTGTTCAGGCGCACGCCGTTCTTGAGCGGGTAGCCCGCGGCGGTGAGCAGCTGGCCCGCCTTGGCCAGGTTGAACGTGTACATCTGGTCGGCCGGCGGCTGCCAGTGCCAGTCGGGGTCGCTCCAGAGGTGCGAGACGAGCACTGAGGTCGCCGGCTGGGCCAGGCCGCCGTAGGCGATCTGCACCAGCTTGTTGTGATCGATGGCGTACTGCAGCGCCTGGCGGAAGTGCCAGTCCTTGAGCACCGGGTTGCCGAGCGACGGTCCCGTGTAGCAGTTGAAGGCCAGCTCGTCGAGCTCCGGGTCGATGTACGACAAGGGCTTGTAGACCGGATCGCTCTTGAGCTGCCGGTATTCGGCCTCGAGCACACCCCAGGAACCCTGCAGGGCGCCCGACTTCATCTCCTGCACCATCGTGTCGGCGCTCTCGTAGTAGACGAAGTCGACCTCGTCGATCTTGGGCGCGCCGCCCCAGTAGTTCTTGTTGGCCGTCATGATGGCGTACTGGTCCTTCTTGTACTGGGTGAGCTGGAACGGACCGCTGCCGACGATCGGCGGGTTGTTCTGATAGCTGCCCTGGGCGACCTTGCCCGAGATCGAGCCCCAGATGTGCTCGGGCACGATATAGACCCACATGTTGAGCATGTTGGCCTTGGGCCTGGTGCAGGTGAACACGACCGTGCTGTCGTTGGGGGCGACCACGCTCTTGATGAAGTTCGTGTACATCGTGTAGTTGGCGAGCTGGTTCTTCATCACGTAGTTGTAGGTGAAGGCGACGTCGTGCGCGGTGAGCGGCACGCCGTCCTGCCACTTGACGCCCGACCTGATGTGGAACGTCCACACCCTGCCGCCGTCGGAGATCGTCCAGTGGTCCGCGAGCCCCGTGGCCGCGGTCCCCTGCGGATGGCCGTAATCGCCGGGGCTGAAGCCGACCATCAGGTCGTAGTTCAGCGACCAGACCTCGTAGCACGACGACATCTGGCCCACGAACGGGTTCAGGTTGTCGGGGATGTTGGTCATGCCGAGCTTGAGCACGACCTTGCCGGCCGGCGCCGGGCTGCTGCTGGTGGCCAGCGCCTGAGCGAGACCCCATACGAGTCCGGCGGTCAGGACGGCGGTCATAGCGACCAGGGCGACGCGTCGCCTCGGCCGACCCCTCAGTGAGATTCCCATGGCCCTCCCCCTTGTTGGAGGCGCGCGCTGGCGCGCCGTCTCACCGCTAGAGTAAACCCTTCCGCGCGCCTCTAATCAAGCCGCGCGCCGCGCGCAGGCAGCGGCCGCAGGCAGGCTGGCGGTTGCCGACCGGCGAGCTGTTATACTTCGCGTAGGTGAACATCGACTCAGACAAGCAGCCTCGCCTGCAGGTGAACGATCAGGACCCGCTGCCGATCGACTCGGCCGAAGTCACGCGCGACGTCGAGCACTCCACGCTGACCAACGTGCTGCGCGACGGCCGGCCCGTCGTGTTCACGGCCGGCGATCGCGTCACCCTGTGGATCGGGCCGCCCGAGAAGACGAGCATCGTCTTCATGGGCAAGGCCGTCGACGAGCACGACGTTCTCGACCTCATGTCCACCGAGAGCGACGACGAGCTCGACGACTACGAGTCCATCTAGGCCCGCCGGGCCGTCCGGGGGGATCGCGTGAAGGGGCTCATTCTCAGCGGCGGCGCCGGCACCCGGCTGCGGCCCATCACCCACACGTCGGCCAAGCAGCTCGTGCCGATCGCCAACAAGCCGATCCTGTTCTACGGCCTCGAAGCGCTGCGCGCGGCCGGCATCGACGAGGTCGGCATCGTCGTCGGCGACACCCACGCCGAAGTCGAGGCCGCGGTCGGCGACGGCGCGCGCTTTGGCCTGCGCGTGACCTACATCCGTCAGGTCGCGCCGCTCGGGCTGGCCCACGCGGTCCTGATCGCCGAAGACTACCTGGGCGGCGACGACTTCGTCATGTACCTCGGCGACAACCTGCTCAGAGACGGCATCGTGCCGTTCGTCGAGCGTTTCCGGTCGTGCGCGCCCGACGCCCTCATCCTGCTGCAGCACGTAGCCGAGCCCCAGGCCTACGGCGTGGCCGAGATCGTCGACGGCAAGGTGACCCGCCTGGTCGAAAAGCCGGCCCAGCCGCTGAGCGACCTCGCGCTCGTCGGCGTCTACCTCTTCACGGCCCAGATCTTCGCCAGCGTCAAGGCGATCAGCCCCTCGGCGCGCGGCGAGCTCGAGATCACCGACGCCATCCAGCACATGGTCGACCGCGGTCTGCGGGTCGAGCCGCAGATCGTGACCGGCTGGTGGAAGGACACCGGCAGACTCGAGGACATGCTCGAAGCCAATCGCCTCATCCTCGGCACGCTCGAGCGCGACGTGCGCGGCACGGCCGTCGACTCCTCGATCGAAGGCCCGGTCGTGATCGAAGCCGGTAGCGTCCTCACGCGCTGCACCGTGCGCGGCCCGGTGACGATCGGTCACGGCTGCACGCTGACCGACGCCTTCATCGGACCCTACACGGCGATCTACCACGGCGTCGTCGTCGACCACGCCGAGATCGAGCACTCCATCATCCTCGCAGACAGCCACATCTCAGGGCTGAACGCACGCCTGTGCGACAGCCTGATCGGCAGGGACGTGACCATCTGCCGCTCCGACGGCCGCCCGCTCGCCTACCGCTTCATGGTCGGCGACTCGAGCCGCATCGGCGTGGTCTGACGACCGGTCCGGCGAAAGGGGGCGCGATGATCGACGGCGTTCTGACAAAGCAGCTGCGGGTGATCCCCGACGAGCGCGGCAGGCTCATGGAGTGCCTGCGCTCAGACGACGAGCTCTTCATCAAGTTCGGGCAGCTCTACATGACGACCACGCTGCCGGGGGTGGTCAAGGGCTGGCATCTGCACCACGTCCAGTACGACAACATCGTGTGCGTGAAGGGCATGATCAAGCTGGTGCTCTACGACGGCCGCGAAGAGTCGGCCACCCGGGGCCGCATCGACGAGTTCTTCATGGGCGACCACAACCCCCTGCTCGTGCGGGTACCGCCCGAGGTGCAGCACGGCTGGAAGTGCGTGAGCTCAGACGAAGCCTTCATCGTCAACGCACCGACCGAGCTCTACCGCTACGACGAGCCCGACCAGGAAGAGCTGCCGCACGACACCGATCAGATCCCGTATGACTGGGGCCTGCGGCTGCGCTGAGGCGCGGCTCAGGGGACATGACGCGCTGGTTGCTCACCGGCGGCGGCGGCCAGCTCGCGACCGCCCTCGAGCCTCTGCTCCAGGGCGAGGTCCTGGTCGTTTGCGAGGCATCGCTCGACCTACGCGACGCGCGCGCGGTCGCGACCGCGGTGCGCGCCTTCGCGCCCGACATCGTGCTGCACACGGCCGCCTACACCGACGTCGACGGCGCCGAGCGCGACGAGAGGACGGCCTACGCCGTGAACGCCCTGGGCACGCGCCATATCGTGACCGCGCTGCACGGGACGCACGCTCAGCTCGTCTCGTTTTCGAGCGACTACGTCTTCGACGGCCGCAAGGGCGCGCCGTACGTCGAACACGACGAACCGGCGCCCCTCAACGCCTACGGGCGCACCAAGCTGGCTCAGGAGCACGAGACGCTCGCCTGGCCGCACGGCACCGTCGTGCGCACGGCGTGGCTGTTCTCGGCAACGGGCAGGAACTTCGTCACGACGATCCTGGCGGCGGCGCGCGAGCGCGCCGCCGCACGGCCGGCGGAGCCCCTCCGGGTCGTCGACGACCAGGTCGGCTCGCCGACCTACGCCGGCCACCTCGCGGCGGCGGTCGTCGAGGCGCTGCGCGGCGGCCTTGGGCCGGGCATCTACCACATGGCCGGGGGCGGCGCCTGCAGCTGGTGCGAGCTGGCCCGCGAGGTCGTGTCGCTGGCCGGCCTCTCAGTGGCGGTCGAGCCGCTCACGACCGAGCAGGCAGGCCGCCTCGCGCCGCGGCCGGCCTTCAGCGCACTGGCATCAGAGAGGGCGGTGCCGCAGCCGCCCTGCTGGCAGGACGGCGTCGCGGCCGTCGTCGACGAGCTCCACGACGAGCGATAGCTCCTCGACGTGCGATGACAGAGGGATGACAGAGGCGACACGCCGGGCAGGCGCCCGCGCGAGAGGAGACGAACGCCCATGAGGATCGTGGTCACCGGCGGGGCCGGCTTCATAGGCTCCAACTTCGTCCGCCACGTGCTGACCGAGCACCCGTCCGACGCGGTCGTCGTCCTCGACAAGCTCACCTACGCCGGCAACCTCGACAACCTGCACGATGTCGCCGGCGAACCACGCTACTCGTTCGTCAAGGGCGACATCTGCGATCCGGCGGTGGTCGACGAGGTCGCCGCCGGCGCCGACGCGATCGTCAACTTCGCGGCCGAGACCCACGTCGACCGCTCGATCAGCGGCCCCGAGGACTTCATCCGCACCGACGTGATCGGCACTCACGTGCTGCTCGAAGCGGTGCGCGCCCGCGGCGTCGGCCGCTTTCTGCAGGTCTCGACCGACGAGGTCTACGGCGACATCGCCGCCGGCGCCTCGGTGGAGACCGACGCGCTGCGGCCCTCGAGCCCCTACTCGGCGAGCAAGGCCGGCGGCGAGCTGCTCGTGCAGGCCTACCGGCGCACCTACGGCACGCCGGTCGTCGTCACGCGCAGCTCCAACAACTACGGGCCGTATCAGTACCCCGAGAAGATCGTGCCGCTGTTCGTGACGAACGCCTTAGACCGGCAGCCGCTGCCGGTCTACGGCGACGGCCGCAACGTGCGTGACTGGATCTACGTCGACGACAACTGCCGGGCGCTCGACCTGGTCCTGCGAGCCGGCCTCGACGGTGAGGTCTACAACGTCGGCGGCGGCCACGAGGTCGCAAACCTCGACCTCACGCGCGGCATCCTGGCCGAGCTGGGGCTGGGCGAGGAGCTCGTGCGCTACGTCGCCGACCGGCCCGGCCACGACCGCCGCTACGCGCTCGACTGCACCAGGATGCGCGCCCTGGGCTGGAAGCCACAGGTCTCGTTCGCCGAAGGCCTCACGCGCACCGTGGCCTGGTATGCCGAGCATCGCGCCTGGTGGGAGAAGATCAAGTCGGGCGAGTGGCGGCGCTACTACGAGCGCCAGTATCAGGGACTCGCCACCCAGGCAGGCGAGTGACTGCGTCGTCGCGGCTCAGGCCGGCGTGAGCTCGCCCGTGCCTGGACCGAATGGCCTGCGGGCCCGGCGTGCCCTTTGGGCCTCGCGGGCGTGCAGGGTGGTGTGAGCGGTGAAGGTCGAGATGGTGCCGGCTCCGTTCACGGCCTCCACGGTCACGGTCTTGGCGCCGGCCCCGGGCGTGAGCCGCCAGGGCAGCCGCACCGCGCCGTCAGCCGACGGGCTCGGATAGCCTTCCCAGCCGCTCCACGACACGCCGTCGTTGCTGAGTCGCAGCTCGACGACGTCGGTGTCGGGATCGGCGATGGCGGCGATCACGGTGACGTGCTCGGAGGTGACGGCGGCCGGCAGCGAGACAAAGCCGACCGGCGGGGTACGATCGAAAGCTTCCATCGAGCGGGCGCGCTCGGTGGCGACCAGCACGGCCGCCCCCAGCGCGACGGTGAACAGGGCCAGGACGACGGGCTTTCTCACTGCATCGGCGCGGCCGTGGAGAGCGGCGTGAACTCACCTTTCTTCAGCACGCGCCGGCCCCAGGCGAAGTTCGCCTTCCAGTAGGAGTCCGCGTCGAGCGACGAGATACCGACGCCGTCGAGCGAACCGGTCGACTGGATGAACCAGCCGTTGCCGAGGTAGAGCGCGGCGTGGTAGATCGACGCCGCGCTCGAGGCCGGCCCGTTGGGGCCGAAGAAGATGAGGTCGCCGGGCACGAGCTTGGCGCGCTTGATGCGCGGCTTGGCGGCGCCGGCCATGCCGGCCGCGGTACGCTCGTTCAAGGTGTAGCCGAAGTGCATCTTCATGACCCACCAGTCGAACCCTGAGCAGTCGAAGCCGGCGTGGGCCTGCTTGCCGTAGGGCGAGTCCTTACCGGGATACTCACCGCCCCAGACGTATGGGTAACCGATGTACTTGAGAGCGAAGGCGACGATCTGCTTTTGACGGGCGCTCAGGGTCGGCAGGACCACGCTGTCGTACTCGCTGAGGCTCGCGATGTTCCACGACGAGACGTGGAGCGCCCGGTAGAGGATGGTGGCCACCTCGGCCCGGTCGATAGCCTGGCGCGGCGACACTTCGAGGGCGTCGGCCTTGGCCGCGTGGTTGAAGCGCAGTCCCAGCGAGCGTGCCGCGACCTCGACCGGCAGGTAGGCCGGCGCGCCGGTCTTCCACTTGGCGTTCGGTTCCCACTTGCCCGGTCGCAGCGACTTGAGGACGGTCCAGTCGGCGGTGGGGTTCAGGGTCCGCAGCAGACACACCGCGCCGGAGTCGGCCTGCCACTCCGGCACGGCCACCGCGGGGTGAAAACCGTCCTTGTAGACCGACATGAGCTTCAGGTGGACGGCGATCTGGATGTACTTGAAGTAGGGGTCGCTCGTCGGCACGTCGGGCAGCGCGGTCGGCGACACCACGTCGGTCTGGAAGTTGCCCAGGACGACGAGAGCCCGAGCGAGCTGCTCCCGGGTGATGGCCTGCTTGGGCTTGAAGAGGCCGCCGCCGTAGTCGTCGAGCGCCTTGCCGTTGGGATAGCCGCGATTGGTGATCCAGTTGATCTGGTTGCGTGCCCAGTAGGTCTTGGACACGTCGGTGTAGGTCTTGGCGAACGCGGCGGGCACGAAGAGCAACGCGCCGGCGGCGACGAGCGCGGCCAGAGCGCCGATGGCCAGACGCCGCGTCAGAGAACGCGCCGGCTTTGGGCAGCGCACGGCACGGCGCGGCGCGACGCGGCGCAGGTTCCCATCGACTGGTGTCGAGCGGACTGCCATGGCTGCTTTCTCTAGTCGGCCAAACCCGCAGGCCCTTTAAGACTTTGACATTCGGCGGGTCGCCTGTCGAACCCTTGGTCGTTGCCGCCGCATGCCGCCGGGCGGGCACGGGCGGCACCACCGCCTCGAGCCTGTGCGCGCGCCACCGCTAGGCCCGCTCCGCGCGCAACGTTATGCAAAGGGAATCTCCTGCCGACAGCCAAGAGTGTCGCACCGGGCACACCGGCGCTGATTGCCAGGCACGTCAAGGCAACGTAGCATGAGGGAGGTCCTCGCGCGACCCATGGACACCTGCCTTTTGACCGGTCCCCGACAGACACCCCACCGCCGCCGCCGCTCCCGCGGGGCGTTCGCGACGGCGAGCGCCGCGGCGCTGCTCGCCGTCGTCTTCGCGCTCGCCTGCGCGCCGCGCGCGAGCGCCGTCGTCAAGTGGAACATGATCATGGAGGGTCGCGGCTGGGGCCACGGTATCGGCATGAGCCAGTACGGGGCCGACGGCTACGCGCTGCACGGCTGGAAGTACGGCGCCATCATCAAGCACTACTACACGGGCGTGACCTTGGGCAAGGTGGCCAACGTGCCGGTCCGCGTGCTGCTGCGCAGCGGCCGCTCGTCGATCGTCGCAACCGACGCCGCCCAGTTCAAGGCCGCCTGGACGGCGAAGACCGTGCACATCGACGGTGGCGTGACGGCCACGGTCACCTGGTCGGGCGGCAGCTACCACCTGGCCGCCGGCGGCAGCTCATGGGTCGCCGCCACGCCGATCACCTTCGTCGCCGAGACCTCCAAGCTGCGGCTGCTCACCCCCAACGACAACGGCGTCGTGAGCCGCTACCGCGGCACGCTGCGGGTCGTCCACTTCACCGACGGCCTCGAGGTCGTGAACAAGCTGCCCCTCGAGTCGTATCTGCTGGGCGTGGTGCCGCGCGAATCGCCGGCGTCGTGGCCGCTCGAAGCCCTCAAGGCCCAGGCCGTGGCGGCGCGCTCCTATGCCTTCCGCGAGACCGGCGGCTCGGGCTCGTTCGACGTCTACTGCACGACCGCGAGCCAGATGTACGGCGGCGCCGACGCCGAAGCCGCCAGCACCGACAAGGCCGTGACCGCTACCCGCGGCATCGTGCCCGAGTATCTGTTCAACAACAAGCGCACGCCGATCGTGGCCTTCTTCTTCTCTACGTCGGGCGGTCACACCGAGAACATCGAGAACGTCTGGAGCGGGGCCGCTCCGGAGCCTTACCTCAAGGGCGTGCCCGACCCCTACGACACGACCTCGCCCTATCACATCTGGCCCGACAACCCGATCCACCGCACGCCCGCCGCGATCGCCGGCGCCCTGGGCTTCACCAAGGGTCCGCTGCGGGCCGTCTACGTGGTCAAGCGCGGCACCTCGCCGCGAGTGATCAAGGCCCTGCTGATCGGCTCCGGCGGTGCGATGGCGGTCGACGGCGCCACGCTGCGCGCCGACCTTGGTCTGCGCGACTGCTGGGTGTACTTCACCTCGCTGTCGATCAACCCGTCGACCACCACGACGATCAACTACGGCTCATCCGTCACGCTCACCGGCAAGCGCTACCCGCGGCTGCCCGCGGGCAAGACCATCACCCTGCACCGCCGCCCGGCCGGCGGCTCCTGGGTCACGCGCGGCGCAACGACGGTGGCCGGCTCGATCGTGGTGACCGTGCAATCGACCAGGTACACCGCCAAGTACACCGCCTTCTCGGCCAAGGTCACCCCCGGCGGCACGACCCAGTACTACTTCTCGGCGCCGGCGAGCATGACGGCGAGCTCCGTCGTGACGACCGCCCACGTGACGGTCGACGTCAGGCCCGTCGTCGCCGTCAAGGCGTCGACCCTTGCCCCGGCGGTCGGCGCCGCGGTCACCTTCAGCGGCACCGTCAAGCCGGCGATCGCCAACGAGACCGTCTGGCTGCAGACCCAGAGCTCGACGGGC
Source organism: uncultured Actinomycetes bacterium (assembly GCA_963733255.1). GTDB lineage: Bacteria > Actinomycetota > Thermoleophilia > UBA2241 > UBA2241 > Bog-752. The sequence goes on from CAVTCH010000014.1 coordinate 207,093, forward strand.
TGGAGCAACGCCGTGAGCACGACGCTGGCCGCCGACGGCAGCTACAAGGTGAGCTGGACCCCCACGGCGGCCGGCGCGACCACCCTGCGGGTGCGGGTGCCGGCCTCGAGCAAGCTCGTCGCCGGCATCAGCCCGACCGTGACGATCACCTCGAGCTGACCTTCGCCGCGCTCGTCGCCGGTACTACTCCTGCGCCAGAGGCGGCGCGGCGCCGGCGTTGTACCCCATCGCTTCGGCGACGGCGCGCTTGACCGAATGCCGCGGGATCTCGCCCTCGACCATGTAGATCACGTCTTCGGCGATACTCGTCGCGTGGTCGGCCACGCGCTCGATGAAGCGCGAGATCTGCAGGAGCGAGATGACTCCTTCGAGCCATTCGGGGTGCTCCCGGGCCGCGGCGTTGAGCCTGGCCGTGAACTCGCGGTCGAGATCGTCGATCTCGTCGTCGGCCAGCAGCACGGCACGGGCCGCGGCGGCGTCGGACGCGACCAGGGCGTCGAGGGCGCTCGATACCATCTGCTGGGCCTTGATCGCCATGCCGGTCAGGTCGAAGGGCACGACCGGCTGGGGCGTCGTGACGAGCTGCTGGGCACGATCGGCGATGTTGACCGCGAGGTCGCCGATCCGTTCGAGGGTGGCGTTGATCTTGATGGTCGTCACGATGAAGCGCAGGTCACCGGCCACCGGCTGGTAGAGCGCCAGCGCCTTGAGGCAGTCTTCCTCTATGTCGACCTCCATCAGGTCGATCGGAAAATCGCGGTCGATCGCCGCGGCGGCGAGCGCCTCGTCGTGGGTCTCGGCCGCGGTGAGCGCGCGGCGCAGGTTGTCTTCGACCAGAGCGCTCAGAGTGAGGATGCTCTTCTTCAAGTTGCCGATCTCGCGTTGCAGCTGGTTTGCCATGCTCGTCCCTCGCTCTAGCCGAAGCGGCCGGTGATGTAGTCCTCGGTCTGCTGTTCGGTGGGGTTCTCGAAGATCTGAGCGGTGGCGCCGAACTCGATGATGCGGCCCTCGAAGAAGAACGCCGTGTAGTCGGACACGCGCGCCGCCTGCTGCATGTTGTGGGTCACGAGGGCGATGGTGTACGACGACTTCAGCTCCTGCACCAGCTCCTCGATCTTCGCGGTGCCCACGGGGTCGATCGCCGAACAGGGCTCGTCCATGAGGATGAGCTCGGGCTCGGCGGCGATCGCGCGGGCGATGCAGAGGCGCTGCTGCTGGCCGCCCGACAGAGCGAGGCCCGGCTCCTTCAGCTTGTTCTTGACCTCTTCCCAGAGGGCGCCGCGCTTGAGGGCGTCCTCGACGCGCTCGGACAGCTCCGAGCGCGACAGCTTGAAGTGCATGCGCAGCCCGTAGGCGATGTTGTCGAACACCGTCATCGGGAACGGGCTCGGCTTCTGGAAGATCATGCCCACGCGCCGGCGCAGGCTCAGCAGGTCGGTGCCCGAGGCAAGCACGTTCTGGCCGTCGAGCACGACCTCGCCGGTCGCCTTCTGGTCGCGGTAGAGCTCGTAGATGCGGTTGTAGCAGCGCAGGTGCGTCGACTTGCCGCAACCCGACGGGCCGATGATGGCGGTGACCCGGTGCTCCTTGATCTCGAGGTCATTGGCAAACAACGCCTGCTGCTTGCCGTAGAAGAAGTCGAGACCACGCACCGAGAGCTTGCTGGGCAGAGTGCCGAACTCGGCCGTCGAGTCGTGGCCAGCGGGAGTCACCTCGAGGCGCGGTGGCAGGGGCCGTTCGCTCTCGAGCGCGCGTTCGGCGCCCGGTTCGATCATGTCCATGGTGTCTACCATTCCTTGCCTCGCTGAAAGAGAAGCCTGGTGAGGACGTTGACGCCCAGAACCGTGACGATGATCAGCAGCGCGCCCCCCCAAGCGAGCTGTACGAGGTGCGGATACGGCGTCTGGGAGAGGTCGAAGATCGTCTTGGTGAGGTTCGGCGTGGGGCCGCCGAAGTAACCCTTGAGGCCGCCCATCCAGTACTGGCTGCTCAGGGCCGTGAAGAGCAGAGGAGCGGTCTCGCCGGCGACCCGGACCACGGCCAGGATGGCGCCGGTGATCAGGCCGCCGCGGGCCGCCTTCACGACCACGCCCAGGGTCGCCTTCCAGCGCGGCGCGCCCATGGCCAGGGCCGACTCGCGCAGCTCGTTGGGCACCAGGTTGAGGATGTCCTCGGCAGTGCGCGTCATGACGGGCAGCATGATGAAGGCCAGCGCCACCGAGGCCGAGAACCCCGAGAAGTGGTGCCTGGGCAGCACGAGGATGGCGTAGGCGAACATGCCGGCCACGATCGACGGCACGCCGAGCACGATGTTGGTCACCGCCCGGATGCCGGTCGCCACACGGCCGGCGCGACCGAACTCGGACAGGTAGACCGCCCCGAAGAAGCCCAGCGGCAGGCCGATCAGCGCGGCGCCGAAGGTGATCACCAGCGTGCCGATGATGCAGTTGGCGAGGCCGCCGCCGGGGTCGTTGCCGACCGGCGGCAGCTGGGTGAAGAAGGCCAGGTTCCAGGCGCCGATGCCTCGTACGACGACCGTGGCCACGATCCAGCCCATCACGAAGATCCCGAGCGCCGCCGCCAGCCAGGCGGCGCCGGTCACGGCGCTGTTGACGAGGCGCCGGCGGGTGACCGAACGGGCGGGCAGTGGCGGGCGACCGGCGGGCCGCGGCGGACGCCCGGCGAGGGGCGCCGTGGCGCTCACGCCCGGCTCCCGGTCATGCGGCGGGCGCGCGCCAGCCAGAGCTGAGCGACCACCTGAAAGACCATGGTGATGACGAACAGGATGAGGGCGAGCTCGATCAGCGAGCTCGTCTCGAGCTTGCTCGACGCCTCGCCGAAGTTCAGCGCCAGGGTGGCGGAGACGGTCGTGCCGTTATCGAACAGCGAGTGCGGGATGGTGATGAAGTTGCCGCCGATCACCATGGCCACCGCCATGGTCTCGCCGAGCGCCCGCCCGAGGCCCAGAAAGACGGCGCCGGCGATGCCCGACAGCGCGTAGCGCATACTGATCTTGCGCATCACCTCGTAGGTCGTGGAGCCCATCCCGTAGCCGGCCTCCTTGACCACCGTCGGCACCATCTTGAGCACGTCGCGCGAGACGGCGGTGATGAAGGGCAGGATCATGAGGCTGAGCACGACGCCGGCGGTGAACACGTCGACGCCGATCGGCGAGCCCGAAAAGAGCCCCAGCCGGCCGAGTGGCGTCGACTGGATCCACGGCTCTATGTGGTTACCCATGAGAGGCCCCAGGACGAAGATGCCCCACATGCCGAAGATGATGCTGGGCACCGCGGCCAGCATCTCGATGGCCGTGCCCACGAACCGCGAGACCACTGGGTGGACGAGCTCCACGAGCAGCAAAGCGATGGCCAGCGCCAGCGGCACCGCGACGACCATGGCGATCAGGGTCGTCATGAACGTCCCGAAGAGGCTGGAGAGCGCGCCGTACTGGTTGGTCCCCGGGTTGTAGGCGACGGTGGTCAGGGGCTTCAGCCTCAGCACATGGATGGCAAACCACGAGTTCTTGACCAGCACCCCGATGAGCACGAACATCGCCAGGGCGACGGTCGCCGCGCAGATGATCGTGAACCAGCGAAACAGCGGGTCGCCAAGCGAGAAATGATGGCGGCGGACGTGCGCCCCGGCGCCCGCGCCTCCGGGTGTACCGATGCCCGCGCCGCCACCCTGTGGCGACAGATCGGCTTCAGCCGTGCTCATGCGCTCATGGTCGTCATCGTCATGCTCTTCGTTCTTGTCTCCCGCGAGTGCTGGTCGCCCTCGCCGCTCTCGTCAGTGGGCCGCGCGGGCGGCGGGACCATGCGGTCCCGCCGCCCGCCGACTCGCTGACTCAGGTCACCTGCATCAGGCAGTCATGTGCGTCAGGCAGGCCAGACCGGCGTGCCGCTGACGGTGATGCCCTGCCACTGCGTCTCGACCGACTTGTAGACCTTGGCCGGGATCGGCACGTAGTTCAGGCTCTGGGCCGTCGCGGCGCCGTTGGTGTATCCCCAGTCGAAGAACTTGAGCACGGCCTGAGCCACCGAGGCGTCGGTCTGCGTCTTCTGCACCAGCGCGTACGTGGCGCCGGTGATCGGCCAGGTCGTCGCACCGGGCTCGTTCACGAGCGGCTGGGCGAAGCCCTGCGAGGCGTCCCAGGTGGCATGCTCGGCCGCCGCCGCGAACGCGCTCAGAGTGGGGGCCACGACCTTGCCGGCCGCGTTCATCATCTTCACCGTGCTGATGTTGTTCTGCTGGGCGTAGGTGTACTCGACGTAGCCGATCGAGCCGCTGACCTGCTGCACGAGGGCCGCGACGCCGGCGCTCTTGGCGCCGCCGGTGCCCACCGGCCAGGCCGGCTGGGTGTTGGCGCCCACCTTGCTCTTCCAGGACGACGAGACCGCCGACAGGTAGCTCGTGAAGATCCACGACGTGCCCGAACCGTCGGAACGATGCACCACGTTGATGGCACTCGACGGCAGCTTGACGCCCGGGTTGAGCTTGGCGATCGCGGCGTCGTTCCACTTGGTGATCGTGCCGAGGTAGATGTCGGCCAGCGTGGGACCGTCGAGCTTGAGCGTGCCCGAGGGGACGCCCTTGAGGTTGACGATCGCCACGGTCCCCCCGACGGCCGTCGGGAACTGCACGAGACCGTTGGACTGGAGCTGGCCGGCGTCGAGCGGCGCGTCGGTGGCGCCGAACTGGACGGTCTTGGCCTCGATCGCCGCGATGCCGGCGGTCGAGCCGACGCCCTGGTAGTTCACCTGGACAGAAGCGACGCCCTGGTAGTCCTTGGCCCAGGAGGTGTAGAGCGGCTGGGCGAAGGTCGAGCCGGCGCCGACGATGCTGTTCGCCGAAGCCGACGGACTGCTGCTCGAACCCGAGCCACCCGAGCTGCCGCAGGCCGCCGCCGTCAGCACGATGGCGAGGGCGAACACGCTCGCCACCGCTGCGTACCGGAATCTTCTCGATCGTGTCATGTGGAGTCTCCTTGGTCCTTTCCCCGGACAAGGGCGGCCAGCGGCCACCTCGCGGAATGTATCCACGATGTGTTAGCGGAAGGTGAAGAGTCTGTGTTTTTGGCGTGAGCGGGGGTGCGCCCGGCGAGCTCGTGGGATCGGCCTCCTGAGGCGGTCCTCCATATGAGCGGGCGGCCGCTCGCGCGGCCGCCCGGAGGGCGCATCGTATGCTGTCTTTCGGCTTCGCCCGGTACCGCCGGCCCGAACGAGACTAGTGGTGTGGGCCGGCTTGATCCAGGAGGGGAATCACCGGGGAAAGGAGTCCCGGACGAGCGCCTCGAGACGCGCCCCTCACTCGCAGGCCGGGTTCACGGCCAGCAGGGCTTGCCACCGCTCTTCACGCTGGCCTTCCACACGGCCTTGATCTTCGTCACGGCCTTGGACGGCAGCGAGACGAAGTCGAGCCCCTTCGCGTCGGCCTTGCCCGTGGCCGAGGTGAAGCCCCAGTTGAAGAAGCCGAGCATGTCGTGGCCGACGGTCTTGTTGGACTGGCTCTTGCGCAGCAGGATGTAGGTCGCTCCGGTGATCGGCCAGGCGCTCGCGCCCTTCATGTTGACCAGGTTCGTGGCGAAGCCGTTCGACGCCGACCAGGTCGCCGTCGCGGCGGCCGCTGCGAACTTGCTCGTCGAAGGCAGCACCCACTTGCCGGAACGGTTCTTGAGCTGGGCGTAGGCGATGTGAGCCGTGAGGGCGTATGAGTACTCAACGTAGCCGATCGAGCCCGAATGGATCTTGACCGCGTTCGCCACGTTCGCGCTGCCCTTTTCGCCGCTGCCGGTCGGCCACGCACCGCTCCAGTCCGCGAACGGCCACGAGGAATCGACGGCCTTGAGGTAGTGGGTGAAGATCCAGGTCGTGCCCGACGTGTCCGACCGATGGAAGGTCCTGATGTCCGTCGCGGGCAGCTTGAGGCCCGGGTTCAGCTTCGTGATCGCCGAGTTGTTCCACTTGGTTATCTTGCCCTCGAAGATCTTGGCCAGGACTGGGCCCGTCAGCTTGAGCCGGCCGGAGGCGATGTTGCCGACGTGGACGATCGCCACGACGCCGCCGATGCACGACGGGAACTGGATCAGACCGTACTGGTTCAGGGTGGCCGTGGTCTGCGGCTTGTCTGACGCACCGAAGTTGACGGTACCGTTTTCGATCTGCGCCACGCCCGAGCCCGAACCGATGGCGTTGTAGTTGACCTGAGCGGTCTTGTAGCCCTTCGACCACTTGCCGTACAGGAGGGCCGGGAAGGTCGCGCCGGCGCCGTTGATACGCACGGCCGCCAACGCCGACGTCGCGCCGATCAGCAGGCCCACTCCGACCAGGGCGACGATGCCGGCACGCACCGGCCAGCGTCTTGCTGCTTTGTTCATAAGTCCCTCTCCTTTGCTCGCGTTCGCGCGCCACGGCGCGCTGACTCCTGGATACGGAGCCGACTTTAGTGAGCCCTGATGAGGAGGGAGTGAGAGCGTAATGAGCCACCCGATATGAGTGCATTCAGGCGGCGCTAGCGAGGCGTATGCGCGGGGTTCAGAGACGAAGTGGATACCCGGCGAGAGGATCGGCGGAGGGATTTGGGCGCGGCGGCGCGGGCGGGAGTGTCAGCGCGGCGGCGCGGGCGGGAGTGTCAGCGCGGCGGCGCGGGCGGGAGTGTCAGCGCGGCAGCGTGATCGAGAAGGTGCTGCCTATGCCGGGCGTGCTCTCGACGGCGACCCCGCCGCCGTGCGCCACCGCGATGTGCTTGACGATGGACAGGCCGAGGCCGGTGCCGCCCATGTCGCGGCTGCGCGCCTTGTCGACCCTGTAGAAGCGCTCGAACAGCCGCGGCAGGTGCTCGCGACGAATGCCCGGACCCGCGTCTTTGACCTTGATCGAGAGAGCCTCCGGCTCGACCGCGGCCCAGATCTCGACCGACGAGCCCTCCGGGCTGTACTTGATCGCATTGTCGATGAGGTTCACGACCGCCTGTTCGAGAAGCGGCGGGTTGATCTCCTCGTAGAGCTCCTCGGAGCAGGACAGCGCCAGCGTGATGTGCTTGTCGGCGGCTTTCATCTCGCAGACGTCGAGGGCCACCTGCAGGACGTCGCGGATGCTGCCGCGCTCCAGCGAGATCGTGGCCCCCTCGGAGTCGCTCTCCAGGCTGGACAGGCTGAGGAGGTCTTCGATGATGGCGCTGAGGCGGTCGGCCTGCCCGACGATGATGCGCAGGAACCGCTCGGCGTCGTGGCGATCGTCGAGGGCGCCGTCGAGGAGCGTCTCGGCGAAGCCCTTGATGGTCGTCACCGGCGTCTTGATCTCGTGCGACACGTTGGCCACGAAGTCGCGCCTGATGGCTTCGTACTGGCGCATGCGGGTGACGTCGTTCAGAACGACCACGACGCCACCGCGAGCGTCGCCGCCGTCGCTGTCGTCGCCCAGCCGGGCGCCGTGCATCTGCAGCTCGCGCGAGCCCCGGTCTGTATGCACGACGACGCTGCCGGCGACGGGCTCGTCGGCGGCCAGCGCCGTGCCCACGAACTCCTGGAGCTCGGGGTTGCGCACGATCTCCTGGATGCTGCGCCCCTTGGCGTCTTCGGGGTCGACGCCGAGCAGGCGCGCCGCCGCGGCGTTCACCGTGATGACGCGCTCCTGCCCGTCGACGGCCAGCACGCCCTCGGTCATACCGGAGAGCACGGCCTCGCGTTCGTTGCGCTCCTCGGTGATGGTCTGGATGGTCTCGCTCAAACGCCGGCCCATAGCGTTCAGGCCCAGGGCGACCTCGCCGATCTCGTCGGGCGCCGAGACGTGGATCTCGTGGCTGAAGTCGCCGGCGGCGAAGCGCGCCGCGCCGCGTTCGATGGCCCGCATGCGGCCCGAGATCTGGCTCGAGACGAGAAACCCGAGCAGCGCGACCGCCAGAGCCACGATCAGGGCGCCCAGCGCGATGCGCCAGGTCATGCTGGTGAGCGCCCGATCGACCTGGGTGAGCGGTAAGGCCGTGCGCACCACCGCCGTCACCTGGTGACCGGCGCTGAAGACCGGGATGGCGACGTACAGCATCCTCCGTTTGAGCGTGTCGCTGAAACGCGCGACCTCGCCCTTACCGCCGGTAAGCGCGACCTGCACCTCGGGGCGGCTCGGCGTGTCGTGATTGGGCATGGTAGCCGGATCGGCTTCGGAGTCGGCGAGCACCTTGCCCATGACGCCGGCGCTGCTGTCGGGACCGGCGATCACTGTGAGACGCGTGTCGGCGTTGGCGCCGATCGACCGGACGAGCGCCTGGAGCTGGGCGGGCTTGCCGAGCAGCGGCGTCACCTGGCTGCGGGCGAGCTCGGCGCGGGCTGTCAGGTCAGAGAACGCCTGAGCGCGGTAGAGGTTGCCGGCGGTGCCCACGGCAAACCAGCCGACCACGCCCGCGCACAGGGCGACGGCGATCAGATAGGTGATGTAGAGCTTCCAGAACAGCCGGGTGTGGCGCATACTCACTCGTCTTTGAGCCTGTAGCCTACACCCCTCACCGTATCGATGTAGTCGCCGCAGGCGCCGAGCTTGCGGCGTAGCGAGACGATGTGCACGTCGACCGAGCGATCGGTCACGAAGCGCTCGTTCACGTACACGTCGTCGCCCTGCGCGGCGTCGACGATCTGCTGGCGCGTGAAGACCCAGCCCGGCTTGCGGGCCATGAACAGCAGAATACGAAACTCCGAGGCCGTCAGGTCGACCGGCCTGTCCTGGACCAGGACCTGGTGGCGGCCGGGGTGCAAGACGAGGTCGCGAATCTTGATGGTCGCCTTCCCGTCGCTGCTTTCGCTCTGCTCGCGGCGCAGCACGGCCTTGACGCGCGCCGTCAGGACACGCGGGCTGAACGGCTTGGTCACGTAGTCGTCGGCGCCGAGCTCGAGGCCGGCGACGATGTCGGCCTCGCCGCCTTTGGCGCTGAGCATGACAACGGGGATCTGCTGGGTCTTGGGGTCGGCCTTGAGCTTGCGGCAGACCTCGAGGCCGTCGACGCCCGGCAGCATGAGGTCGAGCAGGACGAGGTCGGGGAGCTTGAGCCGGGCGGCGCTCAGGGCGTCCTCACCCGTCTCGACGCAGACCACGCTATAGCCCTCCTTGGTCAGGTTGTACCTGACCAGCTCGAGGATCTCGCGCTCGTCGTCTACGACGAGGATGGATTCCTTGGCCATCTCACCCCTCGCTCCCTTTGACTCGCTCCACCCCGCGCCAGTATAGCCGGGGCGTGTTAAGAGTTTGTGAGCGTGCGCTCGCGGACGGTCACCCTCTGGCGCACCACCGTCTCGTTGGCGGCCAGCAGTTCGGGCAGCGCGGGAGTGCGCAGCCGCCGGATGACGGCGACGCCGAACAGCGCCGACAGGCACACCGTGAGTCCAAGCGCTCCCGGCCGGCGCGGATCGTCGCTGTGGCCGATCGCGTGCCCGGCCACGGCCGCGGCGCCCGCCGCACCGAGGTCGATGCCCGCGATCACGCCGCGGCGGGCCAGCAGCAGGTCGAACGGTATGCCGACCTCCGCCTGGGCGATGATCGCGACCGGCGTGTCCGCCGCGGGTGTGCCGAGCGCCGCCGCCCGCCACGCCTCGAGATAGGGGAACGGGTCGATCGCCGGACCGCCTCCGGGATGGATCTCGAAATGGCAGTGCGGCGAGGTGCCGGCGGCGTCACCGGTCTCGCCCACGTAACCGATCACCTGCCCCTTTGCCACGTGGTCGCCCGACTTGAGGTCGGCCGCGAATCGCACCATGTGCGCGTAGTAGAAGTAGTCGCCGCGAGCGTCGGTCAGGCGAGCGTTGTTGCCGCCGATGCCGTAGGTGCTGTACTCGATCGTGCCCGCCAGCACCGCCACGATCGGCGTGCCCATCCTGGCGAAGATGTCGTTGCCCTCATGGCGATGGTTGGGCATGTCTGCGCGGTAGGCGCCGAAGGTGTCCGTGTAGTTGACCGGCCCGCGCACGGGAAAGACGGCGCCGGGGAACCGGTCGAGGATCGCCTTGGTGGGCGCGGCCGGCGCCGGCATCGTGCTGTTCGCGACGTTGCCGGTCGAGCTGCCCGACGAACCCGCGCCGCCGCCCGACGAAGAGTTGCCGCTGCCGCCCGACGACTTGTCGGTTCCGCCCGACGAAGTGTTGCCGCTCCCGCCCGACGACTTGCCGGTTCGCGCCGTCGCCGTCGGTGTGGGCAGCGGCGCCGGCAGGGGCGTGGGCGCAGACGATGTGCCGGCCATCTTGATGAGCCGTGCGGCAGTGCTCGCGTCCGACGACACGGACGCCTGCCCGGCAACGACGACGGTACCCGGCGCCAGGTCGCCCACCTGCTCGTCGAGGGTCAGCTTCAGCCCGGTGACGACGGCACTGGGCGAAGGACGGCTCGCGTCGACCGTTGCATCGAGGATCGTCAGCGTACCGACGCCGGGCAGCGTGACCGGCCCGGCGCCGCCGGTGACGGGCTGCCCGTTGACCTTGAGCCCGCTCACGTAGCTGTGAGAAGAGTCGGCGTCGGCCGACGAGCGCCCGGCGTCGGCCGTCACGACCAGCTCCACCGAAGCTGCCTTGACGACACCACCGAGCAGGCTGACGTCACTCAGCGAGACGTCCGTCTCGGAGACCAGCGCCGTCCCGACCAGGTAGGACGAGACGGTCGCCACTCCGCCGGCGAACCGCAGGTCCTGAGAGCGGTATGAGTCGTCCACCGTGGCCTGGTTGCTCGTGACCGACGGATCGACCCGGATGTTCCCAAAGCTCGCGCCACCGATCGAGGCGAGCGCCGCGCCCGCTCCCAACGGCGTCGCGGCGGCTCGTACGGCGTCCACGACCAGGAGCGCCCCGATCGCGACCAGCACCACGGCCACGGCCAGCGCCACGAACCGGCGGCGACGTATGGCCGCCTCTCGTCTGGCGCTGCGCCTGCGGCGCCCCCGGCTCACCAGCTCGTGCGCCTCGAATGCTCCATCCACGTCGTCTCGCTCCCGTGCCTTCCCGCTTGCATGTCACCGGGTGCTATCCGTCCGACCCGAGAGGCTAGCCGGCGACTGTGAGCCGGGCGTGAGGACCCGGTGAGCGTTCGAAGAGGCGGCGCGGCGGGACCCGTTCGGGTCCCGCCGCGCCGCCCCACGGCTGCCTCGGTGCACGGTCCACGAGGTCCGCCCGTGGACCGTGTCGTGGCGCGCCCGGTGACGTGGCCGCGGCCATTGCCCGGCCGCGGCCGTTGACGTGCCGCGACTGCTACTTCACCCGGATGAAGATCGGGTTGCTGTAGAACCAGAGATCGGCCCACGCCTGGTCGGGCGTGTTGATCGTCACGGTCGGCTGAGTGGCGACCTTGCTGGGATCGGGGTTCGGCAGCGTCTGGTAGGTGAGATAGTCGGCCAGCGGATTGCCGCTGGCGTCGGTCTGGTTGACCGTGTTGTCGGCCAGGTTCGTGCCCCGGAGGCGGAAGTACATGCTCTGCTGGGGCTTGAAGGCGACGGTCATGACCTTCCAACCCTTGATCAGGTGCATCTGAGTCGTGCCGAAGGTCTTGGCGACGTGCGTCGAGGAGTTGGTGTCATTGGTCGTGTAGGCAGGGTCGGTGGCGGCGATGCGGCCGGTCACGTTGCCCGCGACCAGATCGATGTGGTTCACCTTGACCCGGTCGCCGTTGTTGTTGGTCGCCGGGCTCTTGAAGGCGATGGTGACGACGATCTTCTGACCCTTCTTGACGGTCAGCGTCTGGCCCATGGTGCGCGACGTCTTGCCGACAGTAGCCTTGAAGCCGAGCGCGCTGATGAGCTGACCGTTCACGATGTACGAATCACCCGACTTGATGGCGGAGACGAGGTTGTTGTAGCCCTTTCCGCCGACGTAGGTCATGGTCTTGTCGTACTGGCCCGGCCAGAAGTCGTCGAACGAGGCGCCGGTGACCACGCCGTTCGTCTTGAACTGCGTCGTCCACCACTTGAACTCGCTGTCGCCGTAGACGAACCAGGGACGGCCCTCGCCGAGCAGCGCATCCCACACGCCGCCGATCTTTGCGACCATGGCGTCGGCGCCGCCATAGGTGCGGGCACGGTCGGTCGTCGCCTGGTCGGCGAGCGTCGGGTCGGTGACGAGAGCGCCCGTGGCGTCGAAGTACTTGCCGTAGCCCCCGCGGGCGGCAGCGGCCTGATCGCCGGGGAAGCCTTCGAAGCCGGAGACGACATCGGGCGCCGTGTCTTGCAGAGACCGCAGGTCGCCGATGCTCCAGTTGAGGTCACGCGACGGGTGAGCCACGAAGGCGTAGCTCTGGTCGGGGTAGTTGTCCTCGAGCCAACCGGCGCCGTCGAGCGTACCCTGCGCGGTCGTGTTGTCCTTGGCGAACGGCTGGGCCGGGATGAGCGTCGGGTATGGAGACGGCTGCGTCGTGTCGAGCACCTCGGGGGTGCTCTCGCCAGCGCGACTCACGTCGGCGTCGGCCTTGTCGTAAAGGTACTCGAAGTCGGAGACGCCGACCGGCTCGTTGACGCCGCCGACGATCCCGATATCGACCTGTCCTTGAGCAGGCGTGTCCCACTGCAGCCCCTGGATGACGAGGCGGCCGGGGTAGTCTTCACGAGCCTGCTGGATGAGCGGATACGAGTAGAGCGCCAGCGTCTGCCAGCGCCAGACGGGGGTCTGGAAAGCGATGGCCTCGCCGTTGTTCTTCGACACGCCGCCCGGCTCGGCATTGGCGAAGTAGTTGAGGCCGGACCCGAAGGGCGCGGGGGCCAGGGCGTTGCTCAGCACTTCGCTCTGGGTGCTCTTGCCGTCGGTCAGTACCGTGTGGGTTGCCAGGTCGCCCGCGAGCCAGCGGCCCTGGGCTTGTGCGGGGACCGCCTGTACTGTGGCGCACGCGACGGCGACCACACCTGCGGTCACGATCGCGAGCGCCAAAGCGGCTCCGCGTCTGCGCGATCCGTTCATCTTCATACCTCTCCTTCGGACGTTGGTTCCCTGCCGGCGGCGCGAGTCTGACAGCCTCGCTTTAGCAGGCGATGAGCGCACGGAGAAGCAAGCGTGAGGATGACGCGAGCGCGGCGTTTCCTTTGAGCGACAGGCTCGTAAGGGCGGCGGGGCCGTGGTGGTGGCGGGCCGCGGGCGCGGCGGCGAGGGACCGCCCCGCGGACGTCGCCTGCTCTCGTCAGGCAGCGGCCGGTTCTTCGGTCTCTGAGGGTCCGGGGCCGAACTCCAGGCTGTCGCAGCGCGGACAGGAAAGCGGCGCCACGGCCAGCTCCGCGAGCTTGCGCGGGATGGCGACGGCGTGGCCACAGCACTCGCACCTGAGGGCGAGCACCACCTCGGTCGGGAGCAAGGGCGCGACCACCGGTGTGCCGTCGCGCTCCTCGACATCGCGCCGCCAGGGCAGGCGCGTGCCGATCCGCGCCCGCAGCCGCCAGCGCAGCGGTTTGTCCCACCCGCCGATCGCCTCGTTCAACGCGTGGATGTCGGTGCGCACCCGCGCGCGCTCAGAGTCCGGGAGCGCGTAGTCGTCGAGCCGCGCCAGGACCAGCGCGAGGTTCTGGGTGAGGTCGTGGTACATGCCCCAGTCGCGGGCGCACACGCGAGCCAGGCGGGGCACGCAGATCACGGTGCTGTCGTCGACCTCGCCGAGAGGCATGTCTTTGAGCAGGGCGATCACGTCGTGAACGTCCTTTTCCGCGATCCTGCCGATCTGCAGCTTGGCGAGCAGGACGTCGGCCGGCGGGATCGCGTAGGCGTCGATGTCCAGCCGGGTGCGCACGTCGAGGTCGTGATCCATGCGCATCGCGTCGAGAAAGATGTCGAGGTGGTCGGCGCCCCGATGTGCCGGCAAGTCGAGGCTCGCAGGGTGCGGCCGCTTGAGAAAGTGTGCGCGCGATTCGAGCAGCCGGGCACGCGGCAGGAACTGAAGCTGGGCGCCGCCGGTCGACTGGCTCACGTAGCGGTTCTCCTCGTAGCCGCGAGCGCGCAGGAGCTCGCCCAGCGCGCCGCTCTCGCGTGCCACGGCGATCAGATCGATGTCCGAGTGCCGGCGGTCCATGAAGGCAGGGTCGGTGAGGTAGCGCCGCACGGCCAAGCCGCCGGTGAGACGAAGGGTGACGCCGGCGGAGCGCGCCGCGTCGATGATCCCTTCGGCCTCCGCGACGAGGCGCTCGGTGGCTGGGTAGTCCCTTGCCGGTGACGGTACCGCCATGATCCCTCCCTTCCGGCGCAGCCCTCTGACCACGCCCGACGCTCGCCTCTGAACCACAGTGTGGGCGACGGGGGTTGGCTGCCGGTGAGAAGCCCGTGAGAATAGCGTTGAAGCCAAAGCCGCCAGTTGGAGCCTGCCCGGGCAACGTCAGTGGCCGGGTGGCCGGCCGGCGACCGCCGGTGGCGGCACGCAGAAAGGGCGCCGGTCTCGGGGGAAGGCCGGCGCCCGACGCCCAGGGGAGGGGGCTTGCTCTACCGTACCCGGCCGCGTTGAGGGCCAGGTGAGCAAGCCGTGAGCGCACGGTAAGACCCATGCACTTCCTGCCTCATCGATACCGGCGTCCCGTCGGCGACCGAGTGGCAGGTCGTGCAGGACGACTGCCGGACGTTCGGCGAAGGGCGAAGGGCGGGGACCATTCGGTCCCCGCCCTTCGCCCGAGGCCGGCGTGACTTTCGTGGCGCGCCTAGTGCCGGTGAGTGACTGCGTCGTCACCGCTCAGGCGTGCGTGACTTCGTCGCGCGCCTAGTGCCGGTGAGTGACTGCGTCGTCACCGCTCAGGCGTGCGTGACTTCGTCGCGCGCCTAGTGCCTGCCGCCCTTCGCGGGCTCGAAACCGCGGGCGATCGCGAAGTCGCCTGAGTGGTTGACGATCGCCCACGCCGTGTGGCTGGCGGGATCGATGCCGTAGGAGCCGAGCTTGTCGCCGGCCTTCCACGGGCCCAGGACGAACCTGGCCGCACCGCCGGCGTTCAGGTCGACCGCGTTGACCCAGTGACCCTTGGCATCCTTGGCAATGAGGGTGCCGAGCTGCGTGCCTCGACCACCGCCCTTGCTCGTCGACATCGAAAGCGCGTAGGTGTCGGTCGAGCTGGCGCCGACGTCGGCCAGGCCCCAGAGGGTGAGGACGTTACTGGCCAGACCACGATGCCGCGGGCGACACGTCCAGCCGGTGGTCACGTCTCTTGTAAGCTCCCGGCCGGCCGCATCGGTGGCCGTGCTGTCGTTGACGCCACCAAGGATCCGGGCCTTCGTGCCCTGGAACTGGTCGGCGACGGTCGTGTACGGCTTGCCCTGCGGCACGAAGAACTCCTTGCCGTTCAGGCTGTAGCCGAAGCTCTCCTGCTTGACGAAGGTCATCTTCGGAGTCGTGCTCATCAGGTACACACTGCCGCTGAGCGTCGCGGTGACGGGCGCGGAGTAGTAGTCCACCGTCACTCTCGGCCCGTCGACCGTGACGATGAAGTAGCCGACATGGACGGTGCCGGTGGTCGCGGGCCCGATGGCGGCCTGCTGGGCGATCTCCGTCTCGCGCGGGGCGCCGAAGGCCGGCACGTCGTAGGTGTAGTCGTTCGACTGCTTGTAGTCCGGAAGCGGCACCGTGCCGTTGCCGGGGGCGCCGAGCGGGATGTAGAACTTCGACGCGTCGGACTGCGAGATGATGTCCTGCACGTTCGATTTGAAGTCGGGGCTCGCGACCAGCGCGCGGTTGTACATGTGATCGTGGCCACCGATGTAGTAGTGCACGCCGTTGTTCTGCAGGTCGCTCACGAAGGTGTCCTGCAGCGAAGCGTCGGCGGAAGGATCGTCGCCGAACAGGGTGTCGGTGTGGTTTTCGGTGATGATGCCTTTGTGACCGAAGACGAAGGCCTGGGTACCTGCGGGTCGTCCCGCGAGCTGCCCGTTCATCCAGTTCACGTCGTTGCTGTCAAGGACCTCGTGCGTGGGATCGCTCGGAGTGCTGAACTGGTCGAGGAACACCAGACGCGCGTTCCTGTAGTCGACGGCATAGTCGAGTCCGGCGAGGCCGTCGGGCGCCGCCGGAGAAGCTGAGATGGTGCCCACCTTGAACGGCTTGCCCGACTGCACGGGGAAGGGCTGCGTCACCGCGTCGGGGTTCGGCACTGCAAAGGCGCCGGCCGGAGTCATGTTCATGATGGCGTTCTGGGTCTGCGGGTAGATCGTCGTCAGCTCGCCGCTCTCCCCGTCGTCGTGGTTGCCGCTCAGCGGGTAGAAGCCGATGCCGGCGTTGAAGAGCTCCTGGGCGAAGACCGCCCGCGTGTCCTCGCCGGCGACCGAGCCGTCGTCACACAGGTCGCCGACCTCGACCACGAACTTCACACCCTTGTTCACGAACTGCTTGTCGAGCTGCCGGGCGATGTCGATCGAGCAGGTGTTCGGGTTCTTGCCGTCGTCCGCGACGGTCCACTGCGTGTCGGCCTCGATACCGAACGACCACGCCCTGGCGTCGGTCTTGCGAGCGCAGGCGGTCGAACGAGCGAGCGTCGCCGCGCGAGCGAGCGCCCCGGGAGTCGGGGCGCTCGCGCCTGCCGCGGCGCCGGCCGACGACGAGCCGAGCAGTGAGGCCAAGGCGACGGCCGCGACCAACACTACGCCGCCCGTCGTCGCCGATCTCCGCAACAACCTGTTCACGTTTCCCTCCATGGCTGCTTTGGTTTCGAAAAGGCACCTTGTCTTGACCTGCACGTGGCGGCGCCTCGCCTGCCCCCTCCTTTCGCTCCTGACCCGCCGCTCCGCCGAGCAGGTCGTAGTCGGCGGCAACGACGGGACGGGTCGGACATCCCGCCGCCACCAAACGGTCCTCCGATGACCGCCACGCCACGAGGGTAGGCGCCCGCCGCGAGGAGACGATGAGGGTCAAGAGAAGGCTCGGTTATGGGCCGTGCGCCGGTCACGGCCCGGGTGGACCGGTGCGGAGCGCGACCGTGTGGCCCAGGCTAGAGGGTCGTTGCGGATCGGTTGTCGCGGCCCTGACGCTGACAAGCCACGCACGCGACCCTCACGGTCTCCTCATCCCGGTTTTGTAGTCTCCCCGACCGAAGACCGTCGTCCCGCCTCGAGAGGAGCCCGTTTGTCGCACCCACGAACGCGACGGCCGCGGTGCTGTGTGGCCCTGTTGGGCATGGTGCTGGCAGCGACGATCCTCTGTGCCGCTGCCCCCGCCGCGCGGGCCACGATCAGCCCGCGGCAGATCGACGCCTTTCTGCTCGCTCATGACTCGCCGCTCGTCGGCGAGGGTCAGGCCTTCTACACGGCCGGCCGGCGCAACGGCGTCGACCCGGCCTTCCTGGTCGCCATCAGCGGAGCCGAATCGAGCTTTGGCCAGTATCTCTACTCCGCCGGATCGCAGACGGCCGATCACAACGCCTTCAACTGGTTCTATGCCGCGACGCGTGCAGGCAGTGCGTTCGCCGGCTGGGGTCAGGCCATCGCCACGGTCGCCGCAGGGCTACGGGGGCCGCTCTACTACGGCGCCGGGCGCTACGCCGTCAACGCGATCGCCCCGATCTACTGCCCCCAGGGGACCCAGGATTGGATCGACAACGTCACGGCCTACATGCTCGACCTCGGGGCCGATCCCGACGACACCCGTTGGCACGGCACGCCCGCGCTCGCCGCGACCCGCCCGACGGCCGACGACATCAGGATCCTGAAGCCATCCGGGACCGCATCGGCACTCGTAGCCAGCGCGGCCCCGCTCGGGCCGGCCCATACGGTCGCGGGCTCTCGCCTGCACCTGCGCTTCACGCTCACCAACACGGGCGTCGGGAGAGGGAGCTGGGCAGCGGTGGTCCTGCGCCTGCAGGGACCCGCGGGGCAGAGCATGGCTCTCGGCTCGCACGCGCCGTTGCGGCTCGCGGCGGGCGCGTCCTACGGCTTTGTGGGCACCGTGCGCTTGCGCACCCCAGGTGCATGGCGAGGCTGGGTCGACGTCGAGGCCACGGACGGTGTGATCCTTACCGGCGCGCGACCGGCCCTGCACCTGACGGTCACACAAGCGGCGACCGGTCACGGCAGGACCGCCGGCAGTGGACCGCTAACACGAAGCTAACTCGTCTGGGCTATACGGTGAGCCGACTTCTGCAATGAGCTGACAGGAAGGGGTCCGCATGACGTCGGCTGCCGACGAACGTCGCCGGCGCCTCGCAGAGCTCTACGAGCAGGGTCTGACCTGCAGTGAGATCGGACAGCGAGTCGGCCTCTCGAGACAATGGGTGGGCCAGCTTCTGACGGCCTCTGGGGTCCCGCCGGCGCCGGCGTGGGAGCGTCGCTATCTGGCCGCGATCAAGGGGCGCGAAGCCGACGTCGTCGAGGCCTTTCTGCGACTGCGCAGCGACGCCGCGGTGGCCGGGCGACTGGGCCTTCGTGAGAGCCATGTGCGCCGGCTCGTCGACGCCAGAGTGCCCGACGCCGTTCTGCTACGGCGACCGCGACGGGCCCGCGGGCAGCGCTATTCGGACCAGGAGCTGCTCGCGGCGCTGCGCGCGGCGGCACTCCACCTCGCCTCGCCCATGGGTCATGACGCCTACCGGAGCTGGGCCCACGGAAGAAGCCGCGACGGGCGCCCATGGCCCGGGACTCAGGTCGCCATGCAGAGGTTCGGGGGCTGGCGCAACGCGCTCGCTCGTGCGGGGCTGCCCACCAACCGCGGCGGCGGTCCGCGAACGACCTACGATCTCGACGACGCAGTCGCGGCGATCACGACGGCCTGGCGCGAGCTCGGGCGTTACCCGAGCGTCGTCGAATACGACGCCTGGCGCGCGGGACGCTCCGGGATCCCCGCGTCGGCCACCGTCCGACGCTTCGCCGCAAGCTGGGACGACCTGCTGCTCATGGCCTACCCACTGATCCATGGGCTACCGATCGGCGGCGATGATGCCGAGCCCGCCGTTCATGGCGAGCCGTCCGCCGATGCCACAAGCTCCGCCGGCTCCGAACGTTCCGCACGGTAGCCCGCCAGACACGCTTCGACGGCAGCCTCGCGTGATGTGCAGATCGTCATGACCCGCTCGAGACCGCAGATCTTGAAGATCCTGACGATATGCGGGACCGGGCAGACGATCGCCGTTCGGCGCGCACCCAGGCGCCGGGCCGCGTAGACCGCCACAGCGAGGGCGGACGCATCGAGAAACGACACCCACGACAGATCGACGACGAGCGCCTCGGCGCCGTCGCTCAGGCAGCCCGCGACGGCATCCCTGAAGCCTGGCGCCGTGAAGGCATCGATCTCGCCGCGCGGCACGACGACGGCAAGACCCAGAGCCGGCCAGACGATCCCGATGCTGTATGGGATCGTCGCCAACGAGGCCCACGGTCTCACGTCCGCGCGCGCCGTCGATGGCCGTGTCGGGGGCGTCGGAAACGATCGTGCCGTGGCGTCGCGGACGGTCGCGTCGTGGGTGTCGCTGCCGCTGATGGCTTCCATTCTCGCCCTCCCTGATCTCGCGTGGAGCAGCCGAGGCGAGCTCGGCCTGAAGCCATCGTGAGGGATCCAGATGAGAAACGGGTGTGGACTTCGACAGATCGGGATGAGAGGTCGGCGACGAGCTCCTGCGAGCCGCCTTCGGTCGGGACGGCCGGGATGCGACACATGAGAGGGATGAAGCGCACAGCAGGGCCGGTGGGCTCGACCTCGACGATGGCTACGGTCGGGCCGTCGTCTTCTTCGTAGGGCGAGCTCGCCGCGCCGGGGTTGAGGTGAAGGGCGCCATGCCTCAGGCGACCCGCTTGCCGCCGACCAGCTCCTCCGCCCGATGAAAGAGCTCGAGGCCCACGTAGCGGCGCGCCGCCCGGCTGGCCGTCTCGCCCGCCTGGTCCAGGATGAGGTGCTCGTCGACGGCGGCGGTGGCATCGAACTGATTGACGTCGACGTAGTCGACCAGATCGATGGCGCGCCGCGGGTCTGGAGCCGCGACCTGGCGGAGCGTCAGCACGACCGTGCCGTGGCGACCGGTCGCGCGTGGGTTCCGTGAGACGATCGTCACCGCCGCGAAGTGAAAGTTGACGCCGGCACACTCACAGTGAGCGCCCTCATCTCCCAGCGTGAGATCGGCGAGCTCCTGGTCGCCGAGCGGAAGTCCGTTCCTGTACCAACATGTCATGGTCTCCCCCTGCCTGTCCCCCTGCCGACCGACGTCGGATAATGATCGTTGCCTGGTGATCCCGTGTGATGGCCTGCCCTACGCAGCCGCCACTCTACACGCAGGTGGCATCGAACTGATTGACGTCGACGTAGTCGACCAGATCGATGGTGCGCCGCGGACCTGGAGCCCCGACCCTCATCTCCCAGCGCCACAGGGCGTTACCCACCAGCGCTCACTTCAACGCGTCGACCAGCGGTCCGACTCCCGGCGCCTTGCCATCTCGGCCGTACGGGTGTACGACGTGGACCACGGGCCGACGTATTGACCCGCGAGGCAAGCCACCGCCTAAGGAGACCGAGCCGGGAGGCCCTACGATGATCACCGCCGCCGACCTGAAGGATCGACGCCTCGCCGCGCGACGCGCGGACGATCCCGACCTTGCTGTGGTCGAGAAGCTCAAGGCGCGTCTGGCGCGCGCCCGCGACAAGCGTGTCCCGCTCTTTCTTTCGCGCGATGAGTTCCTCGGCGTCTGTCGCTGGAGACTGGGCGACCAGTACAGTCGCGCGGCCAAGCTGCTCGAGTCGAACTCTGAGAAGCGCATCAAGCGCACGACCCAGATGGCCTTCTCAGTCAAGGACAAAGACCCCGGGTTCGACCTCACGGCGCGCGTGACGATCCTGCGCCTGCTGCCGGGAGTCGGCATAGGCGTGGCTTCGGCCATCCTGGCCCTGTGCTATCCCAAGAGATACGCGGCGCTCGACGCGCGCGCCTGGCAGGCGCTCTTCGACGAGCAGCGCAACACGTTCGAGCCCGCCGACTACGCGCGCTTCCTCGCACGAGTGAACGAGCTCGTCGCCGAGGTCAAGCCGCTCGACCCCAAGGGCGCCTGGACGGCGCAGCTCGTCGGCTACTTCGCCTGAGGGGACCGGCCGGCGGGCTCTAGGCCAGGATCGCCTGCGCGACCGCTCGCCAGTCGCCGAGGTCGGCGAAGAGGTGGTCGGGCTCGTAGGCGGCAAGCTCGGCGGTGGTGTGGCGCCCGGTCGCGACCGCGATGGTGCGCACGTCGAGATCGGCGCCGCAGAGGATGTCGGCCGGCGTGTCGCCGATGACGACGATCTCCTTGCCGGTGTAGGCGTGGCCGGAGAGCCGTCGAGCGCGCTCGACGGCGATGGCCGGCAGCTCGGGCCGCAGGGCCGAGTCGGAACCGCTGGCGAGGACCTTGAAGAGCGGCAGAAGGCCGGTCGGCGCCAGCTTGAGCGCGGCGCCGTCGTCGATGTTGCCGGTCAGCACACCGAGCACGACGCGGCGGTCGCAGGCCAGAGCGGTGACCAGCTCGCCGACGCCCGGCAAGAGGTCGACCTGATCGGGTGAGATCTCGTCGCGAAGCACCTCGATGTAGCGCTCGAGGCAGACCGCCAGACGCTCGCGAGCGAGCGCCTCGGGCGTGCCCCAGCGCGTCGCCAGATCGACGATGATGGCCGGATCGGTGCGCCCGTGAAAGCTGTAGCCGTCGAGCTCGCCGCGCACGCCGTAGGTGTCGGCGATCGCCCGGAAGATGGCCCGCCCACCGGCGCCGTGGGCGTCGAGCAGCGTGCAGTCGATGTCGAACAGGACGAGGCGGTGCACGCTCTACAGCCCGCCGACCTGACCCAGGGGCCAGTAGATGAAGAACGCGCGACCCATGATCTGGCTGCGGGCGACGGTGCCCCAGTAGCGACTGTCGTCGCTGTCGGTCCGGTTGTCGCCCATCACGAAGTAGGCGCCGGCGGGCACCTTGAACGGCCGCGCAAGGCTCCAGGGAGCGGCCGTGTCGGGCCCGGGCAGGGTGGGCTCGCGCCGTCCGCCGACCACGCGCACGAAGCTGTCGGCGGCCGGCGTGCCGTTGACATACAGGCGCCCACCGGCGACCGAGAGGGTGTCGCCCGGCACACCGACGACCCGCTTGAGCAGGGGGACCGGCCCGTGACCCGTGAAGACCACGACGTCGCCGCGGTGCACCGCCCTGAAGCGATACGTCAGGCGGTCGATCAGCACACGGTCGTCGACGCGCACCGTGTTGGCCATGGACGGCGTCGGAATGACGAAAGGCTTGAACGCGTAGGCTTCGACCACCAGGGCCAAGACCACGGCCACCGCGACGATGATGAGGTACTCGACGACCGTGCCGACGGGCCCGCGCCGGCGCCGTGACGTGCTGCGTCGCGCGCCGTGCGGCGTCGCGGGATCGGTCATGGGGACTCCTTTGGACTCTGGGACACGCCCGGCCATTCTACCCGATGCCGGCCGCCACCCCGGTCAATCGCCGGCGCCGGCCGAGCCGTCGCCCCCATCCCGCCGATCTGTGCCCGGTTCGTCGAGCACGGCCGACGCCTTGACCAGCAGCAGCGGCACGTCGGTGGCGTGGCGCACCTTCTCGGCCACGCTGCCGAGCACGACGCGTTTCAGCGTACCGTGCCCGTGAGTGCCCATGGCGATGAGATCGCAGTCGAGCGCCGCGGCCTGCTCGACGATGTCGTCGGCCGGCTCCCCGCCGCGCCCGACCACGGTGCGCACGGGAAACCCCTGACCCTCGATACGGGGGGCGACCCTGTCGAGCACCGCACGGGCGTCTTCGACCTCGTGGGTCATCGTGTCGCGGGTGTGAAAGTGGGCGACGCGCAGCAGGACGACCTCTGAGCCCAGGGCGGCGGCGAGCCGGCGCACGTGCTCGAGGACCGCGTCGTCGACCGCCGAGCCGTCGAGGGGAAGCAGGATGCGCCGATAGAGAGCCATCTCAGAGCCCTTTCGGAACGAAGGTCTGGTAGAGCAGGAACACGTTCAACCCGATGATGATAGCCGCCAGCAGCCAGCCCGACACCATGGTCCGGCGCCCCGAGCGCATGTCGCCCATCACGCTCTTGCGACGGGTCAGGATCAGCAACGGTACGATCGTGAGCGGGAGCTGCAGGCTGAGCACGACCTGGCTCAGGATCAGCGCCCGGTAGGCGTTCAGGCCGATCATGATGAGCAGGACCGCCGGCGCGGCCATAGCGACCATGCCGAAGCGGTAGAGGCGGCTGTGGGGGTCCTCGGGCCGGCCGAGGTAGCCGGTCACGACGTTGGCCGTGGCCAGCGACGAGGTGATCGACGACGACAGGCCGGCGACCAGCAGGGCGAGGCCAAAGAGGAACTGCGACAGGGGCCCGACCAGCGGTCGCAGGGTCGCCGACGCCTGCTGGATGCTGTTGACGGTGACGCCGTGGGAGTAGAACACCGCGGCCGCCACGAGGATCATCGCCGAGTTGACGAGCCAGCCCATGCCCATCGACAGCGAGGTGTCGACCAGTTCGTAGCGCATCAGCCTGGTCTGGTCGTCGCCGCCAAAGTCCCACTCGCGCGACTGGATGGTGTTGGAGTGCAGGTAGATGTTGTGGGGCATGACGATCGCGCCGAGCATGCCCATGGCGATCACGATGCTGCCGGCGGGAAAGGTGGGGATCACCCAGTCGCGGGCCGCGGCGCCCATGTCGGGCTTCACGATGAAGATCTCGACGATGTAGGCGGCGGCGATGAAGGCCAGAAAGACGATGATCAGGCGTTCGAGCTGGTCGTAGCGCTGCCCGAGGATGGCCAGCACGACGAGCGCCAGGGTGAGCGGGGCGCCGACGACGAGCGGCAGGTGGAACAGGATCTGAAAGCCGAGCGCCCCGCCGAGGATCTCGGCGAGCGAGGTCGCGATCAGCGCCGGCACCATCGTCCCGCCGAACAGCACGACCAGCGGCCGCGCGAAGTGGTTGCGCACGTTCACCGCGAGCGAGGCCCCGGTGACTATCCCCAGACGGGCGGCCACGTGCTGCAGGAAGATCAGCATCAGCGTGCTGAGCGTGATGACCCAGAGCAGCGAGTAGCCGAACTGGCTGCCGCCGGCCAAGTTGGTGGCCCAGTTGCCCGGGTCGATGAAGCCGATCGTGACGATGAAGCCCGGCCCCAGGTAACGAAGCAGCTCGCGCGAAAAGAGGTCGGACAGAAAACTGCGCTTCAGGCCGCCCCCTCCCTCGAAGTCCCACGTGCGTTCATCGCTCTTCCATGTAGGACACCACTTTACCCACATAGCGTACGACTCGCGTCGGCCGGAGCGTCGGCCGGGGCGTCGGACGGGGCGTCGGGCGGGGCGTCGGGCGGGGCGTCGGGCGGGCGGCCGGCGTGCGTGCTGTTGTCAACCAGGCCGGCCCGCGGGTATCATATGAACAGTCATTCATGTGTTCACAGGCCGAAAGGAGCGAGGTGGCGCAGGCGGCCGAAGGCGTCGACGGTGGGGTGACGGCCGGCGATGCGGCCCGGATCGCGGCCGTGTTCCGGGTGCTGGCCGACCCCAGCCGCTGCCGGCTCGTCTATGCGCTGCTGCGGGGCGACGAGATCTGCGTCGGTGAGCTTGCCGAACGGCTGGGCATGAGCGAATCCAACGTCTCACATCACCTTTCGGTGCTGCGGGCGCACGGCATCGTGCGATTTCGCCGCGAAGGCAAGCAGGTCTTCTACGCGCCCGACGACGACCACATCCGCCTTCTGCTGGATATGACGCTCGAACACATGCGCCACGGCGACGATCCGGCCGGCCCCGGCAACGAGCCGGCCGGCCCCGGCGACGGGCGCCCGACGACCGCCGCGCCGGGCGACCCGGACCGGTCATGACGACCACCGCCCTCGACCTGCCCGTCGTGCTGCCGCGCGGCGCCGAATGCGCCGAGTGCGTCGAGGAGTTCGGCGACGGGCTGCGCCGCCTCAAGGGAGTGCGCGACGTCACGGCCGACGTGCCCCGCGGCCTGCTGCACGTGAGCTTCGACAACGACCAGATCGCCTACGACGAGCTGACGCGCGACGCACGACGCATCGGCGCCGCCGCGCACTGCGCCGTCCACTGCCCGCGCGGCGACGACGGACACGGCGGTCACGAGACGTGCAACTGCGAGCTCGTCGTCGAGCCGCCCGGCGACGAGCGCTACGAACAGCGCCTCACGCACGTCACGGGCCTCGATTGCGCCGACTGCGCGTTGCGACTCGAGGGCGCCTTGCAGCACACCGACGGCGTAGTGAGCGCGACCACGAGTTTCGGCGCGTCGACCCTCAAGGTCGTCTTCGATCCCCACGAGATCGTCTTCGACCAGGTGCTCGAGCGCGTTCGACGGCTCGGCTACGACACTATCGAGGGCAAGCAGGCCCGCGAGCGTCGCGCCCGCGGCGGCCCCCTCGTCTTCGACGTGCGGGGCATGGACTGCGCCGACTGTGCCGCGCGCCTCGAGTCGCGGCTCGGCAAGCTCGACGGCGTCGAGAGCGTGCGCGTCGACTTCGGCATCGGGAGGCTGACGGCAGAGGTCATCCCGGGCGCGGCCTCGCCCGAGGCCGCGTTACGCGCGACCGCGAGCCGGCTCGGCTACGACCTCGTGCCGCTCACCGAAGCACGGGCCGGCGGCGCAGCCGGCGTGGAGCGCTCGCCGCGCTTCGACGCGCGCACCGTGCTGACCGCCGTGTCGGGTGTGGCGGTCGCCGCCGGCTTTGCCGCCGAGGCTCTCGCACCGGCGCTCTCGCCGTACCTGTTCGCCGTGGCCATGCTCTCCGGCGGCTGGCTCACCGCCCGCGCGGCGTGGTTCTCGCTGCGCGAGCGCTCCGTCGACATGAACGTCCTCATGACCATCGCCGCCCTCGGCGCCGCCGCCATCGGCCAGTGGAGCGAAGCCGGCCTCGTCGTCTTTCTGTTCTCGCTCGGCAACCTGCTCCAGGCGGTCACGATGGACCGCACGCGCCGTGCCGTGCGCGGCCTCGTGTCGCTCACGCCCGCCGAGGCCCACCTGGTCGACGGCGACCACCTGCACACGATCGCCGCCGCCGCCATTCGTCCGGGCGACATCGTGCAGGCTCTGCCCGGCGAGCGCCTGCCGGTCGACGGCAGCGTCGTCGCCGGACAGGCGGGGGTCGATCAATCGCCGGTCACCGGCGAGTCGATGCCGGTGAGCAAGGGCCCGGGCGAAGAGGTCTTCGCCGGTTCGATCGTGCAGGGCGGCACGCTCACGGTGCGTGCCACGACGACGGTCGCCGACAACACGATCGCCAAGATCATCCATCTGGTCGAGGAAGCTCAGGCGCAGCGCGCCCCGCTGCAGACCACGATCGACCGCTTCGCCTCGAAATACACGCCCGTGGTGATCGCCGCCGCGGCGGCCGTGGCGCTGCTGCCGCCCCTGCTGTTCGGGCAGCCCTTCAGCACCTGGTTCTACCGCGGCCTGGCCCTGCTCATCATCTCCTGCCCGTGCGCCCTCGTGATCTCGACCCCGGTGAGCTTTCTGGCGGCGCTCGGCGCGGCCACCCGGCGCGGCGTGCTGATCAAGGGCGGCGCCTACCTCGAACGAGCCGGCGCCCTGCGCGCCGTGGCCTTCGACAAGACCGGCACCCTCACCACCGGCGTGCCGCGCGTGACCGACGTCGTCTCGCTCGACGGCGACCAGGGCGAACGGGTGCTGCTGCGCGCGGCGGCCGTCGAGCGCCACAGCGAACACCCGCTGGCGCGCGCCATCGTCGATGAGGCACAGCGCTTCGCCGCCGGCGACGGCGAGGCGACCGGCTACGGCAAATCGCCCGGTTACGGCAAGGCGGCCGCCCACTCAGCAGCCGACGGCGCGACCGGAGACGGCCACCCCGAGCCCGTCGTCACCCGCTTTCGGGCCATCGCCGGCCAGGGCGCGCGCGCCGACCTGGACGGCGAGACCGTCCTGGTGGGCAAGCCCGAGCTGTTCGACGCGATGGGCTCGCTCACGGCGCCGCCGGGCCGCGACGGCCTCTTTGCGGCCGAGCTGCAGAGACTCGAGCTCGAGGGCAAAACGGTGGTCGTCGTCGGCACTCCGGAGCGGGTCGAGGGCCTCGTCGCAGTGGCCGACTCGGTGCGCCCCGAGGCACGCGACGCACTGGCCTCGCTGCGGCGCCGCGGCGTGAGACACATCGCGGTGCTGACCGGCGACAACCAGACGACGGGCGCCGCGGTCGGTCGCGAGGTCGGAGTCGACGAGGTGAGGGCCGGCCTGCTGCCCGAAGAGAAGGTCGACGAGGTGCGGCGCCTCGCGGCGCGCTTCGGCGGGGTGGCGATGGTCGGCGACGGGGTGAACGACGCGCCGGCGCTGGCCGCCGCCGACATCGGCATCGCCATGGGCGTGGCGGGCTCCGATGCCGCCCTCGAGACCGCCGACATCGCCCTCATGGGCGACGATCTGTCGGCGCTCGCGGCGACCTTCCAGCTCTCGCGCGCCACGACCAGGGTGATCCGCGAGAACATCGCCCTGGCGATCGCCATCAAGGCGGTCTTCCTGGTGCTCGCCCCGCTCGGTCTCATCACCCTCTGGATGGCCGTCTTCGCCGACATGGGTACGTCGCTCGTCGTGATCGGCAACGGCATGAGGCTGCGGCTCGCCGTGCGGCGCAGCCGGCGACCAGCCTAGACGGCCTTCAGGAAACGACCGGCAGCGCCTCGCGATGCCAGGCCATCATGCCGCCGTGGACGTCGTACACCTTCGTGAAGCCCCGCTTGACGAGGGTGCGGGCCGCGAGCATGCTGCGATGGCCGGACGCGCACAGAAGAACGACCGGCCGGTCCGAGTCGAGCTCGGCGGGGCCGCGCCGACCGATGGCATGGACCGGGATGTGAACCGCCCCTGGTACGTGGCCGCGCCGCCACTCGACCGCCTCGCGGACATCGACGACCTGAGCGCCCGCTTTGCGCAGACGCGCCGCCTCACCGACCGAGACGGTCTCGAATCCGGCGGGGCCGCGGCTCAGCCACCCCATCAGGCGGCCACGCCGCTGCGGTCCGCCTGCTCGAGCACGTCGTACAGGACCTCGTAGGGGCCCGTGTTGAGGATCGACGACAGCACGGCATAGACGCGGGCCACGGCCTCGCCGCGATAGAAGTCGTCATGCGACTCCAGCGACTCCCACTCGGTCTGGACCACGTAGTGGACCGCGCCGAGCTCGCCCTCGCGAGTCTCGTTGTGCAGGGCGCTGCCGATGGGCGACATGCCGAACGAGCGCAGGACGCGATGGGCCTGGTGGCCGGCCGCCGCGCGCAGGAGACCGTCGAGGTCGTGCAACGCGGTCTCGGCTCGATGTTCGGTGCCCTTCCTCACGCTGAATACCGTCTGACCGACGATCATGAGCAGTTACTCCTTCACCGATGGTGCTTACGAGCCTATAGTGCCCGCTGGCGGCGGAGTTCGAACGAGGGAATTCGGAAAGTCGGGGGCTGCTAGCGCGCGATGCCCTTGAGGCCGGCGACGATCGCGGCGGGCGCGACGGCCGACCGGGCTCCGTCGGCGGTCCAGACGATCTTGCCGGAGCGGTCGACGATCACGGTATAGGGGCGCACCACGGACGCCGCGGCGTCGTAGGCTCCATAGGCGCGCGCGACGGCGTCGCCGGAGTCGGCGAGCAGGGGAAAGTCGGCGCGCTCGGCGCCGCCGGCGACAGCGTGCAGGGCCTGCTCGTCGCCGGCCACGATGCCGATGAGCTGGCCGCGCAGGCCCCACAGCTCGTCGGCGACGCCGCTCAGGGCGGTCACCGCGGCGGCCGCGGCGGCCGTGTCGGCGCCCAGAAAACACACCACCGCGAACCAGTCGCCGCGATACTGCTTGAGGGTGACGCGACTGCCGTCGTGGGCCGTCAGGTCGAACTGGGGCGCCTCGCGCCCGACGCCGAAGTTGTAACCCACGTCGGTGACCTCCACGCAGAAGGGTTCGCTGTGACGGCCGGCGCCCGGCGACAAGCCGGCGACGGCGCCGCCCAAAGTCTACACGATGGCGCCCGCTGGGGCCGCGGCGGCCCGTCGCCTTCTCAGGCGAAGGTCCGGTAGGCCTCCCTGGCGGCCGCGCATACGGGGCACTTGTCGGGCAGATCGCCGATCACCGTGTGGCCGCAGACGAGGCAGACGCTCACCGGTTGGGCCGCGATGTCGCCACCGGCGAGCACCTTCACGCGAGCCTCGGCGTACATGCGCTTGTGGTCCATCTCGGCCTTGAGCGCCCAGTGCATCGACTTGAAAGCCTGCTTGTCGCCCTGCAGCTTGGCGACCTCGGCGTAGGCGGGGTACATCTCGTCGATCTCGAACGACTCGCCCTCGAAGGCAGTCTGCAGGTTGTCGGCGGTCGCACCGACGCCGGACATCACGCGCAGGTGATTGCGGGCGTGGCGGGTCTCGGCGAAGGAGATGGCGCGAAACAGGTTGGCCACGTTGGGCAGGCCCTCGGAGACGGCTTTCTCGGCGAACACGAGGTACTTTTCGGCCGCCTGGCTCTCGCCCGCGAACGCGGCCTTGAGGTCGGCGAGGTCCATGGCGTGCAGCTCATCGGCGTGCGGCAGGCGGCGCTCGAGCTCGTCGCTCATGGCGCCCGTGGCGGTCTCTACCTCAGTCATCGCTCCTCCTGCGGTCTCTCAGGACCCTTGACGGATCGAGCGCCCGGCGGAGAGTCGCGACGCTCGGCCGCCGACGGCCGCGCGGACGGGGCGCAAAGCCCCGCCGCGGGCGGCGTCGGACGGACTTCAGGGATGCGGCGTCAGAACGCGGTGAAGAACTGGCCTGCCGTGCCGCAGACCGGGCACTCGTCGGGAGCGTCGCCGACCACGGTGTGACCGCAGACGGGGCAGACACGGATCGCGGTGCTGCCGAGGTCCTCGCCCGCGCCGACACCCTTGGCGGTCGAATCGTAGATCGCCTGGTGGTCCTTCTCGGCGGTCAAGGCATAACGGATCGAGGTGCCGGCCTCGGCGTTGCCCTGCATCTTGGCGACGGCGTCGTAGGCGGGGTACATCTCGTCGATCTCGAAGGTCTCGCCGCCCCAGGCTGCCTTGAGGTTGGCGGCGGTGTCGCCGATGCCGCCCAGCACGCTCAGATGGTTGCGGGCATGCATGCTCTCGGCGTAGGCCACGGCGCGAAACAGCCGGCCGACGTTGGGATAGCCTTCGACATCGGCTCGCGCCGCGAACGCCAGGTACTTCTGCGAAGCCTGGCTTTCGCCGGCGAAGGCCGCCTTGAGGTTCTCTTCGGTCATGGCGCCGAGTTTCTCGGGCTTGGGCGGGGTGTTTCTGAACGCGTCTGCCATTGTGGTCCCTCCTGTGGATGATCGGCCTGGGGTCCGCGGGGGCGTCAGCCCGTCGCGCGACTGTCTTCCTGCGGGTCGTGCGAGTCGAGGTCTCTATGCTACCAGCGCTCGACCGGCCGCCGCTGCGGCCGGCGTTGGCGCCGGGGATCGGAGGGAAGGACCGGCGAAGGCACGAACGCTCAGGCGACGAGCCGGCGATCGTCGTGAGTCTCGAGCGAGGGCACGACCCGGTGCAGCACCCGGTGCACCTGCCGCCTGCTCGCGAAGTCGAACAGCACGTAGTACAGACCGGGCGTCGAGTCGCTGCGGGTGAACTGGGCGAGATCGATGAAGACCCCCAGACGCTGGAGCTCGTGGGCCTGCTCGCGGTCGATGGCCAGCAGCGCCTCGGTCGCCGGGACGGCAGCGTCGCCGCAGATCTCGGCGACGTCGGCGGGCAGTGTCCACAGCGCGAACACGAGCGGCGTGCGCTCTGCCTGGGCGCGCACCACGCGCACGCCGGGCATGACCTCGCGACCGTAGTCGTAGTGCCGCCCGGCCTCTGTGCGCGCGACATCGAGCACGATCTGTACCTTGCGAAGCTTCTCGCGGAACTCGAGCGGCACACGGCGCGCCATCTGGGACCCTCCCGGCCGACCTTCGACGCGTGCCTTGCGGCCACCGTAAGCACCCGCAGGCACGCCCGAAGGAGACTCCTTCACGCCTCGGTTCTACCCCACCACCGCCGCGATTAACCTTACCTGGTTAGTGCAAACGTGCGGCCGACCTAGCCGCCCTCGGCGCGCAGCGCCGCCCGCTGCGCCACCACTGTGGCCACGACGATGAAGAGCGCCTCGACGCCCATCGCCACGGCCGTCCTGTGGCGCTCGAACAGCGGGGACAAATGGGGAGCGCGAGCCGCCAGAGCGCACACGACGGCGCCGGCGGCCCCTCCGACCAGCAGCCACGGCGCCGCCGCGACGTGCGCCGCCTGCCACGTGCCGGGGCTGCTCAGTATGGCTCTGGTGCGCAGCCCGGACCAATGGCCGTAGGGGAGCCGACGCAGAGCGCTCAACAGGCCGATCACCAGCAGGGCGGCGGCCAGGAGCTGGGGTACGAGCAGCGAGTGGTCCCTCATCATGCCGGCGCCTCGCCGCTCCGCGCGTTCTCCATCACCGCTGTCGAGTGTCTCATCACGACGATCAACTCTACCCCGCGCCGGCACGGCGGCGGCCGTCGACGCCGCAGCGTCGGCGCTACGACGGCCGTGCAGGCCGGCGCCCGACGTTGGCGGCGCCGACGTTGGCGGCGCCGGCCGCCCGGGGTACAGTGCCGCCATGAACGTGGTCGTACTCGATGCCGGGCAACGTCTCGGCGAGCTGCTCGTGGCAGGCGCGCTGGCTCGCGGTCACCGGGTGACCGCCTTCGGCGACGCGCGGCGCGATCGGGTCGCCCGACCACGCGGCGATGCCCGCATCGAGCTGAGAACGGTGCCCGGCGATCTGATCGACCGCGCGGCCGTCGCGGCGGCGCTGGCGGGCCAGGAAGCGGTCCTGTACGCCGTCGAACCGCCCGGCGGCCACGGTCGCTCGACGCGCGCCTCGCAGGGCATGCTCAACGTGGTGCGCGCGATGAGCGCCGCAGGGCCGGCGCGCCGCCTCGTCTGTCTCTCGATGGGCGGCCCCGGCAGCGAGCCCGCGGGCGGGCAAGGCGGGCTGTTCGGCCGGCTGTTCGGATCGTCGCCCCCAAAGGGGGCGCTCGCCGACCTCCGCCAGATGGAGGTCACGGTACGTCAGAGCGGACTCGACTGGACCATCGTGCGGCCGGCCAGGCTCGTCGACGGCGAGGCCAAACACTTGTGGCGCACCGGTCCCGGGTATGCTCTGCCGGGCGGCACGAAGATCGCCCGCGCCGACGTGGCCGAGTTCATGCTCGACCAGCTCGATTCGGGCGTCAATGCCGGTCACGCCGTGGCGATCGCCTGGTAGAGCAGTCGCCGGGAGCCGGTTCGTGCCCACGCCAGCAAAGGGGTCCCGATGAAAGCGAAAGTCGCAAAGGCCGGCGAGCTGCGCGACGGCGAGCTGCGCGAGGTCGAGGTCGGCGGCAAGAAATGCCTGCTCCTGGCATTCGACGGCGAGCTGCGTGCCTTTGGCGCGCGCTGCACCCACTACGACGGGCCGCTGGCCAAAGGTCTGCTGCACGACGGGCGCCTGGTGTGTCCCTGGCATCAGGGCGCCTTCGACGCCCGCACGGGCGACCTGCTCGAGCCGCCGCCGCTCTCGGGGCTCACGCGATTCGACGTGCGCGTCGAGTCCGGCGACGTCTACATCGAGCGTCCCGACGACGCGCCCCGGCAGCGCACAATGCCCATGGCCGGGCGCACGCCCGGCGACGAGCGCACGTTCGTCGTGGTGGGCGGCGGCGCCGCCGGCGCCGCCGCCGTCGAGGGACTGCGCCAGCACGGCTTCGGCGGCCGCGTCGTGCTGGTCGTGCGCGAAGGCCGGCGCCCCTACGACCGCCCCAATCTGAGCAAGGACTACCTGGCCGGTTCGGCGACCGCCGACTGGCTGCCGCTGCGTCCGGCCGGCTTCTACGAAAAGCACGCCATCGAGCTGCTCGAAGCCGAGGTGACGAGCCTCGACGCGACCACGCGGCGCCTCGAGTTCGCCGGCGCCCCCGCGATGACCCCCGACGCCGTACTCGTCTGCACCGGCGGCGCGCCACGCCGGCTCGGCGCACCCGGGGCCGGCCTGCCCGGCGTGTTCACCCTGCGCTCGTGGAGCGACTGCGACACCATCATCGCGGCGGCCGAAGCGGCGGCCCAGCGCGCGGCCGGCGGCGCGCCTCAAGCCGAGAGCGAGGCCGAGGCCGCGGCCGGCGGCGCGGCCGAGGGCGGGGGTGTGGCGCGGGCGCTGGTCGTGGGCGCCAGCTTCATCGGCATGGAGGCGGCCGCCAGCCTGCGCGAGCGCGGCCTCGAGGTGACCGTGGTGGCGCCCGAAACGACGCCGCTCGCGACCCAGCTCGGACCCCAGGTGGGTGCCTTTCTGCAGGCCCGTCACGAGGAGCACGGCGTACGTTTTCGCCTGGGCCGCACGATCGCCCGCTTCGACGGAGACGATCGGCTGCGCGGCGCGCGGCTCGACGACGGCAGCCGGCTCGCCGCCGACATCGCGGTCGTCGGCGTCGGCGTCGAACCTGCCACCACATTCGTCACTCACACCGACCTGAACGACGACCACGGCCTCGACGTCGACAGCGAGCTGCGGGTCAATCACCACGGCGTCTGGGCGGCCGGCGACATCGCCTGCTACCCCGAGCCGCACACCGGCGGCCGGGCGCGCATCGAGCACTGGCGGCTGGCCGAGCAGCTCGGCCGCGCCGCCGCGGCCTCGATGGCCGGCAAAGGTGCGCCGTTTACCGGGGTGCCCGCCTTCTGGACGGAGCAGTTCGGGCTGCGGGTCGTGTCGGTCGGGGTGGGCCGCGGCTGGGACGACTCCTTCGCCGTCGGCCACGTCGCGGGCGGCGACTTCACGGCCTTCTTCACCCGCGGCGACAAGCTGGTCGCCGCGGTCGGCACGCGCGACCTCGATCTGGCCGCGTTCGCGGAGCTCATGCGCACCGACCGGCTACCGCGCCCCGACGACCTGCGCGGGCGCGACGACGCCGGACTCGCGCGCCTGCTGTAAAGGGAGATGACATGACGGGAGACGACATGACACTGCCGACTCGTCCGCTGGGCACGACCGGCCTCGAGATCACCACCGTCGGCCTGGGGACCTGGGCGATCGGCGGCGGCGGCTGGCTCTACGGCTGGGGGCCGCAGGACGACGACCAGTCGCTGGCCACCATGCGGCGCGCCGTGGAGCTCGGCATCACCTGGTTCGACACCGCCGGCGTCTACGGTCACGGTCACTCCGAAGAGGTCTGCGGCAGGTTCCTCAGAGAGGTGAGCGACGACCTGCGCCCGCTCGTGTTCACCAAGTGCGGACCGGTGTGGGACGAGCGCACGCCCTTCAAGGACGAACCCAGCGACCTGTCGCCGGGCAACATCCGCCGCCAGTGCGAGGACTCGCTGCGCCGCCTGCGGGTGGAGCGCCTGGACCTGTTGCAGTTCCACTGGCCCGACGACGCCGGGCTTGCGATCGAAGAGAGCTGGGCCGAGATGGCGCGCCTCGTCGACGAAGGCAAGGTGCGGGCCGCCGGCGTGAGCAACTTCGACGCCGGGCTGCTCTCGCGCTGCGAGGCCATCCACCACGTCGACTCGCTGCAGCAGGAGTTCTCGCTGATCGAGCGCGCGACGGCCTCCGGGGAGCTTCCGTGGGTGCGCGAGCACGGCACCGGCCTGCTGTGTTACAGCCCCATGGGAGCCGGCCAGCTCACCGATGGCTTCACGGCCGAGCGGCTGCGCGAGCTGTCCGACGAGGACTGGCGCCGGCGCGAGTTCCTGGAACCCGCCCTGTCGCGCAACCTCGCCCTGCGTGACGCGCTGCGCCCGATCGCCGCGCGGCACGAGACCAGCGTCATGAGCGTCGCGCTCGCCTGGCTGCTCGCCTGGGACGGTGTCACGGCGACGATCGTCGGCGCCCGCCGGCCGGAGCAGATCGACGGCTGGATCGGCGGCGCCACGCTGCGCTTGAGCGCCGCCGACCTCGACGAGATCGCCCGCGCCGTGCAGGCGACACACTCAGGCGCTGGACCCGACCGCCCCTAGGAGCGTTTGCGGGCCACCCGCGCGGCGGCCCGCCGCCGCGCGCCTGGCCCGCGCAGCACCCGACCGCTGCGCACGCCGGTATGGACTCCGTCCCAGACCACTGCCTCGCCGTTGACGAACACGTAGTCGATGCCTTCGGAGTAGCGGTGCGGGATGTTCTCGAACGGGAACGAGTGCGGGAACAGGTTGGTGGCGCGGTCGCGGACCCGGTCCAAGTCGAAGACCACCAGGTCGGCGCGGGCGCCCGGACGCAGCAGGCCGCGGTCCCAAAGGTTGAAGCGCTGCGCCGGCAGCGAGGTCATCTTGCGGACCGCCTCTTCGAGCCGCAGGATCGGGCGGTCGCGCACGAAGCGTTCGAGAAAGCCCGTGTACTCGCCGAAGTTGCAGGGCCAGTACGCCGTCTCGTCGCCGGGCCGCGGCAGCGGCGCCACGAGGCCGTCCGACGAGACCATGGCCAGGTGATGGCAGAGCACCGCCTGCAGCTGGGCCTCGTCGATGTAGTCGAAGATGGCGATGATGCCGTCGCGTTCCTCGACGATGAGATCGAGGTAGGTGGCGAAGGCGTCGGCGCCGCGGGCCGCGGCGATGTCGGCGACCGAGCGCCCGAGCAGGTCGCGGTCGGCCGCACGCACCACCACGATGCGGTCGAAGCGGCCGTGTTTCAGCAGCCCCGCGTAGCCCGGGCCCGGACGCTCGTCGGCGACCACCTGAAGGGCCAGCTCGGCGCGCCGTGCCGGGTCGGACAGCACGGCCACGAGCTCGTCGACCTCGAGGCTGTGCAGCGGCTGCGGCAAAGCTCGTGAGAGGCGCGGCGCGAGGTCGGTGTGGGTGTCGTTGTCGAGCGTGACGTCGTGACCGTCGGCGCGGGCCTGCTCGATGACCGCGAGGTTGGCCGTCGCCGCCGGCCCGCCCCACTTGGGCGCGTTGTGCGAGACCTCGACCGGCAGGCCGCTTTCGGCGCCGATGCGCACCGCTTCGGCGACGGCCTCGACGATGGTCTCGCGCTCGCCGCGCACGTGTGAGGTGTAGATGCCGTCGTAGGTCTTGACCACGCGGGCGAGCTCGATCAGCTCATCGGTGGAGGCATAGCAGCCCGGTGGGTACACGAGCCCCGTCGAGAGCCCGAAGGCGCCCGCCGCCATGCTCGCCGCCAGCAGCCGCTTCATGGCGGCGAGCTCGCGGGCGCTGGCCGCGCGCTCGTCGAAGCCCATCGTGGCGCACCGCAGGGCGCCGTGGCCCACGAGGGCGGCGACGTTGATCGCGCAGCCGCCCGTCTCGACCGCGTCGAGGTACTCGGCGAACGAGCGCCAGGTCACGTCGCCGCAGTCAAAGTAGCTCTCCCACATGGTCACGAAGTCGCCCACCCGGCCGTCGTCGACCGGCGCCGCCGACATGCCGCAGTTGCCCACGACGTGGGTGGTGACGCCCTGGTAGACCGCCGACTCGGCGCCGGGGTTGGTGAGCACAGTCAGATCGGAGTGGGTGTGCGGGTCGACGAACCCGGGCGTCACGTAGCGCCCGCCGACGTCGATCACGACCGGCCCGGAGCGGGCGCGTCGCGACAGCGCGCCGGCAGGCGCCAGGGCAGCGATACGGTCGCCCTCGATCAGGACGTCGGCCGCGACCCAGGGGTTGCCGGCGCCGTCGACCAGACGGCAGTCCGAAAGGATCACGCGCCCCGACAGGCGACCTCGCGGACTCACGGCCGCGCACCGTTCGCGGACGCCGCCAACCGGCGACGCCGCGGGCCCACGGCCGTGTCGGGCCGACGCTGCGGGCCCATGATCGTGTCGGGCCGAAGCTGCAGGCCGACGACCGTGTCGAGCCGACGCCGCAGGCCGACGGCCCTTGCTTTCGTGGTCTCAGTGCTCACCGCGGCGCCTTCCGGAGTCGGGTTCCTCATGGAGATGGGCCCGCAATCTACCAGCGTGCGCGCCGCTGTCAAGGATAGCGCCCGGCCCGCCCGGCGCGACGGTTTGCGCGGCGCCGTTTTCGGCAAAGGCCTTTTGAGAGGGGTGTGCGCCGGCAGCGGGCAGCGGGTGTCCCCCCGATGCCGACCTTTACCGCGACGGGCGACCCGGACCGTCTGGGCCGTGCGACCGCGTAGGGTGGCGAGTGGTGCGGGGCGTGTTCCTGCGCGCGCGCCCCGCGCCACTCGCCACCCATCCAGGTCGTAAGACGCTCCTCCCGCCGGCGTCAGCCGGTGAGCCTGGCCGCCGGCGTCAGCCGGTGAGCCTGGCCGCCCGCGTCAGCCGTTGAGCCTGCCGAGCACCCAGGCCATGTTGATGCCCAGGTTGCGCATGGTCTGCAGACCCTCGGCGTCGCTCTCGACGGCGCCCGCTTCGCCACCGATACCGAAGTTCCAGTAGCTCGAGCCCACGACCACCATGGCGGCGATCTGGAAGAAGTGGTTCACCGAATCGAAGGCGTGCATGGCGCCGCCACGGCGCACGGCGACGACGGCGGCCCCGACTTTGCGGGCCAGCGGGTTGCCGTTCTTGCGGGTCGCATAACCGGTACGCTCGATCAGCGCCTTCATCGTGGCGTTGGCGTCGCCGAAGTAGACCGGCGTGCCGAGCAGGATGCCGTCGGCGGCCAGCATCTTGTCGATGCACTCGTTCAGGCCGTCGTCTTTGACGCCGTGGCAGTGGTTGTCTTTGGCGGTGGCGCACTTGAGGCAGCCCGTACAGCCGGAAAACGACCTGCCGGCGAGCTGGACGAGCTCGGTCTCGATGCCGGCGGCATCGAGCTCGGCCAGGACGTGGCCCAGCAGGATGGCGGTGTTGCCGTCCCGCCGCGGGCTCGAGCTGATCGCGACGACCTTCATGTGGGACTCCTTACAACGGGTGGACGACCGGTGGCCCAGTCTACTCGCCACTCAGGAAGCGACGCAGGCGCACCAGGGCCAGCGTGTCCTGGGCGCAGTAGGCGAGCAGGCCGTGAGCGAGCTCGTCGGCACGCTCGTCTGCGGTATCGGGGTGGACGGCTTCGGCGTAGGCGAGCTGCGCGGCCGTGCCGTCGTGGACTTCGCCCAAGCCGGCGTAGTCGAGCTCGGGGGCGATGGTCGGCAGCACGTCCTTGATGGACCACGAGCCCTTCATCGCCGGGTGATACCAGGCGTCGCACGTGACCGGCAGCAGGTCGACCAGTCGCGCGGAGAGCGCGCCGAGCGGCCCCGCGAGGTCGGGGAAGCAGCCGGCCAGAGCCGCCAGCACGCCCTGCGCGAAGCCGCTGTAGACGAACACCGGGCCCGACTCGCCCAGCGCGGCGAGCAGGGTGTCGGCACAGGAGCGCATGGGCGCCTCGCCGCTCGTATCGAGGAACTCGCGGTGCTCGAGCGCGCCGGGGGAGCGCTCGACGTGGCACGACCACTGGAACGGAAGCTGCTCCCACGGTCGCGTGCCGGCCCAGACCGGCACGGCGAACTGGATGGTCTCGAAGTCGAGGTAGAAACGCGGGTAGGGCAGGGCCGCCAGGTGAGCGGCGGCCTCGGGCGCGCGGTCGGGCACGCCGCTGCGGGTGGCCTGCCAGACGCGCCGGTGCAGCGCGCTGAACGGCCAGGTCTCGGGCGCTTGCTGCAGGTCGTGGTAGCCGGCGGCGCGCAGCTCGTGCGCGACGGCCGCGCCACGCGGCAGCAGCGAGACCGGGTACTCGGGGTCACCCTCTGAGCAGAACTCGATGAACGGGCACGAGAAGGGGTCGGTGCAGTGGTCGCGGTCGGGCTGCTCGGGCATCTCACCGGAGAGGGTCGCGGCGCACCCGGCGATCCAGCCGGGCACCTTCGTGACGAGCTCGTCGACCTGCGGCGTGACGTCGGTCTCGCTCAACAGCCCGTGGTAGTCGCCGTCGCCGCGGTAGACGAAATCGCGGTCGATGCAGGCGAGGGCGACCTCGTCGAGGGCCAGATCGCCGCGCCGCGCCGAACGTGCGCCGCGCACGACCCAGGTCTGCACGGCGATGTCGGCGACGTGGTAGGGCCTGACGCTCGTGGCCGACTTGACCTCGACCATGCGCGCGCGGCCGTTCGTGCGGGACAGGAGGTCGGCCCGGATCAGCACGCCGTCGCGGCTGAAGGTGGCTTCGAAGAGGGTGAGGTCGCCGCGCCGCGCGAGCAGGTAGGCGGTCTCGCTCAGGGCCTGGCCGAGTGAGGGCGGCTCGATGAGCACCCCGCCCGGCAGCAGGTCGCGGGCCACCGCCCCGACCTCGTGGCCCATGGCGAAGCGTCGCTGCGTGGAGGGCGGGTAGACGACGAGATCGGGCCGATTCACTTCGAGCCAGAGCCGCCTGGGACACTGGCGCCAGGCCATGATGCGCGACTTTGAGAGGCGGACCGAACCCACGAGTCGATTGTATCGCCCCGCCGCGACAGAACCACGCCGCGGCAGGCGCGACGCCCGCTACTGCTGCTTGACCAGGTACTCGAAGGCGGAGAGCGCGGCCCGGGCGCCCTCGCCGGCGGCGACCACGATCTGCTTGTCGTGATTGTCGGTCACGTCGCCGGCGGCGAACACGCCGCGCACGCCGGTGGCGCCGTTCTTGTCGACCTCTATCTCGCCGACCACGTTGGTCTCGAGCAGGTCGAGGGCGAACTCGCTGTTGGGGTAGAGGCCGACCTCGATGAACACGCCGTCGACCGCGAGCCGTCTGGTCTCTCCGGAGCGCACGTCGCGCACGGTCAGCGCCTCGACCCTCTCGTCGCCGTGGATCTCGACAGGCTCGTGGTAGCGCAACGACTCGACGTGCTTGGCCGCCGAGACCTTGTCCTGCAGGATGGCGTCGCCGGTCCAGTCGCCGATCGACACCAGGTACACCCCGGCGGCCACGCCCTCCATCTCGATGGCCGCCTCGAGCCCCGAGTTGCCGGCCCCCACCACGGCGATCGTGAGCCCCCTGAAGAGCGGTCCGTCGCAGGTCGAGCAGTAGACCACGCCACGGCCGGTCAGCCGGCTTTCACCGGGCACGTTCAGGCGCCGCTTTTGCACGCCGGTCGCCATGATCACCGTCGAGGCGCGCACGGCGCGCCCGCTCTCGAGCGAGATCACCTTGCAGCGGCCGTCGAGGCTCATGCCGGTGACGCGCTCGCCGATCAGCTCGGTGATCTCGTACCTGGCGGCCTGCTCGTGGTAGCGGTCGGCGAGGTCGGGGCCGGTGACCGAGTCGAAGCCGGGGTAGTTGGCGACCTCGCGGGTGAGGCCCACCTGGCCGCCGATGTCCATGGCGATGACGATCGTCGAAAGGTTCTTGCGGGCCGCGTACATGGCTGCCGTGAGGCCGGCGGGGCCGGCGCCGATCACCGCGACGTCGTAGACGTCGCGCAGCGGCGCCTCCTCGCCGCGCCCGAGCCGCCGGTCGAGCTCGCCCGTGGCGTTCAGGCGCGCCAAGTCGTCGTAGCCGCCGACCGACTCGCCGTCGAGGAATATCTGCGGCACGCTGCGCATGCCCGAGCGCTCGACCATCTCGGCCTGCCGCCGCTCGTCCGAGGTCACGTCGATCTCGTCGTACTCGACCGCCTTGGAGTGCAGCAGCGCCTTCGCCTTGAGGCAGTACGGGCACCACTCTTTCGTGTAGATCTCGATCTGGGTCATGCCCGGCGTTCCCCCTTGGACCGTGTGTCGGGTTCTCACCCGTCCGGTCGATGCCTGTCTTCGTCCTTGCGTACGAGTGATTGCCCCAGCACGGACGGTCGAAACGAAAGCGAGCGGGTATGCGGGTGGCGTCGCTCCGCGTTCGTGCTACCGTAAAGTGGACGACAGGCACCCGGGCACCGAAACGGAGGCACCCATGCAGCCCGACCCCACGTTCCTCCTCGAAGCGCTGAACATCACGCTGCCGCTGACCGGTCTCTACGACGCGCCCGACCCGCTGGCCTTCGCACCACTCGTCGCGCCCGTGCCCAACGCCAAGCGCGGCGAGTGCGTCTTCTCTCACTTTCGCGACTGGCAGGCCGGCAAGACCGTGCACCTTACCAAGGATAACTTCGGCTGCGGCGGCGCCGGCGGCTCGCTGTGCGGCGTGCAGCGTACCGACCGCGCCGGCTTCATCCACTTCCTGGCCATCGACGAGGGCCTCAAGGCATCCGAGGAGCTGATGGGGCGCTGGATCGACGCCCGGGTGAACTTCACCCCGACCCAGGGCCACGTGCTGATCGGTCCGCTCAAGCCGGATCTCTACGAACACCTGAAGACGGTCACCTTCTGGGTGAAGCCCGACCAGCTCGCCGCGCTGACGCTCGGCGCGCAGTACCGCAACGCTCCCGGCGACCCGCCGGCGACCATCGCCGACTTCTCGTCGGGTTGCGGCCAGCTTGTCACGTTCCCCGACCTCGACGTACCCCAGGCGCAGATCGGCTCGACCGACCTCGCCATGCGCCAGTGGCTGCCGGCCGACGTCATGGCCTTCACCGTGACCAGGCCGCTGTTCGAGCAGCTCTGCCGGCTCGACGAGGGCAGCTACCTGAACAAGCCGTTCCTCAAGCGGCTCAAGAAGGCGCGCGGCGGGGCATTGTAAGGCATCCGTTCACGCGGTGGTACGATGCCGCTCAGTCACGGTCCAGGGGAGCCCACCACAGGGAGGCCGGCATGGCAGGTAAGGACACGGCAAGCAACGCGGCAAAGGCGGTCACGTTCAACGCGACGCTGGCCAAGAAGGTCGCACAGGCGCAGCTCAAGCGCCGCAGCCTCAAACGCGAGCTCACGACCTCGGAGACGCAGCTCGCCCAGATCACGCTCTACCTGGCCGAGCAGGGCAGTGTGACACACCCCGAGCTCGACGAGCCGGTGCGCCGGGCGCGCGCCGCCCAGGACGCGCTGAACGCCTTAGACGACGAGATCGCCGGCCTCATGGCCCAGTTCTCGACCAAGCCGCCGTCGGCCGGCGACTCGGGCGCGGCCGACGACGATCTGGGCGAGGTCGTCGACTAGGCGCGCCACGTAGTCGCGCCAGCCTGAGCGCCGACGACGCAGTCGCTCGGCGGTACTAGGCGCGGCACGTAGTCGCGCACGCCTGAGCGGCGACGACGAAGTCGCTCGCCGATCGCGCCGCCGCGCCGTCCCCCCGCTGTGCTAGGGTCGCGGCGGAGGGTGTGCGCATGAGATTCATCCATACCGCCGACTGGCACCTCGGTCGATTGTTCCACTCGGTCCATCTGACCGAGGACCAGTGCTACGTCCTCGACCAGTTCGTCGACCTCGTCGCCGACGTCCGGCCGGCGGCCGTCCTCATCGCCGGCGACGTCTACGACCGCGGCGTGCCGCCCACCGAAGCGGTCGAGCTGCTGAACGACGTCCTCGGACGCATCGTGCGCGGCCTCGGCGTCCCGGTGGTCATGATCGCCGGCAACCACGACAGCCCGTCGCGCCTGGGGTTCGGCTCCCAGCTCCTCGCCGCCGAAGGCCTTCACATCGCCGGCCCTCTGCCGGCCGGCGGCGCCCTCACCGTGCCCTTCAGCGACGACGAAGGT
This sequence comes from uncultured Actinomycetes bacterium, assembly GCA_963733255.1. Classification (GTDB taxonomy): domain Bacteria; phylum Actinomycetota; class Thermoleophilia; order UBA2241; family UBA2241; genus Bog-752. The sequence continues at coordinate 249,403 of CAVTCH010000014.1, forward strand.
CCGCTGGTCGTGCAGGCGGTGCCCTACGCCGACCCGGTCCAGGTGCGCGCCGACCTGGCCGAGCTCCTGCACGGAGAGCGCCCGCACGAGCCCGACATCCAGACTCACGAGCAGGCCATGCGGGTGCTCACCGGGCTGGCCCGGAACCTCACGCCGCCGGGCGCCCGCAGCCTCTTCGTCGGGCACGCCTTCGTGGCCGGCGCCGGCACGAGCGACTCCGAACGCCCGCTCGCGGTCGGCGGCGCCGGCGAAGTGCCGGCGACGGTCTTCGAAGGCTTCGACTACGTCGCCCTTGGCCATCTCCACCTGCCGCAGCGCGCCGGCGGAGCGGCCATCCGCTACGCCGGCTCCCTGCTCACCTACTCGTTCCTCGAGGTCGACCAGCGCAAGTCGGTGAGCATCGTCGAGATCGGCGCACCCGGCAGCGGCGCGGCCACCACCGCCCGCGTCACCGTCGAAGAGGTCGAGCTGCGGCCGCGCCGCCGCGTGCGGGTCATCGAAGGCACGCTGCGGGCGCTGCTCGACGCGGCGCCTGCCGACCAGAGCCGCGCCGACTACCTCTGCGCGCGGCTCACCGACAAGGGTGCCCTGCTGAACGCGATGGCCCAGCTCCAGCAGGCCTATCCCAACTGCCTCCATCTCGAGCGCCCCGGCCTCGAGCTGAGCGACCGGCCGCTGCGCCTCGCTGACCTGGCCACGAAGTCCGAAAGCGAGCACTTCGCCGCCTTCTTCGAGTACGTCACCGACGAGCCGCTTTCGGCCGACGAGCGCACGGCGTTCGGCGCCGTGATCGACCGTCTCGAACGGCGGCGGCGCGAGACGTGACGGCGCGAGAGGGGACGCGGCGGAGCATGGCTGCGCGACACGTGACCGCGCGCGAGGGGACGAGGCCTGACCCGACGGCGCAAGACGTGACGGCGCACGCGTACGAAGGGAGGGGCGGTTCGTGAGACCCCAGGTCCTGGTCATGCAGGCCTTTGGCCCCTACGGCGGCCGCCAGGTGCTCGACTTCGCGGCGCTCGGCGGCCACGGCTTCTTTCTCATCCACGGCCCTACCGGCGCCGGCAAGACGACCATCCTCGACGCCATGGCCTTCGCCCTCTACGGCGACACGAGCGGCGGACCCACGAACGACCCGCGCGCCCGGCAAGGCCGCGACATGCGTTCAGACCACGCCGACCCGGCGCTGCGCACCGAGGTCGTCTTCGACTTCTCGGTCGGCGACAAGCGCTACCGCGTGCAGCGCAGCCCCGAGCAGCAACGACCCAAGCTGCGCGGCGACGGCTTCACCACCGAAAGCGCGACCGCCCACCTCTGGGACCGCAGCGACGTGCCGGCCGGCGAGCCCGATGCCGAAGGCCGGCCGCTGGCCCACAAGCCGACCGACGTCGAGCGGCAGGTCGAACAGATCCTCGGCTTTCGCGGCGTCCAGTTCCGCCAGGTGGTCATGCTGCCCCAGGGCAAGTTCCAGGAGCTCCTGCAGTCGAGCGGCAAGGAGCGCGAGGAGATCCTTCAGCGGCTGTTTCGCACAGACCGCTATCGCGAGCTGCAGGACGCGCTCAAAGACGAGGCTCAGGCGATCGAGCGCGTGGCGCAGCAGGCCGTGGCCCGCCGGGCGGGGCTGCTCTCGGCGGTCGGCGCGACCGAGCCCGACGAAGTGAGCGAGCGGCTCGGCCGGCTCGTCGAACAGGTCTCCGAAGCCGAGGCGGCGGCGACGACGGCGGCGGCCGCCGAGCAGAACGCCCTGGTGGCGCTGAACGCGGCCCAGACGGTCGCCGCCCAGATCGACGAGCTCGCCCAGGCGCGCGCCGCGGCCGACGCGCTCGCGGCCGTCGCTCCCGAGATCGCCGCCGTGCGCTCCGAACTGGCGCTCGCGCGCAAGGCTGAGCCGCTCACCGAGTACGACCTCCGCGTGCACGACCGTCGCAACGACCTGACACCGCGGCTGCTCGAGCTCGAGATGGCCGAGATGGCCTTCGAAAAGGCCGGCGGCGCCCGCCGCGCCGCCGAAGCAGCGCTCGCCACCGAGACCGCGCGCACGGCGCGGCGCGCGGCGCTGGCCGACCAGGTGCGCGAGCTTTCCGCCATGGCCGACAAAGCCGCCGCCCTGACCCAGGCCGCGGCGGCCTTCGGCGCCGCCGACGCGGCGCTGAAGGCCGCCGCACGGGCCGACGCAAAGGCCGCCAAGGCGGGTCGCGGTGCGCTCAAGGCGGCCCACGGGGCCGTCGAGCGCGCGGCCGCCGAGCTCACCGCACTCGAAGCCGCCTGGGCGGGCGGTCAGGCGGCCGCACTGGCGACCTCGCTCCAGCCCGGCGTAGCCTGCCCCGTCTGCGGGTCGACCGACCACCCCGCTCCGGCTGTGCCGCAGGGCGAGCTGCCCGGCGAGGCCGGCGTCCTCGACAAGCGCGCGGCGGTGGCCGAGCTGCGCGCAGCCTACGAGCGCGCGCGCGAGGCAGCCGACCAAGCCGCCGCCGACGCCCGGCGCGACCTCGCCGACGCCACGGCCGCGCACGCCCACGCCACCGCGGTGCTCGAGGAGCGCTCCGCCGGCGTACCCGACGAGCTGCGCCGGCCCGACGAGCTCGCCCGCCGGCTGGCCGAGGCCTGCGACGAGCTGGCCGCACTCGAGACCGCCTGGACGAAGGCTCAGGCCGGCGATCGCACGACCTCGGAGGCGCTCGCGACCGCCACGGTCACGCTGACCGACAAGCGCCGCGCCCACGACGAGCTCGCCGCGGCGGTAGTCGCCCTCGAAGCCGAGCGCCTGGCGGGTATCGCGCAGGCCGGCTTTGCCGACGAGAAGAGCTACTTCGCGGCACGCCGCGATCCCGCGGCGCTGGCCGCGCTCGTCGAGCGCGCCGCCGGTTACGACAGCGACGTCAAGGCGGCGGCGGCGCGCCTGCGGCGCGCCGCCGCCGCCGAGGGCCTCGAGCGCCCCGACACCGTCGCGCTGGCCGAACGTCAGCGGCTGGCGTCGCGCGCCGCCGACAAGGCTCGCGACGAGCGCGCCTCGCTCTGCGCGGCGCGCGACGCCTTGGCGCGCGCCGCCGACGACCTCGCCCGCCTGCAGACCGAGATCGGCGCCCACGAGGCGACCTACGCGGTCGTCGGCCGGCTCGCCAAGGTAGCCGACGGCGACAACGACCTGCGCCTCTCGTTCCAGCGCTACATGCTGGCAGCCTACCTCGACGACGTGCTCGTCGTGGCTTCGCAGCGCCTGGCGGCCATGACCGACCAGCGCTTCAGGCTGGCGCGCCGTCAGCAGGGCGACAAGCGCCGCGCCCTGGGCCTCGACCTCGAGGTGTCCGACGCGTATACGGGCACGACCCGCGCGGTCTCGACACTGTCGGGCGGCGAGACCTTCCAGGCCTCGCTCGCCCTGGCCCTGGGGCTGGCCGAGGTGGTGCAGAGCTACGAGGGCGGCATCAAGCTCGATACGGTGTTCGTCGACGAGGGCTTTGGCTCGCTCGACCCCGACAACCTGGCGGCCGCCCTCGACACCCTGGTCGGCCTGCAGACCGACGGCCGCCTGGTCGGCATCATCTCGCACGTCACCGACCTGCGCGAGCAGATCGAGGCCCGCCTCGAAGTGACCACCACCCGGGCCGGCAGCGTGGCCCGCTTCGTCATCCCCTGACGCCGGGGGCGACGCCGGGCGCCGGGCGCAGCCGCTCGGGCCGGCGCAAGCGGGTCGCAGCCGCGGGGCGTAAGCCGACCGCAGTCGCGGGGCGTAAGCCGACCGCAGTCGCGCGGCGCCGGGCGCTAATCGCCGACGGCCAGATACTGCTGGACCTTCTCCAGCCAGTCGACGATGGCGATCTTCTGCGGACAGAGCTCCTCGCAGGCGCCGCACTGCGTGCACAGCTCGGCGCGCTCCGATGCGGCGAGCCAGCCGTAGGCAAAGCGCGCCGCCTCGGGCCCGCCCGAGTAGATCTCGGCCTCGTTGTAGACCTCGAACACGTCGGGGATGGCGACCCCGCTCGGGCACGGCAGGCAGTAGCGGCAGTTCGTGCAGGGGATAGGACTGAGCTCGAGATACGCGTCGCGAACGCGACGACAGGTCTCGAGCTCGTCGCCGTCGAGTGTCCCCGGAGCGCAACGCTCGGCGCTCTCGATGTTCTGGTCGAGCTGCGCCATGTCGCTCATGCCCGACAGCAGGAACGACACTTCGGGGCGGTTCCAGACCCACTGCAGCGCCCAGTCGACGGGCGCGCGCGGCGCGAGCCCCGCGGCCTTGCGCCTGGCGTCGGCGGCGGCCCAGAGCGCGGCGACCGCCGCAGGCGGTCGCCGCGCCAGCTGGCCGCCGCGCAACGGTTCCATCACGATCACGCCGAGGCCCTTCGCGGACGCGTACTCGAGCCCCCGCGTGCCGGCCTGGTAGTCCTCGTCCATGTAGTTGTACTGGATCTGGCAGAACTCCCACAGGTCGGTCGCATCGACCAGCTCCTCGAACGCCGGGTACTCATCGTGAAACGAGAATCCCAGATGCCCGATGCGCCCGTCGGCGAGCGCCCTCTCGGCCCAGCCGAACACGTCGAGCTCACGCAGTTTGGCAACACTGCCGGCGTCCAGACTGTGCAGCAGGTAGAAGTCGATCGAGTCGAGCTGGAGCCGCTCGAGCTGCTCGCTGAAGAGGCGCTCGACGTCGTCGCGGTGCTCCGCCTGCCAGACCGGCAGCTTGGTGGCGACCTTCACACGGCGGCGCAGCGCGGCGAGTCCGGCCGAGCCGGGGCCCAGCAGGTCGGCCGCGACCTGGCGCAGGGCGCGACCGAGCCAGGCCTCACTCTCGCCGTCGTGGTAGACGTAGGCGGTGTCCACGTAGTTGACGCCCGCCTCGACCGCTCGCCGCAGCATGTCGGTGGCCTGCCGCTCGTCGATGCGCCGGCGCGCAGGGCCGGCCTGCGGATCGTTGTCGCCCTTGCCGCGCTTACCGCTGCCATCGTGTGCGTCGGGCGCGAGCAACGGCAGTCGCATGGCGCCGAAGCCCAGCGCCGAGGGCTCGAAGTCGATCGCGCCGAAGGTGCGGTACCTCATTGGTCGGCCGGACTCTCCCTGTACCCGATCGCCACGACGACGAGCTCGAGCGCTCCCGCCGGCCGCCGCCACACGACGCGGTCGCCGACGCGAGCCCCTTCGAGGACCCTGGCGAGCGGCGATACCCAGCTCACCAGCCCGGTGTCGGGGTCGGCTTCGTCCTCGCCGACGATCGTGTATCGCGACCGTTGACCCGACGCGTCGTCGACCGTGACCGTCGCGCCGAATGCCACCGCGCCGAGTGTGCCGGTGGCCGCCGCGTCGGGAGTGCCGACCGCCGGGCCCGGGGGATCGACCACGAGCGCCGTCTCGAGGCGACGCCGGTAGTAGCGCAGGTCGCGCTCGACGTAGCGCAGACGATCGGCCGCGGCGTCGTCTTCGTCGCTGCGGGCGAGCCCGAGTCGTTCCGCCTCGAGATCCTCGATCCGCGCGCCGAGTTGCGCGAGACCCGACCGGGTCACGTAGTTCGGGTGCTCGCTGACGGGGCGCTCGCGGAGCGGCTCGTCAGGCGCCTCGTCGTCTTCCTTTACGAAGGCGCGGCTCACGGCGAAGCGCTCGTCGTGGGGCCGTCGCACTCAGCCCGCACCCTGAACCCACCGGTGAACGTGATCTCCGTCATCGCCCTGGCATCTCCTCTCGCCACACGTGCGGCGCGTCTTTCTGTGAGTGTACATCTGGCCGCCCCACTGCCGGACGGCTGAGGCGCGGGAGCGTTGGGCCGTTGCGCGCGAGTGGGCTTGCGTGTGTCTGTAGGGTCGCTCACCGAAAATTGTAAATTGCAACAAAAAGACACCGACACCCACACCACACCACCGCAGCCTTTCGCGAACAGGTCGCCCGCCCTAGCCTGCATCAATGGGCACCTCCCACCTCAACGACGGCCTCGCGGAGCCGCTTGGCGACCCCGTCGTCGCGGCCATCGAGGACGCCCTCACTCTCGTCACGTTCTCCTGCGCCCGGCCGCGGCGTCACGACCAGCTCCTCGCCCAGGGCGGAGTCCCAGACTCGTGGGCCGCCTGGAAAGCACAGCCGGCGCTCTACGCGCTGCTCGATCGCATCGTGCGATCCCGGTCCGCACGACCATCGCACCTGGCGGCCGCGCTCGGACTCTCGCGCAGCACCGTGAGTCGCGAACTGCGCCGCCTCGAAGACAGGCGTCTCATCTACCGGAGCGACTTCGCGGCGCAGTGCTGGCGAGGCAGGGTGCGGCCCATCTTCGTGCCCACCGTCGAGGGCTACAACGCCCTGCGGCAACTGAAGCAGGTGCGCCGTGGCGCGGTGGCCGGCGCGATTCGGGGCTGGACCGACGAAGACCGGCTGGAGATGGCGCGACTCCTGCGACGCCTGGCGACCGAATGGACGCCGCCGGCTCCTTGTCCGGCCGCCTCTCGGCCTCAGAGCGACAGGTAGGTGTCGCGCAGCTCCGCCGGCGGCACCGGCAGCCAGATCAGGCCCTCGCGCGAGTCGCCGAGCGGCGTCGCGCGGCCCTGTTGAAAACGCCACGCCGTCAGCGCCGCGGCCAAGGCGTCGAGCGAGTCGTGGTCGAAGTACTCGTCCCACACGAGGCCCGCGCGACGCAGAGTGACGACCCGCAGACGCAGGCCGGCCCGGGTCGACTTGTTCGGCGGCAGGGCGCCCAGCAGCGCGGCGAACGCACCGTACGGATAGACCTCGATCACGGCGGGGGCGCCGCCCAGCATGCCGGGCATGACCGCGCCGTCGGGGATCTCGAAGCCGGCCCGGCGCAAGCGCCGAAAGTAGTCGAAGCCGGCCGCCATCCAGTCGGGCAGGCGGGCCTCACCGGCCGCGACGGCGGCCTTTGACGGGACCTGATAGAGGCTGATGTGGCGAGCGAGCAGCTCGCGGTCGCAGGCTCGTGACGACGGCGTCATGGGCAGCGCGAGGCCTGATTTCCCAGGAGAGCGCTTGAAGCCCTGCGGGGCGTCTATCGCGACGACCTCCGGCGCGTGTCGCTCGATCCAGGCCATCATGGCGGCGACCTGGTCGGGCTGGCGGTGATCGGCCTCCATCCATTCGACCACCTGGGCCGTGCGACCGACCCGCAACGCGACCGCGGTGCTGGGTCGCACCGCCGCCACGTCGATGCCGATGACCGTGACCGCGTCCTTCACCGTCGACGACCCCCCTGGACCGCGCCGTGTCGACGAACCGAGAGCAAGCCCGACAAGCATCGCACGATGAGCGTCGCGGCACAAAGAGCGGACGCGCAGACGCAAGCAGTCGCTACGCCGCGCGCCGGCGCGCGGCGATCGCTAGGCAGCTCGCCGCGGCTCGGACGGCGGGATCTGCGATCCCGCCTCGACTGCCGCCGCGACGCCTTCTCCTGCCGCGTCGCCACCGGCGAGCCCATCGCCGGCGACCTCACCCGGCAGCGGCATCGGCGTGCTCTCGATCGTCAGGCGCGGCAGCCACTCGAGCCAGCGCGGCAGGTACCAGTTCGCCTTGCCGAGCAGGCTCATCGCCGACGGCACCAGCAGCATGCGCACGAGCGTCGCGTCGAGCAGGATCGCCACGCCCAGGCCAAAGCCCATCTGCTCGAACATCACGAGCTTGCCGCTGGCGAACCCCGCGAACACGGCGACCATGATGAGCGCGGCGCCGGTGATGATCCCGGCCGTCACGCCTATCCCTTGACTGACGGCATGCCGGTTGTCGCCGGTCCGGTCGTACTCCTCCTTGATGCGCGACAGCAGGAAGACCTGGTAGTCCATGGACAGCCCGAACAGCACCGAGAACAAAAAGAGCGGCACCCACTGCTCGATGGCGGCCACCCTCTGAAAGCCGAACAGTCCGGCGCCGACCCCGTGCTGGAACGCGAGCGTGATCAGGCCGTAGGCCGCGCCCACGCTCAACAGGTTCATGGCGATCGCCGTGGCCGGCACGACCACCGACCGGAAGGCGAGCATCAGAAGGACGAAGCTCAGCGCCAGCACCAGCGTGACGACCCACGGAAAGTAGGAGTTGACGATGTCGATGTAGTCGACGTTGAAGGCGGTCGGGCCGGTCACGTAGACCTTGGCGGGGCTGCCGGCGAACGCCTGGGGGATGTAGGTGTCGCGCAGCTCGCGCACCTTGGCGATGGCCAGATCGCTGGTCGACGAGCCCGCGATCGGCACGGAGAGCAGCGTGAGGTTGCCGGCCCTGTCGGTCTGCGACTGCACGGTCCCGAACGCCTTGTCGCCCGCCAGAGTCGCGCGCAGCCGCGAGACGGCGGCCTGCACCTGCGGCGAGGCCGCCGGCCCATCGATCACGATCTGCGTGGGGCTCGCGAGTCCCGCCGAGAACTGGCTCGCGAGCACCGCGAACCCCTGCTTGGACTGAAAGCTGTCCGGCAGCGTGTTCACGCCCGAAACGCCGGTCTTCATGCCGAACAGTGGCGCCGCCACGAGCAGCATGACGCCGGCGCCGACCGCCAGCGAGACGACCGGCCGCCGCATGGCCGCCCGCGCGACGCGCGCCATGACCGGCGGCCGGCCCGCGGCGCGGGCGCTCATGACGCGCCGGCCCAGGTACGGCAGACGCAGCCGGTTGACTCGCGGCCCGAGCAAGCCGAGCACCGCCGGCAGCAACGTGAGCGCCGCGAACACCGCCATCGCTACCACCAGGATGGCGCCGGCGCCCAGGCTCACGAAGATGTTGGTCGGCACCAGCAGCAGGGCGCAGAGGGCGAGCACCACGGTCATGCCGCTGAAGAAGACGGCGCGGGCCGCCGTGCCGCCGGCGACCGCCACGGCGTCGATCGTCGAGCGGCCCCGGGCCAGCTCCTCGCGGAAGCGTGAAACGATGAACAGGGAGTAGTCGATGCCCACCGCCAGGCCGATCAGCGTGATCATGTTCACCGCGAACGTCGACACGCTGAACAGGTGGCCGAGGATCGCGGTGAGCGCCACCGCCAGCGTGATGGCGATCAGCGACAGGAAGATCGGCAGGCTCGCGGCCACGACCGTGCCGAAGACGATCAGCAGGATGATCAGGGCGATCGGCAGGCCGATGCCCTCTCCCTTGCGCAGGTCGGCGGTCGCCTGGTGGCTGAAGTCGGAGTTGATGCTGGCAGTGCCGGTGATCAGCGTCCGAAAGCCGCCGCTCCCGTTCGCGCCGTGCACGACGGCCTGCACCTTGTCGATGTTCTTGCTCGCCTGCACCACGTCGCCGGCCATGACGACGGGGATGATGGCCGAGTGGCCGTTGGCCGAGATCATCGAAGCCGGGCTGCCGCCCTGGAACGCGCTCACCACGCTATCGACGACTCCCGGTCCGAGCGCCGCGATCCGGCTCTGGATGCCGAGGACCTTCTGACGGAACGCGGGGCTCGCAGCCGTCTGGGCCGGGGAGCTGACGATCACGATCTCGTCGGCTTTCTGCGGCATGCCCATGCGCTGGCTGAGCAGGTCGGCGCCGACCTGCGACGGCGGATTGCCGAAGAAGCTGTACTGCGCCGTCAGCGCCCCCGACAGCAGCGTGGAGATGGTCCCGAAGGCGACCAGAAGGAGCACGGCCCAGAGGCCGATGGTCCGCCAGGGGTGAAGCGCGCAGTAGCGCGCGACCGTCTGTGGGGAGAGCCTCCCTCTCATGATCCAGCACCTCGTGTGTCAGCTCCACCCGACACCGAGGCTCGAACCCGAGCCGTGCAAGTCGGAGCGATGTAGTCCTCCATTTCGTGCGGCCTTCCCTCGACGGCGGCAAGGGAAACCGCTCCGCGGCCGCGTCGCCGGCGGTCTCCCGAGTGCTACAATCCAACCCGGCCGCCGAGACACGTCAGAGGAGGGCAAGGGCATCGACACCCACTCGCGCATCCTCGTCGCCGGCTACCGCGGGCTCGTCGGCAGCGCCATCGCCCGCGCGCTGCAGCGCCACGGCCACGACGAGCTCATCCTCGCCGACGTCGCCGAGGTCGATCTGACCGACCAGGCGGCCGCGCGCGCGTTCTTCGGGCGCGCGCGCCCCCAGGTGGTCGTCCTTGCCGCGGCCAAGGTCGGCGGCATCGTCGCCAACTGGGAGCAGCCCTACGAGTTCATCGCCGTCAACCTTGCGATCGAGCTCAACGTCATCGCCGAGGCCTTCCGCGCCGGCGTCGAGAAGCTCGTCTTTCTGGGCAGCTCGTGCATCTACCCGCGCGAGGCGCCGCAGCCGCTCAAAGAGGAGTACCTGCTCACCGGACCGCTCGAAGAGACCAACCGCGCCTACGCGGTCGCCAAGATCGCCGGTATCGAGCTCTGCCGCAGCCTCAATCGCCAGTACGGCACGGACTACATCTCGCTGATGCCGACCAACCTCTACGGTCCCGGCGACAACTTCGACCTGCGCACGAGCCACGTGCTGCCGGCCATGATCCGCAAGTTCCACGAGGCCAAAATCGGCCTGCCGGGCGCAGACGGCGCGCCCCGCCAGCCGATGGCGCCGGTCGTGCTCTGGGGGACGGGCACGCCGCGGCGCGAGTTCCTGCACGTCGACGACCTGGCCGAAGCGGTCGTCTACCTCCTGGAGCACGTCGCCGCGACCGACCTGCCCGACGGCCTCGTCAACGTCGGCACCGGCCGCGACCAGACCATCCGCGAGCTGGCCGAGCTCACCCAGCGCGTGGTCGGCCACACAGGACCGATCGAGTGGGACGCAAGCAAGCCCGACGGCACGCCGCAGAAGCAGCTCGACGTGAGCCGCGTCACCGCGCTCGGTTGGCGGCCGCAGAGAGGGCTCGAGGAGGGCATCCGCTCGACCTACGAATGGTACGTCGAACATGCCGCCGGCGAGGGGAGAAGGCAGTGACGAAGACGGCACTCATCACCGGGGTCACCGGGCAGGACGGCGCCTACCTGGCCGAGCACCTGCTCGAGCAGGGCTACGTGGTACACGGCATCAAGCGCCGCGCCAGCCTGTTCAACACCGACCGCGTCGATCACCTCTACGACGACCCGCACAAGCCCGGCGTGCGCTTCTTCATGCACTACGGCGACATGACCGACGCCACCAACCTCGTGCGCATCGTCCAGGAGACCCAGCCCGACGAGATTTATAACCTCGCGGCCCAGTCCCACGTGCAAGTCAGCTTCGAGACGCCCGAGTACACGGCCAACTCGGACGCTCTGGGCACGCTGCGCCTGCTCGAGGCCATGCGCATCCTCGGGCTCGAAGCCCGCACGCGCTTCTACCAGGCCTCCACGTCGGAGATGTTCGGCCTGGTGCAGGAGGTGCCGCAACGCGAGACCACGCCGTTCTACCCGCGCAGCCCGTACGGGGCGGCCAAGGTCTACGGCTACTGGATCTGCGTGAACTACCGCGAGGCCTACGCCATGCACGCCTCGAACGGCATCCTCTTCAACCACGAAAGCCCGATCCGTGGCGAGACCTTCGTGACCCGCAAGATCACCCGTGCCGTCGCCCGCATCGCCCTGGGCCTGCAGGACGACCTCTTCCTCGGCAACCTCGCCTCGCAGCGCGACTGGGGCCACGCCCGCGACTACGTGCGGGCCATGCATCTGATGCTGCAGGAAGACGAGCCGGACGACTACGTCATCGCCACCGGCGAGCAGCACTCGGTGCGCGAGTTCTGCGAGCGCGCCTTCGCCGAGGCCGGCATCGGCCTCGCGTTCAGCGGAGCGGGCCTCGACGAGGTCGGGGTGATCGACTCCGTCGACCCCGACCTTCTCGCCCGCGCCCGCAACGGCGGCGGCGAGCCCGGCTCATCGGTCGCCGCGGGCGGCGCAGCCAGCTCGGACGGCGTTGGGGCAACCGCCGATGAGGCCGCCGCCGAGCGCCTGACTCCCGGCCGCGTGCTAGTGAAGGTCGACCCCCGCTACCACCGCCCGACCGAGGTCGCGAGCCTCGTCGGCGACGCCGCCAAGGCTCGCGAGCGCCTGGGCTGGCGACCCGAGATCGGCTTCGAGCAGCTCGTCCACGAGATGGTCTGGGACGACCTCGACGAAGCCCGCAAAGACGAGCTCGCGCGCGCCGGCGGCTTTCGGGTTCATCAGTACCGGGAGTGACGGCTGCCCCTGCCGTCTGACTGCCTCCTGTAGACTCCTCGTCCTCGGGGAGCGCCGTATCAGGGTCCCTTGGGATCTCGCGCCGGTCTTCGCACGGCCGCCCGCACCTCCGACTGACGTTCGCGGACGTCGTTCTCGATGACCCCGGCGCTCCAGAGAAGCCGATCCGGTTCTCTGGCAGGCCGGTGGAGATGTCGTCGAGCGCGGTGCCCGCTATTTCCCGGCGAGGGGGTGTCCATTCGTCTAAAACCGCGTCTTATGCGTCCAGTAGACGCGTGAACTGCCGAAACTAGTAACAGGCGGAAACCGCCGCGGACGGCCGTGTGCCAGCGCTGCGGACCGCGCAGGCAGAGGGCGCGATCAGGTCAGACTGGACCGACCTCGAGATGAAGCGAGGATGCAGGGCACGCAACGTCCCTGCCGAATGCCACGCTGCAGCGATGGCCGATCAGCACAGGCCTGAAGGTGGGAGGAGCCAGCCATGGGAGCGATCGCGAGAGAAGCACCGGCAGCGTGGCGCTGCGAAAGGCCGCGGTCCGTGCGTCGCCGGAGCATGCTCGTCCTGCGCGTGTTCGCGGTCGCGTTGGCGTGCGCTTTGGTGGCCGGACTTGGCCTGCGGGTCGAACCGGCCTTCGCCGCCACGTACAACGTCTGGGGCGCGCAGACCTCTGGCTCGACGCAGACCCTCTACGGCGTGTCGTTCGTCAGCCAGAGTACCGGCTGGGCCGTCGGCGCCGCCGGCACGATCCTCCACACGACGAACGGCGGTACGACCTGGACGGCGCAGACATCGAACACTACGCAGCAGCTCAACGGAGTGACGTTCGTCGATGCCAACAACGGCTGGGCGGTCGGCGCCGCCGGCGTGGTCGACCACACCACGAACGGCGGCACGACTTGGACGGCGCAGACAGTGGGCAGCACGTCCTACAGCTTCTACGGCGTAGCCCTTGTCAATGCGACCACCGGCTGGGTGGTCGGCAGCGGTGGCTACATCTACTACACGAGCAACGGCACGACCTGGGCCGCTCAGACATCCGGCACGACCAACACCCTGCGGGCAGTGACCGCCGCCAGCGCGACGACCGCCTGGGTGGTCGGCAGCGCCGGCACCGTCCGCTTCACCGTCAGCGGTGGGACCCTCTGGAGCACGCCGACCTCGGTGCCGAGCACCACGACCACGCTGTACGGCGTCAACTTCGTCGACACCAGCAACGGCTGGGCGACCGGCTCCGGCGGGGCAAGCTGGCACACGACGAACGGCGGCACGAGCTGGACTGCTCAAACCGCCGCGTCGCAGCAGCTCAACGGGGCTGCCTTCATCAGCGCGAACAACGGCTGGGAGGTGGGCAACCGCGGAACGATACGCTACACATCCAACGGCGGTACGAACTGGAGCACCCAGACATCGGGTTCGACCCAGGCCCTCCAGGCCATCGCGTCCTCGAACAGCGAACTCTGGGCGACCGGCGCCGCCGGCACGATACTCACCTACCTGATCGACATCACGCCGCCGACCACGACCGCCGCGGGGCTGCAGACCAGCGCTACCAGTGGCTGGATCACCGGCAGCCAGCTCGTGACCCTGACCGGAAGCGACGCCCTGTCGGGCGTGAAGGCCACCTACTACACGCTCGACGGTGGCGCGACGCAGACCTACACGACCGGCTTCACGGTGAGCGGCCAGAAGTCGCACGTCGTCACCTACTGGTCGGTCGACAACGCCGGCAACACCGAGGGCACCCACACCGGCTACGTCAACATCGACTCGACCGCGCCGAGCACCAGCGCGACGAACCTGCAGACCAGCGCCACCACCGGCTGGGTCACCGCTGGCCAACTCGTGACCCTGACCGGAAGCGACGCCCTGTCGGGCGTGAAAGCCACCTACTACACCCTCGACGGTGGCAGCAGGCAGACCTACCTGACGCCGTTCACCGTCTCGGGCGACCGCTCGCACACCGTCACCTACTGGTCGGTCGACAACGCCGGCAACACCGAGAGCACGAACACCGGCTACGTCAACATCGACACGACCGCGCCGAGCACCAGCGCGACGAACCTGCAGACCAGCGCCACCACGGGCTGGGTCAACAGCGGGCAGACGGTCACGCTCAACGTCAGCGACGCCCTGTCGGGCGTGAAGGCCACCTACTACACGCTCGACGGCAGCGGCACCAAGACCTACACGACGCCCTTCCCGGTGAGCGGCCAGGCCTCGCACACCGTCACCTACTGGTCGGTCGACAACGCCGGCAACACCGAGAGCACGAACACCGGCTACGTCAACATCGACACGACCGCGCCGAGCACCAGCGCGACGAACCTGCAGACCAGCGCCACCACGGGCTGGGTCAACAGCGGGCAGACGGTCACGCTCAACGTCAGCGACGCCCTGTCGGGCGTGAAGGCCACCTACTACACGCTCGACGGCAGCGGCACCAAGACCTACACGACGCCCTTCCCGGTGAGCGGCCAGGCCTCGCACACCGTCACCTACTGGTCGGTCGACAACGCCGGCAACACCGAGAGCACGAACACCGGCTACGTCAACATCGACACGACCGCGCCGACGGTCACCGACAACGCCGACTCGTCGTGGCACAAGATCGCCGTGACGGTCACGCTCACCGCGGCCGACAGCGGCGGCAGCAACCTCGCCGGCACCTACTACAAGGTGCAGGGCGCTTCGACCTGGACACTGGCGTCGGGCGGCTCGTTCACCGTGCAGGCCCCGCCCGACGGCTCGGGCGACGGCAGCCACACCTACCAGTACTATGCGGTCGACGCCGCCGGCAACAGCAGCGCCATCGGTTCCTGCACCGTGTGGATCGACACGACCGCGCCGAGCACCACCGCGACGAACCTGCAGACCAGCGACTCGACGGGCTGGGTCAACACCGGGCAGACGGTCACGCTCAACGCCAGCGACGCTCTGTCGGGGCCCAAGTCGATCTACTACACCCTCGACGGCAGCGGCACACAGACGTACTCAGTGCCGTTTGGCGTCTCGGGCGCCGGCCACCACTACATCACCTACTGGTCGGTCGACAACGCCGGCAACACCGAGGGCACCCACACCGGCTACGTCAACATCGACTCGACCGCGCCGAGCACCAGCGCGACGAACCTGCAGACCAGCGCCACCACCGGCTGGGTCACCGCTGGCCAACTCGTGACCCTGACCGGAAGCGACGCCCTGTCGGGCGTGAAAGCCACCTACTACACCCTCGACGGTGGCAGCAGGCAGACCTACCTGACGCCGTTCACCGTCTCGGGCGACCGCTCGCACACC
Source organism: uncultured Actinomycetes bacterium (assembly GCA_963733255.1). GTDB lineage: Bacteria > Actinomycetota > Thermoleophilia > UBA2241 > UBA2241 > Bog-752. The sequence continues at coordinate 264,733 of CAVTCH010000014.1, forward strand.
GTCACCTACTGGTCGGTCGACAACGCCGGCAACACCGAGAGCACGAACACCGGCTACGTCAACATCGACACGACCGCGCCGAGCACCAGCGCGACGAACCTGCAGAGCAGCGCCACCACGGGCTGGGTCAACAGCGGGCAGACGGTCACGCTCAACGTCAGCGACGCCCTGTCGGGCGTGAAGGCCACCTACTACACGCTCGACGGCAGCGGCACCAAGACCTACACGACGCCCTTCCCGGTGAGCGGCCAGGCCTCGCACACCGTCACCTACTGGTCGGTCGACAACGCCGGCAACACCGAGAGCACGAACACCGGCTACGTCAACATCGACACGACCGCGCCGACGGTCACCGACAACGCCGACTCGTCGTGGCACAAGATCGCCGTGACGGTCACGCTCACCGCGGCCGACAGCGGCGGCAGCAACCTCGCCGGCACCTACTACAAGGTGCAGGGCGCTTCGACCTGGACACTGGCGTCGGGCGGCTCGTTCACCGTGCAGGCCCCGCCCGACGGCTCGGGCGACGGCAGCCACACCTACCAGTACTATGCGGTCGACACCGCCGGCAACAGCAGCGCCATCGGTTCCTGCACCGTGTGGATCGACACGACCGCGCCGACGACTCTCGCCAGCGGCCTGCAGCCCGACAGCCACACCGGCTGGCGGAGCACAAGTCAGCTCGTGTCTCTCTCGGCCACCGACGGCGGTTCGGGCACGACCGGCGGCAGCGCCGCCACCTACTACACCCTCGACGGCAGCAGCGCACAGACGTACTCGGGGCCGTTCACGGTCTCGGGCACCGATCAGCACTACATCACCTACTGGTCGGTCGACAACGTCGGCAACGTCGAGAGCACACACACCGGCTGGGTCAACATCTCGAATCCTTATGTCCAGGCCACCGGCCTTGCCAACGACGCCTACTCGAACTGGCAGAACGGCAGCGGCCCCGTGACCCTGAACGCGAGCGGCGTCAATCCACCGCTCACCATCCACTACACCGCCGGCGCCGGCTGGGTGCTGGTGGGCGCCGACTCGACGAGCTTCCCGGTCGCCGGTGACGGTAGCCATGAGGTCGACTACTACGTCACCGACTCATCGAGTGCTCAGAGCCCCCTGCAGACCGGCTATGTGAACATCGACCTGGTCGCGCCGACGACCACCGCGACGAATCTTCAGACCGACGGCTCGACGGGCTGGAGCATCGCGAGCGTCGTCGTGACCCTCAGCGCCAGCGATGGTGAGTCCGGGGTGGCGGCGACCTACTACACCGTCGACAACGGCCCCAAGACCACCTACCAGGGCCCATTCGTGGTGAGTAGCGATGGCTCGCACGCGATCAGCTACTGGTCCGTCGACAACGTCGGTAACGCCGAGAACCCGCACGCCGGCTGGGTCAACATCGACACCACCGCACCTACGGTCATCGACAATGCCGGCTCGTCGTGGCATAACTCCGACGCGACCGTGCAGCTCGCGGCCACCGATCCAGACTCCGGCGTGCAGAGCGTGAGCTACCGTCCCGCGGGCACGTCATCGTGGACGACCACGACGGGCAAGACCGCACAGTTCACCGTTTCCGCACCGCCCAACGGCTCCAATGACGGAGTGCACACCTACGAGTACCGCGCGACCGACGAAGTCGGCAACACAAGCGCTACCAAGACGTGCACCGTGCGCGTCGACACCCAGGGGCCGACCGTCTCGAGCGATGCCGACGCCTACTGGCACAACAGCGCCGTCACCGTCAACCTCACGGCCACCGATCCGGGCTCCGGCGTGCAGAGCGTGAGCTACCGTCCCACGGGCACGACCTCGTGGACGACCACGACCGGCACGACCGCGCAGATCGCCGTGCCGGCGCCCGCGGACGGCCAGGCGCACAGCTACAGCTTCGACTACACGGCGACCGACAAGTGTGGCAACGTGAGCGCCGTGCAGACGCTCGTCGTGCTCATGGACCCGCGTATGCCCAACACCACGATCAGCGGTCTGCCGACCACCACGTGGACCAACAAGCCGGTGTCGCTCACGTTCACGGCCACGCCGGGCGACGGAGCTCCGATCGTCCGCACCGAGTACTCCACCGACGGCGGCTCGACCTGGACGACC
>CAVTCH010000015.1:0-34826 GCA_963733255.1 uncultured Actinomycetes bacterium
CTGCTCTCGCGATCAGACCTCTTCGGCGGCCAGCCGGCGACGGCGCCGGCTTCGCGCGACCACGCCCATGACCACACCGGCCGCCACTATCACCACGACGATCGCCACGACGACCAGGGTCGTGCTGCCGCCGCCATCGCTCGACGCCGCGATCCGGGGCTGCAGGTTCAGGTAGGTGTCGTAGTTGCCCTCGCAGTTGAAGGCGGGACCGGTGCCGCCGAACACTGGGTCCAGCCGGTCCACTTGGCGGTGTTATAGGCCTCGAGGTCCTCAGGGTAGGAGAGCACTATCCAGGGCGACTGCTGGTACATGATCTGCTGCATCTGCCAGATCATGGCCTGGCGCTGTCGGGGGTCGAGCGTGCGCCCCTGCTGTAGGGCCAGGGCATCGTACTGGGCGTTCGACCAGAAGGGCTCGTTGAGGCTGCCGATCTCTTTGGTGGTGAGACAGTTGAGCGTCTGGCCGGGGTCGTAGTAGGAGCCCCAGTCCCACACGGTCAGGTCGAAGTCGGGCTTCCAGGCGCCTCCCTGGTAGTTGTAGATGAGCGACGTGAACTGGCCGACGTCCAGGACAGACAGCTTGATCTTGAGGCCGAGCTTGTCGAGCCAGCCGGCGATGAGCTTGGCGTCGATCTGGGTCGAGCTGTCGTCGGTCGTGGCGAAGAGGCGCAGCGTGATGGGCTTGCCCTGCTTGTTCAGCCGCACGCCGTTCTTGAGCGGGTAGCCGGCCTGGGTGAGAAGCTGGGCGGCCTTGGCCGGGTCGAAGGTGTAGAGTTCGCTCGCCGACGGCTGCCAGTGGTAGTCGGGGTCGGCGAAGGTGTGCGGCGGGATGATGGTGGTGCCCGGGGTGGCGAGGCCGCTGTAGGCGACCGAGCAGAGCTGCGCCCGGTCGATCGCGTAGTTTAAAGCGTTGCGAAAGCGCCAGTCGCGCAGCACCGGGTTGCCCAATGAGCTCGACTGGTCGTAGCAGTTGAACTCGAGGTAGTCCCAAGCGTAGTAGTTGTAGGCGACGGCCTTGAAGCCCGGAACCTTCTCGAGCGCCTTGAACTGGGCTTCGGGCACGCCGTCGACGCCGTCGAGAGCGCCGGTCTTCAGGTCGGAGACCATGGTGTCGGGGTCCTGGTAGAGCTCGAAGTAGATCTGGTCGATGGCCGGCTGCTTGCCGTACCAGTACGGACTCTTGACCATCTCCACATAGCTGCCCTTGACGAACTTGACGGTCTGGAACGGCCCGCTGCCGACGATGGGGGGCTTGTTGACGTAGCTGGTGGCGGCCGCCTTGGGCGAGACGTGTGCCCAGATGTGTTCGGGCAGGATCGGCACCAGAGCCCGCTCGAGGTCGGCCTTGGGCGCCGAGCAGACGATCCGCACCGTGGTGGGGTCGAGCGCCGTCACCGTCTTGATGCCCTGCGTGTAGTTGGTCAGGTTGGTCATGTCGTTCTTGATGATGTAGGTGTAGGTGAAGGCGACGTCGGCGGCGGTCAGGGGCACGCCGTCCTGGAACTTCACGCCCTTGCGGATGTGGATCGTCCAGGTCTTGCCGTCGGCCGAGATGCCGCCGTTGGCCTGGGTGGGAAAGGCGGCCGCCAGGTCGAGCGTGGGCTGGTTGTGGTCGCCACAGCCGAAGAGATACGAGTAGTTGAGGGCCCAGATCTCGTAGGTGTCGTTGGTGTAGCCGATGAACGGGTTCAGGTTGTCGGGCTCGGTTGTCCAGCCGAGGCGCAGGATCACCTTGCCCGCGGGGGCGGGGCTGCTGCTGGCGGCAAAGGCGCGACTCAGGCTCACCGCAAGACCACCGGCGAGCGCCAGAAGGGCGATCACGCCGAGGGCGGCCAGATACCGACGCGACGAAGCCCGAGACATCGTGCCCATGACGCTCCCCCCACGGCTCGTTTCTGCAAAACGATTTGCTGACGTAGAGAACATGATATACAGTGGCCTTGGGCGGTGCAAGGCCGGTTCACCACGCCGCACATGCCCGCACGGCACGACGCCCGCACAGCACGACGCCCGCACAGCACGACGCCCGCACAGCAAGACGCCCGCACAACAGATGCCCGCACCAGCACGATCGCCCGTACAGCATGGAGAGCCGCAAAGAGGTCAACATCAGGGATGTCGCACGCCTGGCCGGAGTGTCGCCGACCACGGTCTCGCACGCCCTGAACGGCAAGCGCCCCGTCTCGCCGGTCACCCGCCGGCGGGTGCGCGACGCCGCCGAGCGGCTCGGTTACCGGCCGCACCCCGGCGCGCGCAGCCTCAAGGCCGGCGGCACCGGCGTGATCATGCTGTGCGCCGTCAACATCGCGAGCCCGGCGGTGTCGCCGGCCGACCTCGAGTACTACTACAAGCTCATCAAGGGCGTCACTGAGGCGACCTACGGCAGTGAGCTCGCGCTCGTCCTGGTGCCAGAGTCAGAGAGCGACGTCTACTGGGACCGGCTGCTGCTCGACGGCGCGATCGTGGCCGACCCGGTCGCCGGCGACCGCAATATCGCCTTCCTGCGCGCCCGGCATCTGCCCTACGTGACCATCGGCCGCGACCCCGACCGCCCCGACGAAGGCTACTGGGTCGACGGCGACGCGCGGGCGGCGACGCGCCTCATGCTCGACCACCTCGCCGCCCGCGACGCCCGCGACATCGCCGCCATCACCTGGATGACCTCCGACTTCTGGACCCAGACCGCCGTGCGCACCTACCACGCCTGGTGCGAGGAGCACGACCGCCGGCCGCGGCTCGAGGTCGTGCCCGAAGACACCGAGGCGGCGCTGCACGAGACCGCCGTCCGACTGCTCGCCCCGGCCACCCGGCCCGACGCCGTGTGCGGCCTCTACGAGCTGCCGGCGATCGCCGTGCTGCGCCGCGCCGCCGAGCTGGGCATCGACGTGCCGGGCGAGCTCATGATCGCAGCGCCCGGCGACTTTGGCCTGGGCGCGACGAGCTCGCCGCCCATGACGACGCTCGACTACAACGGCGAAGCGCTCGGCCGCGAGGCCGCCGGCATGCTGATCGAGCTCGTCCACGGCGAGACGCCCGCCGAGCCGCGCCGGCTGCTGCCCCTGTCGCTGCTCGAGCGCGAGTCGACCCGCCGGTAGACGCGCCGCCGCGGCCCGCGCGGGCGATCGCCCGGCCCCTCAGGCCAGGTCCATCCCCTCGTAGGCTTCCGCTGCGAACGTCGGCTTGCCGCGGAACAGGGTGAGCTCCACCGTGGCCTCGTTCACGCGCTCCGCCGGCAGTTCCAGGATGTTCTCGCGCAGGACCACGAGATCCGCCGACTTGCCCGCCTCGAGCGAGCCGGTCTCATGCTCGAGGAAGTTGGCGTAGGCGCCGTTGATCGTGAACGCGGCGATCAGCTGCTCCACGCTCACGGCCTCCTCCGGCCAGAGCTCCGAGCTCAGGTCGGGGACCAGCGGGTCGCGCCTCAGCGTGCCGCGCTGGATGGCGAGCAGCGGGTCGGGCGGCGGCGAGACCGGGTAGTCGCTGGCTCCCGCCACGACGACGCCATGGTCGAAGAGGCTCCTCATCGGGTACTGGTGCCCGGCGCGCGGCTCACCCAGGAACGGCTGGTAGTGGAGCCGGTCGTACATGGCATCCTTGGCGAACCAGTACGGCTGGGTCGCGGCCACCACGCCGAGCGCCGCCATGCGCTCGTAGTCGGCAGGGTCGACGAGTTGCAGGTGGGTGATGATGTCGCGCCCGGGCGCCGGGCCGCCGGACGAACCGCCCGCGGAGCCGGAGGCACGGCGATCCGCCGGACCGCCCGCCTGCCGTGCGGCGGCGATCGCGTCGAGGCTCAGCGAGACGGCCGCGTCGCCGATCGCGTGGTAGTGAAGCTGAAAGCCCGCGGCGGCGGCGGCCACCGACGCCTCGACCAGCCGCTCGGGCGCCCAGACCGGCGCGCTGCAAAAGCCGGGCCGGTCGGCGTACGGCTCGGCCAGATAGCCGGTGTGCGACTCGATCACGCCGTCGGTGAAGAGCTTGACGGCGGCGGCGCGTACGAGCGGGCCCGCAAAGCGGGCCCGCTCGCCGGCCGCCGCCTCGACCTGCTCGCCGGCGGGTCGGTCGGGGTCGAACTGCAGCGACAGGCAGAAGCGCGCCGTGAGCTCGCCGCGGTCTTCGAGGAGCCGGTAGGCGTCGAGCACCGCGTCGCCCGGGCAGTCCCCGGCATCGTGTATCGTGGTCAGGCCGTAGCGCGCAGCGATCGTGCGCTGAAAGTTGCGCAGAGCGGCGGCGTGGGCGGTCGCGTCGTAGCGCGGCGTGGCCCGATCGACCCACGGCCAGGCTTCGCGCAAAAGCCCCGAGGGCGACCCGTCGGGCAGGCGCTCGACGACGGCTCCCTCCCAGCCCGGCTCGTCGCGTCCGATGCCGAGCTGCCGCAGCATGGCGCTGTTCACCCATTGCGTATGCTGACTGTCGTCGTCCAGACGCACGGGCCGGTCGGCCACGACGCGATCGAGCGCCGCGGCCGTCATCTCACCCTCGGGGACCTCGGTCGGATACCACGCCCAGCCGCGGATCACCGGCTGCTCGGTATGCTCGGCGGCGAAGCGGGCGACGGCCTCGAGGCAGTCGCCGACGGAATGGCAAGCGGACAGGTTCACCTCGAACAGCTCGACCGTCGAGAGCCGCGGGTGCATGTGGGCGTCGATGAAGCCCGGCAGCACGAGGCGGCCGCCCAGGTCGACGACGCGCGTGCGCGGACCGCGGCACTCGGCGACCAGCGCGTCGTCGCCCACCGCGACGATGCGGCCGTCCTTGATCGCTACCGCCTCGTGGCGCGAGCGGCGCGCGTCGACCGTGTAAACGATGCCGTTGGTCAAGATCAGATCGGCCTGCACGTCGCCTCCCGTTGCCGCACCCCGATGCACTCCACCCGCGCCCCAGCGTGAGCCGCTAGTGCTCCTGTGTTTCACAAAACGATTTGTGTGGTCACCGCAGTATGGCTGGCCGCAGCCGCGCCCGCAAGCGACACTCGGTCCGCCAGCAATGCGACACCCTGCCCGCCGGCAACGCGACACCGGCCCTGCAGTATCATGAGCTGGAGACCGCCGCTGAGCGGCGTCAGGTCACCACTCGCAGCGCCTTATCTCTCTGAGCCGAGGCCGGCCGGACGTGAGATGAAGAAGGGCAAGCTCAAGAAGCTGTGTGACTATTGGGAAGGCGAGGCGCTCCGTCGCGAAAGCGACGCCGCCTTCTGGCGCGAGCAGTACTTCGAAGCGACTCGCGCGCTAGACGTCCTGCGCGCCGATCCGCTGACAGAGTTCAGCGCCGAGTTTCGCGACGAGGCCATCCGCCAGATCGACGCCTGGCCGCTCGGGTGCGACAACGGTGAACCCCGGCCCGCACCCGGCGGCGACGCCGAGCCGTCGCCCACCGGCGTCGACGACACCAGGCCCGGCAGCTCCCTTGACGTCGGTCACGGCTGAGCACGTGCTCCGACCGCACCGCGTCAACACGACCGTCGGCGCCCTGTTCATGATCGGCTCGACGGGGTTCGCCCTCGGCTCGGTGCCGGCGTACGCGTCGGCCGTCGGCACGACGGCCGACGCCGCGACCTTCTTCGTCTCGTCGATCTTCTTCACGCTGGCGTCGTTCGGTCAGCTCGTGCAGGCCCAGAGCCCGGCCCTGGCGCCGACCGGGACAGCCCATGACGGGCAGCCGCAGCCGGCACGCCTGCGTGCCTGGCTGCCCCACGACCGCGACTGGCTGGCCGCCGTCACGCAGTTCCCGGGCACCCTGTTCTTCAACGCGACGACCCTGCTGGCGCTCGTCCAGGGCCTGACCGCGCAGCAGTACGATCGCGTCGTCTGGCGACCCGACTTCTACGGCTCGGTGCTTTTCCTGGTGTCGAGCACGTACGCGGTCCTGGCGCTGGGCCGGTTTCTGACGTGGCGCCCACGGTCGGCGTTCTGGCGCATCGCCTGGCTGAACATGCTCGGTTCGATCGCGTTCATGGCGTCGGCGGTCGGCGCCTATGTGCTGCCCAAGACCGATGTGGCGATAAGCCCGGCCTGGGCGAGCAGCGGCACCTTCGCCGGCGCCGTCTGCTTCTTTACCGGAGCGCTGCTCATGATCGTGGCGTGGCCCACGGTTTCTCAGAAAGCTCCAAGCAGACCCTCAGCTACCCCTCAGCGCCGTCGGTCATAACCGTAGCAGCAGGTAACTACCGCCGGGTCGCTCCTGCCGGGGTCCTCTCCCCCGGCGACGGCAAGCGACGGGGCGCCCCCGCCCAGGTGGTCGATCGAGCGGAGCGACTCTTGTACTCTCCATCATCCCTGTACGGGCCTTTCGAGCTGCGACTCAAGGTGCCCGTCGATGCCGCCGCACTGTCGGCTCACATCGAGCGCGCCCGTTCGTTTCTGCGCGCTCACGACGTCGACCGCGGCATCGCCTGGAACGTCGCCTTCTGCGTGCACGAGTGCTGCACCAACGCCATCCTGCACAGTGGCAGCCCTACCGACATCGAGGTGCAGATCAGGCTCGACCAGGAGAGCGTCACAGCGCTCGTCACCGACCGCGGCTGCGGGCTCGACGTGAACCGCTGCGACCCTCGGGAGCCCGATCTGCTGAGCGACTGCGGGCGCGGCCTCTACCTCGTAGCCAGCCTCATGGACGAGTTCGACGTAGACGTCGGCTGCGGCACACGGATCCGCATGACGAAGCGACTGACCGAGCCGCGGTCGTAGCGAGACGGCCGTCGTAGCCGGGCGGCCGTCGCGGCGCGGCGGTCGTGGCGGGATGGCCGTCGCGGCCGAGCGGCCGTCGTAGGCGGTCAGCCCACCGTGCGGCGGCGCGCCGGCGGCTCTCTGGTCGGCGCCGCTTCTTCGGCCCCGCTGTGCGCGGCGACGTGCGCCGCGAACCAGCGCGCGTAGCGGCCCACGAGCGGCGCCGACGACAGCCCGTGCGCGACCACGCTGAGCGCGACCACACAGGCCACGGTGGTGAAGAGCATCTTGCCGTCGGGCACGTGGTCGTCGAGGGCGATCAGCACGAAGACGATCGAGGCGAGGCCGCGAGGGCCGAACCAGCCGACGAAGGCGACCGTGGGTGTGCTCGCGCCGCTGCCGAGCATGGCCAGGGCGACGGGCGCCATGCGCACGACGGTGAGGCTGAGCACCGCGTAGAGCGCCACCTGCCAGGTGATCGCCCCCAGGGCGTGCCCCAGTGCGAGGGCGCCGAAGCCGATCCAGGTGACCCAGGCGAGCAGGTCGCCGGCGTCTTCGGTGAACCGCGTGAAGGAGACGCCGCCGGCGCCGACGAGCGCCCCGAAGATCATGCCTCCGGCAAAGGCGGCGATGAAGCCGCTGCCCCCGAGCGCCTGCGCCCCTGAGTAAGCCGCGATGGCGGTGGCCAGCGTCATGATCTGTCGCCAGGGACTCTCGATCCAGCCGCGACTGTCGGCGAACCTCACGACCAGCGCGCCGGCGACGGCCGCACCGACCCCTGCCACGAGCCCCCAACCGATCTGCGCGGCCGCGCGGTCGATCACGGCGGTCACGGGGCTGCCGTGAAGCTCGGCCAGGCTGATGTCGACGAAGACGAGAAAGAAGGGCACGGCCAGGCCGTCGTTCAGGCCGCTTTCGACGTTCAGCGCCTGGCGCACGCGAGCCGGGACGGCCTCGTCGGTGACGACGCGCTGGCCCAGGGCGGCGTCGGTCGACGACAGCATGATGGCCAGCAGCGCGACCGACGCGAAGGCCAGGCCGGGAAAGATCAGGAGGCCCAGCAGCGTGCCCACGACCATGGTCAGCGGCAAACCGACGAGCAGCAGCCGGCCGGGCCAAGCCAGATGTGTGCGCAGCGAGCGCAGGTCGATGCGCGCGGCGTCGCCGAACAGCAGGAGCGCCAGGGCGAGCTCGGCGACGCGCTCAGCGGTCGCCGCCCCCAGAGACACGTTGAACCAGCCGAGCTCCGACGGCCCCACGACCAGGCCGGCGAGCATGAGGACCAGCGCCGGCGTGACGCCGCGGGCGTCGAGCGGTCGCGAGAGGGCCCCATAGAGGACGAGGATCGCGGCGATGACGACGAGGGCGACCATGTAGGCGGACCCTACACCGGCCGCACCGCCCCGTGCACGGCTGGCGAGCCGGACTCAGGCCACGTCTTCGACGATCTCCTTGAAGAGGTCGAGATCCCTGTCGACGCGGCGGTTCATCCAGTGGCGCACGGTGTCGCCTTTGCCCTCCCAGGCCGCCGGGTCGTACTCGAGCTGGTAGGTGACCTTGGTCCTGTCGTCGGCGAGCTTCTCAAAACGGACCTCGCCGGTCTCGCGGCCGTCGATCGCCCGCCAGGTGATCTTCTCGTCGGGCACGTGCTCGACGACGTCGGCATCCCACTCGTAGGTGTCGTCTTCGACCACGGCGACCCAGTGCAGCCGGTCCTCCTGGACGACCGTCACCGTCTCGACGGTCTCCATGAACGTCGGATAGTCCTCGAAGGCCGTCCAGGCCTCGTAGACGGCGCGTACGTCCGCCGCTATCTCGCTTGTCTTGTCGATGAACGCCATGCGCGTCCTCCAGTGTCGCGAACCTGCTCCCGAACGTCCCACGAACGTACCCTTCGGCAAGGACCGCGAATCTGATGGGCGCCCCTTCTGTTCGTGCGACCATGGGCGCGTTGTCCAGTACAATCGGCGGCACGGGCGTACGAGCGCCCGGCGCTCGAACCTGCATCGCGACGAAGGAGTGACGTGGACCCCACGGAGTTTCGCACGCTGGGCCACGAGCTCGTGGACTGGGTCGCCGACTACCGCGAGCGCATCGGCGAGCTGCCGGTGATGAGTCGCGTGCAGCCGGGCGAGATCGAGGCGCTCATGGCGCCCGCGCCGCCGCAGCAGCCCGAAGGGCTGGCGACGATCGCCGCCGACCTCGACCGCATCGTGCTGCCCGGCATCACGCACTGGAACCATCCGGGCTGGTTTGCCTACTTCCCCTCCAACACCGACCTCACGTCGGTCCTCGCCGACATCGTGGCCGGCGGCCTCGGGCCGCAGGGCATGAGCTGGCAGACCAGCCCCGCGGCCACCGAGGTCGAGGTCGTGGTCATGAGCTGGCTGCGCCAGATGCTGGGCCTGAGCGAGGCGTTCAGCGGCGTGATCCACGACAGCGCCAGCACGGCCACGTTGTGCGCCCTGCTGTGCGCGCGTGAACGCGTCAGCTCCTTCAGTCAGAACGCCGGCGGCCTGCAGAGCGAGGACGCGCCACTCGTGGTGTATGCCTCAGACCAGGCCCACAGCTCGATCCCCAAGGGCGCCCTCCTCGCCGGGTTCGGCGCCCAGAACCTGCGACTCATCGAGACCGACGACGCCTTCGCCGTGCGCCTCGACCTGCTCGAAGCCGCCATCGCCGACGACCTGGCCGCCGGTCGGCGGCCGTGCGCCGTGGTGGCCGCGGTCGGCACCACGGCCACCACGGCGCTCGACCCGCTCGCCGGTGTCGCCGCGCTCGCCGCGCGCCACGGCCTCTGGCTGCACGTCGACGCCGCGCTGGCCGGCTCGGCGATGATCTGCCCCGAGCAGCGCTGGATGTGGGAGGGGGTCGAGCGCGCCGACTCGCTCGTGCTGAACCCGCACAAGTGGCTCGGCACAGGTTTCGACCTCTCCGCCTACTTCGTCCGCGACCCCGAGCATCTGGTGCGGGTCATGGGCACGAACCCGAGTTACCTGCGCACCGCGCAGGACGGTCTGGCGCCGAACCTGCGTGACTGGGGCATCCCGCTCGGGCGGCGTTTTCGCGCCCTGAAGCTCTGGTTTCTGATCCGCGAGTACGGCGTCGAGGGCCTGCAGGCGCGCATCCGCCGCGACCTCGGCCACGCACAGTGGCTTGCCGCCGCCGTCGACGCCGAGCCCGGCTGGGAGCTGCTGGCGCCCGTCCCGCTGCAGACCGTCTGCCTGCGCCACGTGCCTCAGAGGTCGGCGGGCGACGAAGGCGCACTCGCCGCTCATAACCTGGCCATCGCCGCGGCCGTCAACCTCGAGGGCCGCGCCTACATCACGCCGTCGCAGGTCAAGGGCCGCCAGATGCTGCGGGTCTCGATCGGCGCACAGGCCACAGAGCGCGAGCACGTGCGAACGCTCTGGGACGAGCTGCGACGCGCCGCCGCGGCCGCCTCCGTCACCGGAGCCCGCGAACCCGCGAAAGAGCAGGGCGATCGCTAAAGGAGCCCTGCGTCACTCCTGGTCGTCGAGCTCGCTGTGCCACGCCTTGCGCGTGCCGACGCGCGCCCGCACACGCCAGCGCAAGCTCTTGGGCGCGCCGTCGATAGCGGCGATCAGCCGCAGCACGCCCTGGTTCACGCGCGCCGCCTGAGCGTCGTTCAAGCCGAAGCCGGCGACCGCCTCGCCGACGCGCTGTAAGCTCATCGTGACGTCGTAAAAGAGGCCCCAGTCGTCGGCGCACAGGCCGGCGATGTAGCCGGCGTCGATCCGGCCGGCGTCGGCCTGAGCGGGTCCATCCGGGCCGGCGACATCGATGTCGGCCAGCAGGGTGACGATGTCGCGGAGGTCCTTCTCGTTGAGCCTGAAGATCTGCAGCTTCGTCAGCAACAGGTCGGAGAGCGAGACGGTGTAGGGCTCGATCTCCAGGCGCTTCAGCAGGGCGACGTCGTGGTCCATGCGGAAGGTATCGAGGAAGACATCGACGTGGTCGTCGTCGTGCGCGCGCCGGAGGCCGCCCTCGCCGGCGTGCGCACAGGGCCGCACGAACTGGAGCTGGGCGCTCGACGTCGCGGCGCTCACCTCGTGGTTCTCGCCGTAGCCGAACCCCTGAAAGAGCGCCGTCAACCGGCGCGCCTGTCTGGCCCGACCGACCATGTCGAGGTCGGAGTAATCGCGTTCGCAGAGCTCGAAGCTGCGACAGTGCTCGCGCACGGCCAGGCCGCCGAGCAGCCGTAGTACCAGCCCCTCGGCACGCGCGGCGTCGACCAGACGCCGGCCCTCGTCGAGCATCTCGTGACGCACGCGCCGGTCGGCCGCCACGCGCGCTGTCGCTTCGGTTGCCATGCCCGCTTGTCACCGGTCGGCGCCGTCGGCAAACGGGGGTGCATCGGGTGGGAACGCGCCGGACGGCGAGATCCGACCCCACGGAGCCTCGCTCACACCGCACCGACCGCGTAGGACATTCGTCTAGGAAGCCACTCTAAAGCTGGTTGGCGTAGTACTCTGGGTGAGCAAAGGGGGGTCTCGATACCCCCGACAAGCCTCGCAGCCACCGTGGTGACCCGCGGTCGACCTGCTGGGTCGCATCTGGGAGGGAGGGTCTCGATGCAGTTGTTCAAGGGCATGTATCCCAAGCTGGCGCTGGTGGCGGTGTTCGTTTCGCTCGCGGTCGCGAGCGGCGCGGCCAAGAAGTGGGCTTAGCCGCACCCGCGGCACCCCGGTCCACGTCGGCTTGCTCACCAAGAGAGGGAACATGAAATCACTGCTCTACAGCAGAATCGCCCTGGGGCTTGCGCTCGTCGTCACGCTGGGCGTCGCCAGCGGCGCCTGGTGGAAGTGGGACTGACCCCGTAGCACGCATCTTCGGGGCTTCACGCAAAGGAGCGCCGGCGCCGCCACAGAGGCGGCGCCGGCGCTCCTTCTGCTGTGAGGCCCCATTGCCCCTGAGCCGGCCTCGAGTCTGCGCCGGTGCTGCCCTGTCTCTGCAGCGGCGCCCCCGTGCCGGCGCTGCCTGCAGCGGCGCGGCCTTATCTTTGCAGCGGCGCAGCCTGCGCCGGCCCGGTCTGCAGCGGCGCCGTGAGCGTGCCGTGCTCCAGGGCCCGCTTGTACTGCGAGTCCATCTCCATGACGCCCCCTGGAAACTCGTAGTCGGCCATGAGCGCCACGTACGGGTCGGCACAGAACTCCTCGGGCGAACGCACGCCGCTCTCGGGGTTGTCCCGGTAGCCGGCGAGCTTGCCGGTCGCCAGCAGCTCGAGAGCGATCACCGGGGTGAAGGCCGTCTGCGCCGTGACCACCTGGGTGCCGAGCCGCTCGACCGTCTCCTGGCCGTCGGCGACCTGGTAGAGGTACACCTCGCGCGTCAGGCCGTCGCGACGGCCTTTTACCCACGTGCCGGCCGCCGTCTTGCCCACGAACGACTTGCCGAGCTCGACGGGGTCGGGGGCGGCCGCCGACACCAGGTCGATCGGCGCGACCATCATGCCGTTCACCGACACGGGCGTGACGCTGTCCAAGTTCAGGCTCCTTAGCACCTCGATCGCGTGGATGAAGTCGTCGCCGAGGCCGTACTTGAAGGTCGCCCTGCGCACTCCCTTGAGCAGCCCGGCGTTGCGACCGATGTGGATGACCTCGTCGTGGGCGACGTGGCCCATGTCCTGGTAACCGATGCCCTCAGGCAGGAAGAAGCGTTCCGTCTCGCTGAAGGGCTCGACCTCATACCAGCCCCGCTCGGCCTCCCAGACGATGGCCGGGGTGACGCACTCGTCGATCGTGCTCCACACCGAGAAGCCGAAGGCGATGCCCTTGTAGCCGGGGATCTCGAGGTTCGCTCCGTCGCGCACCCCCACCTCTTCGACTTCGTCGAAGAGGTGGTCGGCGGCGTACCGGGCGAAGTAGTCGGCCATGCCCGGCTCGACGCCGTTGCCGAGCAGGGCGAGCTTGCCGATGCGCTCGAAGCGCTCGTGGTAGTCGAACTGGACCTGATCGTAGAACGGCCGGCTGCTGCCGTCGGGCAGGAGCACGGGGTCGTCGCAGGCCGCCGTGTCGAGGTAGTGGACGCCGGCCTTGAGGGCGCCCTTCATCACCTCGAGGTCGGCGTAGATGGGCAGGAAGTTGCAGACGACGTCGACGCCGTGCTTGGCGGCCAGCGCGGCCACCGCGTCGGGATCCATGCCGTCGACCTGCTCGGCCGGAAACCGCTCCTCGCCGAGCCGGCGCGAAACGCGCGCGGCCCGGGCGAGATCGAAGTCGGCGAGCACCATGCGCTCGAACAGCTCGCCGCCGGGGTCGCGCCGCGCGGCGATGGCCGCGACCGACTCGCCGACGCCTCCGGTGCCCACGATGAGTGCCTTCATCTAAAGCCGCCCCCTTCGGACGCGCCCGGCCGCGGGTCTCCGTAGCCCCTGGCGCGACGCTGTAGCTCCCCCGCCTTTGGCGGAACGCTGTCGCCCCACTTGTGGCGGAACTCTGTCGCCCCGCCGCTCGTGTGGCTAGTCCAGCGCAGATCGCGCTGTCCGTACAGGTCCAGAATCTGGGGAAATCTGGCAGGCGTCGCGTGAAAAATCTGGCACAACGTTGTGGAACCAGGATCAGGCGGAGAGTAAGCTGCCACCTGTCCCACACCCGATCCCAAGGCCGCAGCGACGATGCACGACCTCCCGAAATCTCGAAACGCCTGGCGCCGAATCTGGGTTGGTCCGGGTAGGGCGGCGCCTGCGACTCCGTCTGCGTCTGTCGCCGTGCTCGCGCCCACGTCTGCGTCTGCCCCCACGTCTGCGCCTGTCGCTGTGCCCACGCCTGCGGGGACCGCATGTATGTGAGCGTCGGACAGGCCGCCCGAGACCTGGGCGTCACTCCCGATACCGTGCGCCGCTGGACGACCACCGGCCTGCTGGCCTGCGTGCGCACCGCCGGCGGTCACCGGCGCATCGCCCGCGAAGACGTCGACGAGCTCAAGCGCGCCATCGGTGACACCAGCCATCTCGAAGCGCGGCGTGCCCGCGAACGCGAGACCGAGACCCTCGTGCAGGCGTCGATCGACCTCGCCAGCATCCTCGACCAGCAGGAGCTGCTGGCCACGATCGCCAGGCACGTGACGCTGGTCTGCGACTGCAGCAGCTGCGCCATCAGCGCCTACGACGCCGAAAAGAACGTGGTGCGCGCCCTCGCGGAGTACGACGCCATGGGTCGCCAGCTCGCCGACCTCGGCGAGTTCGACCTGGGGGCGTACCCGCTCACCAAGCGCGTGATCGACGAACAGGTGCCGATGCTCGTCAACGCCGACGACCGAGGCGCCGACCCCGCCGAGGTGGCCCTGCTCAGGCGCCTCGACGACGCCAGCTCGCTCATGCTGCCGCTCGTCTTTCGCGATCAGACCATCGGTCTTCTCGAGGCGGTCGATGCCGAGCGCTCGCGCCGCTACTCACCCCAGGAGCTGCGGCTGGTCCGCGCCCTCGCCGGCCAGGCCGCCGTGGCCATGCACAACGCCGACCTGTTTCAGACGGCGAGCCACGAGCACGAGGCGACCGCTTCGTTCGAGGGGCGGCTGGGGGCTTTCGCCGCCGGGTTGCGGGAGCTGGGCGATCTGCGCCACCGAGCCGACGCGGCCACGGCTCTCGCGCAGCTCGCCTGCACCGTCTTCGACGCGCGTTCGTGTGTCATCGCCCGCGATGGTCGGCCCATCGGCGCGGCGCTGGTCCCGGCGCACGACGGGGTGCAGGCGACCGGCGCGGAGGCTCGCGAGCCGAACGGCGCCGACGGGGAGACACACACGCCAAGCGAGGCGGGCGGGCGGGCTCACGCGCTCGGTGGCGGCAGCGAGGAGGCACACGTGCTCAGCGGCGGCTGCCTGCTGGGCGACGATCGGTACGAGCTGACCCTCGCCTTCGAACACGGCGTGCGACGGGGCGACGCGGAGCTCTTCGACGTGATCCTGACGCTGGTCGCCGAGCTTGCGTGACCCGGCGGCGCTCATGCCGCCGAGCCTGTGTGACCCGCCGGCTCTTCCGCGGCCGTCAGGCCAACCGCAGGACGACCACCTCGAGGTCGTCGTGGAGCACTCCCGCAAAGGCGAGCGCCGCGTCGCGCACGGCCTGGGCCACATCCTGGGCGGAGCGACCGCGCAGCCCGCGGATCGCGTCGACCAGCCGGCTCTCGCCGAGTAATTCACCGTCGCGGCGCGCCTCGGTGACGCCGTCGGTATAGAAGACCAGGTACCCCTCGAGGCTGAGCGTCGCGTGAGAGCTTGCATACGGCCGCTCGAACGAGCCGAGCGGCGGGCCGAAGGCCACCGGCAAAGGCCGGCAGGTGAAGTCGCCGAGGTGGATCGGAGCAGGGTGGCCGGCGCTGGCGTAGCCCACGTGGCCGGTGTGCGGATCGAGCACCGCGACCAGGGCCGTGACGTGCGGCTCGTCGGGCTCAAAGCGCAACAGCAGCTCGTTGGCCTTGCCGAGGATGAAGGACGGCGAGGGGTCTATGGCGGCCAGCGCCCGCACCGTGCTGCGTACGGTCTCGGTCATGCCGGCCGCCCTCACCCCCTTGCCGGCCACGTCGGCGACGAGCACGACGACGTGGTGGTCGTCGACGACGAAGACGTCGCTCAGATCGCCGCCGACCAGCTCCGGCTCGAAGGCCGCGTGCGAGAAGACGCCCACCTCGAGACCCTCGACCTCCGGCGCCGGGTGGATGAAGTGCTGCTGCAGCGTGGTGGCGATGCGGCGCTGCTCTTCGTAGAGGCGCGCGGTCTCGAGCTTGGCCGACTCGGCGACCAGCCGTTGTTCTTCGAGCTCTTCGGAGACCCTGCGAGCCGCGATGGTGGCGGCGGCGCGGCGCGCGATGATCTCGAGAAAGCGCTGCTCGCCGGGGTCGCTGCGATGCTCGTCCTTCCAGCCGACGTGCAGCACTCCGAGCAACCTGTCGTCGTCGAGCAGTGGCGCGCCCAGAAGCGAGCGCACCCGGTAGCTTGCCTCGCGGCGTCCGACCAGCTGGCTCGACTTCACGTCGGCGATGAGGAGGCTGCGGCGCAGCTTGGCGATCGTCCCGGCAAAGCCGGTGCCGACCGCGATCGAAAACCGCTCGCGCACCTGCGTCGGAGGCACGCAGGCGCGCAGCTCGAGACGCCCTTCGCTCAACAGGAGCAGGGTGGCCTGGTCGGCGCCCATCGTCAGAGCCACCTGACTGACGATCGAGTGGACGAGCTGGTCGACGTTCGCCAGCTTGAGGCCCGCCAGCGACAGCGCCTCGATGGCGGCAAGCTCCCGGTTGGCCTGCTCGATGTCGCGCAGCAGCTCCTCCCGCGCCTCTTCGGCAAGCTTGAGACGGGTGACGTCGGTCAGCGTGATGACCGTGCCGATGAGCCCCTCGTCCTTTGTGCGGAGCGGATCGGCGTTCAGCACCAGGCGGCACGAGGCGCCGTCGGCGTGCTCGAACCGCACCTCGAGCCCGCGGACTCGTTTGAGTTTCGCCGGACTGAACGGTCGTCCACCACGAGTCTCCCGCAGCGGCAGGAGGGTGTCGAAGCTCTGGAACAGCGGATCGCGACCGGCGAGCCTGGCGACCGCGCGGCTGGCGCGGATGATCACGCCGCTCGTGTCGCAGACCACGATCGACTCGCCCGTCTGCTCGAGGATCGAGCGGGCAAGCCGCTCGGCTTCGAGCACCTGCTCGGTCTTCTTGCTCTCGGTCAGGTCGGTGAGCACCGCCACCGTCATGCGATCGGCGCGATCCTCGAGGGGACGCAGCGACATCGAGAAGGGCCTGCCCCCCTTGCGACCGCGCAGGCGGATCTCGGCGTCGATCGGGCCGCGGTGACCGGCCTCCAGGAGGGCGTCGAAGCGCACCCGCTCGTCTCTGCGCACCGCATCTCGCAGCTGGCTGCCCACGGGAGCGCCGCCGGCGACGGCGAGGATCCGGGCCGCCGCCGAGTTGGCATAGAGGACCATGCCGCCGTCGTTCAGGGTGAGGGCGCCCTGACTGATCGACTCGAGGAAGGTGCGGTAGACGCGATCGGCCCCGTCGAGGGTGTAGAGCTGATCCTGTCCTTCCGGCGAGGCGACGACCAGCGCGTCGACGGCCCCGCTGCGGATCGCCTCGAGGGTCTCTTCGGCTTCCTGTAACCTGCGAGTCAGCTCCTCGAGCTCGAGGAGCGGGTGCTGCTGGCTCATGGGCTGCGTCGCCATCCTAGGACTTGTGAGCTACTTACCCGGCTCCTTGGGCACCAGATCCAGGCCGAACAGGATCTTCTCGGAGTCTGAGAGGTCTCCGACGAAGCGCCGGATCGGCGCCGGCAGACTCTTTACCAGCGTGGGCGCGGCGATGATCCTTTCGCCCTTGGCCAGGCTCGGCCGCTGGTAGATGTCGATCACCTCGAGGTCGTAACGACCGCTCAGATGCTCTTCGCAGATGCGCTTGATGTTCTGGATGGCCCGCAGCGAACGCGGCGTCTGACCGGTCACGTAGAGCCGCAGCACGTAGCGCTCGTCGAGAGCGGCGGCTTCGGCCAGCCGCTCGTCGATCGTCTTGTCGTGCCTGGCTGCATCGCCGGCCATCAGGCGGGCCTGATGTCCAGTCCGACGAGCACGCGTTCGGTGTTGGAGAGATCGCCGATGATCTTGCGCAGCGGCGGCGGCACGTCCTTGACGAGCGTCGGGACGGCGAGGATCTGGTCGCCCTTGGCGAGCTGCGGGCTCTCCAGGAGATCGATGACCTCGATCCTGTAGCGCCCGGCAAGATGCTCCTCGCTGATCTTCTTCAGGTTCGACAGGGCGGCGATGGAGCGCGGTGTCTGGCCGGCGATGTAGAGCTTGAGATGCCAGACCTTCTGAGCCTGGCCGCCGGTCTCGGCGGGACTCATGGCCGCGCGCCCGACTTGGGGCCGCGCTTCGCGGCCTTGGTCGTCGCGCCGCGCTTCGCGGGCTTGGTGGTCGGACGCTTTGTGGCCCTGGTCGTCGGGTCGGAGGCGCTGCTCCTGGCTGTGCGCGCCGCGGCAGCGCCCGATGCAAGGGCATCCTGTCTCATGCGATCCTCGAAGATGCTGTTCTCAAGGCTTTCGATATCGGCCTCGAACTCGGTCTTGAGCCGTTCGAGCTCCGCGGTCATGAGCTTACGCTTGCGGGCGACCTCGTGCTGCTTTTCTTCGATCGCGTGCACCAGGCGCAGCGCCTGCGCTCGCTCCTCGGCTTCCTTGACAGAGCGCGCCGCACCCATCAGGAAGCCGTCGGCCCCGGCGTAGATGTCGAGCAGATCGACGCCGGCCGACGACATCACGAACTCGCGGACCTGGTTCGAGTGGGCCATGCCGCGCGACTTGAGCACGTACAGGCCTCTGGTACGCTCACCGCCCAGCTCGAGGTTCCTGAGAAGGATCCAGGTGTCCATGAGCGACGAGATGCCGACGTCGGTGGCCTCGGCCGGCCCGCCGCCCTCTGTGAGACTCGTGAAGAGGGCGGTGATCTGCCTGGACTTCAGGGCGTCGATCATGCGGGTGAGAGTCGAGCGGACCGACGAGTACGTGCCGATGCTGGTCAGGTTGGTGATCGGGTCGACGACGGTGACCGCCGGCGAGAACTCCTCGATCTCGCGGTTCATGCGCACGAGGTGCATCTCGAGCCCCGAGTTCTGCGGCCGCTCCGAGTGGATGCGCAGCAGGCCCTTCTTGACCCATTTGCTCAGGTCGACCCCGATCGAGCCCATGTTCCGGACGATCTGCGCCGGCGACTCTTCGAAGGCGAAATAGAGCGCCCTCTCGCCTCGTCGGCAGGCGGCGTCGACGAAGTAGGCCGCGAGACTGCTCTTGCCGGTGCCGGCCGAGCCGCTGATCAGGACGCTGCTGCCCTGAAAGAAGCCCTTGCCGCCCAGCATCTGGTCGAGCTGGGCGACCCCGCTCGACAACCGGCGGGTCGAGGCCTCGTGTCGCAGCCCGAGCGAGCTGATCGGCAGCACCGAGATACCGCGCTGGTCGATGAGGAACGAGAACTCGTTGGTGCCGTGGGCCGAACCGCGGTACTTGACGATGCGCAGCCGGCGCGTGGCCGTCTCGTCGGCAATGAGATGGCTCAGCACGACGACGAAATCGGCCACGTACTCTTCGAGGCCGTGGCGAGTGATGCTGCGCTCGCCGGACTCGCCGGTGACGATCGCCGTCACGCCGCGCTCGGCGAGCCAGCCGAAGAGGCGCTTGATCTCGCTGCGCACGACGACCTCGTCCTTGAAGGCGGAGAAGAGGACTTCGATGGTGTCGAGCACGACCCGCTTGGCCTTGATCTCGTCGATCTCAGCGCCGAGCCGCACGAACAGACCTTCGAGGTCGTACTCGCCGGTCTCCTCGATCTCAGAACGCTCGATGCGGACGTGGTCGAGTGAGAGCAGGCCCTTCTTCTGCAGGCGCTTGAGGTCGAAGCCCTGCGAGGCGAAGTTGGTCTCGAGGTCGCTGGAGCTCTCTTCGAAGCTGACGAACAGCCCGGGCTCGCCGAACTTCTCGGCGCCGTTGACCAGAAAGCCCATGGCCAGCACCGTCTTGCCGGAGCCCGCCGGCCCGGCGATGAGGGAGACGCGGCCCTTGGGCAGGCCGCCCTCGGTGATCTCGTCGAGACCCTGGATGCCGGTGGGCACTTTGAACAGCCCAGGAGAGGCCAGTGCGCCAGACGTAATCGTCACGGTTACCTCCATGCGGCGGGCACGGTCAGCCCCGGTCGCCCGCCGGTAGACCGGGTGGGAGGAGAAGTGCTGGTTAGGACGGACGTTATCAGTGCGGCCGGGCTCGGGCCAACTGTTGCAAGCTCCTCGACGACGGCCCAGCTTGGCGGCAACCCTGCACGACGCCCGGGCCGTCGCCGACGGCCGAAGGTCGCCGCAAGTCCCGATCGGGCCCACTTTGAGCCGGGTAGACGAATGTCTGCCGCCGCCGGACCCCGGGCGACCGGCGCGCCGCGGATCGCCTCGCGCGCGCGTGTGCGTCTGTGCTGGCGACCCTGCCACGACAGGGTCGCGGCCGCCGGCCACGGTGCTCACCTGACTTCGATCCGGACCCGATTTCAGAGGGTCGCGCCCCACACTAGACGTTCATCCTAGAGCTTCTCGACAGCCCCCCGGGCATGCTCTCAGGCAAGGACCGAATGGATCGGTCGCCTGAGTTTCTCGGCTCGTCCGATGAATCGCAGGACAAAGTGGCACTCGCGGAAGGGCGTTGGGGCAGAGCCTCAACGGGGCCTGCAAGCGAGTGAGGCACAATCGGAGGGTAGAGATGCAACGGTTCAAGATCCTGATCAAACAGCGGCGCCTTCAGGTACTCCTGACGCTGGCCGCCCTGACGGTCGCGGTCGGCGTGGTCGTCGGTTCGGGCGCGAGCTTCACGGCGCAGACGGCGAACGCCAACAACGTCTTCTCGGCGGGGACCCTGGCGATGACCAACACCCCCACCGGTATGAGCGTCACGATCTCCAACATGGTCCCGGGCGACTCCCACGCCGGCACCGTGGTCATCAAGAACACCGGCACCGTCCAGGGCCACTTCTACCTCGAGCCGGTCGCCATCACCGGTGACACGCAGGGCTTCGCGGCCCAGCTCCAGCTCGTCATCAAGGACGGCGCCACCCAGGTCTACAGCGGTTCGCTCTCTGGGCTCACTCAGCAGGACCTCGGCACCTGGGCCGCCGGCGACTCGCACACGTACAGCTTCACCGTGAGCTTCCCGGACCAGGGTCGCAACGCGACCACCGGCGCGGGCCTCGACAACGCCTTCATGGGCGCCACCACCACCGCGGCGTTCAACTGGACGGCGGTCAGCTCCGCGAGAGGCTCTCTCTGATCCTCTGACCCCGAGGGACGGGCGCGGCCGACGATGCGGCGCCCGTCCCTCTCTTCCCACCCGACTGGAGACACGTGAGCATACCGAGACACATGACCTGGATCTGGAGAGGATTCCTCTCGCTGGTCGTGCTCGCGGTCCTCGCGTTCACGCTCAATGCGCTCGGCTTCTCAGGCGCCAGCTTCACCGCCGGCTCGGCCAACCCGGCCAACGTGTTCGTCGCCGGGACCCTGTCGAACTCCAACGACCAGAGCGGCCAGGTCATGCTCAACGCGAGCGGTCTGGCGCCCGGCGCGAGCAACATGGGCACCATGAAGCTCACCAACGCCGGCAGCGTCTCCGGCGCGTTCACCCTCAACCCCACGAACCTGGCGAACTCGCCGGCCTCGCCGAAGCTGTCGGACGCGCTGGTCCTCACCGTCCAGGACGTCACCGGGACGGCCACGACGCTGTACCAGGGCTCGGTATCCGCCTTCTCGGCGGCGAACCTCGGCACGATCGCGCCCGGCGCCTTGCGCTCGTACCGGCTCACGCTGTCGTACCCGGCGGGCACCGACAACGCCGCCCTGCAGGGCGCCACGATGACGCTGGCGCTCCAGGTCACTGGGGTGTCGCTGTGAGACGCCTGGCCGGACCGGCCATCACGGCGGTGTGTCTCGCGGTCGCCGCGCTCGTCGTGCTCCTCGTGCTGGTGCCGGCCGTGCTCGGCCTGCAGCGCTACGTGATCACCGGCGGGTCGATGACCGGCACCATCGACAAGGGCTCGCTCGTCTACTCGCGACTCACGCCGGTGGGCCGGCTCAAGGTCGGCGACATCGTCACGTTCGTGCCGCCCGACTACGCGAGCCCCATCACGCACCGCATCATCAGCATCGGCCGGGGGCAGAACGGGCAGCGCATCTTTCGCACCAAGGGAGACTTCAACAAGGTCGCCGACCCGTGGCGCGTCACCTTTTCTCACCCCCTTCTGGCGCGCTGCGTCTACCACGTCCCGTACCTGGGCTACCTGCTGGCGGCCTTCACGTTCCGCCCCGTGCGGCTGCTTCTGATCGGGCTGCCGGCGATCCTGATCGCCGGCTCGCTGCTCTGGTCGCTGTGGCGCTCCGCCGGCGAAGAGGTGCGCCGCCAGCAAGCCGCGTCGGTGGCCCAGGACACGTCCGTTTCCGTCGAGGCGAAGTGACGACATGCGCCGCCTGATCGTGATCTTTCTGGCTCTGGCCGTCCTCTCGACGGTCGCGGCGAGCGGCGCCTTCTCGGCGGCTTCGTTTACCACCGCGAGCTCGACGTCGGTCCAGGCGGCGACATCTCCGCTCACCAGCGACTCGATCGCCTTGCACGCCGGCAACAGCCAGTCGGCCACGGTGGCCACGGCGGTCACCACGGCGCCCAGCGTGCTGGTCACCGACACCAACGGCAACCCCGTCTCCGGGGTGGCGGTCACCTTCGCCGTGGCTTCGGGCGGCGGCTCGGTCAGCGGCGGCTCGGCGACCACGAACTCCTCGGGCATCGCCACGGTCGGCGGCTGGACCCTGGGCACCGGCGCCGGCGCCAACACCCTGACGGCGACGGCCGGCGGCCTCTCCGGCTCGCCGGTGACCTTCACGGCGACCGGCACCGCCGGCGCCGCCACCAAGTACGTCGTCACGGCCGCCACCAACAGCCCGGCGGCCGGCGCGGCGGTGACCGTGAGCGCCCAGCTCGCCGACACCTACGGCAACCCGGTCAGCACCTCGGGGATCACGGTCACCTGGAGCAAGACCGGCAGCGGCGGCAGCCTGAGCCCCGCGAGCTCGAGCACCAACTCGAGTGGTATCGCCACCACCTCGCTGACGACGAGCACGACCGCCGGCGTGAGCTACACCGTCACGGCCAGCAGCAGCTCGCCCTCGAGCCGGAACGGCACCAGCGCCACCATCACGACGGTCGCCGGCGCGGCCACCAAGATCGCCCCGAACGCCGGCAACAGCCAGTCGGCCACGGTGGCCACGGCGGTCACCACGGCGCCCAGCGTGCTGGTCACCGACACCAACGGCAACCCCGTCTCCGGGGTGGCGGTCACCTTCGCCGTGGCTTCGGGCGGCGGCTCGGTCAGCGGCGGCTCGGCGACCACGAACTCCTCGGGCATCGCCACGGTCGGCGGCTGGACCCTGGGCACCGGCGCCGGCGCCAACACCCTGACGGCGACGGCCGGCGGCCTCTCCGGCTCGCCGGTGACCTTCACGGCGACCGGCACCGCCGGCGCCGCCACCAAGTACGTCGTCACGGCCGCCACCAACAGCCCGGCGGCCGGCGCGGCGGTGACCGTGAGCGCCCAGCTCGCCGACACCTACGGCAACCCGGTCAGCACCTCGGGGATCACGGTCACCTGGAGCAAGACCGGCAGCGGCGGCAGCCTGAGCCCCGCGAGCTCGAGCACCAACTCGAGTGGTATCGCCACCACCTCGCTGACGACGAGCACGACCGCCGGCGTGAGCTACACCGTCACGGCCAGCAGCAGCTCGCCCTCGAGCCGGAACGGCACCAGCGCCACCATCACGACGGTCGCCGGCGCGGCCACCAAGTACGTCGTCACGGCCAGCACCAACAGCCCGGCGGCCGGCGCGGCGGTGACCATCACCGCCCAGCTCACGGACACCTACGGCAACCCGGTCAGCACCTCGGGGATCACGGTCACCTGGACCAAGACCGGCAGCGGCGGCAGCCTGAGCCCCGCGAGCTCGAGCACCAACTCGAGCGGTATCGCCACCACCACGCTGACGACGGCGAGCACCAAGGGCAGGGCCTACACCGTCACGGCCACCAGCACCTCGCCCTCGAGCCGGACCGGCACGAGCGCCACCATCACGACCCAGTAGCGGTCGCCACCCCGCCTCACCTCAGCCGCGCCCGTCGGTGACGACCGACGACCCGCCGCCGCTCGCTCCCGCCGTCTGCCGCCACTCACTCCCGCCGCTCCTTGCCGCGCATGCCCATACGCCGTGGGAGTCCCCCCGCCGATGTCATTCCTGACCGAAAGTCCACGCCGCGGGCGCCACCGGTGCCGCGAAGAGGTCGGGTGCCGAGAGCATGGTCCGCACGACAGGGGCAGAAGCCAAGCGGTTTCGCGTCGTCGCGACCGTGCTCATCGTGCTCGTCACCGCCGCCATCTGCTACGGCGCCGTGCTGCCCCGGTCCGCGGCCGGCGGTGCGCGACTCACGAACGTGTTCTCCAGCGGCCCCGTGGCCATCACCGGCTGTTCCGCCGTCTTTGGCGCTCGCGACATGGCGCCGGGCCAGACCGTGGTGGGCGCCGTCGTGGTCAGCAACGACGGCGGCGCCCCCGGGTGCGTCTGGCTCGGGGCGCAGACCCCGGCGGGCCGATCGGGCCAGGATGTGGGCGACCTGGCGCGCGCCCTTCGCGTCGTCGTGACCGAGGTCGGCGGCGGTACGCTGCGCCGGGTGTACTGCGGCACGCTCGCGGGACTGTCCGCCGTCGATCTCGGCACGTTCGCGCCGCGCGCGGTGCACGCCTACCGGCTGGCGGTGACCCTTCCGTGGCAAGCGGCCACGTCCGTGGCCGGCGACTCGCTCTCCGTGACGCTCCGCTGGACGACGGCGACCAGCGACTGATCCTTCACACGCGCGTCCTTGTGCTACTGCTGCTTGCTACTGCTGCTGCAGCACGGAGAGGATGTTGCCGGCCGGGTCCTTGAACCAGGCGATGAGCGGACCATCCTCAGGGCGTGGCGGACGGGCGATGCCGCGTTCGTCCTGGTCGAACCCGTCGTAACGCTCGAAGCTGACGCCGGCCTTGGCCAGGCCGTCGACGACCGTTTCGATGTCCTTGACCTGGAAGTTGAGCACCGTGAACGTGGCCGGCTCATGGTTGTCCTTGGGGTAGATGATCACCGTGCTCCCACCGGCCAGATGCAGGGTGAGCAAGCCGTTTGCCTCGGTCACCTCGAGCCCCAGCGTGGTGGCGTAGAACTCCTTGGCCTTCGCGATGTCGTTCGACGAGAACCCCGAGAAGGCAGGGCTGTCTTTGAGCATGAGATTCCTCCTGATCGCGGACGGACGCCTCATTGAGCTCCGCCACAGGTCGCCGGGTGTCGGTCCTTCCGGGCTGCCTAAGCCGCGCCTCGCTCGGCGAGCGCCCGCGCGCCGCCTCGCTGCAGCCAGGCCTCGAAGTCGAGCAGGCCGGGATGCATCTGGCGCACGGCGGCTATGTCGGCACTGTAACCCGTGCGCTCGAACCACTGGTACATGAGGTACAGATCCTCGCTGCGATCGCGCAAGGCCTGCCAGGGGGTCTGTACGTAGCGCACCGATCGCCCGATCGCGGCGCTGAGCGCGCCGGCCGCCTCTGGGAAGGTAAGCTCGTCGCCGGCTATGTCGAAGGCCTTCCCGATGTACCTTTCAGGCCGGGCGAAGACGATGGCCACGATCGCGGCGATGTCGTCGACGGCGATCATCTGCACGCGTGTCGTGCTCTGCAACGGCGCCGGCACGATGAGCCCCTCATCGGTGTGCTGCGTGCCGTATCTCACGAGGTTCTCCATGAAGGAAGTGGGCCGCACGATCGTGAGCGGCAGGCCGAGCCCCGCCAGGTGTTCCTCCACCCGAGCCTTGCTCTCGAAGTGAGGGATGCCGGTCTTCTTGTCGGCCGAGCCCACAGAGGAGTAGACGTGGTGCCGCACGCCCGCGGCCGCGGCCACATCGCCCAGCGTGGTGCCCTGGGCGACCTCGTTGTCTTCGCCCCTCTCGAACGGGGTCGCCATGGCAAAGACGCCGTAGACGCCGGCCGCGGGCCCCGTCAGGCTGCCCGCGTCGGTCAGGTCGCCGGCGACGAGCTCGACGCCGAGCTCGCGCCACGGGCGCGCCCGTTCCGCATCGGGGTCGCGCGTCAGGCCGCGCACCCGCCAGCCGTCGGCGTGCAGACGACGCGCCACGGCGCCGCCCTGCTGGCCTGTGATGCCGGTGACGAGGACGGTCTTGTCGCTGTTCGAGCTCACGACTCCTCCTTTGCGACCGGTCGAGGACGCGTTCGGACTGGCGCCCTGCACCGTTCCCGTCCCGGCCGGGCAGCCAAACAGCCGCCGCGCCGGCGGCTGCCTGAACGAAGCGCACCCGGGCGGGCCGGCCATCGCCAGACGCGCGGCGGCTCAACGCGCGGCGGCTCAACGCGCGGCGGCTCAACGCGCGCCTTCCGGCGGCGCGAGCCGCCCCCGGCTCTCGCAAACGATGAACAGGCGGGGCTATCGGGGAAGGAACGGAGCGGTCCGGCAGCGAAGCTCGGGGTCAGGTGTGAAGTGAGAGCTCGCCTTGCAGCCTGCGGCCGCTTTGCGGCCAAGCTCCTGAGGCGACCGCTGGTCGTCGTCGCGGTCGTCGTGATCGTCGTGGTCGCCGGCACGACCGCGGCGGCCTACGCGGTCGACCGCATCGAGACCGATCACATCTTGCCGGGCATCACCGTCGCCGGCGTCGACGTGGGCGGCATGAATGGCTCGCAAGCCGCGAGCACAGTGCAGACCGCGCTCGACCCGCAGCTCCGCCGCACCCTCGCGATCGAGGCCGGACCCAAGACCATGCGCGTGCTGCCCGCGGACCTCGGCGTCCGGGCGCTGGTGGGCGCGGCCGTGCAGCAGGCTCTGCGGGAGTCGCAGTCGACGAGCTGGCTGCCCCGCTCCTACCACCGCCTGTTCGGCTGGTCGTCGAAGCGCTCGATAGCGGTGCGCTTCGCCTACCCCACCGCACAGATCGCGGCCCTGGTCGCGCACCTCGCCGCCAAGGTCGACCGGGCCCCACAGAACGCCGCTCTCCAGGCCTCGAGCAACGACATGAGCATCGTGAGGACACGCGCCAGGGCGGGCCGCTCGCTGCGCCGCAAGGAGGCGGTCGCCCTGCTGCTCGGTGCGCTCCAGACCCGGGCGGTGTCCGTACGACTGCCCGTCGCTCACCCGCGGCCGAAGGTCACGGCAGCACGGCTCGGAGAAACCATCACGGTCGACCTTTCGACCAACACGCTGCGCCTCTACGACGGCTTGCGCGTGGTGCGCACCTATCCCGTGGCGACCGCCATGTCGCCCTACTCGACGCCCGTCGGCACCTGGCATGTCGTGGGCAAGGAGTTCAACCCGGTCTGGGTGAATCCGGGCACCGCCTGGGCGGCCAGCATGCCCAAGGTGATCCCGCCGGGACCGGCCAACCCGCTCGGCCTGCGGGCCCTGCAGCTCGACGCGCCGGGCATCCTCATCCACGGCACGCCCGAGGACTGGTCGATCGGCCACTGGGCCTCGCACGGCTGCGTCCGGATGCACGAGTACGATGCCATCGCCCTCTACCCGCTCGTGCCGGTGAGAACCCGGGTGATCATCTTCGGAGCGCCGCCCTGGGGCGCATCGACCGTGGCGGGCGCGCCGCCCGGGTTCTAGTGAACCGGAAGGCAAGGGCACGGCGAGCGCAGCCGCGTGGGAAGACGTGAAACGGCGAAACGCGGGTCCGCGCTGAAACTCGAGATCGCGGGCGGGTAGGATAGCGGAGTGGACTACCGCGCCCTTGCCGATTATCACGTGCACACACGCTACTCAGACGGTGAGGGCGAGGTCGACGACTGCGTGCGGCGGGCCGTCGCCCTGGGGCTCTCCGAGATCGGCATCTCCGACCACCTCGTCCCGCCCGGCCTCGGAGAGGCGGGCTCCTACGGGGTCGCGCCGTCGCAGCTCGGCGCCTACATCGCCGACGTACGGGCTGCCGCCGTGCGCCATCCCGGCGTCCGTGTCCTGCTCGGCGTCGAGGCCGACTACCTGCCCGACCACGAGCAGTGGCTCGCCGAGACGCTGTCCGAGCACCCGTTCGACTACGTCATCGGCGGCGTGCATTTCGTCGGCCGCTTCGCCTTTGACGACGAGACCGTCGCCGGTCACCCCGGCTGGCCCGACGCCGATGCCGTGTATCGCGCCTACTACGAGACGATCGCGCGGGCGGCCGGTTGCGGCCTGTTCGACGTGATCGCCCACCTCGACTACATCACGGTGTGGACCGGACGGCCGAGTCACGACACGACGGCCGCCGCCGACGCCGCTCTCACGGCGATCGCCGCCGCCGGGACGGCGATCGAGCTCTGCACGACGGGCATCCTCGACCCGGCGGGCGTCATGTACCCCTCGGCCCGTCTGCTCGCGCGTGCCCGTGAACTCGGTGTACCGCTGGTGATCGACTCCGACGCCCACAAACCCGACGAGGTGGGACTGGTCTTCGATCGGGCCGTGCAAGCCGCTCGGGCAGCCGGCTACAAGACGACTCTGCGTCTCTCCGACAAGAGCTTCGCGCCGCTGCCGTAAGGCGCCCGCCGCCGCGCTCCCCCATTTGAGCTTGCCGCAGGGCGTGCGATACTGTCAGGGCTCGCGACGGACCCACTCGTACCCACGCGGTGGGCCGCCCTGACGAAGGAGCTTTGATGCGTCTCAGGATGGCCGTCGGCGCTCGCCGAGTCGTCGTCTTTGCGCTCGCGGTCGTTCTCGCCGGGAGCCTGGTCTGGGGCCTGGCTGTGGCCTTCGCGGCGAGCCCCTCGCCCTCGCCTTCCGCCGGCAAAGTGATCCTGCGTGTCGGCTGGACGAGCGAGCCCGACAACCTGAACCCGTTCATCGGGCTCTCGAGCTACGAGATCTGGGCTCTCAACTATTCGTACCTGTTCGGCTCGGGCGACCACAACCAGCCCACGCTCGACCTGGCGGCCGCCTTTCCCACCCAGGCCAACGGCGGCCTCTCGGCCGACGGCAAGACCTGGACGATCCACCTGCGGCCCAATCTCAGGTGGCAGGACGGCCGGCCCCTGACCGCCGCCGACGTCGCCTTCACCTACACCTACATCATCAAGAACGACATGACCAACCTGACCAACTACACGCAGGGCATCAAGACGGTGACGGCGCTCGACCCCACCACGGTGCGGATCGTCTGCTCCGCGCCCAAGGCCGACCTCGAGCGGGCTCTGGTGCCGATCCTGCCCGAGCACATCTGGGCGCACGTCTCGCCCGCGGCGGCCCAGACGAGCTACGCGGTCAAGCTGCCGCTGGTCGGCAGCGGCCCCTACGAGACGGCGAAGTTCATCAAGGGCAGCTACGTCGAGATGGTCAGGAACCCCTACTGGTACGGCAAGAAGCCGGCCATCGACCAGATCTACTTCGAGCTCTACCAGGACGCCGACACGATGGTCTCCGACCTGAAGACCGGCAGCCTCGACGCGGCCTGGGGCATCCCCGAAGCCGAGTTCAGGGCCCTGCAGTCGGCGCACGACTACAAGGCGGTGGCCTACAACTACTACGACTGGGACTACCTCGAGTTCAACTGCTACGACAAGGCGAGCTCGCTCGGCAACCCGGTGTTGCGCGACTGGCATTTTCGCAACGCCTTGAACTACGCGATCGACCGGGCGCAGCTCTGCGCGGTCGCCTACGGCGGCCTCGCCACCCCGGGCACCACCATAATCCCGCCGCACACGTTCTTCGACCCCGACTACCACTGGCAGCCTCCGGCCGGCGTGCTCTACACCTTCGACCCGGCCAAGGCCGCCCAGCTTCTCACCCAGGCCGGCTACCCGCTCAAGAACGGCGTGCGCCTGAACAAGCAGGGCAAGCCCATCACGCTGCGCCTGTTCAGCCCGACCGACAGCGACGCGAACCAGGTCGACGCCAGGCTCATCGCCGGGTGGCTCGACAACCTTGGCCTCAAGATCAGGCTCTCGGTCGTCGACGACGGCACGCTCACCTCCGACATCTACAACGCTCACGGCGACGTGTGGAAGCCCGACTTCGATCTCGTCGTGTGGGACTGGACGGGCTACTACGACCCCGGCCAGACGCTCGGCTGTCTCACCACCAACGAGATCGGCAGCCTCGACGAGCCCTTCTGGTCGAACGCGCAGTACGACGCGCTGAACCCCGTTCAGTCGTCGACGATCGACCCCCAGGCGCGTAAGACCACCATCTGGCAGATGCAGCAGATCATGTACGAGCAGACCCCCTGGAGCGTGCTCGCCTATCCCGACTACCTCGAGGTCTACAACACCTCGCACTGGACCGGCTGGCAGCAGATGTTCGACGGCACCGGCCCGGCGTTCTACGCCGAGGGCTTCATCGGCTCGTATCTGAACCTGCAGCCCAGGACCGCCGCCGCCGGGGGCGGCTCCGGGAGCGTCGTGATGGTCGTCATCGCCGCGGTCGCCGCCGTGGTGATCGTGCTGATCGTGGTGCTCCTCCTGCGCCGCCGCAGCCCGCAGGCTGAGGAGGCTTGACCTCCGCCTCTGCCGCGCTGCGCCGCGCGACGACATCAGGGTGAGAGCGGTGCGTCGAGCCTTGCCGTGGCGGCGCACTGATCCCCCGACGCGGGTGACGACCGGCCGGCGTTGCCGGCCTAGTCTCTTCTCGACAGACGAAGACAGCAAAGACTGGAGAGGAGACCATGATGAAACGTCTACTCGTGTTTCTGGTCCTGGCGATGGCGGTGCCGGCGATGATGGGCGCGCCGGCCTACGCGCATCTTGATCCGAAAGCCGGTGCGCCAGTCGCCACCGGTCCGCACTCCGCCGCCGCGGTCGGCGTCGCCACCACACAGGGCAGCACCGCATCGGTCGCCACCATCGGTGGCCGCGGCATGCCCAACGGCACGCGTCACGCCAGTCGTGTGGGGACCGCTACCGGCGTGGGGATCGCCGTGATCCTGGTGCTGGTCGTCGGCGGAGCCGTCTTCGCGCTGGCCGCAAGCAGGCGGCATCCGGCTCCAGCGCAGTCCGCCGGTGCGCCGGTGCGGCTGCCCGGCTACAAGACCGCCGCGGATCAGAAGCGGCGGGCCGCCTAGCCACAGCTCGCGCCATCCGTTGACGTTCACGACGGGTGAGGACCCCCCGCGGCCGTTGGCCTTGACGGCCAACGGCCGCGGGGGGTCCTCCCGTCTTGTCGGGGCGAACAGATGCTTCGGCAGACCGACACCGCCTGGCGCCGATGCGCCCGGCCGCCCACACGGTGCAGAAGACCCCTCACGTCTCTCAGGCCGCGCGACGCCCCGGACGAACGGTCCGCGCGGTAGAATCGGCCTGCGCGAGGAGGTCGAGCGCATGCGGAAGCGAGGGCCAGAGGTCAGGCGACAGGCAGGACGGCGACGATGAGCGCCTGCCCGTCCTGTGCCGCCGTCTGCCCCGACGACGCGCGCTTCTGCCCGAGCTGCGGCGCCTCGCTGCTCTCGCTTGCCTCCCACGCCGTCGAGCGCAAGGTCGTGACCACGATCTTCTGCGACCTGGTCGACTTCACCGGGCTCTGCGAACGGCTCGACGCCGAGGACGCCGACCGTCTGCTGCGCACGTTCTACGCCTTGGCGCGGGAGACGATCGAGCTTTGGGGCGGGGTCGTCGAGAAGTACGTCGGCGACGCGGTGGTGGGCGTCTTCGGCGTGCCGGCCGCCCACGAGGACGACGCCGAGCGGGCCGTTCGCACCGCCGTGCGACTGCGCGACAGCGTCGCCGACCTGCCGCAAGTCGAAAGCCGCACCCATCAGGTGCGGATCGGCGTCACCAGCGGCGCGGCCGTAGTGCGCCTCGACGTGCGGCCCGGCTCGGGCGAAGGCTTTCTGGTCGGGGATGCCGTCAACATGGCCGCCCGCCTGCAGCAGCTCGCCCCGCCCGCCGGGATCGTCGTCGGCGATACGACCCGGGAGCTCACCTCCCAGGCGTTCGACTACGCCCGGCTCGATCCCGCCGCCCTCAAGGGCAAGCGCGCTGCCGTCAAGTGCTGGCTCGTGCAGGGGCCGGTCTCGCGCATGGGCGTCGATCCGCGCCAGCGGTTCGCGGCACGACTGGTCGATCGCGAGGTCGAGCTCGGCATCCTGCGGGGCCTGCTGGCAAAGGTACAAGCCTCCGGCCAGCCGCAGTCCGCCCTGCTGGTCGGTGAGGCCGGCATCGGCAAGTCGCGCCTGGCCTTCGAGCTGCTGCGCTACATCGACAGCCGCCCCGCCATCGTGCGCTGGCGCCATGGCCGCTGTCCGGCCTACGGCGACGGCCTTTCGTTCTGGGCCCTGGGCGAGATCGTCAGGGAGCAGCTCGGCGTGCTCGAGCGCGATGGGCTGGCAGTGGTCGAGGCCAAGCTGGCTCACGCCCTGGCCGACGTGGAGGAGGCGGAGTGGCTGGCCTCCCGCCTGCGGCCGCTGCTCGGCCTGGAAGCGCCGACCGCCTCGCGCGAGGAGAACTTTGCCGCCTGGCTGCGCTTCCTCGAACTGATCGCCGCCGACGCCCCGGCCGTGCTCGTCTTCGAGGACCTGCATTGGGCCAGCGAAGGGACGCTGGCCTTCCTGCGCTACCTCGCAGAACACGTCTCAGACGCCCCGTTGCTGCTCATCGGCACGACCCGGCTCGAGCTCTTCGAGGCCCATCCCGAAATCGTCGCTCGGCTCGCTAGGCGCAGCTCTTCGCAGCGCGGGACGCGTCTGGAGTTGAGGCCTCTCTCAGATCCTGAGAGCGCCGAGCTGGTCAGCCGCATGAGCGAAGGGCTTGGCGGCCTGCCGAACACGCGGCAGGTGATCGTGCAACGCGCCGCCGGCAACCCACTGTTCGTCGAGCAGCTCGTGCGCCACCTGGAGGAAGAATGGTCGGAGGCCTCGACGGTCGCCGAACCAGGTACCGACGCCACCCTCAAGGAGCGAGTCTCCCAAGCAATGCCGGAGTCCCTGCAGTCGCTCATCGCCGCCCGTCTCGACGAGCTGCCGGCGCCGCGCAAGACGCTTCTCGGCGACGCCGCCGTGGTCGGCGAGGTCTTCTGGACCGGCGCCGTCGCGGCCCTCGACCACGGCGACAGGGCGGCCGCCGAGGACGGTCTTGCCGACCTCGCACAGCGCGCGCTGGTGCGCCGCGAGCGCGACTCTTCGCTGTATGGCGAATGCGAGTTCGCCTTCAGTCACGGGCTCATCCGCGACGTGGCCTACCAGCAGCTGTCGCGCAGCGACCGAGCCGCCAAGCACACCGCGGTCGCTTTCTGGCTGGAGGCCACCGCAGGCGAGCGGGTCGACGAGGTGGCCGAGATCCTCGCCCACCACTATGCCACGGCCCTCGGCCTCGCTCGGGAGGCACACGAGGAGCCCCTCGCCGAGGAGCTGCTCGAGCCCACTGTTCGGGCGCTCAAGCTGGCCGGCGATCAGGCGATGGCGCTCGACGTGAGAGCGGCTGAGGCTCATTACAGGCATGCACGGCAGCTGTGTCCGAAGAACAGCCGGTTCGAGGCGAGCCTGCTGGTCGCCCACGGCGAGTGTCTTCTGGAGCGTGGCGACCTCAGCCAGGCTCGGACTGTCCTCGAGAAGGGCCTGCGCGCCCTTCGCAAGGCAGGCGACGTCAAGGCCGAGGCCGTGGCGACGGACCGATTGGCATCCACGCTGTGGTTTCTCGGCGAGGCCTCGGCGACGAAGGTCGCCGCCCGTGCTGTCGACCTTCTCGCCGACGACCCGCCATGTGTCGAGCAAGTGAAGGTGATGGCTGACTGGGCGGCGATGTGCTCGGCCTCCTATGACAGCGAGACCGCCATAGACGTAGCCGATCGAGCGCTTGCCCTCTGTCGGGAACTTCAGTTGCCTGTGTCGGTGAGGGCACTCGGCTGGCGCGGCCTGGCGCGCTGCCATTTCGGTGACGCCGGCGGGCTCGATGATCTGAGGCAGGCGCTGGATCTCGCACGACGACAGGGCTTGAGCCGCTACGGGGCGATGATGCGTTCGGACCTTGCCGATGAGCTGCTGAGTTTCCGCGGTCCCAAGGCCGCCTTGCTACTTCGGCGTGAGGGTCTCGAACTCGCCGGGCAACGTGGAGACCAGATGAGCCTCCTCGGCTTTCAGGCGAGTCAGGTCGCGGACCTTTGTTGGGGCGGCAAGTGGGACGCTGCCCTGGCCCTCGCGGAGGAGA
This sequence comes from uncultured Actinomycetes bacterium, assembly GCA_963733255.1. Lineage (GTDB taxonomy): Bacteria > Actinomycetota > Thermoleophilia > UBA2241 > UBA2241 > Bog-752. The sequence goes on from CAVTCH010000015.1 coordinate 33,369, forward strand.
TTGACGAGCCGCTTGCCGCTGCCGGCCAGATCCTCGACCTTGCCACCGTCCGCGCGGCGACCGCGAGGATCCTCACGGCCCGCGGCCAGGCGTCCGGGCAAGACGTCCAGGCCTTCGTGACGTGGGCCAGCGGCAGAGAGTTCCCGGACGTCTCGAATCAGGTCGAGGTGCTCGACGCGCTTGCGGGCGTGCACGTGGCGCTCGGCAAGCACGACAAGGCACTGGGGCTGCTCGGACGCATAGCCGAGATACGGGAGTCCATTCCAAGCTGTCCCCAGTTCGGTGTCACATTGCCGTTCGAGGTGCGGGCGGCGGCAGAGTTGGGCGATCTCGGTCTGGCCCGGAGGCTCGCGGCCAAGACGGTCACGAGCAGGGCGCTCGACGGCCACGTTTGCGTTCTTCTCGGAGCGCTGGCCGCCGAGAACGACGGCCTGCACAAGCGGGCGGCTGCTCAGTACGCCGACGCCGCCTCACGCTGGGGCGCTTTCGGAGTACCCTACGAAGAGGCTAAGGCGCTTCTGGGACAGGGGCGCTGCCTGCTGGCGCTCGGGCGAGCCGAGGCCGCATCGACCCCACTGCAGGGTGCTCGCCGCGTGTTCAAGCGACTCAGGGCCGACCCGGCGCTTTCTCAGACGATGCGGCTGCTTGAGCCCCCGCCCCGCGGGGGGAAACGGACTCGGGGAGCGCGAGACTGAGGAACATATCGTCGCGCCTCAGCATCAGGCCACGCTCCATGAAGGACGCGAGCGTCGCGTCGACCCGTTTCGTCAGTGAGCCGTCATCCATTCCCAATGGACGCAGGAGCTCCTGAAGCTCGAGCCGGCTGCGCAGGTCGTCGCAGGCCGAGTACAGCAGCCACTCGAAGTCGTCGAGGTGGTATGTCTTGGTGTCGTCGGGTCGGCGCGAGTCGACCAGGATGTTGCCCGGGTGCCGGCGCAGCTCGCCTCGCGGCGTCGCCGTACGCAAGTCGTACGCAAGGCGGCGTAGTCGGTAGTTCTGACTCTGGTGTGGCGGCTCGAGTCCGGGCGCGTAGTCGTGTTCGAAGAAGTAGGCAAGGCAGTACCTGACCTAACGGCGCAGCGGATACTGGGAGTTGCCCCAGAGCGGGTGGTCGCGACCGCACCGCCGGCCGCGCGGTCCCGCGACGCACACGGGGCCGCCCAGGTACGATGCGCAGGACTCGCCGCGCAGGTCCGAAGGTGGACCGCAGGCCCTGGGAGAAGGCCTGCGGTCCGGTGCGGCCAGGTAGCGGACACCGCGGAGGTTCAGGAAAGGGTACGGTGTCCGACCTGTCGGCTCAGGTGACGAGCTGCCGCCGATGGGCAGGAAGGTCGTGACCCTGGGACTCATCGTCGACCGCGGCCTCGGACGACGTCATCGAGTCCGACAGGATCCTCGCCCACAGCGCGAAGATCGCGTCGACGTCCAGGTCAGGGTCGAGCGACTTCTGGATGGCGA
>CAVTCH010000016.1:0-17684 GCA_963733255.1 uncultured Actinomycetes bacterium
GGCGGAGGGGGTGGGATTCGAACCCACGAGGGGCCTTGCGACCCCTGGCGGTTTTCAAGACCGCTGCCTTCAACCGCTCGGCCACCCCTCCGCTGCCCGTCGTGCGGGGATCTTCGACTCTACTCGCTCCGGCGCCGCCCCGTCAGTCCGCCTCTCGTGAGTCCACCAGACGATACGACGTGGCGATCGGCGTTCCGGGCTTGATCATCGCCCAGACGGGGCAGAGCTGGCCGTCGGCGACGGCGATGCAGTGCTCGACGACCGCCGGGTCGAGGCCGGCGCCGTGCAGAACGAACTCGACGTCGATGGCGGTGAGCACCGACGGGTGCTCGTCGCGGCGCTGCCCGCGGGCGACGACCTCGAGACCCTCGAGCGGCTGGTCTCGCTTCTTCATGAGCAGGGCGACCGTGTTGCCGGCGCAGCCGGCCACGCTGGCGAGCAGCAGCTTGAGCGGCGTCAGGCCGTCGACCGGCTGCCCGGGCTCGAGCGGGTAGTCGATCACGACCGAGTGTTCGCTGTCGCCGGCGATCAGCTTCATGCCGCCCTGATAGTCGGCGTGGATCACGAGCTCTGAGGGCATCCGGGTCTCCTTGCATCGACCTGCCGGCGCGCCGAGTCCGCCACCGGCGGGGTGACCGCGGTGGTGACGCGCCGCACCCGCGGCCGGCCGCGGGTCCCGGTAGTGTAACGTCGCCTCTTCTGGGATACTACCGGGCTATGAACTCGTTGCTCGTAGCATGCTCCGATGGGCGCGTAGCGCCGGCGCTCGACGACCTTCAGCGCCGCCTTCACATCGAAGACGCCGATCGTCTGCTGGTGCCCGGGGGTCCGTTGACCCTCACGCGCACCGGCGCCGAGCGGCGGGTCGCCAAAGACGGCGTCTCGCAGATCGTCAACTTTCACGATGTACGGCGGATCGTGCTCGTCTCGCATCAGGACTGCTTCGCCTACGAACGGGCGCTGGGCGGCCTGGGCTTCGACCAGCAACGCATCCTCGAGCGCGACCTGCGGCGCGCGAAGGCCGATCTCGAGCACGAGTTCCTCGGCGCGACCGTCGAGTGCTACGTCATTCCCTGGCGCGAAGACGCCGAGGGCGCGGCCTTTGGCCGCGCCGAGCAGGTCATCTAGGCTCGTCGGCCCCGCTCGCGCGCACTCCCTCGCGGGCACCCTCGCTGCACCAGTTCACGGCTCTCCCGCCGCGTCGTGGCCCACCTTGCGTCGGCCTTCTCTCGAGTCCGACCTTGCGTCAGCCTTCTATCGAGTCCTTGCCGACGTACGGGCGCAGCACCTCGGGCACGGCGATGGTGCCGTCGGCGCGCTGGTGGTTTTCCATGATGGCGATGATCGTGCGGCCCACGGCGATGGTGGTGCCGTTCAGGGTGTGCACGAACCGCGGGCCGTTCTCGGAGCGGTAGCGACAGTTCAGGCGGCGGGCCTGGTAGTCGGTGCAGTTCGAGCAGCTCGTGACCTCGCGGTAGCGCTGCTGGCCCGGCATCCAGGCCTCGCAGTCGTACTTCTTGGCGGCCGGAGCGCCCAGGTCGCCGGCGGCGATGACGACCACACGGTAGGGGATCTCCAAGCCCTGCAGGATCTCCTCCTCGATCGAACGGATCAGCTCGTGCTCGCCGGTCGCCTGGTCGGGCAGGCAGAAGCTGAACATCTCGAGCTTGTCGAACTGGTGCAGCCGCAGGATGCCGCGGGTGTCCTTGCCGGCGGCGCCGGCCTCGCGCCGAAAGCAGCTCGAAAAGCCGGCGTAACGCAGCGGCAGGGCGTCGGCATCGAGGAACTCGTCCATGTGCAGGCCGGCCAGCGGCACCTCGCTCGTGCCGACCAGGCAGTCGCCGTCGAGGGTGCGGTAGATCATCGACTCGTCGGTGGGGAAGAAGCCGGTGCCGTACATGGCCTCTTCGCGCACCAGCACGGGCGGCAGGACCGGACGAAAGCCCTTGGCCATGACGGTGTCGAACCCGTAGCGCACCAGGGCCAGCTCGAGCAGCACCAGATCGCCCTTCAGATAGGTGAAGCGTGAGCCGCTCACCTTGGCCGCGCGCTCGATGTCGATGACGTCGAGGGCGAGTCCCAGGTCGACGTGATCCCTGGGCTCGAAGTCGAAGCTGGGGCGCTCGCCGACCTCGCGCAGCACGACCGCATCGTCTTCGCCCCCCTCGGGCACGTCGGCCAGGGGGATGTTGGGGAGGGCGAGCAGCAGCTCGTGCAGGCGCGCCTCGCAGGCCCCGAGATCGGTCTCTCTGGCCTTGATGCGGTCGCCGAGCTCGCGGGTGGCGGCCATCTCGGCGGCGGCGTCCTCACCGGCCTTGCGGCGCGCGCCGATGGCCTCGCTCGCGCGCTTGCGCTCCGCGCGCATCGCTTCGACTTCGGTGGTGAGCGCGCGGCGCTGCTCCTCGACGTCGAGGAACTCATCGAGCGACGACGTGGGGGCGCCCCTGCGCCGCAGCCCTTCGCGGACCAGGTCGGGGTTGGCGCGCACCATCTTCACGTCGAGCATGGACTCACCTCTGTCGCTAGGGTCGGGCGCTCGCCAAAAGGAAGGGACGCCGCCTGTGCGTATCGTACCCTGACGGCGACAGACATCGCGAGGACCGGCGGCGGACGCAGCGAGCACGAGCGACCGGCGCCGGACGCTGCGAGCACGAGTGACCGGCGGCGCTGGCGGCGGCGTCGTACCCGCCGCTAGAATCGCCGTGGGATAGGCAATCGGACAGGGGAGTCGGTATGCGCGCAGGCGAAACGGGACTCGACAGGCGGGGGCGCTGGGCCGTGGCCCTGGCCCTTCTCACAGTGATCGTCTGCTCATCGGCCACCGGCATCGCGTGGGCCGCCGGCACGCAGGCCGCGCTGGCCGGCTCACCTGCCGGCCCGTCGGCCGCACAGTCGCCCACTCAGCTCGGCGACACACCCAGCCCCACGCCGACCGTCGCCTGGACCATCTCGCCGGCGGCCGTCGTGTACGGCCAGACGGTCACCGCGCAGGGCACCGTCACTCCGGCGGCCGCCGGCCAGACGGTGACCGTGGCCGTCGACGGCGCGACGGTGGCCACTCCGGTGACCGATGGTACCGGCGCCTTCAGCGCGACCTTCGTCGCCACCGTGGGGGGGACGGTCTCGGCGACCCTCGACGACGACACGGCGGGTCCGCCGCTCACGCTCACGGTCGTGCCCAAGGTCACGGTCAAGGCCGGCGCCACGCTGCCGTGGGGCTTCACCAGGTTCACGATCACCGTGCTGCCGGCCTCGTACACCGGCCGCGTCGCGGCGACCGTCTCTCACCATGGCAAGAAGGTGGCGGTCGCCGCCGGGCACCCGGCGGCCGGGACGCTGGTGTTGAAGCTGCACACGCCCGGCATCGGCGCGTTCCCGGTGCGCGTGACCGCCGACGCCGCCGGCGGCCTTGCCGCCGCTCCGCTCGTGAAGGCCACCCTCACCGCCCCCTGGCGTCGCGTCGCGGTGGGCTCGCACGGGCGCTACGCGCGCATCCTGCTGACCCGCCTCGCCGCGCTCAGGTTCCGGGTGCCGGGCATCTCTTCGCGCATCTCGGTCGAAGCCGGCGACTCGATCGTCGCCTTCCAGAAGGCCTACGGTCTGCCGCGCACGTACGTGTTCGGGGCGGCCGATTGGCGCAAGCTCGACGTCGCTCGGCTGATCAAGGCCAAGCACAAGTCGCCCGCGACGCACATCGAGATCGACAAGACCCGCCAGATCCTGATGATCGTCAAGGGCGGCAAACCGTACGGCATCATCCCGGTGTCGACCGGCGCCACGGGCAACACTCCCGTGGGGCGCTTTCACATCCTCCGCAAGGCGCCGAGCACCTCGACCTGGCTCGGTGCGGCCATTCTCTGGCGCACGATGGACTTCTACGACCACTTCGCCATGCACGGCTACCCCGAGGTACCGCCGTATCCGGCCAGCCACGGCTGCGTGCGCGAGCCGATCTGGGTGGCCAACTGGACGTACGTGCACTCGTGGGTGGGGGAGACGGTCTACATCCACTACTGAGCGCCCGGTGTGGCGGCCGGCGGGGCTCGCTAGGCCGACAGCGGCCGCACCGGGTAGCGGATGATCGTCTTCATCTGCCTGGCGTCGGGCTGCGTCAGGTACTCCTCCTCGTGGGCTCCGGCGATCTGGTAGCCGCCGGCCGCTATGAACTCTCGCAGCCGGGCGACCGTCGGCTCCTCGTCGGCGTAGGGTCCGAGGTGCAGGATGTGGGCCATCGGGCCGTACTCCCACGTCTCCAGTGCGACCGGCACGTCGGGCACCGTCTGGGGCAGCTCGTCGACGTCGTCGGGGACAGGGATGCCCCAGAGGCCCACCCACTGCTCCTTCGGAGTGTCGAGCGGCAGCGGCCAGCGCGCCCGCGGAGCGCTCACCTTGAACTCGACGCCGCGCGGCTTGAGCACCTTGAACTTGAGCGTGTAGACGGCGCCGAACAGGGCCGGGAAGACCTGCGCGCCGGCTTCGTTGGGGTCGCCCACGGAGCGCACGACCGCCATCCTCTGATCGGGCATCTCGACGAGCGACGGCCTCTGACGAACCCCGAACGGTAAGGCCATGGTCCCCTCCATTGTGGTCGCTGCGGGCCGGGCGGTCCGGATTGATCCAGATTGATCCAGACCGGCGAGCGACGGCGTGGTCGCCGCCCGGGCCGGCATGACTTGGCTGCGCGCCTAGGCTCGCAGGCGTTTCTCGAGCACGATGGTCTCGGGGCGGTCGGCGGCCGACACCGGCACGAACGAGTGACCGCGGTACAGGTGCTGCGAACGCTCATCGCCGATCGGTACGAGCGCGCGCAGCCGGCTGCGCTGCTCGGTGAAAGCCACGCCCTCGACCCAGTCCATGAGCTGATGGGCGACCGCCTGGGCCTCGAAGGCGGGATTGACGCACAGGCAGCGCACCTCGAGCGCCTGCGGAACCCGCTCGACGGCCACGTAGCCGGCGATCTCGCCGCCGGCTTCGGCGACGAACACCGACGCTTCGGCGAGCAGGGCGAGCAGGTCGGCGGGGTCGTAGCGTTCAGGGTGGCCGGCACCCGCGGCGAGGGGGTGCAACGTCTCTTCGGCGAGGTAGACGAGCATGCTCTCGTCGCCGCTGCGCATGGTGCGGATCTCGACCTTCACGCGCGTCATGTTCACCCTCCGCGGTCGCCGGCGCAGGCGGCGCCGGTCTGGGCGATCATGTCCTCTTCCTCAGGGATTGTATACCGCAGAATGGCGCAACGGAGACGACTGCCGGCAGTGCGTCCGGCGCCTGAGTTGGGGGCGGCGCGTCCGCTGCTCGCGCGCGCGGCGGCGCGGCCGGTCCGTCGCTCCACCCCGCGCTCAGATGGGGTAGGAGCCCAGCACCTTCAGCCAGGTGAGCTTGCAGCCGAGGCACGAGAGCGCCTGGGCGATGGGCGGGTCGGTCGCGCGTCCCACCATGTCGATGAAGAAGATGTAGTCGCCCAGGCCCTGCTTGGAGGGTCGCGATTCGACCTTCGTCAGGTTGACGTAGCGGTAAGCGAACTCCGACAGGATCATGAGCAGGCTGCCGGGCTGGTCCTGCGAGATGCCGCAGACGATGCTCGTCTTGTAGGTCGCCGCGTCGTCCTGGGGCGCCTCGTCGCGGCTCACGAAGACGAAGCGCGTGCGGTTGTCCGGGGCGTCGTCGACGTCGGCGGCGACCACCACGCACTCGTACATCTCAGCCGCCAGCCGGGTGCCGATCGCCACCCAGGGCCTGTCGACGCGGCTCACGCGGCGGACCGCTTCGGCGGTCGAGTCGGTGGCTTCGTGCTCGACTCCGTCGAGGTGCTCACGGATGAACTCGCGACACTGGCCGTAGGCCTGCGGGATGCTGACGACCTTGGTGACCCTGGCGAACTCGAGCGGGCGGCGGGCGATGAGCTGCTGGTGGACCTGCCAGGTGACCTCGCGCACGATGCGCAGGTCGTCGAATCCGAAGGCCAGGCTGTCGAGGGTGACGACCACCGAGCCTTCGATCGAGTTCTCGATGGGCACGATGCCCAGCGGGGCCTCGCCGCTCTCGACGGCGCTGAGCACCTCGCGGATGGACGGGTAGGGGAACGGGTGGTAGGCGCCGGTCGGCAGGTTGCCCAGCAGGGCCTCTTCGCTGAACGTGCCCTCGGGGCCCAGGAACGCGATCGGCTGCGACGTCGCGGCGTTCACGTCGACTCCGGCGGGCGAGGCTCCGGCGGGCGCTGCCTAGGCGAACGCTGCTCCGGCTCCGGCGGCCAGGGCTCTTGCGAGAGCTCATCCGGCTCCGGCGGCCAAGGCTCTTGCGAGCTCTCCTCGGAGCGCTCCAGTGGCCAGGGCTCTTGTGAGCTCTGGTCGGGCGACGGTGGCGTCTCGGCGTCGCCGCGAGGCGGTCGGGAGGGGGCGGGAGCAGCCGCCGGCCTCGTCGCGGCGGCAGCCGGTCCGCCGGCGCCGGCCGGGGGAACGCCGGCACTGGGCGCCGGAGCGCCGGCGGCGGCAGTCGCTCCGCCGGCGGGTGCGTTGAGGGCGGCTTCGACCACGTCGACCTCTTCGGGCGACAACGCTCTGTCGGGCACCGACTGGCGCAGCTGTTTTACGTAGATGCGCGCGTAGTCGCGCGAATGGATCATGCTGATCACGAGGCCCGAGGCGGTGTTGTCGAGCAGGGCGATCGAGGCGCTCTGCTCGCCGCCGATGTCGCGGAAGGCGTCGTAGCGCACGACGGCGCGGCGCGTGAAGGCCTTGTCGAGCTGGGTCTTGTGAGTGACCAGCAGGTCGTCGAGGCCCTGAACGGCGTCGCGCAGGTTGCGTACCTGCTCCTCGAGGTCCTGGGCGTGGGCCACGAGGTCGCGTTCGCCGTGGCTGCCGAGCACGGCGAGCTGGGCGCGCCGCAGACGGCGCTGGCCGACCAGTAGCCGCACGACGAGCGCCAGCAGCACGAGGCTGAGGACGCTGGCGCCGAGCGCCAGGTACGGGGCGATGTCGCGCACGCTCTGCACGGGCGGCTAGAGGCCCGGAACGATCACGAAGGTGGCGTGGTTGTTGGTCAGGACCTTCTCGCCGGGCACGGGGCCCACCACGACGGTGAGCTTGGAGGTCTTGGTGATCGCCGACGACGGGATGTTGAGGCCGGGCACGTCGACGCTCTGCTTGCCGTGCACGGCGATCGACGGGATGGTGGCGGTGAGGTTCTGCGCGGAGCTGCCGCCCGGCCCCGTCCAGGTGACCTTGACCGGGATATTGGTCTCGACGACGCTGCCCGGGTTGGTCACGGTGACGACCACCAGCATGCCGACCGTGGCCTTGACGTTGGTGGAACCGCTCGAGGACAGGGTCACCGTCTTGCCGTTGCCCTTTATTGCGACGCCGGTCAGAGCGACGCCACGGGTGCCGTTGAGCTTGGTCGACGAGGAGACGCTGGACAGCGCCGCGCTGAGAGCGGTCGGCGAGAAGGCCGTGCTGTCGGCGAAGAAACTGGTCGCGGTGGGCACGGGGACGTTGCTCACGCCGTCATCCTTCATGATCGTCTGCGCCTGGGTGTAGTAGAGCTCGTTGTAGTACACGTCGGGGCCGGTGAAGTAGCCCGAAAGGGCGGCCAGCTTACGGGCCGTGGCGTGGAGATGCTTGCCCGTGAGGGCGGCGTTCAGCCCGGCCTGCACCTGCTTCACGCCGGCGAGCCGCACCTGCTGTCCCTGGATCAGGATCTCGTGCAGGGCCTTGAGCTTGCCGGGCGGGCTGATGCCCTCGGTACGTGTCGTGATCTCGTTCTGTTTGTCGTAGATCGCCTGGAGCTTGTCCTGCAGCTGGGATTTGCTGTACCTCGTGGGATCGGCCAGCAGCGCCGCGATCGGCTTGCCGACGTCGTTGGTGGAGTCGGTGATGACCTGCTGGACCTGCGAGAAGTAGGTGCGATAGGTCGATTCTTTGGCGTTCTGCTGGCAGGAGCGCACGACGAGGGCCAGCACGAAGACCAGCACGAACAGGGCGACGAGGGCGATGACCAGTCGCTGTATGCGCAGCCGGGAGCGGCTGCGCTTGCGGCGGGGGCGTGGCGACGGGGCCTTGACCTGGGTGGTCTCTGCGTCATCGTCGAAGAACGACACTGGCATCTCCCCCCTGCTTGGCTAACGTGAACCTGGTGGGCGAGGCGGGATTTGAACCCGCAAGCTCTTGCGAGCACTAGGTCCTGAACCTAGCGTGTCTGCCAATTTCACCACTCGCCCTTGAGGACCCCGAACAGGTTCAAGACTATACCACAGCGAATAGAGGACGTAAGGGAGCGCGTGCTACCCTCGGGAGAGCTTGCGTCAGGAGGCTGGTAGCCAGGTGTCCGCATCGTCGTATGACCGCACGCCCGTCGTGGCCGACTGGCGTGAACGCTATGAGATCGTCGGCAAGATCGGCTCGGGCGGCTCCGCCGACGTCTACGAGGCGGTCGACCTCGAGTCGGGCCGCGACGTGGCCCTCAAGGTCGTCGACGAGCGCGCCGCCCTCGCCGGTCGCGTCGTGCGCGAGGTCGAAGCCGCCAGGGCGCTCGACCACCCCGACATCGTCGCGCTGCTCGACTTCTTCTCCGACGGTCGCCGCAGCTTTCTCGTCTGGGAGCTGGTGCGCGGCGAGTCGCTGGCGCAGCTCGTCGGCGAGCTGCGCGACGACGAGGCGGTGCTGGCCGTGGCCCAGCTCTGCGAGGCCCTGGCCTACGCCCACGCGCGGGGCGTCGTGCACCGCGACGTCAAGCCGCAGAACGTGATGGTCGACCGTCAGGGCGTCGTCAAGGTGATGGACTTCGGCATCGCGCGCCTCGCCGACGCCGACACGCTGACGGCCGAAGGCGAGCTGCTCGGTACGGTCGCCTACATGTCGCCCGAGCAGGCGGCCGGCCGCCGGGTCGGCCCGCCGACCGACGTGTATTCCGCCGGACTGCTGCTCTACGAGCTGCTGACCGGAGAGAACCCGGTGCGCGGGGCTTCGGCCGGCGAGACGGTCGGCAACATCCTCGCCGGCCGCATCGCGCCGCTCGAGCAGATGCGTCCCGACCTGCCGCGCGAGCTGTGTGACGGGGTGGCCGCCGCCTGCAGCCTCCATGCCGGCGAGCGGCCGTCGGCGGTCGAGACCGCCGAGGCGCTGCGCGGCGTGTCCGAACGCCTCGGCGGCCACCACCGACTTCATCCGCGGCGTCTCATCGCCCCCCTGCGACGCCTCGACGTGATCGCCCAGCGCGGCATTGGGGCGGCTCTCGTCGGCGCGTCGCTCGCGGCGCTGCTCACGCGGCTGCCCGCCTATCCGTCCGGCTGGACGCTGCCGGTCGCCCTGGCCGCGGCGCTCGTCTGGCTCGTGGCGCCCCGTGTCGGGCTGGCCCTGGCCCTGGGCGCGGCCGCGTTCCCGCTGTTCAACGTCTCGCTGTCGGTCGGCCTCGCCTATCTGCCGGTCGCGGTGGTCGTCTTCGTCGTCTTTCGGCGCCGGCCGCTCCTGTGCGTCTGGCCGGCTCTGGCCCTGCTCCTGGCGCCGGTCTTCGGCACGCTGCTGGCCGTGTGCGCGGCGGCGGCCTTCGGCCGCCGCCGCGCCCCCTTGGTGGCCGCCTGGACGGCGGTCGTGACCTACTTCGTGCTGGCGCTGGACGCGCCGGCCCGCACCGCGTTCGCCGGCTTCGCCGCGTCGCGCGGACTGGCCGGGCGTCTCGAAGCGGCCGGCAACCCCGTGAGCGTGCTCGTCGTCGCGGGCCGCACGATCGTGAGCTGGCCCTGCCTGGCCCAGGCGGCCCTGTGCGCCGGGCTCGCGCTGGCGCTGGCCGTGGCGCTGAAGCTGGGCCGCCTCGAGGCACGCCTCTGGCTGTGGTCGCTGGCCTTCTCGACGTTCTACATCCTGGGGCGCGCGCTGCCGGCGGCGGCGTGGCGGCCGCCCGCCGGTACCGGCGAACTGCTGGCCAACGTCGTCGTTGCCGCCGCCGTCAGCGGCGTCGTCCTGGCGCTGACCCGTCCGGCCGGTCTGGCCGCTGAGGTGCCCGCCGGCGATCCCATCTGGGACGGCGCGTAGAGCACGCGTCCCGCGCAGCGTCGGCGACACCCGCGGGAGCGCCCGCCGGGCCCCGGCCGGCGGCCCGTCGAGGCTCTCGCGCGCGCCTGTCGAGGCTCGGGCGTGTGCCTGCCGAGAGCGTTTGTCGGGTGCGAACGTGTGGTAATCTTTGGCGTCGCGCAGGGAGCGTCGCACACGACCGCCCAAGGAGCCGTCGTTGAACGTACTCAAGTCGATCGAGAAGCACATGGAGAAGATGGTCGAGGGCCTCTTCGGCCGCGCCTTCAAGTCCAGCGTGCAGCCGGTCGAGCTGGCTCACAAGCTGGCCAAGGAGATGAGCGACCACAAGACCGTCAGCGTGTCGCGCGTCTACGTTCCCAACGAGTACGAGGTCTACCTCTCGCCGGGCGACTACGAGCAGTTGAGCTCCTTCGAAGGTCCGCTCGTCGAAGACCTGGCGAGCTACCTCGTGGCCTACGCCAACCGCGAGAGCTGGACCCTGGTCGCCCCGCCGCGCATCACGCTGCTCTCAGACGCCGACCTCGCTCTCGGCGAATTCGGCATCGCCGCGCGCATGAGCGCTCCGGTGGCCGCCGGCGAGCCCGCCGTCGAGCTCGTGGCGCCGCCCGTCGGCACGGTCGCCAAGCCGCCCGTCGGACTCTCTCAGACGATCGTCTTTCAGCCGCCGCCGGCCGCCGGCGCACCCGCGGCCGCGCCCGCTCGCCTGTGCGGTGTGCTGGTGCGCGGCGAGCGCGTCTACAGGCTCGAGGCGCCGGCCACTGTGCTCGGCCGCAGCCGGCAGTGCGACGTCGTCATCAACGACCCGAACGTGTCGCGCCGTCACGCCGAGGTACGGCGCGAAGGCGACGAGTACGTCCTGGTCGACCTCGACTCCACCAACGGTCTCACGGTGAACGGGCGGGAGGTGAAACGCGCCGCGCTCGCCGACGGCGATCAGGTGCAGCTCGGCACCACGGGCCTGCGCTTCGAGAGGCAGCCGTGCTAGACGTCATCCTCCTCGTTCTCAAGATCGCCTTTCTCGTGTTGCTGTTCGTCTTCGTGGCCTTCGTCGTGCGGCGCACCGTGCGCGACGTCTCGGGCCCGGTCGAGCGGCCGGCGCCGGCGCCGCCCAAGGCGCGGCCCGAGCCGTCCCCGCCGCCGCCTCCCGTCGTGGCGGCGGTCCCCAGCGTGCCCGAAGCGACACCGGCCGAGCGCCGCCAACGCCGCAAGCAGCGCCACGTCGAGCGCACCATGCCGGGCGAGTCGCTCGACCTCATGGCCAACATCGACCCCCGGCTCGTGGTCGAGTCCAGCCCCGTGCTGGCGGTCGGCACCGAGGTCAAGCTCGAGGGCTGGATCATGATCGGTCGCTCCCAGTCGAGCGATCTCGTGCTCGACGATCCCTTCGTGTCGCAGACCCACGCCCGCGTCGTGCCCCGCGGTCAGCTCCATTTCGTCGAGGACCTGGGCAGCACCAACGGCACCTTCGTCAACGGCCGCGAGGTGGTCGAGGCGCAGCTCCTGCTCGACACCGAAGTGCGCATCGGCGAGACGATCTTCCGCTACGAGGAGTGATCGTCGGGTGCCCCTAGTCGCCCGACACGCGGCGCTCTCCGACATCGGCCTGCACCGGTCCGGCAACGAGGACGCCTACGTCGCCGAGCCGCCGGTCTTCGCGGTGGCCGACGGCATGGGCGGGGCGCGGGCCGGCGAGGTGGCGTCGCAGCTCGCCATCCAGACCATGGCCGAAGCCCTTGCCGATGGCGCCGCGCTGCCCAACGCCGCGCAGGCCGCCAACGGGCGCGTCTACGAGCGTTCGCGGGCCGACCGGGCTCAGGCCGGCATGGGCACCACGCTGACCGCCGTCCTGCTGGGCGACAACGGCCTCGAGTACGCTCACGTCGGCGACAGCCGCCTGTATTTGTGGCGCGCCGAGACGCTCGAGCAGGTGACCGACGACCACTCGCTGGTCGGCGAGATGCTGCGCGAAGGTCACCTCACGCGCGAGGCCGCCAAGAGCCACCCGCAGCGCAGCATCCTGAGCCGCGCCCTGGGCACCGAACCCTTCGTCGAGATCGACTCGGGCGAGCTCGAGCTGCGCGCCGGCGACACCGTCCTGCTGTGCAGCGACGGGCTCTACTCGATGATCTCCGAGGACACGATGGCCGCCGTCCTTGCGGCGGTCGACGACCCCGGCCGTATCGCTCGCCAGCTCGTGCGCGAAGCCAAGAACGAGGGCGGCCACGACAACATCACGGTCGTCGTGCTGCGCTTAGACGAGGCCGCCGCGTCAGAGCCCGTGGCCGACCCCGAGGCCGCGACCGGCGTGTTGCCGGCGCTCGACGAGTCCGCGACGGGTGAGCTGCCCGAACTCGACGAGCCGGCGACCGGCGTGCTGCCGGTCACAGCCGACGATGTGCCCACCGCGCCGGCGCCGGTCGACGAGCCGGTCGACGCCGCGGCGACCGCCACCGACGATGCGGCCAGCGCCACCGACGATGCGGCGAGCGCCACCGACGCCGCCGCCAGCGCCACCGACGCCGCGGCGAGCGCGCAGACGGCCGCCGCGCCGGCGCCTCCCGGGGCGCCGGGGACCGTCGTGCCCGTCGTCACCGCCGCCGCGCCCCGGCGCCGCCGGCGCCGCTTCTGGCTTCTGGCCGCGGTGTGCCTGCTCGTGCTCGCCTGCCTCGTGGCCGGCGCCGTCGGCAGCACGGTCTACTTTGTCGGCGACCACGACGGTATGGTGAGCGTCTACCACGGCCTGCCCGTGCAGGTCGCCGGACTGCGCCTGAACAGCCTCTACCTGCAGACCACGACACCCCTCGCCAGCGTGGCGCCCGCCGTGCGCGCGCGCGTCGAGCGCCACGACCTGCATCGCAAGGATGCGGCGCTCGCCCTGGCGCGCCAGGCCGAGGGCCTGCCGTGAGCCGTCGCGCGACCGAAGCCTGGCTGCTGGTCCTGGTGGGGGTGGCGGCCACGATCGCCTACGTGTCGGTCTACGCGGCGCGATTCCACGAGATCAGTCGCGACTCGATCGTCACGGGGCTGATCTTCGTCGTGCTCTTCCTCATCATCCACCTGACCGAGCGCCGGTACCTGTCGCAGGCCGACCCCTACCTGGTGCCGCTCGCGGCCCTGCTCAGCTCGATCGGCCTCACCGAGATCTATCGCATCGCGCCGGCGCTCGCGTTAAAGCAGGGCGAGTGGCTGGCGATCGGGGTAGCGCTCTTCGTGGCGACGGTGCTCCTGGTGCGCGACGACCGCCGCCTCGAGACCTACCGTTATCTCATCGGGGCGGTCGGCCTGTTCCTGCTGGCGCTCACGTTCGTCGCCGGCACCAACGTCAACGGCGCTCGCCTGTGGATCCGGGTGGCCGGCTTCTCGATCCAGCCGTCGGAGTTCGCCAAGCTCGCCGTCGTCATCTTCCTGGCCGGCTACCTCGACCAGAACAAGGAGATGCTGTCGGTGCCCACGGGGCGGCTGCTGGGCCTGCGCGTGCCGCCCCTCAAGTACTTCGGCCCGCTCATTGTGATGTGGGTCCTGTCGCTGCTCATGCTCATCGTCATGAAGGACTTCGGCATGTCGCTGCTGTTCCTCACGACCTTCATCGCCATGACCTACATGGCGACGACGCGCGTCGCCTACGTGGTCACCGGCGCCGCCCTGTTCGTGGCCGGCGCGGCCGGCGCCCAGCTCGTCGCGCACGTCCACGAGCGGTTCGCCATCTGGATCGATCCCTGGAAGACCGCCTCGACCAGCGGCTACCAGCTTCTGCAGTCGCTGTTCGCCATGGCCGACGGCGGCCTGGTCGGGGCCGGCTTCGGGCGCGGCTACCTGCTCTACTCGAACCATGTGCCGACTGTCCCCGACCTGCAGACCGACTTCATCTTCAGCGCCGTGGCCAACGAGCTCGGCCTGGTCGGCGCGATCGGCCTGATCCTGCTCTATCTGCTCTTTGCCTGGCGCGGCTTTCATATCGCCCTGCAGGCCACCGACGGGTTCTCCAAGCTGCTGGCGGCCGGTCTTGCGACCGTGTTCGGCCTGCAAAGCTTCATCATCGTCGGCGGCGTCACCCGTCTCATCCCGCTGACCGGCATCACGCTGCCGTTCGTGAGCTACGGCGGCAGTTCGCTGACCGCCAACCTGGTGCTCGTGGCCCTGCTGCTCATGGTCTCGCACCGCAGCATGGTGGTCGAAGCCGGCAGCACCACCGAGCGACTCCGCCTCGCGGAGCTGGCGTAGGGAGGGGCGATGGATCGCGCCATCAGCCGCGTGTTCGTCTGCGGGGTCGTCCTCATGGTCGCGCTCATGGCCAACGTCGTCTGGATCCAGGTGATCCACGCCGGCAGCCTGCGCCGGGCGCCCGAGAACCATCGCGAGATAGCCCAGCAGCTCAGGGTCAAACGCGGACTGATCCTCGGTTTCGACGGCTCGACCATCGCCGGCGACGCGCGCCGCTCGGGCTTCTACTACCGCACCTACCCCCAGGGGCCGGTCGCGCCCCAGATCGTGGGCTACGACAGCGCGCGCTATGGCCAGACGGGCATCGAGTCGTCGATGAACGGCTACCTCAGCGGCTCCCACGCCGGCACCCAGGGTCTGATCGACCGGGTGCTCGGCCGTCACACTCCCGGAGCGAACGTCAGGCTCACCATCGTGCCTGCCGTGCAGAAGGTGGCCCAGAGCGCCCTTGGCACACAGGTGGGCGCGATCGTGGCGCTCGACCCGACCACCGGCGCGATCATCGCGGCTGCTTCGACGCCGAGCTACGACCCGGCGCGCATCGACGTGAGCTTTCCGACCCTCGTGAAGAGCTCCGACGCGCCCTTGCTGTCGCGCGTGACGCAGGGCCTGTACCCGCCGGGCTCGTCGTTCAAGGTGGTGACCGCGACCGCGGCGCTCAACCTTGGCAAGGTCACCCCGACGACGCCCTTCGACGACACCGGCGTCTACCGTATCTACGGCGGCAAGATCACCAACTATCACGGCGAGGTGTTCGGCGTCCACGACTTCACCAAGGCGCTGACCGACTCCATCAACACCACCTTCGCCAAGGTGGGCACGCTGCTCGGTCAGCAGGCGCTGATCGCCCAGATGAAGGCCTACGGCTTCTACCAGCGGCCGCCGCTCGAGCTGCCTCTCGGCATGGTCTACCCGAGCGGGCGCTACGTCGGCGGCTACCCCAGGCTCCTGCCGACCGGCGCCGCCATGGACCCGCTGGCCGTGGCCGCGGCGGCGATCGGCCAGGAGAAGGTACTGGCCACGCCGCTGCAGATGGCGCTGGTCGCCGCCGGCGTGGCCGACGCCGGCCAGGTCATGAAGCCCTACTTGGTGCAGCGCGTCACGAGCAGCAGCGGCGCCGTGCTGCAGCAGGCCGCGCCGAGCCTCTGGACGACCGCCACGAGCCCCGCCACGGCGCAGACCCTGAACGTCATGATGCAGCAGGTCGTCAACGCCGGGACGGGCACGGCGGCCGCCCTGCAGGGCATCCAGGTGGCCGGCAAGACCGGCACGGCGCAGCGCGGCGCGAGCAACGTCGCCTGGTTCATCGCCTTCGCCCCGGCCAGCGATCCCAAGGTGGCCGTGGCCGTCACCATCGAGAACACGCTGTTCACGGGCGGCGACGTGGCCGCGCCGCTTGCCGCCCAGGTCATCAAGGCCGCGTTGGCCCAGCCCGCCCTGCCGTGAGCCGGGCAGGAGTCCAGAGATGAGTGTGGTAACGTGACGGTGAGGAGCTTGTGACCGACGGATTCGACAACGGACAGGTGATCGCCGGCCGCTACCGCGTCCTGCGCCGTCTCGGCGTGGGCGGCATGGCCGACGTCTATCTCGCCGAAGACGCCACGCTCGGCCGCCAGGTGGCGGTCAAGGTCCTGCTCAGCCGCTACTCGGGCGACGCCCAGTTCGTCGAGCGCTTCCGCCGCGAAGCCCAGGCCGCCGCCAGCATCAACCACCCCAACATCGTCAACATCTACGACTGGGGTCCGGTCGACGGCACCTACTACATCGTCATGGAGTACGTCGAGGGCGAGACGCTCAAGGACCGCATCCGCCGCGAGGGTCGCTGCTCGCCAGGCGAGGCGGTGCGCGTCACGCTCGAGCTGCTGGCCGCCGTCCAGGTGGCCCACGGCGCCCACATCGTGCACCGCGACATCAAGTCGCAGAACATCCTGATCGACGCGGCCGGCACGGTGAAGGTCACCGACTTCGGCATCGCCAAGGCCGACGATTCGCAGATGACCGAGGCCGGGTCCATCCTGGGCACGGCCCAGTACCTCGCTCCCGAGCAGGCCAAGGGCGAGCCCGTCGACGAGCGCACCGACCTCTACTCGGTCGGCGTCGTCCTCTACGAGATGCTGACCGGCGGCCTGCCCTTCCGCGGCGACAGCGCCGTCACCGTGGCCCTGAAGCACGTGAACGAGCAGCCTCCCGAGCCGGCCGAGCTCGTGCCGGGCACGCCCTACTCGCTCAACCAGATCGTGCTCAAGGCGCTCGCCAAAGACCCCGACAATCGCTACCGCAGCGCGGCCGAGTTCAGCGCCGACCTCGTCGCGGCGCGCAGCGGCGGGCCGCTGCTCGCGGCCGGCTACGACCCGAGCCTCGAGCGCACGATCGTGCAATCGCCCGCCGGCGGCGCCGAAGGTACCACCCGCGTGCTGCCCAGAGCGGCGGCCGCGGGCGCCGCGGGCGCCGTTGGCGCCGCCGGCGCCGCGTCCGGCGGCTCGTCGGGCGGCCGCCGCCGGCACTCGCCGTGGCCCTGGATCGCCCTCGTCGCCTTTATCGTGATCGCCGCCGTCGCCGGCGTCGTGGTCTGGAAGTCGTTCTTCAACGACACCACGCGCGCCGTCCCCTCGGTCGTGGGCCAGGCTCAGGCGGCCGCCACGACGCAGCTCCAGAACGCGGGCTTCACGGTGAAGGTGCACAACGACTACACCGACCAGTTCGGCGCGGGCCTCGTCACCCGGCAGCAGCCCTCGAGCGGCGCCAAGCTGGCCAAGGGCGGCACGGTCGACATCTGGGTGAGCCGCGGCCCGGCCACCACCACGCTGATCGACTTCACGGGCTGGACGCCATCGGCGGTGGCGGACTGGCTGCACAAGTACGGCCTGATCGGCAAACAGCTTTCGGGCACGTCGACCACGGTCTCCAAGGGCAAGGTCTACAGGCAGAGCCCGTCGCCGGGCGTCACCGTGAGCCGCGGCGACACGGTCAGCTACTACGTCAGTCGCGGCACGCCTCAGGTGAGCGTCCCCGACCTCTCGGGGCTCGACCAGTCGGGGGCGGCCGGCGCGCTGCAGGCGGTCGGGCTCGTGCTCGGCACGCCCACCCAGCAGACCAGCACCACGGTGCCCGCCGGGCAGGTGATCAGTCAGTACCCGGTGGCCGGGACCTCGGTCGCCAAGGGCAGCACGGTGACCATCGTGGTGAGCAGCGGCTCGCCCTCGCCGAGCGGTACTCCGTCGCCCACCGGCACGCCGGTCACCGTGCCCAGCGTGCTCACGATGCCGCTGGCGGCGGCCGAGCAGCTGCTGACCAACGACGGCTTCGTGGTGGCGCCGCCCAAGTACGGCACGAGCACGCTGGGCGCGGGCATAGTGTACGACCAGTCACCCAAGGGTGGCGCGGCGACGACGTCGGGCAGCACGGTCACCATCTGGGTCGGCAAGTAGCCCGGAGCAGGTC
>CAVTCH010000017.1:0-115050 GCA_963733255.1 uncultured Actinomycetes bacterium
AGTACGGCGACGGCATGAGCACGCAGAGCACGTTGTTGGGGCCCAGCGCCTCGGCGGCGACGGCCGCCACCAGCGCCGAGTCGATACCGCCCGACAGGCCGAGCAGGACGCGCTTAAAACCGCTCTTGGCCACGTAGTCGCGCACACCGAGCACCAGGGCGCGCCAGACTTCGCAGGCGGGCGTGAAGTCGTCGGGGGCGATGGATGACGGCGAAGGCGCGGCGGGCGAAGGTGGAGGCGCGGCGACCGGCGCGGGGGGGAACCGCCGGCCGACGCAGGCCCGCCACCGGCGCGTGGTTGCGCTCGTTCTCCGCCCCCGGGCGCAAGAGTCGATCGAGGTCGACGAGCAGCACGTCGGGCGCGAAGGCCGCCGCCCGGGCGCGAGCACACCGTCGGCGCCGATCGCGCAGCTACGCCCGTCGAAGACCAGCTCGTCGGCGCCGCCCACCTGGTTCACCGACAGGAGCGGGAGGCCGTACTTGCGCGCCATGGCACCCAGCATCGCCTCGCGATGCGGCTGCTTGCCGATGGTGAACGGCGAGGCCGAGATGTTCACGATGAACGAGGCCCCGGCCGCCGCCAGCTCCTCGACCGGGTCTGTGTGGTAGCGCTGCCGCTGCCAGAAGTCGCGATCGTTCCAGACGTCCTCGCAGACCGACACGCCGATCCGCCTGCCGCCCCAACTGAGGATCTGGGGCCCCGTCGCGGGTTCGAAGTAGCGGTCCTCGTCGAAGACGTCGTAGGTCGGCAGGAGAGTCTTGCGAAACACCTGTGCCACGGCGCCGGCGGACAGCAGCGCGGCGGCGTTGTAGAGCGGCCGCCCCACCGTGCCCGGGTTCGCCTGCGCGAGCCCGAGCAGCAACGGCGGTCCGGCCGCGAGCGTGCGAGCGAGCTCCTCGCAGACCACCCAGCTTTGAGCGATGAACGACCGGCTCAGGAGGAGGTCGCGCGGCGGGTAGCCCAGCAGCACCAGCTCGGAGGCGACCGCGAGGTCTGCTCCGGCATCCCGCGCCACGCCGGCCGCCTGGGCCAGCAGGGCGGCGTTGCCCTCGAGGTCTCCCACCGTCGGATCGATCTGTAGCAGCGCGATCAGCACAGGTGCGACGGTATCATGCCGCGGTCGCGTGCGGCCAACTCGGTCTCGTGCGACTCTCGTACGAACGCTCGGCAGCCGATAGTCTAGGAAGATCATCGTATCTACACCGAGACCGATCGGAGACAGATGAGCGTCGGCTACGCAACGACGACTGACGCAACCGCGATTGCGCATGCTCGACATTCATCGGGGCTCCAGCGCGGCGCTTTCATATCCTCTCTTGCCGGTTTCGTCCTGTGCTGCGCGTGCCTCGGGGCGTGTCTGGGCGCGATCTTTGCCGCACCTCATTGGGGCGCGACGTCCTACCTCTGGATCGCCCTCATAGCCTGCGGAGGGATCGGCGTTTGGCCCGGTCTCGCCGGACTCGCTCTCGGCTTTGTCGGCGTGCTTTCGGCGAAGAAGTGGGGCGAGTCGCCCCGCCTCGCATGGTGGGCGATAGCCCTGGGAGCAGGTGCTCCAGCGGCAGTTGGCCTCGGGTCTTTTCTTCTCTGGCTGTATGCCCGACTGATCTAGACGATTGGCGGCGCCGCCCCGACGATTGACGCCGTGCGTCGCCGTCTCATCGATACGGGGTCTAGGGCAGTAACGCGTCGTTTCCCACCACGGTCACGATTCGCGCCGGACACTACACGCCGACCGTAGTCGGCCTGATCGTCTACAAGGCGCAGGGGCACGGCGAAAGGCGCGCGCCCAACCACGACCAGATCGGCGCCGCCTCAGACCCCGCGATCCACGTCGAAGCGGAGGTCTTCGAGATTGCGGGCGATCACCTGGAGAATGCCGGTGTCCGCGACTGTTTCTACGCTCACCGCAACCACGTCAGGCCCATCGAGAGGGGCCAGGGGTTCCGCAGGGTCAACGTTCCGATCCCGCCGTCATGATCGAGCGCGACTTGGCCGCATTCGGTGTAGCCGTCAGCCCTGTCACCTTCATGAGCAGGATGTTGCCAGCAAATGCGGTCGGTCGGTCGCACCTTGGCTTTCACCTGCCGGTACCATGCGCCCGCCTGGTCCTGCGCGAAGACCGTGTAGTAGTAGGTCCTCTTCTCGTTTGCGTTCTCGTCGCGCGCCCCGCACTGCCCGCTCTCCGAAACGAGCGTCTGGCCGCTGCCCACGAGTGCGTCGGGCGTGTCGGCGAAGTCCTGCTCCGACCGCAGCACGCGCCAGTTCAGCGCGGGCGTGTTCTTCACGTCCCATACCAGCACGACAGAGCCATCCAGGTGGTCGGCCATGAAGTGCGTGAGGTGCGGCTCGTCGGCGTTACCGAAGAGGTGCATGCGATCGCCTCCCTACTCGTGCCGTTCGCGCATCAGAGCCATGACTGCCTGCCGTCCTCGGCCCCTTGCCGAGCTTGGCAGGCCCGCCTTCTTCCCTAAACAACCGAAGCTGTCAGGATCGCCTCTAAAGCCCGGCCTTCGTCACCCCATAGACGGCTTGCGCGTGGGTAAACCCCTCACCCGCCGAGGACTCCAGTTGCTCGATCAGGCCGGAGCGGGAGAACGAACCCGTAGCAAGGTACTGCTTGGCCGACTCGTAGGCCTGCTCGTTCCAGTCGACCTTGACGTGATTGACGGCCCACGTCGCGTCCGCCTTGCCATAGCCCTCGCCATAGCTGGATGAGAGCTGCTTGATCAGACCAGCACGCGAGAATGCCTGCGTTTCGAGATACTGCTGGGCGCTTTTGAGGGCGTTACTTTGACCAGCGGTCGGCCCAGCGTTGGAGCCTCCTCCCCCAGAGGATGAACTTGAGGAGCTGCCTCCGCTCCCAGAAAGCCCGGCCTTCGTCGCCCCATAGACGGCTTGCGCGTGGGTAAACCCCTCGCCCGCTGAGGACTCCAGTTGCTCGATCAGGCCGGAGCGGGAGAACGCACTCGTAGCAAGGTACTGCGTGGCAGACTTGTAGGCTTGCTCGTTCCAGTCGACCTTGACGTGATTGACGGCCCACGTCGCGTCCGCCTTGCCATAGCCCTCGCCATAGCTGGATGAG
The DNA here is from genome assembly GCA_963733255.1 of uncultured Actinomycetes bacterium. Classification (GTDB taxonomy): domain Bacteria; phylum Actinomycetota; class Thermoleophilia; order UBA2241; family UBA2241; genus Bog-752. The sequence goes on from CAVTCH010000017.1 coordinate 3,083, forward strand.
AGCTGCTTGATCAGACCAGCACGCGAGAATGCCTGCGTTTCGAGATACTGCTGGGCGCTTTTGAGGGCGTTACTTTGACCGGCGGTCATCGGCGTCGCAGCAACGGTCGGCGTCGCAGCGACGGTCGGCGTGGCCGTCGTGGATGAGTTGTTTACTGAAGTGACGCTCGGGCTACCCGAGTTGTTCGATGACGATCCGAGTGAGCCGATGACGCCGATGAGGATGAAGAGGCCGACGACGCACGCCAATGCGATGATCACGATCTTCTTCTTCGGGCGCTTCTTGGTCACCCCCGCCGTGGACGGCATCGGTTGAAATGCCTGGGGCTGTGGTGCCTGGGGCTGTGGTGCCTGGGGCTGTGGTGCCTGGGGCTGTGGTGCTGGGCTGTGGTGCCTGGGGCTGCGGCTGGCGCAACCCGTAGGCCCACTCTCTCAGCCCGTCGTAGGCCCACTCGACAAGCCCCTGCGAATCGGCTGAAAGCAGGTCGTCCAGCGAAATGGGTGTTCCATTGGCGACAAACGCCCCGCTGTCGTAGCTGATCGACTGCCCCGCCCAGGCAGACGAACCGGAGAACGACCCGACAATCATGAGACCCCCTGACCCCTAGAGCCGTATAGCGCTTCGATCGGCGGAAGCGCTCGACTATAACGATAGCACTCCAGGCACACGCACGCGACCCTGCTTCTGGCCTCCGGTGTGCCCGTCAAGGTCGTCTCAGAGCGGCTCGGACATGGCACCCCAGCCTTCACGATGACCGTGTATCAGCACGTCCTACCGGGTGACCAGCGGGGCCACGTTCAGGCTCTCGCCAACGCGAGGCCGAAGGCGGCTAGACACCTCCACGCAGTGAGCGCGTAGCAAACGCGTAGCCGACGGCTCGAACGGTGACAGGAGCGGAAGCACAGGTGAGAGCGAAACCCCTGCAAATCATTGGTAGCGGCGGTAGGACTCGAACCTACGACACGCGGATTATGATTCCGCTGCTCTGACCAGCTGAGCTACGCCGCCACCGAGCTGCGCGGGCTCCCCATGCTAGCAGACTCCGCCGTGGGCCTCAATCTGCTCGCGGCCGGTGCGTGGAACTGTCGTCCACCACGGCCATTGTCGCTCCGTCAACGAGCCACCGATGCGCCACTCTGTACAAGGTCAACGCTCGAAGTTCGGCCATGCCCGAGGTTTGCGGCGACCACCAACGGATATACACTGTGCAAGGCTTCACAAACAAGAGTGCCTCCAGACGCGAAGGCACAGGGGATGTGAAACGATGCGCACGGCGCCTACCCAGTCACACAGCCACTCCGCCGCCCTCATGGCTTCCGCCCGCAGCCACCACAGCTTTACCGCGCACGCCTGTCGCGTGCTGCATCCAAAAGTGCCCTGACACGATCGACCCCCGCTGCCGTCCCCCCGCGGCAGCCCCTTCAGGGCCGGCGAGGCCGGCGACGGCCGGCCTCGCCGCACACCTCCCGCTTCACGCTTCATTCGCACCACCGACCACCATCGGCGTGCCTCGGGACTCGCCTGACTTCAGGCGACTCCCGGCAGCGCTACGCAACCGCGTCGCACTTGTCGACGCACAAGGAGTTGAGAGACCATGGCAACACGCACAACCACCATGCAATGGCTGTTCTTCGTCGGCCCCGACGGTGTGGTGCACAGCACCCGCGGCCGCAACCAGGCAACGACCGACGCGGCGTTCGCTTCCTACGGACTGACCTCAAGGTCGAGCCGCTAGCGTCTGGCTATTCCTGCGACCGGCTGACCGGGCGCAGGTCTGACCCAAGCAGGCCGATCGGCGCGCGGCGGGCGGGCTCATGCCCGCCCGCCGCGCGCCTTCGTTCAGGTTGAAAGCAGGAGTTCTTTCGAGTACCATGCTCAGGCTCCCGGGGGAGTGCCCGAGTGGTTAAAGGGGGCGGACTGTAAATCCGTTGGCGCAGCCTACCTAGGTTCAAATCCTAGCTCCCCCACCAGCGAAGCCCGGTTAGCTCAGTCGGTAGAGCACTTGCATGGTAAGCAAGGGGTCCGCGGTTCGAATCCGCGACCGGGCTCCAGAGCTCTCCCGACAAACCATGATGCCGCTCAGGCTGGCGCGGCTACGTTGCGCGCCTAGTCCGCCGAGCGACTACGTCGTCGGCGCTCAGGCTGGCGAGACTACCTTGCGCGCCTAGTACCCGAGCTCCTTCTCGACCGTCGCGATCGACTCGTCGAGCACCCGGACGACCTGGTCGATCTGCTCCGTCGTGATGATGAACGGCGGAGCCACGGCGTGGCAGTGGCCGCCGCCGAGCAGCCGCACGAACACGCCGCGCCGGAAGGCTTCGTCGCGCACCTTGGCCGCCGCGCCGACCGCCGGCGGGAACCACTCCTTCGTCTCCTTGTCTCGCACGTACTCGACGCCGGCCACGAGGCCGACCCCGCGCACGTCGCCCACGATGGGATGGGTGAGCAGCGTCCTCAGGCCCTCCTGCATGTAGGCGCCTACGTCGCGGCAGCGCTCGACCAGATGCTCGCGCTCGATGATCTCGAGGTTGGCGAGCCCCGCCGCCGAGCAGAGGGGATGACCGTCGTAGGTGGCGCCGCTCATGAAGGCTTCGCCGGGCCCGCCCAGGAAGGCTTCGAAGACGTGGTCGCGGGCGCCCACCGCGCCGAGCGGCAGGTAGCCCGACGAGAGCCCCTTCGCCATCGTCACCAGGTCGGGCTCTGAGCCGAACTGCTCGAAGCCGAACCAGGTGCCGCTGCGCCCGAAGCCGGTGATGACCTCGTCATTGATCACGAGCACGTCGTAGGCCTTGCAGGTCTCGCAGACCAGGGGCCAGTACTCGGCCGGCGGCGGAATGACGCCACCCGTGCCGATCATCGTCTCGCCGAGCATGGTGCCGACGTTCTCGGCGCCGTAGAAGGCGATCTCGCGTTCGACCGCCCGGGCGCACTCCAGGTCGCACTCACCGTAGGTCTGGCTCCAGGCACAGCGGTAGCAGTACGGGGCGCCCAGCTTGATGAAGCCGGGCAGCAGCGGCTCGAACTTGGCGCGGTTCATGGGCAGGCCCTGGGCGCTCGTGGCCGTCATCGTGGTGCCGTGGTAGGAGCGGTCGCGGTACATCACCATGAACTTGGTGCCCTGGCCCTTGTTGCGCCAGTACTGGCGCGCCATCTTGACGGCGGTCTCCACCGACTCGCCGCCGCCCAGCGTGAGGAACACGTGGTCCAGGTCGCCCGGCAGGTGCTCGGCGACCTTGGCGGCCAGGCGGATCGAGGGCACGTTGCCGATCTGGAAGATGTGGTAGATGGCGAGCTGTTCGGCCTGCGCCTGGATGGCGTCGAGGATCTCCTTGCGGCCGTGCCCGACGTTGACCGTCCACAGCGAGGCGAAGGCGTCGATGTAGGCGTTGCCTTCGGTGTCGTAGACGACCGCGCCGTCGGCGCGCTCCATGATCGTCGGCTTGAGGCCGGAGAGCTGCGTGAACGGCGGCCAGAGGTGGCCGAGAAAGTCGTCCTCGAGCTGCCTTGCGTCTGTCATCTTGGCTCCTTCTTTTCGCTGTGCTACCCCGGCGATGCTCACCCGATTCTAAAAGGCGACCTCGCGCGGCTCGACGCCGAGCTCTCTCTCCGTGCTCTCGACGATCGTGCGCAGTCTGGCAAGCGTCGCCGCCGGCAGTGGTGCGGGCACGTGGCTCGCGAGAAGCTCGCGGGCCGCGGCCGTGGCGGTGTGGCAGAGGTCGCGGCCGCCGGCCGCCTGCCAGTTTTCGCGCACGCGGCGATCGATGAGCCTGGGCTGCGACTGGCCGCGCATGTGCTTGTAGGTGCTGTCGAGGCTCAGAAAGTCGCCCTGCGAGCCCACGGCGTGGATGTCGTCGATCATCAGGAGCTCGTCGGTGACCGGGATGCCGCCGAGCGTGAACTTGATGAGTCGCGCGAACTCGCAGTCCATGAGGAGTTGACCGTAATCGAAGGTGACGCCCGACTCGAGCATCCCCAGGCCGTAGATCAGGTTGGCCCCTGCCAACGCTGGGAGCAGGCCTGTGAGAGTCTTCTCGTGACCGGACTGCGCGTCACCGAGCTTGGCGTCGCCCTACGCACCGGCGACCCAGCTCGGCAGCAGGTAGAAGCGCGCGAGCTGGGCGACCGCCGCGCTGATCAGGCCGCACTCGGGGCTGCCCACCGAAGCCGACGCCAGGCGCAGGTCCATGGCCGTGGTCGAGCTGCCGTAGACCACCGGCGCGCCGCGCACCGTGAGCTGCGCCAGGGTGATGCCCGCCAGCACCTCGGCGTTGTGGGTGACGAGCGTGCCGGCCAGCGAGACCGGCGACGAGGCGCCGGCCATGGCCATGCTGAGCACGTTCACCGTCGCGCCGCTGCGAGCCGAGCCCATAATGATCTCGCAGCAGTCGCGCACGAGCTTGAGGGGACTCACGGGGCAGGTGATGAACGAGACCAGCGGCCGCCGGCGCAGGGCGTCGGCGCCACCGACGACGGCCGCGGCCATCTCGACGATCCTGCCCAGCAGCAGGCCGTTGCCGGGGCCCATGAAGACGTGCTTGGTGGTGTTGGCGAAGATCGCCTCGGCGTTGTGGAGCGACACGGCGTCCTGGGGCACGTCGTGAGCCCCGACGGGACGCTCCAGGACATCGACCTCGGGCAGCGCGTCGATCAGTCGGGCAGCCTGGGCGACGTCGCGCTTGGTCGGCTCTCGAAGCTCGCCCGAGTCGATGTCGGTGACCTTGATGCCCTCGCCGAAGTTGGTGAAGCCGACGCGATTGGCCTCGATCACGACGTCGCGCTCCGGCGTGCGGCCGCAGAGGGTGACGGTCGGCGGCGCGCAGCGGATCGCCTCTTCGACCACGTGAGGGGGGATGCGCACGATCCCGGCCGCGCGGTCGACCTCCGCACCGCCGTCGGCGAAGACCTCGAGGGCCTCGTCGTCTTCGACCCAGACACCCGTGCGCTGCAGGACCTCCAGCGTCGACAGATGGATGTCGCTGAGCTCGTCGCCCGTGAAGACGTCGAGTCTCAGGCCGCCGGAGCCCCGATGCCCGGCGTGGGGGCTTCTCCTCATGGCCGGCCTCCCTCCCCTTATGGACGTGGTGTACGTCGGCTCGTCTCTAGCGCATTGTGCGCTCCTTGCGCCGCAATGGCACGCGGGACGCACCTCCCGACCGTTGCCGCACCGACCGCCGGCGGCTAGGCTCTCTAGCCATGAGCACCGACCGCCTGCGCGTCCTGATCGTCGCCAACATGTACCCGACGGCCGCGAGCCCGGCCTTCGGCGTGTTCGTGGCCGATCAGGTCGCCGCCCTGCGGGCCACCGGCGAGGTCGACGTCGAGGTCTTTCACTGGGACGCCCGTCGCCGGCCCTGGCGCTACGTGCTGGCCGCGCTCGAGCTCGCGCTCACCAGAGTCGACGCCGACGTGGTGCACGCCCATTACGGCTTGTCGGGGGTCGTCGCGCTGGCCGCGCCGCGCCGCTTGCCGCTCGTGCTCACGGTGCACGGCCGCGACTGCCACCATCCCGTCGTCAGGCGGCTCACGAGTCTCGTCGCGCGCCGGGCGGCGGCCGTGGTGGCCGTGTCCGACGAGCTCGCCGCGCGCTGCCCCTTCCCCATCGCGGCCGTCATCCCGCCGGGAGTCGACCTCGAGCAGTTCCGCCCGCTGCCGCGCGCCGAGGCGCGCAGCCGTCTCGGACTAGACGATGAGCCGGGGCGCCGACTGATCGTCTTTCCCGCCGACCCGCGGCGACCCGAGAAGCGCTACACCGACGCCCAGGCGCTCGTCGCCCGCCTTACCGCGGATCGCCCCGCGGATCGTCCCGCTGTCGAGCTCAAGGCGGTCTTTGGGCGTCCGCGTGCCGAGATGCCGTTGTGGCTGAACGCCGCCGACGCGGTGGTCGTGACGTCGGAGCGCGAAGGCTACGGCCTCGCGTGTGCCGAGGCGCTGGCCTGCGAGGTGCCCGTGGTGAGCACGCCGGTCGGGGTGGCGCCGGCGCTGCTCGCCGGCGTCGAAGGCTGCCTGTGCGCGCCCTTCGACGCGGCGCGCTGGAGCGCGCATCTCGGCTCGGTGCTCGCCGTCGCCGAGCCCCGGGTAGACGGACGCGCCGTCGCGGAGACCCAGGGGCTCCCCGCGGCGGCGCGCCGCACGCTGCAGCTTTACAGAAGTCTTTAGGCTCGAGTGACGCGGTAGCCGGCGACCTGTTCGTCGCCGGCCATGATGCTCGCGAGCTCACCCTCGTGCGTCACCCGCGCGTGCAGCCTGTATTCCTCGCCGCCGATGTTCACGACATGCCCGGAACGGGCCGCGAACGGGAGGCAGATGCGAGGGGCGATGCCGCGCTGACGAACGTCTTGAAGGGCCAACCTGAAGGCTTCGTAGTCGATGTGGCCATTCGTCGTCACCCTACGACTATCGGGCGCCTCTCAGGCAACCTTTACGGGCGCGGAGGGACTGGCGTGCCCAGACCTGGCGACGCTCGGGGGCACCGTGACGACGGCCGCGCCGCTGCTATCAGGCCGCGCGGCGAAGCTCGGGCTGGGCGGCTGGCTCAAGCCGGACGGCGAGCTCAGCCCTGGCAGCGGAACTGGTAGTCCTCCTCGACGCGCAGCGTGTGACAGCCGCTGCAGCGCAGGGTGTAGGTGTAGCCGAGCGCCACACCGTGAGACTCGCAGAAGTCGATCTGAGCGCCGAGGACCTCGAACTCCTCCTCGTCGCAGACGGCACACGGCGTGAGCACCTCGTCGCCGAGCCGGTAGCTCTGCTGCAGACCCGCCATGGCGTCGCGCTCGCCGGGGTGAAAGGCAAGGTCCGCTTCGAGCTCGGCGCCCGACGAAAGGGCGGCCGGGCGCGCGCCCGCGGCGACCTGGCCCGGCAGAAAGGCGAGTCGGTACCCAAGCCCGCGCAACGTGTCCTGGAATCGGCAGCCCGAGACGCAGCGCTCGCCCTTGAGCTCGCCGACGTGCTCGCGCAGCGCGATCTGCGTGACCGCGAACGCCCGCAGGTCGACCTGATCGATGTCTTCGGCGGGACGCAGCTTGGGCGGCCGGCCCCGGCGCCGCTGCTCGTCGGTGGTAACGAGACCCAACATGCCGATGTCGGGGCGGGCCTGCAGCGTGCAGACGACGGCATCGAGCCACCCCGGCGCGAAGACCAGGTCGTCCTGCACGCGCACCAGGATCTCGCCCCTCGACACCTGGAAGGCGGTGTCGAGGCCGCAGTGCGCGATCTCGCGCTCGCAGGCTTCGGCTTCGAGGGCGATCGCCGTCACGTCGCCGCGCAGATAGTGGCGGGTGACGTACGACACCACGTCCTCCTGGTGCCGGGCGGCGAGCACGACGAGCTCGACGGTGTCGTCGGTGGTCTCGCGCAGGCGGTGAAGCGTGGCGCGCAGGGCGCCGGCGCCGTGGGTGGACACGACGGCGATGCTGACCGCCGGGGCGCTGTCGGCGCCCGGGCGCAGCGGCGCCGATTTGTGCGCTTCTTGTGAATCCTTGTGCAAGGTGATCTGAGTCTAACACGGAGGCGACGCCTTGCGATTGGCACATCGGCCCCGCGTGGCCTACAATCTGACGGCGTTCTTGCGTGGGCCGACGTAGCTCAGCTGGCAGAGCACATCACTCGTAATGATGGGGTCCTCGGTTCGATTCCGAGCGTCGGCTCCAAGGACTACCCGCATGACGCAGGTTCGCCTCTTCCCCACCCTTGCCACTGACGTGAGCGCTCCCGCCCGAGAGCTCGCCCGCACCGTCGACCCGAGCGCCAGCACGGGTCGGGGGCAATCGAATCTCGCCGCAGGCCTCGACCCGCGCCTTGACCCCGTGAAGGAAGGGGCGTTTCTGGCAGGGCAGGCTCGCGGGGCTTCGCGCATCTCACCAAAATCGAGTGATGTTCGTCGCCGGCGTTCTCGTTAGCGTTGAGTGGCACGCTCCCGCCGCGCTCATCGCGCGAGAACCCAGCGACGGTCGTTTTGGCGATGCCCAAGGGAAGGGGGGCCCATGACCCAGCCGACAGCGAGGCGCTCGCCCCCGCGAGCCTGACGAGCGTCTACCCGCGTCTCTCGAAGGGAGTGTCTCCATGAACAAGATCCTCTTGTTTGCGGTTCTCGCCGTGGCCTGCCTGGGCATGCTCGCGGCGCCGGCCCTTGCGGCGGGGAGACCCCACGCTCCGGCCCACGTCGCCTGCGTCAGTCCGCCGCCCCCGCCGCACGGCTCGAGGCTGGTCATGAACATCCACTTCATGGACTTGAACGGCGAGGACAGCGGCAACGTCGGCTACTGGGCGTTTGTGCCGGCGGCCCGGGAGCATGTGCTGGTCTGGCAGATCCCGGACGGCTCGTTCTACTCGATCGAGACGATGGACGGCACGTGGATCACCTATCCACGCGTGCCGAGCTCGAACTGCGACTCCGCGACAGGTCTTCCCGTTGAGCAGGCCTGCGGCTCGGGGACGGCCGACGGCTGGGTCACCTGGACTTTCACGGGAAGGCTCATCCCCGGCTTGAACAGGTTCGGTTGGAAGCCGCCGGTCTACGAGGGCGGCTCGCCGGCCGACGTACGGCTCGGCTGGTACACGACCCCCTCCGGCGCAACGCAGGTCGGCAACACCGGTCCCTGGTGGTTCTGGTACACGAACTACTTCCTCGATGCGGACGGCAACCCCATCGACCCCTCGGCGACACCGAACTGGGGTTCCCTGTGGGAGGTCTACCGCTACCACTGCCAAGCTCTGTACTACTCCGATACCGGCACGGTCGGTAACATCGTCGTGACGAAGTAGCGGTCGTCGTCCGGGAAGACGAGTCCGCACCGTCCACACAGCGCAGAGGCCCGCCGCCTGCGAGGGAAGTGGGCCTCTGTGACGCTGTGCGCAGTCTCTGCCGCACGTCCGGTCGGGCCCCGTCGCACTCGGGATCTGTCAAACGCCAGATGTACTAGGCGTTTTCCGTTCAGGGTACGCATCGCCTGTACGAAGAGCATGTCAATCCAAGGGAGGACCGTGAAACAAGGCACAGGCTGGATCATGTACGCGTGGCTCGTGCTCCTGGTGGTGGGCGTCTGGAACATCATCGAGGGCATCGTGGCGATCACCCGTTCCCACTTCTTCACCACGACCGGCGCGCATTACGTGTACGCCAATCTCAACACCTGGGGCTGGATCATCCTGATCTGGGGCGTCCTCGAAGTGCTGGCCGCGGGCAGTGTCTGGCGCGGCGGTCAATGGGGCCGCTGGTTCGGCATCTTCGTGGCCGGCATCGCCATCATCCTGCAGCTCCTGGCTCTGCCGATCTACCCGTTCTGGGCGCTGATCGACATCTTCCTCTACGCGCTCGTGCTCTACGGCCTGGCGGAGTACGGCGGAACGCACGAGTCGCTGGGCTCCTGACATAAGCCGGAGAACCGGCTCTGGCAACCGACTGAGGAGGTAGCGTATGAGCGAGCTCATGGTACTGGGCTTCGAAAACGAGGCCCAAGCCGACTCGTTCGGCCTGCGGCTGGCCCAGATGCAGCAGCAGATGATCGTCCAGCTGGAAGACGCCGCCGAGGTCGTCCGCGACCCCGACGGCAAGCCGCACGTCAAGCACGGCCACAGCATGGTCGGCGCCGGCGCCATGGGCGGCGCCTTCTTCGGCATGCTCTTCGGCCTGCTGTTCTTCATCCCCTTCCTCGGGCTTGCCCTCGGAGCGGGCATGGGCGCCCTGTTCGGCAAGCTCGGCAAGACCGGTGTCGACCAGCAGGTGCTGCAGCAGATGGGCGACGCCGTACCGCCCGGCAAAGCCGGCTGGTTCCTGCTCATCGCCCAGCTCACAGAGGACAAGTTCCTCGCCGAGGTGCAGGGCACCGGCGCCAAGGTGGTGCGCACCAACCTGACCGAAGAGCAGGAGAAGCAGCTCAAAGAGGCCTTCGGCGCCAAGAAGCACGAGAAGTAGGCGCTCGCGCCGGGACACACCTCGTGACGAGGTGTGTCCCGGCGCGACGGCCGCGCTTCGTTTCGCACTCGGTAGACCGCTTGCGCCAGGCTTGAGGCAAGGCGCGCGGTCGAACGGCGTGCCCTGTGGCGCGCGTCGCCTCCGAGAGCGTCGCGTCCGAAAGCAGGGCACGTGGCAGACAGGACAGTCGGTGAGTCGCCAGGCAGCGCGGTGGCGCGTGTCGTGCCGATCCTGGGCTGGGCGCGACGCTACCAGCGTGCCTGGCTGCGCCCGGACCTGATCGCGGGCCTCACGGTGGCGGCCCTGGTCGTGCCCAAGGCCCTGGGCTATGCGGACATCGCGCAGGTGCCCATCCAGTACGGACTCTACGCGGCGGCGGCGGGCACGATCTTCTATGCGCTGTTCTGCACGTCGCGCCAGATCTCCACCGGACCGAGCGCGGCGCTGTCCGCGGTCGCCGCGGGCGCGGTCCTCGGTGCGGCAGCGTCGGGCAGCCAGGCCGTGACCATGGTGGCGTCGATCACGTTCGTGTCCGGCGTCTTCTTCGTGGTGCTGGCGCTGTTCAAGATGGGCTGGATCTCCCAGTTCCTGTCAAAGGCCGTGATCGTCGGCTTCCTGTTCGGGGCGGGCATCCAGACGACGATCGGCGAGCTTGCCAAGATCACTGGGACCAAAGCATCCGGCGACAACAGCTGGCGGAAGCTGGCGAGCTGGGTCGGCAGCCTCGGCGACACCCACCGCACGACCGTCGTCGTAGGCGTCGTCGCCTTGGTCGTGATCTTCGGCCTGCGCTTCGTCGCTCCCAGAGTGCCCGGGGCGCTCGTCCTGGTCGTGGGCGGCCTTCTCGCGTCGTGGTTGCTCGGTCTCGAAGGCCGTGGCGTCACGCTCGTGGGCCACGTGCCCAGCGGGTTGCCGGCCGTCGTCCTGCCGAACTTCAGCTACATCGCCGATCATCTCGCGGATGTCTTGACGGCCGCACTCGCGCTGCTCATGATCGGCTTCTCCCAGACTGCCGGCGACGCCCGCGCCTTCGCCGCGAAGCATCGCTATCAGATCGATGTGAGCCAGGAATCCCTCGCTCAAGGCTTGGCCAACGTCGGTTCCGGACTGCTCCAGGCCATTCCGGTCTCCACCAGCCTCTCGGCCAGCTCGCTGAACGATCAGACGGGCGCCAGGACGCCGCTCGCGTCGTTCACGACCGGAGCGATCGTCGTCCTCACCATGCTGTTCCTGGCGCCGCTGTTCTCGCAGCTCCCACAGACCGTCCTGGCGGCGATCATCATCGAGGCGGTGGTCATGGGGATGATGGACGTCCCCGCCATGCGGCGCCTCTTTCGCGTCAAGCGCCCCGACTTCTGGATCGCGGTCGTCGCGCTGCTCGGAGTGCTGAGCGCCGGCGTGCTGGCCGGGGTCATCATCGGCATCGTACTGTCGATCGGCTGGCTGGTCTATGTGTCGGCCACCCCGGCGATGCCGGTGCTGGCGCGCCAGCCCGACACCGAAGTCTTTCGGCCGGCAGACGACGTTCCCGGCGGTGAGACCTTCCCCGGCTTGCTCGTGCTCGGCTTCGACGCAGGGCTCTTCTTCATCGACGCCAACGCGCTCGAGGACCGGGTCAGGGAGCTCGCCCATGACGCAGACCCCCCGCTTCGGGTGGTGGTGCTCGATTTCGAGGGAGTGGATTACATCGATTCTCAGGGAGCCGAGAAGGTCGGCGACATCCTGAAGCTGGCTCGATCACATTCCGCCGAGCTGCGCCTGGCCCGCGTGAAGCCGGTGGTCATGGACGTGTTGCGCCGCGACGGCCTCGTCGAGCGCGTCGGCGAGTCGAACATCTGCGGCAACGTGTTCGAGGCCAGCAAGGGAGTCATCGCCGCCGTCGAGGGAACAGAAGGCGTGTCGTCGACGACCCCGGCAGGGGTAGACGACAATGGCTGAGCCTCTCGTGAACCGGCGCCCTACGAGCGGCTCCTGCGCGCCACCAGCTTGCCGAGCTCCCAGAGAAAGAAGAGCGCGACGGCGGGAGCCAGGGCGAGCGCCCACTGCGTGAGCGACAGCTGCACGGTGCCGAAGACCCTGCGCATGACGTCCATCTCGGTGATGAGCACGGCCAGCACGAGCTCCACGACGACCGTCCAGTTCAGGCTGCGGTTGTCGAACGTCTCGGTCGTGAGAGCCGTGGCGGTCACGCTGCGCGCCTGAAAGGCGGACGCGATGATGAGCAGTGAGAACGTCGTCAGCCCCATCGAGGAACCGAGGGCGACGCTGCCGTAGTGGTGCGTGCCGTAGCTGATCAGCGCGAGCGTACACGCGGCCATGAACAGGCCCACGAGACCGGCCGTGGTCAGAAGGCCCCTGGTCATGATCGACGCGTCGCGCGACCGCGGTGCGAGGTCCATGAGGCCCGGCGCCTCCTTGTCCATGCCCAGCGCGACGCCGAGCGGTGCGTTGACGAAGAAGTTGATGTAGAGGATCTGCGAAGGCGAGAAGGGCTGCCCGGCCGCGATGTTCAAGATGCTGGCGCCGAGGAACGTGATGATGTAGGCCGCCAGCTCGAGCATCACGAAGCGGATGAACTTGTTGAGGTTGTCGTAGACCGTGCGACCCTTCTCGACCGCGCGCACGATGGTCGCGAAGTTGTCGTCCGAGAGGATCATGCGACCGGCGTTCTTGGCCACCTCGGTACCGGTGCCCATGGCGATGCCGATGTCGGCCGCCTTGATCGCCGGGGCGTCGTTCACGCCGTCGCCGGTCATGGCCACGACCTGGCCCTTCTTTCTGAGCGTCTCGACGAGAAGCACCTTGTGTTCCGGCGCGACGCGCCCCACGACGCCGATGTCGTCGATGCGCGCCAGCCGCTCCTCTTCGCTCAGGGCGGCGAACTCCGTGCCGAGCAGCGCGTCGCCGGGGATGCCCAGCTTCCTGGCGATCGCCGCCCCGGTGGTCACGTCGTCGCCGGTGACCATGCGCACCCTGATGTGGGCACGCTGGGCGTCGCGGACCGCCGCTTTGGACTCGTCGCGGGGAGGGTCGACCATGGCCACGAGCGATGTCATCGCGAGCTGCGTGACGTAGCTCAGCAGATCGCCCTGCGCGTCGAAGCTGGCGGGGTCGAGATCGCGAACGGCGGCCGCCATGACGCGGTGCCCTTCGCCTTCCATACGAGTGACGGCGTCCTCCGCCTTCTTCTTCAGCTCGTCGTCCCAGGGGACGCTGGCTCCCGCGGCCAGGGCGCTCCCGGTGCGCCCCATCACGGCCGGGGCCGCCCCCTTCACGAAACAGCGCACCACGTCATTGCCCGCCCCATCAGTGGCCGAGTTGAAGGTCGCCATCAGCTTGTAGGTGGGGTCGAACGGCAGGGTCGCCAGTCGCGGGAGCCGCTCCCGGGTGGCGTCGATGTCGAGCCCCGCCTTGTGGCCGAGCACGAGCAGGGCGCCCTCGGTCGGGTCGCCGACGACCTTGCCGTCTTCGAGCTTGGCGTCCGAGGCGACGACGTAGGGCAGGATGGCGTCGTCGATCGAGGCAGAGGTCCCAGCCGGGTGATGGACCTTGCCCTCGAGGCCGTAGCCGATGCCGGAGATCGTGTACCGATCCACGGGGTCGATCACCTCGACGGCCGTCATCTGGTTCATCGTCAGCGTGCCCGTCTTGTCGGAGTTGATGGCCGAAGTCGACCCGAGCGTCTCCACGGACACGAGGTCCTTGACGATGGCCTTCTGGCCGGCAAGCTCCTTGGCGCCGGCCGACAGGATCACCTGGAGCACGGTCGGCAGTGCCGTCGGGATGGCGGCGATCGCCAGGGCGACCGCGGCGATGAACAGACTGTTGGCGGACTGGCCTCTCGAGAGGCCGAGGGCGAACATGACGATCATCGTCCCCAGCGCGGCCGCGCCGATCCAGAGGGTCATCGTGTTGAGCTGCCTGGTGAGCGGGGTCTGTTCCTTGGCGGTCGTCGCCAGCATGCCGGCGATCCTGCCCACCTCGGCGTCGGCGCCCGTCGCCGTGACGAGCATCGTGCCGCTGCCGTGCGTGACCGGCGTGTTCATGAACGCCATGTTCGTGCGGTCGCCGGGACCAAGGTCCTGGTCGGCGAGCGGGTCGGTCTCCTTTGACGCCGGCACGCTCTCGCCGGTGAGCGCCGACTCGTCGATGTCGAGCGAGCTCGCCCGAATGATCCTGCCGTCGGCCGGCACGTCGTCGCCGGCGCTGATCAGCACGACGTCGCCGACGACGACCTCCTCGGCGGGGATCTCCGCCTCGGTCCCGTCGCGACGCACGCGCGCCGTCTGCTTCATCAACGACTTCAGGGCGTTCATCGCGCTTTCGGCCTTGCCCTCCTGGCGAAGGCCGACCACGGCGTTCAACACGGTCAGGAAGATGAGCACGGCGCCCGTGCTCCACTGGCCGATGGCGAGCGACACGACGGCCGCGACAAGCAGGATGATCTGCATGTAGGCGCGATACTGGTCGAGGAAGCGCCGCCATTCCGGCGCGGTCTTCTCGGCGGGGAGGGTGTTCGGTCCGTTCGTCTGCAGCAACTCCGCTGCTTTCGAAGCTGCCAGGCCCGAGGCCGGATCGACGCCGAGTCTCTGGGCGACCTCGTCCGCGGAGAGCGCAAACCAGCGTCCCGTCTTCGCTCGAGCCTCAGCCGGCGCCTCAGCCGTCTTCGCCATCATCGCACCGCCTCGTCGCGCGCTCCGCCGTCCTTTGCCTCGCGCTCCGCACTGGCCGCCTCCCTCTCGTCTTCCTTGAGTGACTCCCTCTCAGTCTCCCGACGAGCCTCCAGGTCGGCCTGTTCCACCTGCCTGCGCGCCTTCTTGTCGGCCTTGGCGGCTTTCCTGGCGGCCTTGGCCGCCTTCTTGCGCGCCTTCTTGCCGGCCTTCTTGCCTGCCTGCCGTGAGGCGTCGTGAGGCTCTCGCGCACCGGACCCCGCTTCGCTGGCGAAGGGGTCGGGGGCGGCGCCCATGGGAGCCTGGGCTTCGAGGGCGACCTTCGTGTCCTGCAGCGCGGCGCGTGCTTGCGCGGTCACCTTGGGGTAGTGCGGGTCGATCTCGATCAGCGCGTTGGCGATGATCGCCGCGGCACAGAGGCGCGCGAACCACTTGTGGTCGGCCGGGATCACATACCAGGGTGCCCATTCGGTGCTCGTGGCCGACAGCATCTCGGAGAAGGCCTTCTGGTAGTCGTTCCAGTAGCCGCGCTCCTGGACATCGGCGGCCGAGAACTTCCAGTTGTGGTCGGGCAGGTCGATGCGCCGCAAGAAACGGATACGCTGCTCTTCTTGCGAGAGGTTCAGCAGGAGCTTCACGATCTTGAAGCCGTTGTCGACCAGGTAGCGCTCCCAGTCGTTGATGTCGCTGTAGCGCCGCTTCCAGACGTCGCGGCCGCGCACGTTCTTGGGCAGCCGCTGCCGCTCGAGGTTCTCGGGGTGCACGCGCACCACGAGCACCTCCTCGTAATAGGAACGGTTGAAGATGCCGATCTCGCCGCGGCCCGGCAGGTTTCTGGCGAAACGCCACAGGTAGTCGTGGTTGATCTCCTCGGCCGAGGGCACCTTGAACGAGTGGACCGAGACGCCCTGCGGGTTGACGCCGCTCATCACGTGGCGGATGGTGCCGTCCTTGCCGGCGGCATCGAGCGCCTGGAGCACGACGAGCACGCCGTAGGTGTCCTGCGCGGCGAGACGCGCCTGATACTCGCTCAGCAGCGCGACGCCCTTCTGAAGCAGCTCGAGGCTGTCCTTCTTCCTGATGAACTCAGCCGTGTAGCCCGGGTCGAAGTCCTTGGCCAGCGTCACCCTGGACCCAGGTCGAACGCGCAACGGCGCGACGCGCTCTGCCAGGCGTTCTGCCCTCTCGTCGGTCATGCCGGGTTCCTCCTCGCGCAGTCGTTGTCTTCGGGACGACCTCCAGCCGGTTTGTCATCATGCGCCTGAGCGGGTCCACGGCCACCTGATCGACTGCCCCGGCCCGGGACGTCTGGTGACCTGAGATATGCCCGCGCTCCTTGCACCGCAAGCGACGACGGTGCCGGTATCGTGCCCTGAGTCGCCGTCCGTGCGGGTCATGGTGAGCGCCGTACACGGCGAGCTCGCGAGCATCCTACAGCCGAGATCTCATCATCCTGTCGTTGACGGCAGGCAAGGCGGAGCGGACTGGATCATCGTTGCCGCGGCGGAGTCGCCCACGGAGCGTACGTCGTTAGCGTCCCAGGGCGTGGTGTACGAGACAGTTGAGAGCAGGGCCGTCGGCACTGTCCGCCGCCGCTGGTTGGCGGTAAGCTAGTACGACCAGGGTCTAGCCACGGCTTGGGGGATGGTCATGGGCAGCAGCGCAGATGCGTCACGGGGTCGCCGGACCACCCACTTGGCCACGATCGCCGCTCTCGCGGTGACGGCGGCGCTCGTAGCGTGTGTCGTCGCGGCCGTGGCGGCATGCTCTTCGGTGAGTGGCGCGCCCGCCGCAACGGCAGCTACCATGCTCGCCGCGCCGTTCGCCGCCGGCTCTGGCGCCCCGTCCGTTACCGCTGCCGCCGCCCCCGCCGCCGCGCCTGCCGCCGCATCGGCCGCCGCGTCTCCTTCGGGCTCGATCGTCGTCGTGCGGCGGGCCGGCACGCAGGACTCCCTGTGGAGGGTGTCGCCGGCCGGTGCGAGCGCCGTCAAGCTCGTCGACCTGCCGGTTCGGCCGGTGCGCCTGCTGGCTTCGCCCGACGACACCAGGATCGCCATCCTGCCGGCCGCGGCCGGCGGCAAGGTCTTCGTCTACGACCTGCCGCACGCCAAGCTCGCCCGGCTGTCACTCGCCAGGCGCGGCGTCAGGAACATCGACGGCATGACCTGGCTGTCGACGACAAGGCTGCTGGTCTGCGGCTCGCACCACGCGCGCCCGATGGCGGGGTCCCCGTTCGCCGACAGGCTGTACGCGATCGACACGACACTCGGCACGACGGCGGCGTTCCGCAGCCTGAGAGGCACCGAGCCCTCGGCGGCGCCCGGCGCCAAGCTGCTCGTCTACACGCGCTTGCTCTACGGTGGGCCCAGCCCCAAGTGGGAGCCGGGCTCGCTCTGGGTCAACGAGAGCCTCATCCGGTTGAAGCTCGTCTCGGGCGGCAAGCCGCACGTCATCGCGCACGTGCGTTACAGCACCGCGATCGAGCCCAGCAGGGAGTTCAACAACCCCTGCGTCTCGCCCGACGCGAAGTTCGTCGTGACCGCGCAGACCGGATCCGACGTCCAGGCCTCCTACATGGTGCGCGATATCATCACCGGCAAGGTCGTTCACACGAAGAGCACGCAAGTCTCTGGGAACTCCCTGGTGGCTTGGAGCCACACGGGCGACAGGGTCGCCTTCTGGGGCATACAGGGCTTCAACACGGACCTGTTCGTCTACGACACCGCCCTCAAGTCGCTCGCGCACGGGGCGCTGGTGTCGGGCGTCGCGGTGAACGTCACCGGCCTTGCCTGGGGTCCCGACGACTCGCTGCTGGCCTACGCGGTGAACTCCTGGCAAGGCGCCGACCGGGGTCATCTGTGGACGATCGACCCGGCGCTGTCGGCGGCGCCGACCGATCTGGGCTCCGGAAGCCTGCCGGTGTGGCTGCCGTGACGGCTGCTTCGCGGCGCCGGCGAGGTCGGGGCCTCGAGCCGGTCGAGGCCTGAGGCTTACCTACCGGTCGACGAGCTCGCCCACCGGCTTGCCAAACTGGTCAAAGCACGTGGCCGGTGGGCAGGTGACAGGCGCGGCTCGTGCCGCCGTCGACCTCACGATGTGTCGGGGCCTCGACCTTGCAGACGTCCATGCAGTACGGGCAGCGCGGGTGGAACCGGCACCCCGCGGGCGGGTTCACGGCGCTCGGGACGTCGCCTTCGAGAGCCGTCAGGCTGCTGCGGATCGTTGGATCGGGTGATGGCACGCTGGCCAGCAGCGCGGCGGTGTAAGGATGCCGGGGTCGACCGAAGACCTCGTCGGCCGGGCCGTGCTCGACGAGCTGACCCAGGTACATGACCGCCACCTCGTCGGCCACCGATTCGACCACGGCAAGGTCGTGGGCGATGAGCAGGTACGCCAGGCCGAGGCGCTCCTTCAACTCCTGCAGCAGGACCAGGATGCGAGCCTGCACCGACACGTCGAGCGCCGACGTCGGCTCGTCCAAGACGATGAGCCGCGGATCGAGCGCCAGGGCGCGGGCGATCGCGATGCGCTGGCACTGGCCGCCGCTGAACTCGTGCGGCCGCCGCCACAGGTGCTGACTGCCCAGGCCCACCATCTCGAGCAACGACGAGACCCGCTGTTCGAGATCGTCGCCGTCACGGGCGCCACGACCCTGGGCGCGCAGCGGTTCGGCGATCAGGTCGTGGACCGTCATGCGCGGGTCGAGCGACGAGTAGGGGTCCTGAAAGACGACCTGTATGCGACGCCGCAGCTCGCGGCTGGCACGGCCGGAGAGCGTGCTCCAGTCCTTGCCCTCGAAGATGACCTTGCCGCCGGTCGCCCGGGTGAGCTGCATGACGGTCTCCGCCACCGTCGTCTTGCCCGACCCGGACTCGCCTACCAGCGCCAGCGTGGCGCCCGGGGCGATCGCGAACGTCACGCCGTCGACGGCGTGCACGACCTCGGTCGACTTGCGCGTGATGCCGCGGCGCACCTTGAAGTGCACGGTCAGGTCCTGCACGGCCAGCAGCGGCGCGGCCTCGCTCACGACGCCCTCCCCGCCTCGAGGCCCTGAGCCACGAAGTGACAGGAGGCCCAGTGGTCGTCGGTGAGCGCGGTCGGCTGCGGCTTGATCTCGGAGCACACCGGCATGGCATGCCGGCAGCGCGGATGAAAGCGGCAGCCGGGCGGCGGGTCGATCAGGTCGGGCACGGCGCCGGGGATCGTCTGCAACTGCGCCGCCTTCTTGCCCTGCGGCAGGCAGTCGAACAGGGCGCGCGTGTAGGGATGGTAGGGCTGGGTCATCACCCGGGTGGTCGTGCCCTGCTCGACGACGGTGCCGGCATACATGACGGCCACGCGGTCGCAGGTCTGGGCGGCGACGCCGACGTTGTGGGTGATCAGGATCTGCGCCACGCCGAGGTCTTCTCTGAGCTTGAGCAGCAGCTTGAGGATCTGCGCCTGGATCGTGACGTCGAGCGCCGTGGTGGGTTCGTCGGCGATGAGCACGGGAGCGCCGCACGAGATGGCCATCGCCATGCAGGCGCGCTGCCGCATGCCGCCGCTCAACTGATGCGGATAGCTCTTCAGGACGGTATCGGTGGCCGGCAGGCCCGTCGCGGCGAGCGCCTCGCGCGTCGTCTGCTCGGCCTGCTTGTGGCTCACGCCCTCGTGCACGCGCACGACCCGCATGATCTGCTCGCCGATCGTGAACACGGGGTTGAGCGACGCCAGGGGGTCCTGAAAGACCATCGAGATGACTTTGCCGCGCAGGGCCTGCATCTCGGACTCGCTCTTGGCCAGCAGGTCCTCGCCGCGAAAGAGGATCTCGCCGCCGGTGAAGCAGGCGATCGGCTTGGGCAGCAGCCCCAGAACGGAGAAGCCGGTGACCGACTTGCCGCAGCCCGACTCGCCGACCAGGCCGAGGATCTCGTGCTCGCGCAGGCTGAGGTTCACGCCGTCGAGCGCCTTGACCACGCCCGCGCAGACTGCGAAACTCGAGCCTCAGATCGCGGATCTCGAGCAGATCGGGGGCGGCCATCAGCGCTTCATCCTGGGGTCGAGCACGTCGCGCAGCCCGTCGCCGACGAAGTTGAAGGCGAGCACCAGGGCGAAGATGGCGAGGCCGGGGAAGGTGCCGATCCACCACTGCTGCAGGATGTAGTCGCGGCCGCTCGAGATCATGAGGCCCCAGTCCGGGCGTCGGCGGTTTGGCCCCGAGGCCGAGAAAGCTCATCGCCGCGACCGCCAGGATCACGGTGCCGACGTCGACCGTCATCTGCACGATCACCGGGCCAAAGGCGTGCGGCAGAATGTGGCGCACGATGATGCGCATGTTGCGCACGCCCATCGTGCGCGCCACCTTCACGAAGGGCCGCTGGCGCAGCGAGACGGCCATGCCGCGCACCAGACGCGTGTACCACGGCCACCAGGTGACCACGATGGCGATGCCGACGTTGCGCAGGCTCGGCCCCAGAAAAGCCACCAGGGCCATGGTGAGGATCAGGCTCGGGAACGCCAGGAACACGTCGGTGACGCGCATGATCACCTCGTCGACCATGCCGCCGTAGTAACCGGCGATGCCGCCCAGGGGGATGCCGATCAGCAGCACGCCGATCATGGTCACGAAGGGCATGACGAGGGCGATGCGCGAACCGTAGACGACGCGGCTGAGGACGTCGCGCCCGAGCTCGTCGGTGCCGAACACGATGGTGGGCGCTCGGCGCCTGCAGACGAGCCGCGACGTTGGCCTCGCCGCGACCCTGAGCGGGATAGGGCGCAAGGACCGGCGCGGCTACGGCGAGCACGATCGATGAAGACGATCCACGCCAGGCTGATCACCGCCAGCTTGTCGCGGGCGAAGACGCGCACGTCGTGCTTCCATTCACCGATCGACGCCGAGTGGCGCACCCGCCAGCCGGCCAGAAGGCCCGCGGCGTGAGCCGGCGTCGAAGCCGGAGCCGGGGCGGGCGTCGGGGCTGAAGCGCTCATGACTGCCCTCCTAGCTCAGCACGATGCGTGGGTCGAGCCACGCGATCAGCAGGTCGACGATGAGATTGACGATCACGTAGACGAAGGCGATGAACAGGGTCACACCCATGATGGCCGGGTAGTCGAGGCTCAGGATCGACATGAGGGCGTAGGATCCGAGCCCCGGCCAGGCGAAGATCAGCTCGATGAAGAACGCCCCGATGATGGAGTAGGCGAACATCAGGCCGAGCACGGTGAACACGGGCGCGAGCGAGTTCTTGAGCGCGTAGCGGTAGATGATCACGCGCTTGGGAACGCCCATCGCCTCTGCCATGCGCACGTAGTCCTGGCCGAGCGACTCGAGCATCGTCGAGCGCGTCATGCGCATGAGCACACCGGCCGGGTAGGCGGCCAGCGCCAGCACCGGCAGGATGAAGTGCAGGAAGCTGTCCCAGAAAGCCGTGAAGTTGCCGGTCACGAGCGAGTCGAGGAGCGGCATGCCAGTGATGCGGGTGATGGGGTTGCTCAACTGCGTGGTGATGCTCATGGCGCCGGCCACGCGGCAGCACGTGCAGCACCCGAAAGAAGAGGATCTGCAGCATCATGGCCAGCCAGAACGACGGCATCGACACACCGCCGACGGCGAACAGACGCATGGCGAAGTCGATGAAGCCACCCTTGAGATGCGCGGTGAAGGCGCCCAGGGCGATGCCCGCGACGGTGGCCAGCAGCATGGCCCCGGCGACGAGCTGCAGCGACAGCGGCAGGAACGTGAGGATGTCGCCGAGGACCGGCCGGTGGGTGCGCAGCGACGTGCCCCAGTTGCCGCGCACGAGGTCGCGCATGTAGGCCAGGTACTGCACGTAGAGGGGCTGGTTCATGTGCAGGATGCGGCGCGCCGCCGCGATCGCCGGGCCGCGGGCCTGGGGCCCGGCGTAGAGGGCCGCCGGATCCGCCGGCACCACGCGGGCCAGGACGAAGGTGATGATCGAGATGCCGATCAGCACGAAGACCAGCAGCCAGATGCGTCGCAGCAAGTAGGCGCGGACGGTCACGGAGGTGGTGCTCCCTCACTCATGCCTGAGACAGGCCGTTGCTCGTTGCTCGCGGTCCCCCGCGGCGCGACGGGGCGCCGCGGGCGGCGGGCGGCCGGGACGACCGCAGGTGCGGTCGTCCCGGCCGGCGCGCCGTGGGTGGCGATCCTACAGGGTGATGTAGTAGACGCGGATGACGTTCGGGTACGGCTGCGAGATCGCGTCGGGCCCGATCTTGAGCTTGGCGTTGGCGGCATAGACGGCCTTCAGGTCCCAGAGGTAGATGATCGGGGCCTGGTCGTGGATCATGACCTGGGCCTGATCGTAGAGCTGCTTGGCCTTGGTGCGATCGGTGGCCTCGGTCGTCCAGGCGGTGTCGATCAGGTGGTCGTAGCTCTTGTTGTACCAGTAGGCCAGGTTGAAGATCGGCGACGACTCGGAGTGCAGCTCCTCGGTGAGGCTGTCCTTGCCGTGCGAGTAGGCGGGCCACCAGGTGATCGACAGCGCGTCCTGGCGGGCGGCGTTCGGGCCCTTGGCCTTCTGCCACGCCTGAGCCCAGAGCATCGGCTGCAGGTTGAGCGTCACCCCGATCTTCGCCCAGGACTCCTTGACCAGGGTCGCCATCGTCGTGTCGGCGGGGTTCTCCTCGGTCGGGTAGGTCATGGTCAGCTTGAAGCCGCCGTTCGGGTAGCCGGCCTGGGCCATGAGCGCCTTGGCCTTGGCGATGTCGTAGGTGTACGGCTGCACGCTGTCGTCGCGCGGCCACAGCCCGGCGGGCATGGGGCCGTTCGACTGCGTGCCGAGGTTGTTGATCGCCGCGGCGATGATGTCGCTGTAGGGCGTCGCATAGGAGAGCGCCTGGCGCACGAGCGGGTTGTCGAGCGGCTTGTGCTGGGTGTTCAGGTAGAGGATCTGCGAGACGAGCGACGGCACCACGTAGACCTTGATGCCCGACTCGCCCTGCATCGCCTTGACCGAGTCGCGGCTGACCGACTCCTGAAAGTCGACGGCGCCTGATTCGAGCATCTGACGCTGCGTGCTCGGGTCCTGGGCGACCTCGAAGACGACCTTGCGGAACTGGTTGTTCTTGAACCCGCCCCAGTACGCGGGGTAGCGCGTGATGACCGTCTGCTGGTTCGGCGCGTACGACTGCAGGGTGTAGGGACCGGTGCCGTCTTCGCGGCCCTTGTCCCACCACGATTGGGCCTTGCCGGCGGTCTTCGGGCTGAAGATCCAGGCGGCGTATTCCGAGGAGACGAGGGGCTCCAGGGGGATCGGCTGGTCGAGGACGAGCTGCACCGTGTAGTCGTCGACGACCTTGACCTGCTTCAGGTCGCTCCAGATGTAGGCGAGGCCGAGGCCGAGCTTCTTGGTCGCGTCGTAGGAGTACTTGACGGCCGCGGCGTTGAAGGCGCTGCCGTCGTGGAAGGTGACGCCGTGGCGCAGGTGGAAGGTCCACACCGTGCCGCCCTGGGAGGTCTCCCACGAGGTCGCAAGGGCAGGCGAGTACGGCTCCGCGCTGCCGGGCGGGTTGGCCCAGATGAGCGGCTCGTAGAAGTTCGCCAGGATCCGCGACTCAGACGACGAGCTCGCCGCGGGTCCCAGGTGGTGATCGCCCCGGTGTCGGCGATCTTCAGCACGTTCGCCGTCGGCGCCGCGCCGCGGAGCTCGAGCTGCTCGAGCTCGAGCCTGAGCTGCCGCAGGCGGCAAGAGCGAGCGCGAGGCCGAGCACCGCGAGGCTCAGCACAAGGCAGCGCGCCCGTGTTCCCCAATGGTTCGGCGTTTGCCAGTGACTACCCATGGTCTCCCCCTGTTCGTCAGTATCGTTCGGCCGGCGCCAGGCACCCGGCCACTCTCGAAAACGACCCCTTCTTGGCCGCGCTACGTCGCGGCCACGCCGGCCGAGGCGGAGCGCCCGGCCTCACTCCACGAGAATAGCCCGCTCGCCGGCGGGCGTCACTCACCCATCCGGGGGATTCTTGCCGCGGCGTTCGAGGTGTAGCCTCGCGCCACGGCGCCGCGGGGCGCGGCGCGACCGCCGCTTTGCGCCCGACTGTCGGGCAAGGCCGAGCACGGCCGGAGACGGGCGGCCCGACCACGAAGGAGCAGCATGACACGCCACGCGCAGCCGCAGACGGCCGCCGAGCTCGGGCTCATGCCCGGCGGCCGACCGGCGTCCGACAGGTTGGTCACTCTGGCCAACTGGCAGGACCCGCCCTTCAACCGCTGGGCCTACCAGCACTTTCGCGAGCTGGTGCCGACGGCGCGCGTCGACAGGGGGACAGGGCCGGTCACCCGTCTGCCGCGCGAGACGCGCGACCTCGACGGCCTGCGCTTCGCCGCGGCCGGCGAGACACGACGACGCTGGCGGCCCTGCTGGAGGCGACCTACACCGACGCCTTCCTCGTCTTGCACCAAGGGCGCGTGGTCGTCGAGCAGTACTTCAACGGCATGACGCCCGCCACGCCGCACCTACTGCAATCCGTCTCCAAGTCCATCACCGGCACGCTAGCCGGCATCATGATCGCGCGCGGCGAGCTCGACCCGAGCGAGCTCGTGACCGCCTACGTGCCGGAGCTCGCCGGCACGAGCTGGGACGGCGCTCGGCTGCGCGATGTCTCGACATGCGAACCGGGACACGCTTCAGCGAGGACTACGCCGACCTCAAAGCCGAGGTGCGCCAGTACGAGCAGGTCGTGGGCTGGCGGCCGCAGACCGACCCGCAGACGGCCGACGACCTCTACTCCTACATCGCCGGCCTCGAGAACAGCCGGACCCACGGCGGAGCGTTCGACTACGTTCCATCCTCACTGATCTGCTCGGCTGGATCATCGAGAGCGCCGGCCGGGCTCGCTTCGCTGATCTGCTCAGCCGCGATCTGTGGGCGCGGATCGGCGCTGAGCACGATGCCGAGGTGGCAGTCGACGGCCAGGTCACCCTGTGACCGACGGCGGCATCTCGGTGACTCTGCGCGATCTCGCTCGGTTTGGTCAGTGCCACGTCGCGAAGGGCCGTTGCGCGGGCCGACGAGTCATCCCGGCGAGCTGGATCGACGACTCGCTGGCGCGGCGACGACGAGACGCGCGCCGCCTTTGCCGGGGCGCCCCAGGCGGAGCGCTTTCCGGGCGGGCATGTACCGCAATCAGTGGTGGGCGCCGTTCCCTCGCGGGCGGTGCTGCTCGGCTCGGGCATCTACGGCCAGACGCTCTACATCGATCTCGCGGCCGAGGCCGTGATCGTGAAGTTCTCGACCTGGCCAGAGGCGCTCGACCTGAAGCTGGCCGAACAGCAACTGCGCGCCTTCGAGGCTGTCGTCGAGGCGCTGCGCGCAAGCGCCGCGAGGCGAAGCACTGGCAGCCACGGCTAGCGCAAGACCATACGCCCGCCGCCGGGCGCGACCCAGTGCGCACCAACAGCTAGGCGTCGGCCCCGGCTCGGACGGCCGACGTCCTCGAAGTAGATATAGATGTCGGCTCCCTCGTGGGCGCCGCGATACCAGCGGTACGCCAGCAGCGCGAGGCCGGCGCGCCGTAGAGCACCGCGGCATGAGCAGCGTGGCGCCGGCGCCGTTCGTCTGCCTCAAGGGCTCGAAGCGCAGGTAGCGCCACGAGACGTAGCCCGCGAAGAGCGCGAAGGCGAGACCGGCGACGCTGATCAGCGGGATGCCGAGAAGCTCGTAGGGAGCGGCGCTCGATTCGCGGTAGAGCTCGCGGCGGCTGAAGGGAAACAGCGCCGCGGCCAGGCAGGTAACGCCGAAGGTGATCAGATTGACGAGGGCCGCCGAGACGAGCAGGCGCCAGATGCCGAGGCGTAGGCGAACAGCACCAGGATCGCCGAGAGCACGCTGAAGGCGATGATGGCGGAGATCGGGGCGCCGCTGCGCGACCCGAGACGGCTGAGCCAGCGCGGGGCGCGAAGGTCCCACGACATGGCCAGCAGCACGCGCGACGCGGCCAGTGTGTGGTTCGGCACCCAGAGCCAGAACCAGGCGTTGGCGGCGATCGCCAGACTGAACAGCGTCACCCAGGCAAGCCAGGGTGACGCCGAGGTGCTGAACAGGCGGGGCGCCAGCACCCAGAAGGCGGCCGGATCGTGCACCGCGAGGTAGGCGCTGGCGCCGAAGAGCTCCTCGCCCATATGCGAGATCGGCAGCGGTAGCAGGACCAGGGCGAAGGCGACACTGACCACCTTTGCGAACACGATCGTGAGCGACTGCACGCGGCAGGCTGGAGACGCGTTTGACTTCGGCCGCCTGAAAGGCGATCCAGCCGGGGTAGATGAGGCCGAAGGAGACGATCGGCAAGAGCTGAAGGGCGGCGCCGAGCCCGGCGGCGTGGCCACTGCGCTGAAAGCCGTCGTAGTAGGCGCGCAGGAGGATCTCGCTGTAGGCCGAGTTGTAGGTGTCGAGCCGGGTGAGCGCGAAGTAGGCCACCAGCACGATCAGGGCGACGCCGCCGGCGAACACGAGGATGCGCTGCAGGCGCGCGTAGGCTCGCATGCCGCCCAGGTTGAGCGCCGCCGACCAGGCCGTGGCGATCAGGCCGAACACCACGACCCCAGCCGGCGTCAGCACCCACTTGCCCGCCTGCGTAAGCGTGTTCACATGAGCGGCCTGGCCGAGCAGCATGAGGAACGGGCCGACCGCGACGCGCGACGCGAACCAACCGGCGATCGCCATCCAGAGGGCCCCGCCCACGACCACGCCCGTGAACGACAGCAGCGCCGCCAGACGTCCCGACACCAGACCGCGCTGAAAGATGTAGTCGCCTCCGTTGCGCGGCATGCTCGAGATGAGGAAGGCGTAGACCACCGCCTCGCACAGGCAGAAGCCGCCGGCGATCAGGACGGCGAGGGTCATGGTGCGCACCGGAAAGTAGAACGCCGCTCCGGCCAGCAGAAGGATGCCGAAGGTCACGGCGACGTTGGTGGTCATCACGTTGTAGAGGAAGGCGTCGAGCGGCGACCAGACACGCGGCGGGCGGGCGATCTCGCGCAGCCGGAGGGTCGGCTGCGCCGAGCGAGACACGCCGGACTCGGCGGCGGCGGCGCGCGCGCTGGTGGGCCCTGCCATCGCTAGTCGAGCTGGCCTTGGCGCAGGGCGGCCGCGACGGCGTGCGCGCGGCCGGCGACGCCGAGCTTGCGATAGATGTTGGCCAGGTGGCTCTTGACCGTTTCGGAGCTCACGTAGAGCCGCTCGGCGATCTCACGGTTGTCGGCACCGGCGGCCACCAGGCGCAGGACTTCGAGCTCCCGGGCGCTCAACGGCTGTGAACCGGCGGCGGGAGTCGGAGCCGCGGGTGCGCGCAGCAGGTTGACGATCTCGGGACTGAAGTAGAAGCCTCCGGCCGCAGCAGCGAAGATCGCCTCGAGAAGCTCACCGCGCGACGCCTGCTTGAGCACGTAGCCGTGCGCGCCGAGTCGCGCCGCGCCGAGCACGAGCTTGGCCTCGTCGTGGATGGTCAGGACGACGACCCGGGGCGGCGTAGCGAGGCCGCCGAGACCCTCGAGGACGTCGAGCCCCTGAATACCGGGCAGGCTCAAGTCGAGCAGCACCACGTCGGGCGCGGCCGCAGGCACGCGACGCAGCGCCTCTTCCCCGCTCGACGCCTCGCCGACGACGGCGATGCCCGGCGCCGACACCAGCATGCGCTTGATGCCCTCGCGCACGATCTCGTGATCGTCGACCAGAAAGACGGCGATCGGCGTGGAGCTCACGGGCTCACGCCCCGCTCGTCACGCCGTTCCTCGCCGTCGAATGACCGCTCGCCGCCGTCGTCATCTTCGTCGTCGGGCCGGGCGTCGGCGAGCGGCACCACCACTTCGACCCGCGTCCCGCCGCCGGCGTTCGAGTCGAGCCGCAGCTCGCCGCCCACGAGAGCCGCCTGCTCGCCCATCATCGTCAGGCCGAAGTGACCCTCACGGTCGACGAGGTCGGCGACGAATCCCCGGCCGTCGTCGTGCACTTGCAGCCACACCGCGCCTGATCCGGGAGCCCCATCGCGGCACCCGAGCCTGATCCAGACATGCCCGGCGTTCGAGTAGCGGCGCGCGTTGTGCAATGCTTCGCGAGCGACGAGATAGAGAGCCGTCTCGACCCCTGGTGAGAGCTCGGGAACGGCGCCGATCTCGAGGGTCACCGTCGACGATGATTCCTGGTCGGCCCGCTCGACCAGGGCCTGTAACGCGCCGCTCAGGCCCACGCCGTCGAGCGCCGGCGGTCGCAGGTCGCGGATCACTCTGCGCGTGTCGTCGATCGCGCGCCGCAGTATGGTGGCGACCCGTTCGGCGTCGACGCTGGTCGTGTCGGGCAGGTCGGCCTGCATGCCCTGGACCTCGTAGAGGGCCGCGACCATGGTCTGGACGATGTCGTCGTGAAGGACGTTCGCCCACTCCTTGCGCTTCTGCTGGCGAAGTTGGGTGAGACTGCGCAGGAGTGCCTGCGAGCGCTGCTGGCTCAGCTCGAGAGTCTGGTACAGGCGGGCGTTGCAGATCGCGCTGGCCGCCTGCTCCGCGACCATTTCGGCCCTTGCGACATCCTGCGACGAGTAGCTGTCGCGGCGCGCGGTCGAGTACAGCAGAAGCGAGCCGATGAGCGCCCCGTCGGCACGAATGGGGACGAAGAGCGCCGACCGGAACAGCAGGCGCTTGCGTGTCGCGGAGTCGACCCCCACTCCCCATGCGATATCTTCGACGGCGATGCTGCGGCCCTCCTGCAGGGCCTCGACGCTGCTCTCTTTGCCCTCGAACTTGACGGCCAGGCCCAGCAGCAGCTCGTCTTCGGCGTGCGAAGCGGCGACGACGACCAGGTCATCGGCCTCGACGCGAAGCTCGAGGAGCAGGCAGCTGCAGTTGCCCATCACGCGAGCGGCGCTGAAGGCGATCTGCTGGAAGGTGCGCTGCAGATCGAGGCTGCCGGAGATGGCACGGGCGACCGCCACGCTGGTGTCGAGGACGACCTCGCTCATCTCCGACCGGCGTGACAGCACGGCATGGCCCAACGAGAGGCCGATGCCGTCGGCGACGACCCGCAGAAAGTCGCTCTCGAGGGCCTGGCCCGAACGCTCCGTCCGGGCGCCCAGCACGAGGATGCCGCGCAGGGTGTGCCCGGCGAACGCCGGAGCCAGCAGAAGATGGTGGACGCCTCTGGGACAGACGTCGCGCAGCGCCGCCGGGAGCACGCCGAGGGCCTCGCCGGCGAGGCTCGCGAGACCGGGTGCATGGGTCACCGCGGCCAGGGCGGGATCGTTCAGCTCGAGGCTCGGGTAAGGAAAGCCGCGGCGGCGCGTGGGCCCGAAGGCGGCGAGCACCTCAGCGCGGCCGTTGCTGCGTGCCCTGAGGATCGCACCGGTGTCGAAGCAGGCGGTAGACACGGTCTCGGGCAGCACCGCGCGTGCCATGTCCTCGGCGGGCATGTCGCTGTTCAACAACGACGTGATGCTGGCGAGCGCTACGCTCACCGCCTGCCGGCGCCGGCACTCTTCGGCCAGCGCCCCGTCGGTCGGTGTCCGCGCGAGCGCGAATGTCACAACGTGAGGCCGGGTGTCGTCGGAAGGCTCGCTTTCGAAGTGCAGCGACCGCCAGGAGCCGCGGACCTTGATCGTGGCGACACCGCCGCCCGCAGATCCGCCGAGGATCGCGTCGCTCACCTGGCCGGCGGCGACGTGGTCGATGCGTTCGAGCGCGTCGGCCAGCCGCACGCCGCGCTTGAGCACGCGAAAGACACGACCATCGGCTCCGCGTGCGACGGTCGCCGCGACCACCGTCCCGGCCGCGTCGATCTTGACACGAGCGACCTCGATGACGTCGGGCGAGTCGGGCGGCGTGTCGGCCGGCGCAGGCTGTACAGGTGCAGGCTCGGCCGGTCCTGGCTCGGCCGGTGCAGGCTCGGCCGGTGCAGCCTCAGCCGGTCCTGGCTCGGCCGTCGCCGACCCAGCCGGTGCAGGCTCGGCCGGTCCATCGCGGTGTGCCGGAAGGTCGGCAGGGCTCGAATCGAAGGCTGCTTTGTCCAAGCGCGGGGTCCCCCAAAGGTTGAGCATGGTGCGCCGGCATACTGGAGGTAAGCACGATTCTAGCATCCGCCGCGCGCCCGTCGACGGCCCGCGTGCGCGTCGGAGGGCCGGCGCGCCCGCCAACGGGCCTGCACGGCCGTCGGTGGGCCGGCACGCCCCTTCTTTAGTGCACAGTCACGTACTTCGCGTGGATCAGCGGCAGCGTCACTCGTTTGCCGGCATTGCTCTTGAAGGTGCAGAACCCCGCGCAGGTGCCCCAGATGGTGACGGTATGTTCGTTGTGGAGCTGCGTGACTCTCTGGTCGAAGACCACGCCGATGTCATCCTTCCAGGGGCCATAGCCGCGGTCGACCACGCCGATGAACAGGTTCGTACGCGTATGCAGACCCGGTGGCGAGATGCCCCAGTAGTCCTGGGCGCTGCTGAACTCCAGGTCGAAGACGGTGCCGGTGGAAGCGGTACCGGTGACCCTTGAGCGAGGCCGCGTCGCGGTCGAGTACCTTGAGCGAGACGATGGTACACGACTGCCCGTAAATGGTCTCTGCCGACATCACCCACAAGCCGCGCTGAAGGTCGGCGGCGATGGCGGCACGCGTGGCCTCCTGGCCCGGTAGTCCCAGGGCCTTGAACGCCGCCAGGCAGGTCATGCCCGCCTTGCGCGCGCCGCGCAGATCGGTCGTCGGGTAGGACGCGCCGGTCCCCGCCAGGTCTTCCATGGCGGTGAGGGCCGTCCGCCAGCGTCAGTCGAACGACTCGAGGCCCGCCGGCGGGGTCACCTGAGACCACGCGCCCATGGTGGTCTCGTCCCGGCTGAGCAGCGTTCCGAACGTCGATGTGGCGACTCTTCCGCCGGCACCGATCGCCGCCGCCCGGGCCATCAGCTTCAGCATCCTGGTCTCCGCGACGGTGACCCGCCGCAGGTAGACGGCCCTGTTCATCGCCGACCGCGGGCTGGGCGCGACGATCGCCGACGGCGCGGCCACGCCTTCGGCCTGCCCGGCGCCCGACTGCGCGACACCCGTCTGGACCGTCGTCCCGCTCGTCGACGTCGAGCCGCTCTCGAGGCCGGCCAGCGAGTATCCGATGAGCAGCAGGATGAGCACCGCCGCCGCGATGCCGACCCCAAGAATGCTTCGCCTGCGCTTGCGTTGCGCCGCGGCCTCCTGCGTGGCGGACCGACCGCGAGCGGCCTGCCACGGCGGGGGCGGAACACGGCTCGGAGGGGGCCATGACGGAGACGGAACAGGACTTGGAGGCGGCCATGACGGTGACGCCTGACGGGGGGTCCGTGCAGCGACAGGCGGCGGGGCGGGCCACGGCTGCGCCGCCGCCGAGCGCCTGGCCGCCGCCGGTCGCGGCGCGGCCTCTGTCGGTCGCGGCGCCGGCGTAGCCGATCGCGCGGCTGTCGTCGTCGGTCGCGGCGCCGTCGCGGCCGTCCCCGCCCCAGCCGTACCCGGGAGCCGGCCGGCCCGGGAGCCGTCCCGACCCGACCCGCGCGCCCTGAACGGGTGTCCCGCCAGCGGTGACGGCGGCGTGACCGGCGACGGTGGCGAGATGCCGGCCGGCGGGGCCTGCGCCCACGCTCGCCGTGCGCGACCGGCCGGCTGAGTGCCGGGCGTATCGCCGGGCCCAGCGCCGGGCGCCGCGCCGGGCGTGGAGTCGCCGGCCCACGCATCGCCCCCGCGCCGGAACATGAAGCCGCAGACACGACAGACACGCTCGGCGCCGACGTAGGCGCCACACGATGGGCAGATCATGGAGTCGGCCAACAGCGTCCCTCGCGCCCGCTCGTTCAGGGCAACAGGCGGCGGCCCGCGCCCCGCACGGTCGGGCCTCCGCCTCCGCGCGCCCTAGTATGACAGCCGACCGGCGGGGCCGGAAGGACGGCGGGGCCGGAAGGACGGCGGGGCCGGAAGGACGGCGGGGCCGGAAGGACGGCGGGGCCGGAAGGACGGCGGGGCCGGAAGGACGGCGCCCGAGCTCGCACCGCCTCTCCGGCGTACCCTGCGCCGTGCCGGGCCCGCGCCGCCGCTGGGCGTGCTTTTTCGCCCTGCCGGGCCCGCGCCGCCGTTACGGCGTGCTCTGCGCCGTGCCTGTCGGAGCGCTCGCCGACGGCGTGCTCTGCGCGCTGCCGGCCTGGGCGCTCGCGCCCTGCGTGCCCTGGGCCTGCTCGATCGCCTCGGCGAGCTTCTCGCGGGCCGCGGCGTAGCTGCTCGCTGCGGTGACGTACTTCGGGAAGTGGAACAGGTGGCCGTACTGGACCTTGTAGGGATAGGTGGTGATCGACTTGACCACCGCAGCGACGAACTTGGCGCCGCAGAGCGTCGTGGCGAGCTTGAGGTACTCCTTGTCTTCCATGCCGTCGCGGAACGCCTCGAGACGTAGCGACGACACCGGCACGGCGTTCTTGTCGTCCAGGCCGTAGCGCGGGTAGTAGCCGGGGTAGATGATGCTCGCCTCGCCGTTGCAGACGCGCCCGTCGGACCAGATGAACGAGATCGGGTCCTTGTAGGGGTCGCGGCCGCCGACGGCGCCGGTCCGGGCGTTGCCCCAGCGATTGACGCCCCAGTAGAGCAGGCCGTCGACGTTCCACTGCTGCATGAGCCAGCCCCACACGCGATCGTCGGCGAGCGACTTGTCGATCACGAAGTTGGGCATGTGGGCGACGTTCAGGTTGCAGTACGGATACCACCAGACCTGGGCGCCGTCGGCCCTCACCTGCTTCAGCACGGGCACGCGACCGAAGAAGTAGTAGTAGCGCAGCGCCCAAATGTCGACGTCCTTCCAGAGGTACTTGTTGGCCGGCAGCAACGGGCCCAGGTTCGTCGGGCGCGGATCGTCGGTGAGCAGGAACTTGGCCCTGAAGCCGGCCCTGGCGCTGGCCTTGTGCAGGGTGCGGGCGAGCGCGTCGGCGTGGCGCTCCTGGGCGACGCTCGTGGGCTCGTCGACCGGGTAGGCGACCAGCTTGTCCTGCCAGCCGTTGTCGGCGAACACGCGACAGACGTTCGTGAGGTAGTTCAGCAGGTGCACGTTGCCGGCCTCGAACTTCCACGGGTAGTCCGGATACCAGCCGAGCCACGGCAGGCGGGCGTTGGCCATGTCGAGGCCGTCGCTGTCCAGGTAGGGGTGCAGGCGGGCGATGTAGCCCGTCGGTGTGATGTCGCCGCTCGAGCTCACCTTGGGCGTCGCCCTGACCATGAGCGGCGTGACGCCGTGCTCCTGCAGGAAGGCGTAGTCGTCAACCTGGTTGCCGCCGAGGTTGTTGAAGTTCACCTGAAAGGCGGTGCGCGTGCTCAGGCGCGGCCAGCCGAAGTCCCAGACCTTGAGGGCGACGGAGAGATCGACTTTCTCGAGGCCGTTGGTGACCTCCAGCGTGCCGGAGTAGTTGCCGGCGTACTCGTTGTCTGCCGTGTAGGGCACGTGCAGCAGCACATACAGCGAGGAGCTGTGGGCCGGCACGGCAAGCCGCTGGCCGAAGGTCCGCGGCAGCAGGGGGTCAGGGTAGAGGCCGGCCTTGGCCCCGGTGCCCGACGTGGGTCGCCTGATGTGCACGAAGGCCACCTGGTCTAAGACCGCGTTCTGCACGAGGAACGAGTCGGTCGGCGTGCCGGAGACCGGGTCGTCGACCCAGACAACACTTACGTGCCGTGCCGCCGAGCCGTGCAGACCGATGATGAAGCCCTGGTACTCGCCGCCGGCGAGGCTCAGGCTGATCGAGTGGCGCGCACGGGGCGCCGTGTTGGGAAACACGCGGGTCCCGGCAAGGCCCGTCCAGACCGAAGCCCGCGCCGCCGTCGCCAGCGCGGCACACGCGCAGAAGGCGGTCAGCAGACACAGGGCGGCGACGATCAGCCGGCGCCGAGCGTCGCGTGCCTGGATCAGGCGTGAGGGTGGCGGCCACGGCAGGCGTTTCACTTTGGACTCCCCCGGTCGGTTGCTGCGCGTCACGAACGTGTCGCTCCTGGTATCGGCAACCCGCTGGCCGGACTTCACAGCGCGACGGGACTTCGGCCGCGCGCGGGCGGCGCGAGGGCGGCCCACGGGCGCGGGCGGGCGGCGCGTAGGCGACGCGCGTCTGCCCTTCCCAAGTCAACGGCAGATCGTCGAGGAATCGCCGCACCGCACCGCGAACATGCCCGCAAGACGCTCGGCCGCGCGACGGCGACGGGCTTGGTTTGCAGCAGTGCGGGGCACGTATCCACGAGAGGGGTCGCACATGACGACCGACAGCACGGCGGCCGAGAGGCAGATGATCGTCGCCCACGACATAGCGGAACTGCCAGCGGCCCGCAACGAGCTGCGACTCTATCTCGAGCAGCGCCGCCTGCCGGCGGACGTCACCTACGACCTGCTGACGTGTATCCAGGAAGCCTGCAAGAACGCCCTGCGTTTCGCCGGCAGCCCGCGCGGTGTGCATGCCTGGATAGTCGTCGATCGCGGCGAGGTCGTGGCGACCGTGCGTGACTATGGCGCGGGCCTGGCGGCCGGGCGCGTGCCGGCCGCGCCACCCGACCCAGACAGCGAATCCGGCCGTGGCCTGTTCCTGATGGCGGCACTCATGGACCGTGTCGAGTTGCTCGTCGACAACGGCACCGAGGTGCGACTCCACAAGCTGCTGCCGATCGCGACCGGCAGGCGCGGCAAGGCGGCCCAGATCTTCGCGACGACGCTCCCGAGCCGCCGCCACGTGCGCCGGGAACCTAGAACGACCTGACGAAGTTCTCGACGATCTGCCGGCAGAGCACGCGCGAATCGGCGCAGATCTGGGTCACCGACGCGGCCAGCCGGGCGAGCAGTTGCGGATCGCGGCGCGCGAGCCCTTTGTTGTCGCGCCGCACCCAGAACTCGAGGATGCTCTCGTCGACTTCGATGTGGAACTGCACGCCCCACGCCCGCCGGCCCACGCGAAACGCCTGCACGCCGGCGTCGGGCGGCCGCAGGGCGAGGACCTGTGCGTCGGCGGGCACCGTGAACGACTGGGCATGCCACTCGAGCGCGCCAAACGGCGTGCAGACGTCGCGCAGCAGGTCGTCGCCTCGCACGATCTCGACCGGCAGCCAGCCCACCTCGGCGACCGCGCGCGGGTAGACGCGCCCGCCGACGGCGGCCGCGAGCTGCTGACCGCCCAGACAGATGCCCAGCACGGGCAGCCCGACCTCGACCGCGGCGGCCAGCAGGCGGCGCTCGCGGTCGATGAAGGGAAACTCGGCCGACTGGTCGGTGTTCATCGAGCCGCCGAGCACGACCAGTCCGCCGATCTCGCCAAGCTCCTCGATCGCCGGCACCGCGGCGCCCGCGTGAAGCTGGCGCACGTCGATCGCGAGCCCGGCGTTGACGAGCGTTTCGAGCAGCGTGCCGGCGTGGCCGGCGGCCTCATGCTGGATGATGACGACGGGTTCGTCGGTGGGTGGATGGATCATGGCCAGATGGTACCCGTTCGAAGCGGTGCGGCCGACACGGCCGTTGGCGCACGCCTGGGGACGGTCGCCAGCCTCGGGCGCGGACGCTCACTATGAGACGAGGGGCCGGGGCTAAAAGGCCCCGGCCCCTCGTCTAGCGTGCCCTGTATGTCCCAGTGTCACGGCCACCCGGCCCGGTCAATTGAGCAGGCCGCGACGTCTGCCTACTTCTTCTTCATGTGCACCCTGGCGAAGGTGAAGCTCCCACCAGGGTTGCTAGTGAACTTCTTGGCAACCGTCTTGTAGCCCTTCTTGCTAAACTTGATCTGGTACTTGGTCGCCGGCCATAGACCGATCTTCATCGTGAAGACGCCCTGCTTCGACGTCTTGGCGGATGTCTTGCCGATGGCGACCTTCACACCTGCAAGCTTCTTCTTTGTCGCACCTTTGTAGACTGTGCCGGACACAGTCGTGTTCTTGACGACCAGGGTGATGGACACGCCGGCAGCTGTGTTGTCAGCGTACTCGAAGGATGCACTTCCTGTCGTGAAGAACGATGACCAGTCCGCATGGGTGACCGGCTTCAGCGCACTCGCGGTGACCGTGTAGTCGCTGTACGTCGGAGGCGTGAGGTCGGACGGTACCAGCATGATGAAGAAACCGTTGTCGGCCGCGGTCCCCGTGGCAAGCGGCGCCGCTGTCGACGTTGGGTCGGGGATGGTCACCGTCGCCGGTATGGCACGTTGACCCGCATAGTACTTGGCGTTGACGAGACCTCCAAGGGCCATGCTTGAGGTGGCCGCCAGCGCGGACGGCACAACCAGCAGACCGGCGGCAACGATCGCCGGCA
Organism: uncultured Actinomycetes bacterium; assembly: GCA_963733255.1. GTDB lineage: Bacteria > Actinomycetota > Thermoleophilia > UBA2241 > UBA2241 > Bog-752. Next base: position 38,904 of record CAVTCH010000017.1, read on the forward strand.
GCATGAGAAGCAGACTTCGGCGAACTGACCTCTTGAGCCCCATCCTCATAACCCTGTCTCCTTTTCGAGCTTGCGCACGGTACATGCGAGTCGCCCCACAATACGACGTAGGATACAGGGCACCTTCATCGGTTCGCAATCCGCCCGGTCGCCCCGCCGCGACCGCCGCGCCGGTCGCCCGGTCGTGCGTCGGTGGCCCGCGTCACTCGATACCGTTACACTGACCGCGGGACGCACGGGGGAGGCTCTCTTCAGGATGACGCGCCAGAGTGGATCGGCGAGCTGGCTGCGAGTGCCGGCGGCGGCGGCCGTCGCCGACCTCAGCGCATCGACCCTGCGGCGCATGGCCGATTCCGGCGCCCTCCCCTGCTACCGTCGTCGCGGCGGCCCACGCTGGCTGCGACGCCGCGACCTCGAGACGCTGAGCGCCGGCCGCCCCCCAGATGCTCGCGCCGGAGCGCCGGAGCCGTACGCCGGCGCGGCCGAGCTGCGCGAGGGCCTTCTCGACCTCGTCCGCCGCCTGTCCGCCACGGTCGACCTGCACGAGACGGTCGACCTGCTGGCCGCCGGCCTGCGCGACCTGGCCGACGCCGCCGACTGCGACATCTGGATGCCCGAGGCCGATCACCTGCGCTGCGTGGCAAGCTGCGACGTGCAGGGTTTCGACCGCGCCGTCGTAGGCCGCACTTTGCCGCTCGAGACCTACCCGCTCACCCAGAAGATCCTCGCGGACGGCCGGCCAGTGGCTCTCGCCAGCCTGCACGACGCGCAGATCGTCCCCGCCGAGCACGACGCCATGCGCACCTGGGGCTTCGAGAGCTTCCTCAGCATCCCGATGGTCTCGGCCGGCGACCTGGTGGGGCTGATCGACCTCTACGACGTGGTGCCGCGCGACTTCTCGCCACTCGGCGACGCCCTCGGGCCGTCCAGCGACATCCTGGCCGGCGCCTTCGCCAAGGCCACGCTCCTCGACAGGCTCGAGCAGAGCAACCGCGAGCTGCGCCGGCAGAACGAGCGCCTCGCCTCGCTCGTGTCGGCGGGGCGTTCGCTGACCTCGACGCTCGTGCTCGAGGAGGTGCTGTCGGCCGTTGCCCGCACCGCGGCGGCCGCTCTGGGCTCCGACGAGTGTGTGATCTGGGAGTACTCGCCCGAAGACGACGCGATCGTCGACCGATCGTTCTACTCGCCCGCGGCCGACAGCTACGTGGGTCTCGGCAGCGAGACCATCGCCTTGCGCGACAATCCCACCTACCGCCGCTTGCTGGCCAGCGCCGAGGCGGTCGAAGAGACGATCTCCGACCCCCGGCTCGACCCTGATAGCCGTGAGTCGATGGAGAAGTGGGGCGAGAAGACCTGTCTCACGGTGCCGCTCGTCGTGGGCCCCGAGACGGTCGGTCTGCTCGTCCTGATCGAGACCCGCGCCGAGCGACACTTCGCCCGCGAAGAGCGCGACCTTACGCGGGCGCTGGCCGACCAGGCGGCGGCGGCCATCCACAACGCGCGACTCTACCGCGAGCTCGAACAGCGTCAGCGCGAGACCGAGTTGCTGAACGAGATCGCCCGCCAGATCACCTCGACCCTGCGGGTAGAGGACATCGCCGAAGCGACCCTGACGGGGCTACGCCGCCTCGTGCCGTTCGACCGGGGCAGCCTGATCTTGATCGACGAGCACGGCATGCTGGTCACCATCCTCTCCTCCGACAGAGGGCTGCGCTACGAAGGCATGAACGTGGCGCAGGTCCCCCCGGGCATCGTCGAGCGCCTGCACGACGAGCGCGTGCTGGTGATCGACCTTTCCCACGACAGTCCCCTGCCGCTCGACGACCCGATCGTCGCGGGGCTGAGCTCGGGCGCCATCGCGGGACTGTTCGTCGAAGACGAGCTGATCGGCGCCCTCTCGCTCGGTAGCGACCAGCCACAGGCCTTCTCAGACCACCATCGCCGCGTCCTTTCGCGCATCGCCACCCACCTCTCGCTGGCCCTGGGCAACGCCCGTCTCTACGAGAACATCCGGCGCCTGCATCTGAGCAACCTCAAGGCCCTGAGCTCGGCCCTTTCGGCGAAGGACTACTACACGCTCGGCCACGCCGCCCGCGTGGCCGCCTACATGGTGCTGCTCGGCAAGGAGCTCGGCTGGCCGTACGAGACGCGCGTGCAGGCAGAGGAGGCGGCCTACCTGCACGACATCGGCAAGATCGCGATCTCCGACCGCGTGCTGCTCAAGCCCAGCCGCCTGAACACGCGCGAATGGGAGCTCATGCGCCAGCACCCGAGCTTCAGCGCCGACATCATCGGCGCCCTGTTCGCGCCGGAACTCGTGGCCGCGGTGCGCCATCACCACGAGCGCTGGGACGGCGCCGGCTACCCCGACGGACTGGCCGGCGAAGCGATCCCCGAGCTCGCCCAGGCGATGTGCATCGTCGACTCCTACGACGCCATGTCGTCGTGGCGTCCCTACCGCAACGCCATGGGTTTTCGCGACTGCCTGCTCGAGCTCGAACGCTGCCGCGGACAGCAGTTCGACCCGCGCCTCGTCTCTGCCTTTCGCCGGGTGCTCGAACGGCTCGCCGGCCTGCACGACAAGGCCGGCCGGGTCGCCCACCTGGCGGCCGCGCGGATCGACGTCGACTGCCATGCGCGGGTGGTCGAAAGCGGCGACATGGGCGGCCCCGACTACGCCGCGATCGCGACCATCCTGCGCGAGGTCCGCGACCAGCAGCCGCCGACCCGGTTCCTGACGACCATCATGGCCGGCGAGAGCGGCCTCATGATCGTCGTCGACTGCGAGGAGGACGCGGCGCAGCATTCGCCGTTCGGCGAGCCCGTGCTGATCGACGACGAGCTGCAGGCGGTGCTCGCCGGACGCGAGCTCGACATCAACGTGGTGGTCGTCGACGAGTGGGGCGCCTGGGTGTCGGGCATCGCCCCCATCCGCGACGCGAGCGGCGCGGTCGTGGCCGTCGTCAACGCCGACCTGCCGGCAGAGCCCGACATCCAGCTCGAGGGGCTGCGCGGCGACCTGTCGGAGACCTTCGCCTCGCTCGTCCACTCCGCCGCCCTGCGGTTCAGCCGCGCCGAGGTCGACGCCATCACCGACGGCCTCACCGGCATCTTCAACCATCGCTACCTGCACGAGCGCCTGGCCGAAGAGGTCGAGAGCGCCACCGAGCGCGGCAGCGAGCTCACCCTGCTGTTCTGCGACCTCGACCATTTCAAGCAGTTCAACGACCATCATGGTCACAGCGCCGGCGACGCCGCGCTGCGCGGCGTGGCGCAGATCGTCGAAAGCTCCATCCGCCACGTCGATCTGGCCGCACGCTACGGCGGCGAGGAGTTCGCGGTGATCCTGGTCGACACCGGCGCCGAGGCCGGCATGCGGGTGGCGGAACGCATCCGCCGCCGGGTCGCGGGCGACCACAAGACGGGCTCGGGCGGACTCACCATCAGCATCGGCACGGCCACCTACCCCGCCGACGCCGACAGCGCCGAGCGGGTGATCGACCTGGCCGATTCGGCCATGTACCAGGCCAAGCGGCTGGGCCGCGACCGCGTGGTGGCCTACTCCGGGGTCCCGGGGCCCGCGACGGCCGAGCGCGAAGGCGACGAGGCTCTCGGCACGCTCCCGCTCACGCGCTTCGCCGAGGCCCGCGCACGCCTGACGGCCGCGCGCGCCGACATGCTGGCCTTCGTGGCGGCCGAGGTCGCCGCCGAGCTGGGACTGAGCGGCGAGGCGGTCGCCGAGGTGGCCCAGCAGGCCCACCGGCGTGCCCGCGAGGCGCGGCGGGCGCGCCACAGCGCGCCCGCCGCGCCTCGTCAGGTCGCCGGTGAGCTCGCCGACCGGATCGTGGCCGCCGTGACCGCCGCCGGCGACGTCCTCGCCGATCTCGAAGCCGACGCGCCGCTCGACCGCGCGACGTTCCTGGCGCGCGTGCGGCGCGCGACGCGGCGGCCCCTGGAGTCGGACGTGCTCGACGCCCTGGCCGACGTCGTGCTCGCGCCCGCCGACACGACCCCGCGGCCCGCTTCCCCTTAGGCCACCGGGTGACCGGCCGCGAGGCCCGCCTTGAGCCGCTCGACCGAGTTGATCGGCAACTCCAGCAGCTCTGAGATGTGCCACTTGGCTTCGAGCGGGCTCGGGTCGGCGTAGTAGGAGGATTCGGTCTCAAAGACGCGGCCCAGGCGTAGCTCACCGCGCCGTTCGTGCATCGTCACGTTGTCGGACAGGTCGCGCGGCGTCAGGCCGAGCCTGTCGGCCACAAAGCGCTTGGCCTCCTGTATCCTCATGCCCTTCGCCATCTGCAACCGCGCCACCAGATCTCCGGCGGCGCGCAGTCCGTTCATGCCGGAAGCGCACGAGTGGGCGACGTCCATACCGAACGTATCGCCCGAGCCCACCTACAAGCCGTCCAGCCGCAGGATGTCGACGCAGGCCCGCGACGCCCGGCTGACGGCGTCGACCGGCGCGAAGCCGTGCATCGGCATGCCGCCGACGCCCATGCCGACGTTCATGTGGATGGGGATGCGGGCCGCCGCCATGCAGGGCTTGACGAAGCTCAGGGCGCGGGCCGTGTTCCAGGCCGCCGACCGGCTCGTGTTGGTGTTGACCGCCGGGCCGTAGACCGTCGCGCCGGCCTGCTGCACGACCGCGAGCTGGCCGGCCGGCTTGAGCCCGGCCAGTCGCGTACCGCGATACTCGAGCTGACCGTGGGTGCCGAGCACGACCTCGGCCGCCATGCCCACCATGATGCCCATGTCCGGGTGCCGAGCGCGCAGCGTCTCGACCGCCCGCAGGGTGGCCAGAAAGTCGGCGTCGCCGGCGGCCCCGGCGGTGTCGAAGTTGAGGCCGTCGGCGCCGGCGTCCCAGAGGCTTTCGGCCACGTAGACCATGTCGTCGACGGCCAGCTCGACCGCCTCTTCCTGGGCCGCGCGGGCTTCGTCGATCTTCATCTGGGGCAGCAGCTCGGACCAGTTGCCGCAGGGACCGTCGGGCGTGGAGTAGCGCCCGAGGTCGGGCTGGGCGCCGTAGTGCACCGGAATGGTCAGGCGCTCCTGCGCCTCCTTCATGTACTGCTGCTCGAAGGGCACGACCGTCTTTACGGCCTTGTAGGAGTAGTCGATGTGAAACAGCTCGCAGGTGTCGTGGGCGAGCACCTGCTCGCAGGCGTACAGCGCGTCGATGCGGCTGCCGAGCTGCGGCGTGCCGCTGCCGTCCTTGGAGAGCACCACCTCGTCACCGATGTCGACGCCCGTGAAGCGCGCCGGCGAGGCGAAGATGTCGAGCAGATGGTCGAGCTCGTCCTGTGCAAGGGGCGGCACCTTGCCCTTGCTCGCGGCGGCCTCGGTGCCCGCTTCGAGGTCGGCCTTGATCTCGCTGCGGGTCATGTCGGTCAGCGACCCGTCCCCCATGCGCGTCGGCAATCGCTCCGTCACCGCGCCACCCCCAGACTCGACTCCTTGCCGTGTCCGATCATATCAGGCGGAGCGCGGGCGCCCGGGCGGAGTGGCGATGCTCCGGTGCCGGACGTCGTGGCGCCGCGCCGGCGCCGGGCGTCGTGGGGATGCTCCGGCGGCTGTTTCAGGGCGACCGCCGTGGACTGGGCTCGTGCCAACGGCCGGCAAGGCTACCCGCGGCGGGCGCCGGGTACCGTCCAAGGAATACGTCAACGATCCGCGGGACCGGACAGCCGCGTCCCGCGGGGATGAAAGACACGAGGGAGGCTCCCGTGAAACGCACACGTTTCCGCCTTGCCCTGCTGGCCGTCATCGCCGTCGTCGCTGTGACGGCGCTGCTGCCGGCGACGGCGAGCGCCAAGAAGATCAGACTCGGCCAAGGCCAGGTGGCCGTCACGCTCAGCCCGTGGTTCGACATCTTCCTCATCGCCGGCTATCCGATCTATCCGGCCAGCCCGGCGGCGATGACATTCGGCGGGTCGGACCCGATCCTGGCCCTGCCGGTCGCGGGCGGTGTGTGGCATACCGGCAGTAGCGCTCACGGCACGTTCGTGCTGAAGGGCGGCATCACGTTCATTCACGTCAGCAGCGGGATCGAGAGCCTCAGCTTCACAGGCTGGCACGCCAACGTGGGAGCGAGTAGCGAAGGCTGGACCGGTGTCGGCACTGGTGTCAACACCGGATCCTTCGGAGTGCTGTTCGACGAGGACCTGACGAACTCGCACGTGTCGTTCACACACATCCATGGACACAAGTACCTGGAGATCACGGACGTCGTTCTCACGTACGACTCAGACCTGCAAAGCGTCTACGCCTCGACGTTCTCGCCCTCTGCGATCCCCGACAACACGCCCTTCGGCACGGCCACGTTGCTCGCGCGTGTGAAGTAGACGAAGCGGACGACCCTGGGGACGGGGGTGCGGCGTACCGCCGCACCCCGTCCCTCCGTCGTTTCAGTCAGAGGAACACGCGACGGCGAGGGCTTCCCGGCGAACTGCAAGGGCCACCGCGGCGAACGGCGAGGGCGACTTCCGAATCGGCTGCTCTGGGTAAGGTGCGCGACGTCACCCAAGCCAAAGAGGGAGGCCCCACATGAGACCGTCACGCACCCGACTCACCTTACTGGCCATCGCCGCCCTGCTCGGACTGGCGGCGCTCCTGCCGGCGACGGCCGCCGCCAGGACCCATCAACTGGGCGCCGGCACAGCGACCTTCCGCCTCGATCCGGCTGAGACCGATTCGTTCCTGCACGCCGGCATCCCGCCGTACCCCATCTACCCCGCGCGGATGTCGTTTACGAGCGCCAGCGCCACCTTCAGGATGCCGGTCTACGGCGGCGTCTGGACCCCGGGAGTCGGGGCGCACGGCACGTTCCTGCTCCACGGCGGACTGGCCTACGTAGACCCGGACACGGTCGCCTTCACCATCCTCGCCCTGAAGGGCTGGCGCGCCGGTGTCAACACCACCGCCGGCTTCTCGATCTCCGCCAACGGCACCCGCTCGTCGAACTTCTTCGACGAGAACCTCATGGGCTCGATACCGTCGGTGGTGACGATCCACGGTCACAGGTACGCCAAGGTCGCCGACGTCCTGCTGTTCTTCAACGCGACCTCGATCGGCGCCCTGAACGGCGAGTTCACCACGACCCTGACCCCTGGCGACCCCTTCGGATCGGTCACGTTCCTCGCGCGGCTGAAGTAGCAAACCGGATGTGAAGCCTGCGGCCGGCGGCGCACCTGCCGCCCGGCGCAGGCGCGACATAGGCGGGGGCGCGGCTTACGCCGCGCCCCCGCCGGGTGTCTGGTCTTACCTTGGGCTCGCCGCGACCGGCGGCGAACCGCCTGCCCTAAGCGAGCCCGACGCGCGCCTTGAAGCGCTCCACACAGTTGATGGGGATGTCGAGCGTCTTCGAGATGTTGAACTTGGCCTCGATCATGCCGGCGTCGTCGGGTCGCACCGACGAGGTGAACGGCAGCGTGCCGAGCCCCTTGGCAATCCTGATCTCCTCCATGGCGCTCGGGTCGGAGAGGTCGCGCGGCGTGCAGCCGAGCTTGTCGGCGACGTAGGCCTTGGCTTCCTTCAAACGCATCCTGCGGGTCATTTGCATGCGTGCCACGAGATCTCCCGCGGTCCGCATTCCGCCCATGCCCGACGCCTGCGTGTGGGCACCCTCCATGCCGAGGGGGTCGCCTGTGCCTACCTAGTAGCCGTCGATCTTCAGGATCTCGACGAAGGCCTTGGAGGCCCGCGAGGTCGCGTCGGCCGGCGGGTAGACGCAGGTCGGTACGCCGCCCACGCCCATGCCGACGTTCACGTGCACCGGGATCTCGGCAATCTCGGCGGCCGGCTTGATCATGGTGATCGCGCGGGCGATGTTCCAGGCGGTCGACTTGCCGGTGTTGATGTTCACGGCGGGACCGTAGATGGAGCCGCCGGCGGCCTGCACCATGCGCACCTGGTCTTTGGGCCACATGCCGGCGAGCCGTTCGCCGTCGAACTCGAGCTGGCCGTGCATGCCGAGCACGAACTCGCTGGCCATGCCGATCTCGATGCCGAGCCAGGGGTACTTCTCGCGCAGCATGCGGCACGCGGTGAGCCCGGCCAGGAAGTCGGCGTCGCCGGCCGCGCCGGTGGTGTCCATGTCGATGCCGTCGGTGCCCGCCTCGACCATGTGGTCGGCCACGAAGTTGATGTCTTCGACCAGCATCTCGCAGGCCTCGATCTGGGCTTCGCGGGCCTCGTCGACCTTCATGAGCGGCAGCAGCTCGGACCAGTTGGGGATCGGCCCGTCGGGCTTGGAGTAGCGACCCAGGTCGGGCATGGCGCCGTACTGCACCGGGTTGGTGCACAGCATCTGGGCGATCTTCATGGACTGGCCTTCGTGAGCCACGTTGGTCTTGATCGCCTTGTACGAGTAGTCGATCTGCCAGAGCTCGACCATGTCGACGCCCAGCACCTGCTCGTAGGTCTGCAGGTCCTGCACGCGATTGCCGATGTGCTTGGTCCCGGTGCCGTCGTTGCTCATCACGACTTCGTCGCCCATGTCGACCGCGGTGAAGCGCGCCGACGAGGCGTAGATGTCGAGCAGGTGGTCGAGTTCGTCCTGGGTGAGCGGCTCGGCCTTGGCCCTCTTGGCGGCCTGACGTGTGCCCTCCTCGAGATCGGCCTTGATCTCGGAACGGGTCATCTCGACCAGCGAACCGTCACCCATGCGGGTAGCGATCTTGGGTTCCAAGCGCATCACCTCCGGTGCTTCGCACGGCGCCGGCAGCAAGGGGTGCGACCGGGTGGGGCCTGGGAGATCCACTGCGGGCGAAGCGCATCGATAGCCGTAGCCCAAGCCGTCGAGCCATCGTATATCGGCGGTCGCACTCCCCGCCACCCGGTGCCGTCGGCGACGCGGCGAACGACCGCTCTCGCACGAGGCGGCGACCGCCGGCGCTCAGGCGGCGCGACCGACGGCCGGCGGCGGCGCGCGGGGCGGTGCTCAGGCGGCGCGCCGGCCGTCCGACTGGCCGGCGCCCGGCCCGAAGCGGATCTCGTTGACGAGTGGCCGACCGGCCTCGAAGTCCGAGACGTTGCGGAGGGTCGTGTCGGCGATCTGTCGCAGGGCGTCACCCGTGAAGTAGCCCTGGTGGGCGGTGACGATCACGTTGGGAAACGTGAGGAGACGGCTGAAGACGTCGTCCTGGATGATCTGCCCGGACAGGTCGTTCGAAAAGAGCTCGGTCTCCTCTTCGTAGACGTCGAGGCCGAGCGCGCCAATGCGACCCGACTTGAGCCCGGCGATCACCGCCCGCGAGTCGACCAGACCGCCGCGGCTCGTGTTCACGAGCATGACGCCGCGCCTCATCTGGCCGATCGCGGTGCGGTCCACCAGGTGCGCCGTTTCGGGCAGCAGCGGGCAGTGCAGCGTGATGATGTCGGAGCGCGCGAACAGCTCGGGCAGCTCGACGTAGCGGGCACCGAGCTCGCGCACTCGCTCGCTCGGGAACGGGTCGCTGGCCAGCACGCACATGCCGAAGCCGTTCAGGATGCCGACCACCGTCGCGCCGATGATGCCGGTGCCGACCACCCCCACGGCGCGGCCGTTCAGGTCGAAGCCGAGCAGGCCGTCGAGCGAGAAGTTGCCGTCGCGCACGCGCTGGTAGGCGCGGTGGATCTTGCGGTTGAGGGCCAGGATGAGGGCCACGGTATGCTCGGCGACGGCGTGCGGCGAGTAGGCCGGCACGCGCACCACCCGCAGGCCGAGCGCCGCCGCCGCGGCCAGGTCGACGTTGTTGAAGCCGGCCGAGCGCAGGGCGATCAGCTTCACGCCGCACGCGGCGAGCGTCTCGAGCGTAACGCGCCCGAGCTCGTCGTTGACGAACGCGCAGACCACCGGGGAGCCGGCCGCGAGCGGCGCCGTCTCAGACGACAGCCGCGGTTCGAAGAACACGAGCTCGTGGCCGAGCTCGCCGTTGGCGGCGCTCAGGAACTCGCGGTCGTACCGGCGAGCGCTGAAGACGGCGATGCGCGTGCTGACCTCGGGGGTGTCGAAGGACCATCGTCTCGTGGTCCCCCGACAGTTCCCCGGCTCGTGCAGCGTAAACGCGGACTCGCGAAGCTCGCGGGCAGGACTTTGCGGCGCTCGGCGCCTAGATCTTGAGGCTTCCCCGACGACCGGCCTTGGCGCGGAAGCGCTCGACACAGCTCACCGGCACGTCGAGCACGGCGGCGATGTTGAACTTGGCTTCGATGCCGATCGGGTCGTCGACGTCGGTCACCTCGCCTGATTCGAGGATGCCGCCGAGCCCGAACTCCTTGCGGACGTCGAACATGACCGTGGGATCGGACAGGTCGAGCGTCGAGACGCCCAGCTTGCCGGCCACATACTGCTTGGCTTCGGGGAGTCGCATCCCTCGGGTGATCTGCATCCGGGCCACCAGATCTCCGGCAGTCCTGATCCCGCCCATCCCCGAGGCTACGCCGTGGCTCACCGCCTGGCCGTAGACATCGCCGGCGCCCACCTACAAACCATCCAGCCGCAGGATCTCGACGGCCGCTCGTGAGGCCCGGCAGGTCGCGTCGCCGGCCGGCACGACGTGCATCGGCACGCCGCCGACGCCCATGCCGCCGTTCAGATGCACGGGCACGGTCGAGGTCTCGCAGCACGGCTTGGCGATCGTCAGCGTGCGGGCCACGTTCCAGGCGATCGACTTGCCGGTGTTGGTGTTGATGGCCGGCCCGAAGATGGTGGCGCCCGCCTTGGCGGCCAGGCGCGCCTGCTCCGCCGGCCAGAGGCCGGCCAGCCGCGTGCCGTCGTATTCGAGCTCACCGTGCATGCCCAGCACGAACTCGCCGGCCATGCCGATCTGGATGCCCAGGTCGGGGTGCCGGGCGCGGATCGCTTCGATCGCCTTGAGGGCGGCCAGAAAGTCGCCGTCGCCGGCCGCGCCGGCGGTGTCCAAGTCGATGAACTCGGCGCCCGCTTCGACCATCTCGTCGGCCACGAAGACGATGTCGGCGGCGGCCAGCTCGACGGCCTCCTCCTGAGCCCCCCGGGCTTCGTCGATGCGACCCAGGGGCAGGAGCTGCGACCAGTTGGCCACCGGGCCGTCGGGCACGGTGTAGAGGCCCAGGTCGGGCATGGCGCCATAGCCCAGCGGCGCGGTCGTCAGGAACTGCGCCTGGCGCATGACGACCTGCTCGAAGGCGGTGACGGCCTTGGCCGGCTTGTAGGAGTAGTCGTGGTGGTAGAGCTCGAGCGAGTCGGCGCAGAGATACTGCTCGTAGTACTGCAGGTCGTTGATACGGGTACCCAGGTCCTGGCTGCCGCAGCCGTCGAACGAGAGCACCACCTCGTCGCCGATGTCGACGCCGGTGAAGCGGCTGTTCGAGCAGAAGATCTCGGACAGGTGGTCGAGCTCGGCCCCGGTGAGCACCGGGACCTTCGCGCGCTTTGCGGCCGCCTCGGTGCCGGCTTCGAGATCGGCGCGGATCTCGGCCGGAGTCATCTCGACGAGCGCACCGTCACCCATGCGGGTCCGGATCCTGGTTTCCAAGCGCACACCTCCGCAGGCAGCTTTCGCAGACGATGGTCCCCCACTGCCGGACGCGCCGCTCCTGCCCTCTCAAGTGTCAGCTTCCGCGCGGGCGGCGTCCGGCCGGTCGAGCCTATGCCCCGGCAAACGGCTTTGTCACGGCCGCGCGCCAAGAACGCCGAAGTTCCCGCCCGTGAGACCGTTCGCGGCGCCGCACGGCGCGGCGCCGGGCGCGGACCTCATGTTATCGCAGCCGTACCCTCACGGTAAGGGTTGCCGAGGCACTCGATGTTTGCCAGAATCGGCCTAATTCCCGGCTGGTCCTTGCGTGTCTGCCGCGACTAGACTATATGCAGTATGCAGGAACCACTTTGTTCGGCGTACAGGAATCACCAGGGGAGCGCCGGATCGTTTGTGAAAACGGGCAATGGGAGGTCATGCATGGCTGACGTCGCACTCAAACAGGAAAAGGCGAAGCTCGTCAAATCGCTCAAGCGCTGGGACCTCGTGTTCTTCGGCGTCTGCGCGATCATCGGGCTCGACGCCGTCGCCGGGCTTGCCAAGTGGGGGCTTGGTCAGGGCATCACCTGGTTCATCATCTTCGTCTTTTTGTTCCTGCTGCCCTACGGCCTGGTCACCGCCGAGCTCGGCGCGGCCTTCCCGGCCGAAGGCGGTATCTACACCTGGGCGCGCATGGCCTACGGCAAGCTGCCCGGCGAGCTCACGGCGATCCTCTACTGGATCTCCAACGCGATCTGGATCGGCGGCTCGCTGGCCGGCGTGACGATCGCCGCCATCAACGGCTTCTTCCTCGAGCCGAACGGTCATGGCGACGTCGGCACCCTGGGGTCGATCATCATCGGCCTCATCTTCGTGTGGCTCAACATCGCCATCGCCGTCATGGCGCTCAAGCACGGCAAGTGGGCGGCCAACATCGGCGCCTGGACCAAGGCCATCGCCGTGATCAGCTTCGTCATCCTGGTGATCGTCAACCTGGCCAAGAACGGCGTGCCCTCGGGCATCGCCAGCGGCTCCACCTACGCGCCCTCGATCAGCGGCTTCCTGGCCGTGATCGGCGCGATCATCTTCCTGTTCGTCGGCTTCGAGCTCGAATCGGGCGCCAGCGAGGAGATGCTCAACCCGCAGCGCGACGTGCCGATCGGCATCCTGCGCTCCGGCATCATCACGAGCGCGCTCTACATCATGGTCCTTCTCGGCATCCTGTTCACGCTGCCCGTCAAGGAGCTCACCACCTCGAGCGGCCTCACCGGCGCCTTCTCGCTGGTCAACAAGACGGTCATCGGCACGGGCGGCGGCGCCAAGCTCATGGGCTACTTCTTCGGCATCGTCATCATCATGACCCTGATCGGCTCGGGCTCGGTGTGGATCCTCGGTTCCTGCCGCGTGCAGGCCGTGGCCGCTCTCGACGGCGCCGCACCGCGCGGCCTCGGCAAGTTCGGCGCGCAGGGCACGCCGACCGCCATGGCATGGCTGTCAGGCATCGTCGGCTCGGTCTTCGTCATCGCCGTGTTCTGGATCTCCAGCAGCGGCGGCGGCACGCTCAACAACGCCATGGCCGTGTTCCTCGGCATCGCGCTGTCGACCGCCGTGCTGGCGTACATCTTCACCATCCCGGCGACCATCACGCTGCGCCGCAAGTTCCCCGACGTGCACCGGCCCTTCATCGTGCCGGGCGGCAAGTTCGGTCTGTGGCTCTGCGTCATCCTCGCCGAGGCCGGCATCATCCTCACCGGCTTCACGCTCCTCTGGCCCGGCCTGATCGACGGCATCCTCGGCCAGAAATACGACATCGTCTCGAGCTGGGGAGTCTCGCGTAAGTTCTTCGAGCTCACCACCTTCGGCTCGTTCATCGTCATCTGCCTGGTCGGCGTGGTCTTCTACTTCTGGGGCCGCGCGCAGACCAAGGGCGCCGACGTCACCACCGAGGAGCTCCTCGAGGGCGTCGTCGACGAGGCGTAAGCCTCTGCTCACGCCTGGCTGAGGCGACGACAGTCGCCGGCACGTAAGCGAAGGGCGGGGGCGCGGACCATGTTGTCCGCGCCCCCGCCCTTTTGAGTCGGCCGGCGCGAGACCGGTCGCGTCAGCCGGCCGAGACCGGCCGCCTCAGCCGGCGGCGAACTCGTCGCGCAGCGTCGCCGCGAGCCGCTCGGGAGGGCTGAAGAAGAGCTCGCCGCCGAGCTGCTTCTGCAGAAAGTAGTCGTCGGTGCGGTAGTCGGGCTTGAAGGCCGTGCGAGCGACCACCCGCAGCACAACGGCGTGGCCCGCGGCGTCGCCGAGCGGGCCGCCGCCGAGCGGACCGGCGCTCAGCGGGCCGCCGCCGAGCGTGAAGTTGAAGGCCGACAGGCCCTCGCGCTCATACCAGGCCAGCACCTTCGACAGGCCCCGCGAGAGCTCCGCGACCTGGGCGTCGTCGAGGGCGGTCAGCCGAGCGCGCCCGGGCAGCACGGCCACGACCTCGCGGCCGCCGGTGGGCGCGAAGGCGGCCAGCCACGTGCAGCCGGCGCGCGTCTCGACGAGACGCTCACCGCGGGCCGTCTCTTCTTCGACCAGAGCCTGCCAGTACGGCACACCTTCGCGCTCGCGGAAGGCGGCCTCGCACTCCCACTGACGGCGCAGCAGCCAGGGCGCGGCGGCGCCTCCGAACACCTGGAAGTGCGGGTGCACCATGCTCGCACCGGCGGGCAGCATGTGGTTGCAGCAGAGCTCAAGATGCTCGAGGTCGCTGTAGGCGGCCTCGGCGCGCCGGGCGAACTCGAGCGCCGCGCCGAACCCCTCACTCAGCAGCTCGGGCTCGAACTCGGAGGGCCGCAGGAAGTGCAGCTCGGGATAGGTCACCACCGCATGCAGAGCGGCCAGCGGAAAGAGGTTCGGAAACACGAGCGCGCGGCCGTGGCGCAGACGCCCCCCGGGCAGGACGTTCTCGGGGTAGCGCGGCGTCACTTCGAGCACCTTCTCGGGGCAGAAGAAGCAGCCTTCGCGGCTCCGCGCCGCCAGCTCGTCGGCGTGCCGCCAGTCGGTCGAGCCGAAGAACATCTCCTCTTTGGTGGCAAGCTCCGACGAAGCCACCGCGGTCATGCCGGTGAGGGGGTCGCGACGCACCTCGATCGTCTGTTCGGCGAGATCCATGCCGGCCAAGGGACTGAAGAAGGAGACCTTCTCGATGCTGTGCTCGAACTCGATGCGTGCCATGCCGCCCCCTCGCTTGCGTTGTGGTGTCCGCCGCCGATGATACGAGGGCCCGGCCGGGGCGGCAACGATGGCCGCGGCGCGGGGGCGGCGGGAGCGAAAGCGGTGATAGCGGCCCGCGGGCGGCGCCCGCCCCCGCCCCGCCCTGTCCCCCGCCGCGCGACTCAGACCGACTGCTCGCCGGTTCCCGCAAGGCCGCCCGCTCCGCCGCCGTCGCCGGCTCCCGCGACTTCGGAGAGGGTCGCGAGAAGGCCCCTCACCGAATCGTGCACGGCGCCGTCGGGCCGGTGGCCACCGGCCGGCCCGGCACCTCGCACGCAGCTCAGCAACAGGCTGGGCCCCGCGCCGCTTATCCTCTCCATGTGTTCCTGCGCCTCGCGCAGGTCGCGCTCCTCGCACGACGGCCCCATGACCGCCAGCGGCATGCCGACCAGGGTGCGGTGGCCGTCGTCGGTGCGCTGCGCCCAGGCGAAGGCGTTGCGCAGGGCGCCGCTCGCGCCGCTGTCGTACTGCGGCGTCGCGACGAGGATCGCGGCCGACTGCCGCAGGGCGGCCCGCAGCCGCCCGACCGCAGCCGCTTCATAGCCCGCGACGGCGCCGTCGCCGTCGTAATGCGGCAGGGCGGCTGTGTCGAACTCGTCGATCGTCATGCCCTCCGGCGCCTGCTCACGCGCTGCCGCGAACAGCAGCCGGTCGTAGGAGCCGCTGCCGGCACCGGTCTCGCCACCGGTCACCAGCCCCAGCACGTGGACCGGCTGGGGCCGGCTCGGCAGGCGGCGCCGCGCGGGCGCGCCGGCGCCCGTCGCCGGCTCGACCGCGGCCGGCACGGCGCCTTCGACGACGGCTTCCGCCGGGCCGATCAGGACGGCGGCCAGGACGGCCGCGACCAGCGCCACTCCGGCCAGCACGAGAAAGCCGACCCGGAAGCCGTGCGTGAGGGCCGCCAGGGGCGCCAGGGCGCCGAGTGCGACGTGGCTGTGCAGGTAGCTCGTCGTGGCGGTCGTGGCGATCGTCGTCACGGCCGCGAGGCCCACCGCTCCACCGATCTGCTGGCTCGTGTTGATCAGCCCCGAGGCGGCGCCGGCCTCCGGCGCGGTAGCCCCGGTCAGAGCGGCGATCGAGTCGGGCACGAAGGCGAGCCCAAGGCCGAAGCCGGCCAGCAGGAAGCCGGGCAGCAGGTTGGTCACGTAGTGGCCGTTCACCGGCAGCCGGGCGTAGAACAGCAGCGCGACCATGATGAGCAGCATGCCGATCGGCAGGACGACGCGCGTGCCGATGCGGTTGACGAGCCCCTGCGCGACGACCGCCGACACGACGGTGAGGAAGGTCGTCGCGATGTAGGCGACGCCGGTCTTCAGGGCCGAATAGCCCAGCACCTGCTGCATGTACACCGAGAGCAGAAAGAACTGCGAGAACAGTGCGGCGCCGATGAGAAAGCCCACGATGTTGGCCGCCCGGGGGGTGCCGAGTGTCAGGATGCGCAGCGGCAGCAGAGCGTGGCGCGCACGCAGCTCGATCACGATGAAGCCGGCCAGCAGGACGGCCGCCACGACCAGCAGCGTGATGGTCTCGGCGGAGCTCCAGCCGATCTGCGTGGCTCGGGTCAGGGCGTAGACGAGCGTCATGAGCCCCGCCGTGACGGTCACCGCGCCCGGAACGTCGAAGCCGCGGCGCTGACGGCTGTCACGGTCGGAGGGCAGCAGCACCGGGCTCAGAGCGATCAGGACGGCGCCGATCGGCACGTTGATGTAGAAGATCCACTGCCAGCCGAGGGCGCTCGTCAGCACGCCGCCCAGCAGGGTGCCGGCGGCCGCGCCGCTGCCGGCGATGCCGCCCCAGACGCCCAGGGCGAGATTGCGCTCACGGCCTTCGGCGAAGGTCGTGACGAGGATCGACAGGGCCGCCGGCGAGAGCAGCGCGCCGCCCAGCCCCTGGATGCAGCGAAAGGTGATCAGGGAGATCTCAGACCAGGCGAAGCCGCAGGCCAGCGAAGCCCCGGCGAAGATGACCAGGCCGGCCATGAACACGCGGCGCCGGCCGAGCACGTCGGCCAGCCGGCCGCCGAGCAGCAGGAAGCCGCCGAAGAAGATGGCGTAGGCCGACAGCACCCATTGCAGGCTCTCGACGGTGAAGTGCAGGTCGGCGCGGATAGACGGCAGCGCCACGTTGACCACGGCGATGTCGAGCACGACCATGAACTGCGCCACGCAGATGGCCGCGAGGATGTACCACTTGCGACGGTCCCATGAGTCCGGTCGCGCGGCGGTGGGACTGACGGCGGGTTCGCCTGACTGAGGCGGGATTGTCTGCGGATCGGCCACTGTACCTCTCCCCGGCCTGACGTCGGGGCGCCGCGAGCCTCGCCTGCGCGGGAGCATCCTGAGGCGAAGCCGTCGCCGGGCCCGACTGATTGCCCATACGTCTCCGGCGGCGCCGGACGCTCGTGGGATGGCCGCCCCTCCGATGCCGCCCCGCCGCCTTTCAGGCCAACTTTCCCCTAGAGTTATAGGGAAAACCTCATCAGCGTCGCGACAGCATAGCCTGAGTTCGATGCGGCCCGGCCGGCCTCAGCGCGCGGCGGGGCCGGGCTGCATACGGCGGCGGGGCCTCTTCGTACGGCGCCGCCTGCCTCCGCGCGCGGCGGGGGCCCGGCGAACGGAAGCCCTAGACGTCGAGCTTTCGCAGGAGGTTCAGGGGAAGGTAGAAGACCTCGCCGGCTGCGGGAGCGGCGGCGACCGGACCCGGGCTCACGTCGTCGCTCGGGGGGGCGGCTTCGAGCGTTACCAGAAAGCCGCCCAGCCGTTCTTCGACGGCAAAGCCCGTGCCGCCGGGAGTCGCCACGCGATCGCCGGCCCTGATCGCGACCACGTCGGGGTCGACGTGCTCCCTGCCGGCGCGCCGATACTCATCGAACTGGCGCCGCTCGTCGTCGGTCCATTCGTTCATGAGCCGCCTGCCTTTCGCTCGTCGGTGCGCGATCCCCAGCTCGTACGTCACGTACGTCATCACCAGCTCGTGCGATCCCCAGCTCGTGCGGTCCTACGGCAGCCACACGGGCAGGCTGCCGTCCCCGAGGTCGGTCGGTGTGCCCGACAGACCGGGACCGATCGTCCACAGGTGGCCCTTGTCAGGGTGCTGTCCCGGCGTTTGCAGGGCGTAGGCCAGCAGAGAGTCGCCGGGGGCCCAGGCAAAGCCGGTGACGGCCACGTTCGTGATCGGCGCGCTGTGCGTGAGCTTCTTGAGGCCGGGGTCGAACACGTACAGGTACGCGTTGGTGAACGTCCCGGTGGGCGGCACGCCCCAGAACGCCACCTTGTCGCCGGTGTTGCTCCAGGCGGTGGCGTCGCGGCCGAGGAGCGTGGTGTGGAAGGTACGGACTGCCGCTCCCGTGGAGGCCCGACGCACCATGTAGGACACGGAGATGTCGGAGCCGGTCGTCGAGGTCACGACGTACTTGCCGTCGGGCGACACGTTGGGGTCGCGGTAGCGCAGGATGTCGAGGGAGTCCACGTAGCGCACGTGACCGATGACGTGGGGCTTGCCGCCCGCGGCGAGCTTCAGCCGCACGAGGCTCTCCAGCACGAACCGCGTGCCCGGGTTGCCCGCGACCTTGCCGCCGTCGCGGAACCGCTCGTAGACGATCAGCTTGGCGCCGGGCGCCGCCGAAGGATCGGTACCCTTCAGGGAGCGGAACGCCGCCGGCTTGCCCGGAGTCGTCGTGGCCGTGTACAGCCTGTCGGTGAACGGATACATCGTCTGCCGCGCGCTCTTCGACCCCGAGACGAGGAGCTTCGTCGCCGAAAGCCACGTCAGGCCGTCGATCTGCCTGACACCCAGCGACGCAAACGACAGCGGCGCAAGCTTGGCGAGGACGATGTAGAAGACGTAGACCTTGCCGCCGACGGCGGCCGGCAGGAGGGCGATCTTGCCGTCGTCGGGCGAGGCCAGCAGGCGCGACGGACGAAACGGCAGGTCGATCAGCTTCGTGGCGGTCGTGGTGACCGGATCCACGCTCCACAGCGAATCCTGCGTCCCCACGCGTCTGACCACCACGATGGAACCGGCGGAGAGCCCGCCCTGCGTCCCGGCCGGCGAAGTGGCGCCGACTGCCGCCTGCGGTGACGCCGTGCCCGCCGGCGCCGCAGTCGCGGCCGCCGGAGTCGCGCCCGCCGCGGCCGCCAGTGCCGCGACCACCAACGCGATCACCATGACGACAACGGCCCGAGTCGGGGCCCACCTCGTCGCTGCCTTCTTGCCGATGCCGCTCATGGCCGCCCCCTTTGCCCACAAATACGTCCGACGCACGATTTTAACCCGGTCGTGGTAAGGACGAACCTCCGGAAGCGTTGCCGGCGTCCGTGGTCGTGTCCCCGGCCCGCCGCGGCCGAGCGGGCGGAGCAACGCTTCATCCGCCGTACCGGCGTCCGTTCGTTGGTCTAGACTGGGTCGATGATCAGCGTCATCGTCATCGCTTTGAACGAAGAGGTCCGCCTGCCGTCCTGCCTGGCCGCTCTGGCCGAGCAGGAGCCGCACGAGCTGATCGTCGTCGACGGGGGCAGCACCGACCGCACGGCCGCGATCGCCCGCGCCGCGGGCGCTCGAGTGATCGTCTCAGAGCCGGGGCGAGCCGTGCAGGCCGATCGCGGCGCCGCCGGCGCGGTCGGCGATGTCCTGCTGTTCGTGCACGCCGACACGCGGCTCGCTCCCGGCTCCCTCGAGCTCGTCGCGCAGACGCTGGTCGCCGACCCGCGCATCGCCGGCGGCTCGTTCACGCTGCGCTTCGAAGACCCCGACGCGGTGCTGCGCCTGTTCGAGGTGCTCGGCGACCTCTATCACCGCTTCTCGAAGTCGCTCTTCGGCGACCGCGGCATCTTCGTGCGCCGCAGCGCCTTTGACGCGCTGCACGGCTTTCGCCCTCTGCCGTTCATGGAGGACTACGACCTCGGGCGACGCCTGCCGCGCTTCGGCCACGTGCGCATCCTGCGCCGCCCGGTCGTGACCAGCGCCCGCGAGTTCCAGGCCCAGGGCCCGCTCGTCCTGGGTGTGAAGATCTGTCTCTGCCTGGCCGGCTTTCGGATGGGCGTTTCGCCGCAGAGCCTGAGGCGGTTCTATTATGGCCGCAGCGGGCACGACCGCCGCAGCGGGCACGACCGCCGGCCACGAGGCGCCAGCGTCAGCGCCGGTGCCGGCACCGGGCACGTCCTGCCCGAACCGAAGGGAGCGGCATGACCATCCTCGCTAGCGCCGACGGCCGGCGCCGGGCCGCTCTGTCCGCCGCCCGCATCTTCATGGGCCTGCTGTTCCTCAGCGTCTGGACCTACAACCTGCAGCACCACCTCTACTCGACCTCGGGCTACGCCGCCTTCGTGGGTATCTTCGCCCGCGACACCAGCACGCCGTTCATGGCCTCCTTTCTCAGGCATGTCGTGATCCCCAACGCCGCCTTCTTCAGCAAGCTGCAGATGGTCACCGAGCTGGCACTCATCGGCGTGCCTCTGACGATCGGCCTCTGCACGCCGCTCTCGGGGCTCATCGGGCTGTGCTTCGCGATCCCGCTCGGGCTCGCCGCCAACGGCAAGCCCGGCGAATGGTCGGGCACCTACCTGATGATCGTGCTGCTGCTGGCGATGGTCGCCCTGACGCAGGCCGGACGCACCTGGGGGCTCGATGCCCGGCTCGCGAAGCGACGTCCGCACCCACGAGTGCCGATCTACTGAGGTGGCGTCCGAACGAGCCCTGGCCGTCGTCGCGCGACACCCGCGGCGCGGCGCCGTCAAGACTCGCCTCGCGGCGGCCGTCGGCGAAGACGAGGCGCTACGTGTCTACCGGGAGCTGCTGGCCGGTACCCTGCGCAGCGCCGAACAGGTCGCCGGCGTCGAGCTCGTCCTGGCGCTCGCGGGCGATCCGGCCTTCGAGGTCCCCGAGGCGGCGGGCAGTCAGGCCCCCGCTGCGTCGGCGGGCGACCCGGCCTTCGGGGTTTCCGAACCACCAGCCGACCCCCACCGTGACGGGGATGGCCGAGCCGCCCGCTGGCGCCCGCTCGAGCAGCGTGGCTCGCACCTCGGCGAGCGCCTCGCGAACGTCTTCTCGGACCTGTTCGGCGAAGGGTTCCGCTCGGTGGTGGTCGTCGGCAGCGACAGCCCCGCTCTGCCGCCGGCATACCTGGCCCAGGCATTCGACGTGCTCGACCAGCGCGACTCACCCGCACGTCTCGTGCTCGGTCCGACGGCCGATGGCGGCTTCTATCTGATCGCCTCAGACGCCGCCACGTGGGGCGCGCGGGCGCCGGCGCTTCGCGACGCGCTCCGCGCCGCACCCATGGGCTCGGCCGCCGCGCTCGCACACATCACGCAGGCCGCGACGGCAGTGGGCATCGCCGTGCGCCACCTGCCGCTCTGGACCGACGTCGACGACGTCTCCGACCTTCCTCTCATGAAGCGGCTCGTGTCGCCCGCGGCGGCGGGCTTCGCGACCGCAAGGCCGCGGGGCGAGCCGCTGCAGCGCCTGCGCGAGGTGTACCTGCACGTCACGAACCGCTGCGCTCTGCCATGCCCGCACTGCTACAACCGCGACAACCCGCGGCAGGACGGCGAGATGACCACGAGCGAGTGGCGCCACGCCATCGACCAGTGTGTCGCGCTGGGCGCCACAAGCTTCGTGATCCTCGGCGGGGACCCGCTCCTGCGCCCCGACCTGCTCGAGATCGTCGACTTCATCACCGGCGTGCACGGACGCAAGGTGCGCATCTTCTTCAATCGTCTCGTCACAAGGGAGACCGCGGCCGAGATGGCCCGTGCCGGGTGCGGTCTCTACCGACCCCTGGTCAGCCTCGACGGCCCCGAGGAGGTAAACGACGCGCTGCGCGCGCCGGGCAACTTCGCCGACGTGCTCAGCACCATCGGTAACCTCATCGCCGTGGGGCTGGAACCGGTCGTCAACACCGTCCTGCTCTCGCCCGTGCTCCCGGGGTTGTCGAGCATGGCCCGCACGCTGCGCGGCGCCGGAGTCGACCGACTGCACCTGATCCTGCCCCACCAGCGCGGCGGCCTGTCCGATCATCGCGACCTCGTGCCCAGCGGAGCCGCCATGGCGGCGGCGATGAAGGAGCTGTCGGCCACCGCAGCCGAGATCGGTCTGGTGGTCGACAACGTCGCCGCGCTCAGGCGCCGCCTCGGGGCGCCCCAGGACTTCTGCACCTGCGGCTGTGGCGACCTCGCCATCGACCCGTTCGGCCGCGTGCATGCCTGCACGATCACTTGCGGCGACCCGGCTTTCGTGGCCGGCGACCTGCGCGTCCAGGGCCTCGAGACCATCTGGCGTTCATCACCCGCCTTGCGGCTGCTGCGCAACGCGCACGCCCGCGACCGCGCCGAGTGCGCCGCCTGCCCGGTGGTCGACGCCTGCGGCGGAGAGTGCTGGATGCAGGCTCACTACGCGGCCCGCCTACGTGAGGAGCCGGCCGGTTTTGCGGCGCCGTTTCCGTACTGCGACTTCGTGCGGCCACTGTTCGAGGAGCTGATCGCCGAAGCGGCGGCCGGCGGCAGCCGTGCGGCTGACGGCGGCTGCATACCGGTCGGAGTGGGCGAGGCCGACTACGCCCTGTTCGACTGCATATGAGGATACTAGGAAGTCCGGGAGTTCCCGGACGAGAGCTTCACCGGCGCCCCGCTACGCCGGACAGACCCCGGCCGTTGTCCTCTATGCCTCCGCCGCCGACCGCGTAGCGTCGGTCGTACGGGCACCGACTGGGCACCGTGGAGCCGGCGGGCGGAATCGAACCGTCGACCTGCTGTTTACAAGACAGCTGCTCTGCCAACTGAGCTACGCCGGCCCGGCAGGTAGTCTAGCGCAGGATCGCGGACGCCCCCAACGTACTCCCCCAACGCAATCGGGCCCCGCCAGAGACGGGGCCCGAAACGCAACGAGCCCCGCGGGGGGGCGGGGCTCGCTGGCAGGGCTTGGGGTTGCCCTTGAGGGGGGTCGATAAGGAGTATCGCCCGCAGGCATTAAGCGCGTGTTAAGCGAGCCTTAAGCGGAGTTACGGGGCGTGCCGGGCGACGACTCCGAGTCGGCCGCCGGCGGACGTTGCGGGGTCGGCGCCGGCGCCGACAGCAGCGCCAGCAACGCCTGCTCGTCGATGACCTCCACCCCGGTCTTCTGGGCCTTGGCGAGCTTTGAGCCCGGGCTCGCCCCGGCCACGACGTAGTCGGTCCGGCTGCTGACCGAGCCCGTGACCTTGCCGCCCAGGGCTTCGATCCTCTCCCCCGCCTCGCCGCGGGTCAGCGTGTCGAGCGTGCCGGTGAGCACGAACGTCTTGCCCGACAGCGGCCCCTCGGGGCGCACCCTCGTCTCTTCGACGAAACGCAGCCCGTGGGCGCGCAGCTTGGCCAGGGTCTCGCGATTGTGCGGGTCGGCCAGGTACTGCTCGACCGAGCCGGCCACGACCGGGCCGATGCCGGGCACCTCGGCGATCTCGTCCTCGGGAGCGCGCTGCAACTCGTCGAGCGACGGGAAGTGCTCCACGAGCAACTGGGCGTTGACCCCGCCCACGTGCCTGATGCCCAGGGCGAACAGCACACGCGCGTAGGGCTGCTGCTTGGAGGCTTCGAGCGATGCCAGCAAGTTCTCGGCGAAGCGGTTGGGCACGACGATCTCGCGGCCGTCCGGGTTCTTGTCCTTGCGGGTGAACAGCGGCACGTCGGCCAGGCGGCTGAGCGTGAGGTCGTAGAGGTCGGCGACGTTTCCGACCAGGCCGGCTTCGTGCAGGGCGACGACGGCCTCGTCGCCGACGCCGTCGATGTCCATCGCGCCGCGGCTCACGAAGTGCCGCACGGCCTCGACGATCTGCGCCGGACAGGAGCGGTTCGGGCAGCGCACCGCTACTTCGCCCTCCTCGCGCACCACCGGCGAGTCGCAGGCGGGGCAGCGCGCCGGCATGTTCCAGACCGGCCGCGCCTCGTGGGCGGCGATGCTCTGCGCGCCGGTGGCGCCGCTGGGGTCGCCGGCAGCGGCTGCTGACGGCGCCGGTGGCGCCGCTGAGGTCGCCGGTAGAGCTGAGGTCGCTGGCCGCGGTGCCATTGAGATCGCCGGCCTCGCCGCCGTCGTCGGCGCCGCCGTCCCTGAGCGCCGGCCCCACGACCTGCGGTATGACGTCGCCGGCCCGCTGCACGATCACGTCGTCGCCGGGCCGGACGTCCTTGCGGTGGATGTCGTCCTCGTTGTGCAGGGTCGCTCGTTCGACCGTGACTCCGCCGACCTGGACCGGCTCGAGGACGGCGAAGGGCGTGAGTACGCCGGTGCGGCCCACGTTGACCTCGATGCTGTGCAGGCGCGTCACGGCGGTGGTCGGCGCGAACTTGAAGGCGATCGCCCAGCGCGGGTCGTGGGCCACTTCGCCGAGGTCGCGCTGCAGGGCGATGTCGTCGATCTTCACGACCACACCGTCGATGTCGTAGTCGACCTTGCCGCGGCGCTCGACCCAGGCGGCGCACTCGGCGATCACCTGCTCGATCGTCTCGTGGCGAGCAGACGCCGGGTTCACCCGAAAGCCCTGCGCCCGCAGCCACTCGAGCGACTGCCAGTGGCTTTCGAGCTCGAGCCCCTCGCTGTAGCCGAGCTGGTAGCACCAGATGTCGAGCGGGCGCGAGGCCGCGACGGCCGGGTCGAGTTGACGGATGGAGCCGGCGGCCGCGTTGCGCGGATTGGCGAAGGTCGACTTGCCGGCGGCCGCCCGCGTCTCGTTCAGGCGCTCGAAGCCGGCCAGCGACAGGTACACCTCGCCGCGCACCTCGACCACCGCCGGCACCGGCTCGCCGCGCTCGAGCCCGCGCAGGCGCAGAGGCACGGCGTGGATGGTGCGCAGGTTGGCGGTCACGTCTTCGCCGATCACGCCGTTGCCGCGGGTGGCGCCGCGCTCGAAGATGCCGTCGCGGTAGACCAGCGAGATGGCGAGGCCGTCGATCTTGGGCTCGGTGACGTAGCCGACGGCCGCATCGGCAAGCCCGTGGGCTTCGAGCAGGCGCCGGTTGCGGCGGTCCCAGGCGAGCAGCTCGTCGTCGTTGCGGGCGTTGGCCAGCGAGAGCATGGGCTGCAGGTGGCGCCACTGGGCGAACTTCTCGAGCGGCTGACCGCCGACGCGCTGGGTCGGCGAGTCGGGCGTGCGCAACTCGGGGTACTCGCCCTCGAGCTCCTGAAGCTCGTGCAGCAAGGCATCGTAGTCGGCGTCGCCGATCTCGGGCTGGTCGAGAACGTAGTACAGATGGGCGTGGTGTTCGATCTGGCGGCGCAGCTCGGCGGCGCGCGAGGCGGCCGCGGCGTCGCCGGGCGACCGCTCGACGGCGCTCATGAGGCGCCTCGCGTGCCGGGCGCGCTTGCGCCGTCGAGGCAGAGGTCGGCGAGCGCGGCGGGCGTCGCGACGGTGAAGTCGGGGGCGGCCGCGGCGAGGGCGGCGGGCGAGAAGGCGCCCCACAGCACGGCGACCGTCGCCACGCCCGCCGCCTTGCCCGCGGCCACGTCGACCGGCGCGTCGCCGACGTAGACGGCGCGCTCGGGGCCGGCGCCCAGGCGTTCGAGGGCAAGCAGGATGGGTTCACCCGACGGCTTGTGGGCCTCGGTGTCGCTCGCCGTGACCACGGCGTCGAAGTACTCGCGCAGTCCGACCGCGCGAAACGCCATGGCGGTCGTTTCGGCGCTCTTTGAGGTGACGATGGCGAGGCGGCGCTGGGCCGCCCGCAGGCGGCCCAGCGCCGCCTCGATCCCGTCGTAGCGGGCAATCATCTCGTCGTGGACGCGGTGGTTGTGCTCTCGGTAGGCGTCGTAGAGCTCCTGCGCATGGGCGGCGTCGAGCGCCTCCATCTGCGTCATCAGCGGCTGGCCGACGCCGGCCAGCAGCACGTCGTCGGGCAACTGGTGGCCCAGCACGACGCGCGAGGCGTGACGGAACGAGGCCCGGATGAGGCCGACGGTGTCGACCACCGTGCCGTCGAGGTCGAAGATGACGGGCTCGAAGCCGGTCACCTGTGCTCCTCGTCGCTGCCCGTCGCGTCGGCGACCGGCAGCGCCTCGGTGGCGCCCGAGGACGACGCGTCGGCGGCGCCCGTCGGTAAAGCGTCGGCGGCGCTCGAAGGCGACGCGTTGGCCGCGTCTGCCGCCGAACCGCCGGCGCCGGGCAGCACGGCCCGCACGGCTTCGTCCAACTTCCAGCCTTCGAGCATCTCGAAGGCCCGCAGGTCGACCAGATCGAAGTGCAGCGGCGTGATCGACAGGTACCCGGCGGCGAGCGCCGCGAAGTCGGTGCCCGTCTCGCTCACGCAGTCGCGCGCCTCGGTGTGGAGCGTGTAGCGCCTGACCGCGCCGCCGCCGCTCTCGATCTCGATGCGCTCGTGGACGCTGGGGCAGCCGAGCCTGGTGATCTGGACACCGCGCACCTGGTCGAGCGGCAGGTCGGGCACGTTAACGTTGAGCACGAGGCC
This sequence comes from uncultured Actinomycetes bacterium, assembly GCA_963733255.1. Lineage (GTDB taxonomy): Bacteria > Actinomycetota > Thermoleophilia > UBA2241 > UBA2241 > Bog-752. The sequence continues at coordinate 65,056 of CAVTCH010000017.1, forward strand.
GTGCGGCAGGCCGTCGGCCAGGACGCGCGCTACGATCGGCGCCACCAGGCGGGCGGCGGCGTCGAAGTGGCGCGGCGAGCGACCCTGCACCGAGATCGCGACCGCCGGCAGGCCGAGCAGGGCGCCTTCGAGGGCGGCCGCCACCGTCCCCGAATAGGCCACGTCGTCGCCCAGGTTGGCGCCCATGTTGGCGCCGGCGACCACGATCTGCGGGCGGTCGCCGAAGAACCCGAGGGCGGCCGCCCGCACGCAGTCGGCCGGCGTGCCGTCGAGAGAGAAGCCCGAGAAGCCGTCGCCGAAACGGACCTCGCGAGCGCGCAGCGGGCGATCGATCGTGATGCTGCGGGCGATGGCGCTGCGGTTGCCGTCGGGCGCCAGGGTGAGCACCGTGCCCAAGCCGTCGAGCCCCCCGCGGAGCGCCGCCAGTCCGGGCGCGTCGATGCCGTCGTCGTTTGTCAGCAGGAGGTGGCTCATCATCTGAGAGATTCTATCGTACGAACTCTCATGCTCTGGTGTCGCCAGGACTGGCAACGCCAGAGAGGAGCCCGCCGGCGCGCGTCGTAGAAGACAAGAACCACCGCGGAGTCGTGTGTGCGCAAGACCATGAGCCTCCATCCCGATGTCGTCGAACGGCGGGTCACCGTGCGCCGCGTCGTCGCTTTGGCCGGCGCCCTCGTCGGTGTCTCGGGCCTGCTGCTCGGCGCCGGCCTGCTGTATCTCTGGCCGCTCTTCATCTTTCCCCTGCTGCTGTCGGCCGTGTTCTTCTTTGAGCTGGGCAGCCTTCTGGTCGCCGGCTGGGTGGGGGGCTTCTTCGTCGCCTACTTCGCGCTGCGCCAGCCGGCCGACCCGGCGACCGCCCGTCAGGCGATCGTCGGGCTCGCCGCGTTCAGCCTTGCCGGCCTCGTGCTGGGCCGCGTGCAGCGCGACCAGCACAGCCTGCGCAAGCTGCTCGCCGCCACCTCGCTGACGGACCGCCTCACCGGCCTCTACAACTACGGTACCTTCGTCGACTATCTCCACAACGAGGTGATCAAGACCGAACGCTACGGCGGCGAGCTCACGCTGATCATGTTCGACCTCGACCACTTCAAGCTCTTCAACGACCGCTACGGCCACGAGGCCGGCAACGACCTGCTGCGGCGCGTCGGGGCGACGCTCCAGTCGGTCGTGCGCGAAGCCGACATGGCGGCCCGTTACGGCGGCGAGGAGTTCGCCCTGCTCCTGCGCGGCGACGCCCAGGCCGGGCTCGAGCTGGCCGAGCGCGTGCGCAGGGCGATCGAGACCACCGCTCTCGACCTGCGCGGCGGCGAGGTCGTCTACGTCACGGCCAGCGCCGGGGTCGCGCCCTACGACGCCGAGTGCAACGGCGAGACGGCCCTGATCGAGCGTGCCGACCAGGCCCTGTACGAATCGAAGGCCGCCGGCCGCAACCAGGTGACGGTGCACGCCAGCGCCGAGCTGCCCGAGCACCTGTCGATCACGCTGTCGGCCTGAGCCCGGGGGCCTACTTGGGCAGCCGGCCCGCCCCGACCCGCGGCAGGCGGGTGTCCGGGCGCGCGAAGACCTCGCCGCTCATGAGCTCGACCCCCACCCGGCGCAGCGCCTTCATCTGGCGGGCGTCGGCCACCTCGGGAGCGATCAGGCGAGCGTCTATGCGGGCCGCGAAACGCAGCAGAAGCTGGACGATGTCGAGGTACGTGGGGTCGGAGGCGGCGCCCACGGAGATCACCGGGTCAAGGGCCAGGTAGTCGGGCTGCGCCCGGGCGATCAGGTCGAAGGCGGTGAGGCCACCCCCCACGCCGGCCACGCACACCGGAAAGCCCATCTCGTGCACCGGCCCCAGCACGCGCAGCGCGCTGGCGGCGTTGGCGGCCAGGTCGGCCACCTGCATCTCGAACACCACGTGCTGCGGCACGAGCGCCTTGTTTAACGAGTAGAACTCGCTCAGGGCGAGCACCGCCGCGCCGGGTAGCTCGACCGACTCGCAGCTCAGCATGAGCAGCTCGTCGGGCTCGAGGCCGACCGCCTTGGTGACCGCCAGCTCGCGCGTCTCGATACCGTAGCTCGACAGCAGCGCCGAGCGGCGCGCCACCTCGTCGATGACGTCGGGCAGGCGCAGCGGCGAGTAGAACGGCCCGCGGATGGCGGTGTGGTAGCCCAGCACCCGGCGGTCGGCGACGTCGACCACGGCTTCGAACAGCGGCTCGAGGCTGTGGTTGACGACGGCGTCGGCCAGCGTGCGTTCGAGCTCGTCGTCGTAGATCAGCCACTCGCGTTCGGCGGCCTGCATGGCGGCCGCCACGCCGTTCTGCAGCGACTGCTCGAACGTAAGGTCGGCGCCGGCCTGCAGCACGGCCACGGTGACGAACGGATGGACGCGATCGAACACCCCGGGCGCGAGGTCGTTCAGCAGCATGGACTGGAGCCGCTCGTAGACGCGCCGGCTGATCGCCGTGAGGTCGTCGCGCGAGATCTCCTTGGCGCGCCGCGGCGGCGAGAGCACGACGATGAAGGCGTTGTCTGAGAGGGTGAAGTCGGCCAGCACGTCGAGCCTGCGCAGCGACGTGCCGACCATCTCCTGCAGGATGCTCGAGCAGGCGTCGAGCACGTCGGAGGTGACCTGCCAGCCGAACACGCGCTCGAGACGACCGTAGCGCTTGAGACCGACGTAGAGGATCGCCACCTCGCCGCGTTTCTCGAGCTCGAGGCGGATGCCGTCGGCGATGACGCTGAGCGACGGCAGGGCCAGCGTGTCGTCGCTCACCAGGTTGCGCAGGTTGGCGCGCGCCTGCTGGGCGATGCGCTGGGTCGCGCGCTCGTCGTCGTGACCCTCCATGGACACGTCCGTCCCGGCGGAGCTACCCCGCCTTGTCGGCCTTCGAGGGCTTGGCGGAACTGCCGCCGCTCCCCCCCGCGTCGCTGCTCTTGGCGCCGTCGCCGTTGCCCGCCGCCTTGGCCTTGGGCTTGTCGTCGGCCTTGGACGTGTCGTCGGCCTTGGACTTGTCGTCGGCCTTGGCGCCGCTGTCGGCCGCGCGGGCCTTCTTTGACCCGCGGCCGTAGTCGGTGGTGTAGAAGCCGGAACCCTTGAAGTGGATGGCGGCCGGGTGCAGCACCTTGTGGACGCGAGCCCCGCAGAGCTCACAGACCTCGACCGGCTTGTCGGCGAACTTCTGAAAGAGCTCGAAGGTGTGGCCGCACGCTTCGCAGCGGTACTCGTAGATCGGCAAGGGCCTGCTCCTGGGCTCGTTCTCGGCTCGGGTCTTCAGTCTAACACAGGGCCGCGACGTGGTCGGCGCGCAGCGTGGGGCGGCCGGCGCGCGGCGCTCCGGGACCGGTGCGCGCCGCTCCGGGACCGGTGCGCGCCGCACCGCTCACGTCGCGGGGGCGAAGGGCGGCACGTGCCCGGGAATGAGGCGCACGGCGCGCCACGATGCGATCGCCCGCCACGAGGCCGCGAGGACGGGGTCGGAACCCTCGTCGAGACCCGCCGCGACGCGCTCGAACTCGTCGCGCTGCGGACCGATGGTGTCGCCGGCGAGCACCACGAGACCCTCGGCGGTGTCGACCCTGTAGCAGACGCCGCCTTCGGTGTGACCCGGCGTGCGTACCCAGGTGATGCCGGGCGCGAGCTCGCCCTCGTCGCCCGACAGCAGCCGCAAGCGGGGCGTGGGCAGAAGCCCCGTCACCATCGGCCAGTCGGGGTCTTCGAGTTCGAGCTCGTGGACGACCACCGGCCCCGGTACGTCGGCGCAGGCCCCGGTGTGGTCGAGATGGGCGTGAGTGAGCGCGATGAAGTCGAGGTCGTCGACGCCGAGGCCGCGGGCGGCGAGCGCCTTGACCACCGGCTGGTTCTGCAGGTGCAGGCCCGGGTCGACGAGGATGGTCCTGGGACCGCGCAGCAGGATCGTGTTGGGGAAGGTCGTCATGCCGACCACCGGGCGGGCGGCGGCGAGCGCTTCGTAGGCGACGTAGCCCTCGGGCGAGCGGTGCTCGGGCGCGACCTCGACCCGGGCGCCCTCGACCGCAAAGGCAAAGCGCGCGGTGGGCAGCAGGACGTCGACCGTGTACACGACGGCTACTTCGCCGTGACGGTGACGGCGTCGGCGGCGGCGGCGTCGGTCGCGCCGGCGGCGGCGTCGGGCACGTCGCGAGCGTAGAGGACGTCGACCCGGTCGAGATTGATCACCACGTACGGCGTGGTCTCGATCAGCGCGTCGGTGCCGGCGCGGTAGATGCTGGCGCGCGACAGCGTCAGCTTGTCGTCGGTGATGTGGCGCAGATGGTCGGACGAACGGCGCGCCGTCGTACGGCCGCTGTTGCTGAAATGGGCGTAGCCCACGATCTTCAGATCGCCGACGTAGGCGACCACCTCGAGCTCGAGGAACCCTATCTCGACCTTGAACTCGTGCTCGAGATCGCCTGTGCGCACGATCACCGGCTGGTCTTCCACGGTCTTCTCCTCGTCGAACAGAAAGAACTCCACGGCGCGCTCCTTGGCCCTGCAGCGGATCCCGACGGCCGCAGGGCGCTGTCGCGCCCCCGACCGCCTCGGTCAGTTGTCTACAGTCTCTTTGTCGCCCGCGGCGCAGGATTCTTGAGCGCACGGAGGCCCGGCGAAGGCGGAGGTCGCGCGGGAGTGACGCCCCGCGACCGAGCGGCCGCCGCGCAGGTTCCCGAGCCGGAGTGTCAGAACGACGCTGAGAAGGCCGCCCAGGAGGCTGCCGAAGACGAGCGAGCGCATACGTGCCATGCAGCCACTATAGGCAAACCGGGCGGACCAGACAACGGGCCGCGAAAGGGCGTGCCGGACCGGCGCGCCTAGTGCCGGCGATCGACTTCGTCGTCGCCGCTCAGGCTGGCGCGACTTCGTGACGCGCCTAGTGCCGGCGATCGACTTCGTCGTCGCCGCTCAGGCGTGCGTGACTACGTGCCGCGCCTAGTCTTTGGCGAAGTGCAGGGCGCCGCTCTCGTTGACGTCGACCTTGATGGTGTCGCCGGCGCGGAAGCTGCCGCGCAACAGCTCGCTCGAGAGTGGGTTCTCGAGCAGGCGCTGGATGGCGCGTCGCAGCGGGCGGGCGCCGTAGTCGGCGTCGTAGCCCTCGTCGACGATCTGCGCCCGGGCCGCGGGAGTCACGTCGAGCTGCATGCCCTGACCCTCGACCAGCCTTCGGGTGTGACCGAGCAGCAGCTCGACGATCTGCTCGAGCTGCTCGCGGTTCAGCGGGTCGAACACGATGATCTCGTCGACGCGGTTCAGGAACTCGGGCTTGAAGGTGTGACGCAGCTCGTCGAGCAGGCGCTTCTCGAAGGCCTCGTGGCTGGCCGCGTGGCCGTTGTCGGGACTGAAGCCGAGCTGCTGCTGGCGGATCGTGCCGCTGCCCACGTTGCTCGTCATGATGATGACCGCGTTCTTGAAGTCGACGGTGCGCCCCTTGCTGTCGGTCAGGCGTCCGTCGTCTAAGATCTGCAGCAGCGCGTTGAAGACGTCGGGATGGGCCTTCTCGATCTCGTCGAACAGCACCACGCTGTACGGCCGGCGACGCACCGCTTCGGTCAACTGACCGCCCTCGTCGAAGCCGACGTAGCCGGGCGGCGAGCCGACCAGCCGCGACACCGAGTGCTTTTCCATGTACTCGCTCATGTCGAGCCTGATCAGGGCGCCTTCGTCGTCGAACAGGAACTCGGCGAGCGCCCGGGCGAGCTCTGTCTTGCCCACGCCGGTCGGTCCCAGAAAGATGAACGAGCCGATCGGCCGCTTGGGGTCCTTGAGACCGGCGCGCGCGCGGCGCACCGCTTCGGCGACCGCTTCGACGGCCTTGTCCTGGCCCACGAGCCGGCTGTGCAGGTTCTCCTCCATGCCGAGCAGCTTGTCGGCCTCTTCCTGCAGCATGCGCTGCACGGGGATGCCGGTCCAGGAGCTCACGATGGCGGCGATCTCGTCGGCGTCGACGGTGGCGTCGGCGATGCCCTTGTCGGCGAGCCAGGCGTTCTTGGCCTCGACGAAGGTCTCCTGGATCTTGTCGGTCTGCTCCTTGAGCTGGGCGGCCCTCTCGTAGTCCTGCGCCTGCACGGCGGCGGCGCCTTCACGAGTGAGCTCGCCGAGCCGCAGCTCCATCTCGCGCAGCTCGGGCGGCAGCATGGTCGTCTCGATGCGCAGCTTGCTGGCCGCTTCGTCGAGCAGGTCGATGGCCTTGTCGGGCAGGAAGCGGTCGTTGATGTAGCGATCGGCCAGCCGGGCCGCCTCGACCAGGGCCGCGTCGGTGATCTTCACCTTGTGGTGGGCCTCGTATTTGTCGCGCAGGCCGTGCAGGATCGCGATGGTCTCCTCGACCGACGGTTCGGGCACGATGATCGGCTGAAAGCGACGTTCGAGGGCCGAGTCCTTCTCGATGTGCTCGCGGTACTCGTCGAGCGTGGTCGCCCCGACGCACTGCAGCTCGCCGCGCGACAGCATGGGCTTCATAAGGTTCGAGGCGTCGATCGCGCCTTCGGCCGCGCCCGCTCCCACGACGTTGTGCAGCTCGTCGATGAACAGCACGACGTCTTTGGCGCGCTGGACTTCGTCGAGCGCGCCCTTGAGGCGCTCCTCGAACTCGCCGCGGTACTTGGAGCCGGCCACCATAGCGCCGAGATCGAGGGCCAGCACGCGCTTGCCCCGCAGGATCTCGGGCACGTCGCCGGCGACGATCTTCTGGGCCAGGCCTTCGGCGATGGCCGTCTTGCCGACGCCCGGCTCGCCGATCAGGGCGGGGTTGTTCTTGGTGCGGCGGCTGAGCACCTGGATGACCCGCTTGATCTCGTCGTCGCGACCGATCACCGGGTCGAGGCGGTCGTCGCGGGCCAGCGCCGTAAGGTCGCGCGTGTACTTCTTCAGCATGCTCTCGCCGGTCGCCGCGGCCTCGTAGTCGGTGCCGCCGGCACGCAGCTCGGCGAGCGCCTTGCGCAGGCCGTCTTCGCTGGCGCCGAGGTCCTTCAGGACGGCGCTGCCGGGGCCCTCGCCCTCGAGGAAGATGCCGAGCAGCAGATGCTCGGTGCCGACGAACTCGTCGCCCATCTTCTGGGACTCCTGGACGGCGATGTCCATCGCCGACTTGGCACGCGGCGACAGGTACAGCATGTCGGCCGGCGCGGGAGTCGGGGGGCCGGAACCGGCGGGCTGGTTCTGGGCGAACTGGTTGGCCCGCGTCATGGCGGCGCCCTTGTCGATGCCGAGAAGGTTCAGGACCTGCTCGACGATGCCCCCGGGCAGGCTCAGCACGCCGATCAGCAGATGCTCGGTGCCCAGCATGTTGCCGGGGCCGCGGCGCACGACGCCCTGCGCGGTCTCGAGCGCCTCGCGCGCCCGCTCGGAGAATTTGCTCACGTCCATATCGTCTCCCGACAGTTACTTCAGTTTCAGTCTTCTTTGCGGTGTTTGCGACCCGCGGTGGTGCGGCGGTCGCGGCGGTCGCAGTGTTCGCGGCGGTCGCGGTGTCCGCGGCGCATCAGCGACGCCGCTTGCCCACGCGCACGATCGCCATGTGGGCCTGGGGCACCAGGTCGTGGCGGAACGAGCGCTCGACCTGGCGCACCTGATCGCGCAGCTCGTCGCCGGCGCGCGCCAGCTCGGCCTGCAGGCGGTCCATCTGCTCGGCCATGAGCGCGAGCTGGCTTTCGAGGGCCAGCACACGCTCGACGCCGGCCAGGTTGAGGCCGATGTCGGTGAGCTCCTGGATGCGGCGCAGACGCTCGACGTCGGCGAGCGAGTAGAGGCGCGTGTTCTTGGCCGAACGCTGGGGCTGCAGCAGCCCGCGGCGCTCGTAGACGCGCAGCGTCTGCGGGTGCATCGCGGCCAGCTCGGCCGCGATCGAGATCATGAACAGCGGCCTCGTGGGGTCATCGCGTTGGGCCATGGCTTGTCAGCCCGTACCTTTCGTACCTAGAGCGTGCCGAAGCGCGCGGCGCGCGGGTCGGACTCGGTCTTGCCGAGCTCCTCGGCAAGCTTCTTCTGTTCCTTGGTGAGCTTGGTGGGTACGATGAGCCGCACGCGCGCCAGCAGGTCGCCCTTGCCGCCACCCTTCAGGCGGGGCGCGCCCTTGCCGCGCAGCCGCAGCGTGCGGCCGTCGGCGCTGCCGGACGGCACTTTGAGGGAGACCTTGCCGCCGTCGGGTGTCGGGATGCGTGCGGTGATGCCGAGCATCGCCTCGGCCACCGTGACGGGGACCTCGATCACGAGATCGTCGCCCCGGCGCTCGAACAGCTCGGAGTCTTCGACGTGGACGACCACGTAGAGGTCGCCCGCGGGAGCGCCGCCGACGCCGGCCTCGCCCTTGCCCTTGAGCCGGATCTTCGTACCCTCCTTGGCGCCGGCCGGGATCTTGACGGCGTAGCGGCGCGTCTGGCGGGTCACGCCGCCGCCGTGACAGGTCTCGCAGGGGGTGTCGATGACCGTGCCGTTACCATGACAGCGCGGGCAGGGCACCGAGATGGCGAAGGGTCCCTGGTTCTGGGCCAGCACGCCGCGACCGTGGCACTCGGGGCAGATCTTGGGCGTGGTGCCGGGCGCCGCTCCCGAGCCGTGGCAGGTGGGGCAAGGTCCGTTGCTGTCGACGGGCACCCGCGCCGAAGCGCCGTTCAGCGAGTCCTCGAACGAGATCGTGACGTCGGCCTGCAGGTCGGCGCCACGCTGGGCCGCGCTGCGGCCGCCGCGTCGCGCGCCCTGGCCCGCGCCGCCGAAGAGGCTCGAGAGGATGTCGCCGAAGTCGCCCATCTGGAAGGTCTGGCCGCCCTGCTGGTACATGCGCGGGTCGAAGCCCTGAAAGCCGCCCTGCGAGGGCCGTCCGGTGCGCGGGTCGAAGGCGCCCAGGCGCAGAAGCTCGTCGTACTGTTTGCGCTTGTCTGAGTCGGAGAGCGTCTCGTAGGCCTCGTTGGCCTCCTTGAACTTCTCTTCGGAAGCCTTGTCGCCGGGGTTCTTGTCGGGGTGGTACTGGCGCGCGAGCTTGCGAAAAGCCTTGCGGATCTCGTCGGCCGACGCGCCGCGGGGCACTCCCAGGGTCTGGTAGAAATCGGCCATCGCCTATCTCGCCACGATGACCCGGGAGGGCCGCAGCAACCTGCCGTGCAGCAGGTAGCCGGGCTCGAGCACGGCGATGATCGCACCCTCGGAGTAGTCGTCGTGCTCCTGCGCGACGACCGCTTCGTGGACGTTCGGGTCGAAGGGCAGACCGGCCGCGGCCGGCACCTCTTCGAGGCCGTGGCCCGCAAGGATCGAACGGAGCTGCCCGGTCACGACCTCGATGCCCTCGACGACCTGGCCCTCCTCGTGGCGCGCGGCCGCTTCGAGGGCGCGCTGGAGGTTGTCGACGACCGGCAGCAGCGACTCGATGACGCGCTCGCCGGCACGCGCCACGACGGCCTCGTTGTCGCGCTGCACACGCTTGCGGTAGTTCTCGAACTCGGCCTTGAGACGCTGCAGGTGATCGAGGTACTGGTCGCGCTCGTGCGCCACGGCAAGCAGCGCCTCGGCGAGCTCCTGCGGGCTTGCCCCGGATTCGCCCGCTGCCGGCGCGCCGAAGAGCGGCGTGACATCGGCCGCGACCTGCGGTTCGCCGGTCTCGCCGGTCTCGGCGGTCTCGCCGCCGGCAGCGCCCTCGGGCGCCTCGCCCGGCTTGGCCGAGCGCGCGGCGCCGGCCTTGCCGGCGCCGCGCTTTGTCTGAGCGGGCCGGTCCTTCTTGTCGTGGGGAGTCGTCATTGTCTGATCGCCCTCTGTCGTGATCGCCTGATGTCGCTACTGTCTGACGTCGCTATTGCCTGGCGTCGCTCCTGCCTGGGTGTCGCTGTTCTGGCCCAGAAGCCTGCCGTCGCGATGGCCCGAGCGCCTGCGCCGGGCTCGTTTGCTCGCGCCGCGCCGGGCGGGCTTGCGCCCGCCCGGCGCCGGCGCTGCCGTCGTCTGAGTCTCACGCCTTGGCGACCGTCGCCTCGATCGGCTTGCTCGCCGGCTTGACTTCGATGCGCCTGGGCTTTTCGGCTTCACTTCTGGGCACGGTGACCCGGAGCACGCCGTCCTCGTAGGTGGCCTGGATGTCATCGGCCTTGACGCCTTGCGGCAGGGCGAGACTGCGCTGGAACGAGCCGTAGCGCCGCTCCACTCGGTAGTAACGCTCGTCGTCGACCTTCTCTTCGAAGATGCGCTCGCCCTTGAGCGTGAGGACGTTGTCGTCGACTTCGATCTGGATGTCGTCGACCTTCATGCCCGGCAGTTCGGCCTTGATCACGACGGCGTCCTGGGTGTCGAACACGTCGACCGCCGGTACCCAGCTTTCCTGACGCCCCGACCACAGCGAGTCCGCGAGGCGGTTCACCTGACTCTGCAGGCTGGTCATTTCGCGGAAGGGGTCCCATCTGATGATAGCCATTGTTCCGTCGCTCCTTTCCGGTCTCGCCCGCCGGGCCCCCCGGCCCGGCGGCAGTCGACCTTGGTCTCTTTCAGTTCCTTGCGGCGGTGCACGTCTCGCGACGCGCGCCGTCACTTCTGTTCGTCGTCGTCTATGACTTCGTAGTCGCCCTCTTCGACGTTCTCGTCGCCGCCGCCCTGAGCGCCGCCGGCGCCGTCACTCGCGCCCTGCGACTGCTGCTGGGCCTGCTGGTAGACGGCCTCAGCGAGCTTGTGGGAGGCCTGCATGAGGGTGTCGGTCTTGGCCTTGATGTCGTCGATGTTCTCGGTGTCCAGAGCCTTGCGCACCTCGACGGCGGCCGCTTCGATCTCGTCGCGAGTCGCCTGGTCGACCCGGTCGCCCATGTCGCGCAGCGACTTCTCGGTCGAGTAGACGAGGTTCTCGGCGTTGTTTTTGACCTCGGCGACCTCGCGCCCGCGGCGGTCCTCTTCGGCGTGCGCCTCGGCGTCTTTCATCATGCCTTCGATGTCCTGCTCGCTGAGGCCGCTCGACGCGGTGATCGTGATCTTCTGCTCGTTGCCGGTGCCGAGGTCCTTGGCGCTGACGTGCACGATGCCGTTGGCGTCGATGTCGAAGGTGACCTCGACCTGCGGGATGCCGCGCGGCGCCGGGGGAATGCCGACGAGCTGGAACTTGCCCAGCGTCTTGTTGAAGCGGGCCATGTCGCGCTCGCCCTGCAGCACGTGGATCTCGACGCTCGTCTGGTTGTCTTCGGCGGTCGAGAAGATCTCGCTCTTCTTGGTCGGGATGGTCGTGTTGCGGTCGATCAGGCGGGTGAACACGCCGCCCTTGGTCTCGATGCCCAGCGACAGCGGCGTGACGTCGAGCAGCAGCACGTCCTTGACCTCGCCGGCCAGGACGCCGCCCTGGATGCCGGCGCCGACGGCCACGACCTCGTCGGGGTTGACGCCCTTGTGGGGCTCCTTGCCGATGAGCTCGCGGACCTTGTCCTGGACCGCCGGCACGCGGGTCATGCCGCCCACGAGGATGACGTGATCGATCTTGTCGGGCGACAGGCCGGCGTCGGACAGAGCCGCCTTGACGGGCCCGACCACGCGGTCGACGAGGGCCGCCGTCAGCTCGTTGAACTTGGCCCTGGAGAGGGTGAGGTCGAGATGCTTGGGACCGTTCTCGTCGGCGGTGATGAACGGCAGGTTGACGTTGCTGCTCATCGTGGTGGAGAGCTCGATCTTGGCCTTCTCGGCGGCCTCGTAGAGCCGCTGCAGGGCCATCTTGTCGATGCTCAGGTCGATGCCGTTGTCGCGCTTGAATTCGGCCACCATCCAGTCGACCACGGCCTTGTCGAAGTTGTCGCCGCCGAGGTGCGTGTCGCCGTTGGTCGACTTGACCTCGAACACGCCTTCGCCGAGGTCGAGGATCGAGACGTCGAAGGTGCCGCCGCCCAGGTCGAACACGAGGATGGTCTGGTCGTGCTCCTTGTCGAGGCCGTAGGCGAGCGCAGCCGCGGTGGGCTCGTTGATGATGCGCTTGATCTCGATGCCGGCGATCTTGCCGGCGTCTTTTGTAGCCTGACGCTGCGAGTCGTTGAAGTAAGCCGGGACGGTCACGACCGCCTCGTTGACCTTCTCGCCGAGGTACTCCTCGGCGTCGCGCCGCAGCTTCTGCAGGATCATGGCCGAGATCTCCGGCGGTGAGTAGAGCTTGCCGCCGATATCGACCGAAGCGTCGCCGTTCTGCGCCGCCACCACCTTGTACGGGACGATCTTCATCTCTTCGGAGACGTCGCCGTACTTGCGGCCCATGAAGCGCTTGATGGAGAAGATCGTGTTTTCGGGGTTGGTGACGGCCTGCCGCCGGGCGACCGTACCCACGAGCCGCTCTCCGCTCTTGGAGAACGCGACCACAGACGGCGTGGTGCGTCCGCCTTCGGAGTTCGGGATGACCGTGGGCTCACCACCCTCGAGGACGCTCACACAGCTGAACGTCGTCCCCAGGTCGATACCGATTACCTTGGCCATGCGTCTGCCTCCTTGGCGTTACCTTCGTGTCACAGTCGATCGTAGCCCTGCGTTAGTCGAATCAAATCATAAAATCTAAGTCTCATCGTGTCAAGTAATTCCCAGCGGCGGCCGACCTTACACCAGCCGCCTCGCGGTGACTCGCCGCAGGGCGCTCCCGTCACAGGGCGCCCCCGCGCGCGGTGCTTCCGTCGCAGGCACCCCCGCAGCGCGCCGGTCCGGCTCGCCTCTTCGCTCGCATACAGCGGCGCGGCGCCTGCGACGGCTATAATCGGGCCTATGGTCGACGACAAGGGCGCCGGGGCGCAGGGGTCGGGGAGAGCAGCGAGGGGCACGATCACCGTGCCGCGGTGGGTGCAGCTCGGCACTCTGCCGGTGCTGCTGATCATCGGGTGGCTCCTGCTCGGGGTGATCGGCGAGGCGATCTTCATCTTCATCGTCGCTACCCTGCTGGCCCTGGTGCTCAACCCGTTCGTGCGCGGTCTGCAGCGCCTAAAGGTACCGCGGCCGCTCGGCGTGGCGATCGTCTATCTCCTGGGTGTCGGCCTGCTGGCCGGCGCCCTGATCCTGATCATCCCGCCTCTCGTGCGTCAGATCCACGCCCTGCTCGACGCCCTGCCGGGCATGGCGCAGCAGGCGCAGGCCGGCGTACGCGAGCTGCAGAGCCTGGCCAGGCGCTTTCATGTGAACGTCAACGTGTCGCAGGAGCTGCAGGCCGGCGCCAAGTCCGTGGCGACGTACCTGCTGGGGGCGTCGCGCAGCCTGCTGGGCATCGGCGTCTCGGTCGCGCGCACCGTCACGATCACCGTGGTCATCGCCGTGATCTCGATCTACATGCTGCTCGACGCCAAGCGCATCGGGCGGTTCGTGGTCGACCACTTCCCCACCGGCGTAGACGACGGACGCGAGTTCATCGGCATCACCCAGAGCGCCGTCGTCAGGTACCTCGAAGCCCAGCTCCTGCTGTCGGCGGCAATCGGCGCCGGCACCGGCGTGACCATGTGGGTCCTCGGCGTGACCGGTGTGTTTCCGTCGGGCGCCAAGTACGCGGTCGCCTTCGGCGTCTGGGCCGGCCTCATGGAGGTCATCCCCTACCTCGGACCGGTGCTCGGCGCGGTGCCGCCGGTGATCGTCGCCCTGCTGCACTCGCCGATCACCGCACTCTGGGTGATCGTCGCCTACGTGGGCATCCAGGAGGTCGAAGGACACATCGCCGCGCCGCTCATCATGGGGACGCGCTTCAGGGTGCACCCGCTGGTCGTCATCTTCGCCGTGCTGATCGGTAACCAGCTCCACGGCATCGTGGGCATGTTCGTCGCCGTACCACTCATCCCCCTGGTGCGTGAGAGCTGGATCTTCTTTCGCGCGCGCGTGAGGTTCGAAGGCTGGACGACCGGCGGCGGGGTGGGACTGGCGACCGGCGGCGAGGCGGGGCCCGCCTCCGGGGGCGGGCTGGAGTCGGGGCCCAGCAGGGGTGTGGGACTGGGTCTCGTCGACGACGACCCGGGCGCCGCGCAGGCCTCCGACGAACGGAGCGCCCCGCCCGGCGCGTGACGCCGACCGTGTAACTGCCGGTCTTCGGGTCCATCGCGCGGCAACGCCGACCGCGACGCTCCCACCGTCCGCTTTCCTTCGCTGCAGGCGACGAGGATTGCCGAATCGGCTGCCGAACCGGCAAATATCCTGCCGCAACCTACGCGCGCGACAAAAGTGCGTTAGACTGTGCGAGCCAACCGCATGGCTCCTGACGCTCCAGGTTTCGGGGGGAGCGAGCCGGGCGTTCGGGGCGCCGTCTCCGCACGCCAGTCAAGCAGACTGCGAGGTGATTGTTCGGCGGACCAAGGCGCTTTCCACGGTTCTTCTTCGACCTCCCTGTCGCCGAGCGTTCAGGCACGTCCGGCGACTGGATGGGGTGCCGCCGAGCAGGGGCAGTCCCATTCACAGGACAGTTCCACCTGACGCAAGGAGTGAATAGAGAATGGCTTCATCCGCACCTGTCCAGATAGACCGCAAGCTCATCGCCGAGCTCACCGACAAAGAGGAGGCGCGCCTTCAGGCTTCGACTCCCAAGTCGTTCGAGCTCTTCAAGCGCGCAGTGAAGTCCATGCCGATGGGCGTCGCCTCCACCTATCACGCCCGCGACCCCTACCCCGTGTACTTCTCGCACGGCAAGGGTTCCAAGATCTACACCATCGACGGCCAGGAGATCAGCGACTTCCACAACGGCTACGGCTGTATGGTCCAGGGCCACGCCCACCCGGTGATCGTCGAAGCCATCCAGAAGCGCGCTCCGCTCGGCACCCAGTTCGGCCTGCCGACCGAAGACGCCGTCATCATGGCCGAGCATCTCGCCGGCGCCTTCAAGCTGCCCAAGTGGCGCTTCGTCAACTCGGGCTCAGAGGCCACGATGGACGCCATCCGCGTCGCCCGCGGCTTCACCGGCCGCGAGCCGATCGTCAAGATGTTCGGCTCCTACCACGGCCATCACGACTACGTCATGGTGTCGATCGGCGTCAAGGACTTCGGCAAGATCGGCCCGCGCGACGACTACAAGTCGTTCTCGTACGGCGCCGGCATCCCGCAGTCGTCCATCGACCTCACCGTAGCGGTGCCCTTCAACGATCCCGAGAACATGCGCAAGCGCATCGAGCGCATGGTCGCCGAAGGCAACGCGCCGGCCGCCCTCATCATGGAACCCGCCATGATGAACCTCGGCGTCGTGCTGCCCGAACCGGGCTTCCTCGAAGCCGTCCGCGAGGTCACCAAGAAGCACGGTATCGTGCTCATCTTCGACGAGGTCAAGACCGGCATCTGCACCGCTCGCGGTGGCGCCGTCGAGCGCTGGGGCGTCGTGCCCGACATGGTCTGCCTCGGCAAGGCCGTCGCCGGTGGCACGCCCTGCGGCGCGATCGGCGGCTCCGACGAGGTCATGGACGCCATCCACCAGGGCACCGTCTTCCAGGTCGGCACCTATGCCGGCAACCCGCTCTCCATGGCCGCCGCCAGGGCGAGCTTCGAGCAGGTCATGACCGACGAAGCCTACGCCCATCTGAACTACCTGAACGATCGCCTCACCTCAGAGTGCGACGCGATCTGCAAGAAGTACGGCTTCCCCGGCTACACGGTCGGCATCTCGTCGAAGGGCTGCGTCAACTTCGCCTCCGGCAAGGTCACCGACTACGAGTCCTTCATCAGGTACCAGGACCACGAGCTGGTCGCTCTGGCCTGGCTGTACAACTTCAACCGCGGCGTCATCATCGCCCCTGGGCGCGAAGAGGAATGGACGCTGTCGATCCAGCACTCAGACGAGGACATCGATCTCTACGTGAACGCCTTCGAGGATCTCGTCCGCGACGTGTCGGCCTGACCCAACGGCCCCGAGACGCGCCGGTCCGTCGGCCTTGCGCCCGGCGGGCCGGCGCGTCGTCGTTTCGGGCCTTGCTCGAGACCTACCAGTGCCAGTCGCCGGCGGGAGCCTCGGGCTCCTCGTCGCCGGCGACCTGATCTGGCTCGACGGCGCCGCCGGCGACCTGAGCTGACTCGACGGCGCGGCCGGCGACCCCGTCGCGATCAGCGGCAGCCGGACGACCACCGGCCGCGGCCGCGCCGTCGGTGTCCCGCGGCTCGTCGGGGCGATCGCCCAGATGGTCGAAGACCCAGTCGATGCCACTGCCGTCGGCGCCGAGGTCGGGTGGCGCAGGCTCGGGTGGCGCGGGCTCGGGCGGCGCGGAGTCGGGCGGCGCCGCCTCGAACGGCGCCGCCTCGAACGGCGGCGCGGATCCGGCCGGCGTAGGCTCGGGCGGCGCAGACTCGGATGGTGGCGCGGGGTCGAGCAGCGCGAGCGGCGCTGGCGCGGATTCGGGTGACGCAGGACCGTCCGAGGGCCCAGATTCCAGCGGCGCAGATTCCAGCGGCGCAGATTCCAGCGGCGCAGATTCGGCCGGCGCAGATTCGGCCGGCGCAGATTCGGCCGGCGCAGATTCGGCCGGCGCAGTCTCCACCGCCGCCGACGCGAGCGGCGCGTACGGATCGGACGATTCGGGCTCGAACTCGTACTCGGGTCCGGCCAGGGGCGACGGAGGTCGATCGCCGATCCTCGAGACCTCGTCACGCACGCTGTCGCGATGAGCCCGAAACTCGGAGTCGGCGGCCGGCGTCGGCGGGCGTTCGCCCGCCGTCAGCAGCACCTTGGCCTGGCAGAACTTGCCGAGGATCGAGATGACGGTGACTTCTTCGAGCCGGCTCGCCCGGGCCACCTCGCTCACCGTACGCTGGTCGTCGATCAGCGCCAGCACGTGGAACTCGTCGCGCGCCATGACGACCGCATGACGGGGCAGCGTCTCGTAGTCGCGATTGCGCGTGAGCACGGTGTTGGCCGCACCGAGAAGCTCGAACGCCGCCACGTAGTCGCTGCCGACCGAGGAGACTTCGATCAGCACTCGCTGCGTGTCGATCGTGATGTAGTCGACAGGCTCGGCGGCCTCGTCTGTGACGAACATGAACGTGCCGCTGGCGGCGGTCGTCTTGACGGCCAGGAAGGTGTTGGCGACCTGGCGCGAGAGCACGTCGCGCAGGTCGTCTTCGGCCACGAAGCCCCGCTCGACCAGGATCGTGCCGATCGGCCGCGGGTCGGTCTCCTGCTCGCGCAGGGCCCGGTCGAGCTGCGCCTCGCTGACGAGCGAGCGCTTCATGAGCAGGCTGCCGAGAACGGTGTCGTCGTAGGCGCGCGTGGAGTCGCGGGTCTCCGCGATCCGGCCCTGGACGAAATGGACGTCGATCTGACGCTCGGCGCACTCGATGTGGAGCGTGCCGGACCGCCGCACCCTGCCGAGCATCTGCAGGACTTCGACGACACTGAACGTGTCAAGCGTGCCGTGCATGAATGGCCCGAGTGTATACTCGCCCCTGATGAGAGTCGACCTGCACGTTCACACCTACCCGGCCTCGAGTTGCTCGACGATCGCCTATCGCGACCTCATCGCCTTTTGCCGGGAGCGCCGTCCGGGCGCGATCGCCCTTACGAACCATGGCGACGTGAGCGACAACCGACGCCTCGAGCAGCCCCTGGCCGAGATCGGTACGATCCTTGTGCACGGCGTCGAGATCTCGACGCTGTGCGGCGACTTCATCATCTACTCGCCCGACCTCGACTATCTGGCTGGCTTCAGGGATGTACAGGCGGTTCCCCGGGCCGGCGCTATCGCCGCCGATGCCGCGGTCGTGTGGGTGCATCCGGCCGCCGGGGGTGGCCGTAGCCACTCCACCTTCTACTCAGGACTGGCCCTCGAGGTCGCCCCGCTGATCGACGCCGTCGAGGTGTGGAACGGCAACTGGACCGGGGCGAGCTACGTTGACACGGCCGAGCGCCTGGCGCACACGCTGGGCTGCCCGGCGACGGGTGGCAGCGATGCCCACGAGCGCGACCGCATAGGCTTCTGTACGACCGAGATCGAGGGCGATGTCGGCTCGACCGCCGACGTCGTGGCGGCCATCAAGGCCGGCGCCGTGGCGCCCGTTGGCCCGGAGGCGCCGCAGGGCGCCCGACGCGGGACCGGCCGCCTGTTCGGCCTGTTCAAACGCTCACGCGATGGAGGTTCATGAGGTGATCTCGCTCTCGCTTTCGACCCACGACCGCGTGACGTTGACCGATGTCACGCCCCATATTCAGAAGGCGCTCGCCGCGAGCGGCCTGACCGAGGGCGCCGTACTCGTGTACTGCCCGCACACCACCGCCGGCGTGACGGTGAACGAGAACGCCGACCCGTCGGTGCGCCGCGACATCGCCATGGCTCTCGAGCGTCTGGTGCCCGTCGACCTGCCGTTCGCTCACCTCGAGGGCAACTCGGACGCCCACGTAAAGGCGTCGCTGGTGGGCCCCAGCGTGACCGTGCCCGTCGAGGGTGGACACCTGGCGCTCGGCACCTGGCAGGGCATCTTCTTTGCCGAGTTCGACGGTCCGCGGCAGCGGCGTCTGCTGGTGCAGCCGCTGTCGGGGCCGCGCGCCTAGACGGGCGCCGGCCTAGCGACCGAGTGCCCGCTCGAGATGGAGTTCGAGGGGGCGCGTGTCGAGCCGGCCGCCACCGTTCTTGAGCAGGAGCTGGTCGGCCGTGTACATCTGCCCCGTCGACCAGAGCTTCTTGAGCCACTCGCCGGCGGCCGGGTCGAGGAACCATTCCATGCCGTAGTTGTCTTGCAGGAGCATGCGCAGTGCCCCTTCGAGCATCCAGGCGCGCAGGTAGTTGGAGGCGTAGAAGCCGTCGTCTATGTCGACCAGGTAGCTCGCGGCAGGCACGTCGATCTGGACGGCCTGGCTGAGCAGGGCGCGATAGCGCTCGGCCATGGCGTGGAGCGGACCGGTCTGCACGTGGAACTCGGTCTCGTAGGCGAGCTTGCCGGCATAGCGGCGCAGAAAGTAGAGCTCGACCAGGTTGGCGAAGGTGAGGTAGTCGCGCGAGTCGGCGTAGTCGAGGTAGGTCTCGAGCCAGCGGGGGTTGAGGATGAGGTGGTCGAAGACGAAGGCAAAGCCTTCGGTGACCGCGTTGTCGCCGAGGAAGCGGTATTCGAACGGCAGGTCGGGGATCGTGTGGGCGAAATGCTCTGTGTGGCCGCCTTCGTGGAGCAGGGCCTGAAAGTCGTCTTGCCCGCCCTTGGGCATGACCACCAGGTAGATCTCGTCGGGGATGCGCACCGGCGCGCAGAACGCGCGCGGCGACTTGAGCTCGCGCACTTCGGCGTCGACGTGCACGTTGGGCTGCTCGGCGAGGTTGATGCCCAACCCTTGCAGCGTGCGCTCGAAGGTGGTCAGCAGCTTGTCGCTGGCGAATATGTGGTCGTAGTCGGGGGCCCGGATGAGGAAGGGCAGGTCAGAGTATTCGAGCTCGTCGCGCGAGAGCCCCAGCCGCGCCTGCGCCACCTTGTCGAGGGTACGCTGATAGAGGCCTTCGGTGGCCTGCAGGAACGTCTGCGTGGCGCCGCGCAACATGCCGAAGTCGACGGCCCGCACCTCTGAGAACAGCTCGGCGTAGGTGGGATAGCCGAGCTCGCCGACGAGCTCGTGCTGGCGCCGCCACGTCTGGTCGTAGAGCGGGTTCAGCACCCTGCTCGTGAGCTCGAGGCGGGCGTCGCTGATGCGCCGGCGGCGCGCCCTGTCGGGCTCGTTGGCCAGCACCACGCTGGAGTAGCGCAGGCCGATCTGCTCGCCGTCGACGGTGATCTTGGCGCGCGATTCGGTGTTGGCGATGGTGTCGGAGAGCTCTTTGGTCTCGTTGCCCAGAAAGCCTTCGATGCCCAGGTTGAGCAGGAACGAGAGCCGGCGCCGCTCGTCGTCGGCGGTGGCGGCGTCGTAGAGAGCCCGCAAGGTACGCACCGAGTCGAGCGTGAACAGTTCGGGGTAGCGCTCGTAGACGGCGGTGAAGTCGCAGTCTTCTTTGAGCCCTGCGTAGTGCTGGTAAGCCTCGAGATCGAGGGCGCCGGTGAACTCTTCGGCCCGGCGGCGATACTCGGCAAGATCGAACGGTGCCACGCGCGTGTCTCCTTGAAAGAGGTCGGCCGTACGGATGCGAACGGCTCTGCCTGCCGGGTTCTGCCCGTGCCGGCACTCTACCAGACCGTCAATACGAAATCGCGAGGAGAGCTGCCGGTCGCAGGTAGACAATCATGCCGGCGCGGTGCGGCACCTACCGCCCTGCCCCGGGCCGTGTGCGGTACACTGGCCGCCATGCCTCCTCAACCCGGCGACACCATCGAGCTTGCCATCGACACCCTGGCCTACGGCGGCCAGGGGATCGGCCGTGTCGACGGCTTCGTGGTGTTCGTGCGCGGCGCGCTGCCCGGCGACGTCGCGAGCGTCGAAGTGACGCGCCGCAAGTCGGGCTACGCTGAGGCACGGCTCGTCTCGCTGCTCACGCCCTCGGCGCGCCGCACCCCGTTCCGCTGCGACCACGCCCCAGATGCCGGCGGCTGCGAATGGCAGACCTTCGACTACGCGGCCCAGCTCGAGTTCAAGCACCGTCAGGTGGTCGAGGCGCTGGCCCACATCGGCGGCCTCGACCACGTGACCGTGGAGCCGATCGCCGGCATGGCAAACCCCTGGCGCTACCGCAACAAGATGGAGTACTCGTTCGGGCTCGACGAAGGCCGGCCCGTCCTGGGGATGCACCGCCGCGGCTCGTGGCGCGACGTCGTCGACGTGCCCGACTGCCATCTCGCGCCGCTCGAGATATCGAGGGCGCGGCAGGCGGTCCTGACCGCCTGCCGCGCCCTCGACCTGCCCGTCTACTCGTCGAGCGCCCACACCGGCCTCCTGCGCCACCTGGTCGTGCGTCGCGGCCGCTCGACGGGCGAGCTGCTGCTCAACCTCTTCGTGACCGAGCGCTTCCCCGAGGAGCGCGAGCTGGCCGCGCGCGTAGCGGCCGAGCAGCCCTACACGTCGTTCGCCGTCACGGTGAACGAGACGCGAGCCGACGCGGCCGTAGGCGTGGGGCCCTTCATGATCGTCGGACCGCCGTACTTTCACGAGGAGCTCGCCGGCGTGCGCCTGCGGGTGCCGGCGCTGGCCTTTCTGCAGACCAACTCGGAGATGTGCGGGGTGCTCTACGAGACCGCCCTGCGCTACGCAGCGCCCGTGGCCGGGCACAGCGCCTACGACCTCTATTGCGGCATCGGCAGCCTCAGCCTGCTGCTCGCCCGCGAGGCCGCCCCGGTGTACGGCTACGAGCTCCAGGACGAGGCGATCGCCGCGGCGACCGAGAACGCGCGCCTCACCGGCCGCGCCGGCGCCGTCTTCGCGGCCGGCGACGTGCGCAAGCTCCTGCTCGACCCGCCGACCGGGCGCGACCCCGACATCGCGCGACTGGTCGAAGCCGACGGCCGGCCCCATCAGTCGCTGCGCACCCCGGCGTCGCGCCCCTTCTCGCCACCGTCGGTGATCGTCACCGACCCGCCGCGCGCCGGCATGGCCAAAAAGGCGGTCGAGCGCATGGCGCTGCTCGGCGCGGAGCGCATCGTCTTCGTGTCCTGCAACCCGGCGACCCTCGCGGCCAACGCGGCTCAGCTCGCCACGATCGGCTATCGCCTGACGACGGTCACGCCGGTCGACATGTTCCCCCACACCCACCACATCGAGGCGGTGGCCCTGTTTTTCAGGGACGTCTAGCAGACGATGCGGGGCCGTTTCCCGGCGAGGCGCGCCAGCGGCGCGCGATGAGGTCGGCGTTGACCGCCAGGAAGGCGAGCGAGAGGCCCGGCAGCGCCGGCAGCGCCCGCGTCCACAGCGCCAGGGCGACCGTGCCGACGTACGAGGCGACCATCGCCACCAGCGTGAGGCGCACACGCAGCCCGTAGCCCACCGCCGCCGCCAGGAACAGACCGAAGAAGATCAGGTCGCTCGTGCCCAGCCCCGAGTAGGCGTCGTGCACGGAGTAGCCGATGGTCGGGAAGGCCACGACGAAGTAGGTCACCGTCTGCGGCGCCTTGGTGAGCAGCAGGTGCGTGGGTCCCTGCGGCAGAAAGACGCTGGCCGCGTCGAGTACGCCGATGGCCACGGCGAGGCCGACGATGAGACGCACGTCGTCGGTCAGGTCGGCCAGGGTCGAGCCGAGCCAGTACCCGGCCCCCACGCCGAAGACGATCTTGCCCAGGTCGGACAGGGCGACGGCGCCGAGCGCCGTGCCGATGACGGCGCAAAGGAGACCGAAGCCGGCCACCCAGAGCAGTCGCGCGGCCGCCGGCCTGACCGCGACGAGGGCGGCGGCCATCACGCCCACGAGGGCGACCCCGATCGCCATGGAGACGATGACGTCGGCCCGAAAGGCGAAGGCCGGCAGCAGCCCGCTCGACAGCGTGAAGGCGGCGAAGGCGGCGGCGGCGAGGGCGGCGGCGACCGCGACGGCGGCCATCCGGGAGCGGCTCACGGACGTCGGCCGATGATCGACTTCGTCGTCATCGCTCAAGCCGGCGTGACTTCGTCGCGCGCCTAATACGGCGGGATCGCCTCATACCACTCGCCGAGGCGGCGGAAGGCCTGCCAGAAGGCCGCCTTGAGGCGCTGCTCGTCGAGCGACGCGTCGATGTCGGGGGTGACCAGCACGTCGGTGCCGGGCGTGAGCTCGACGATCTCGCCGACGGCGGACCCGAGGGTCTGTGCGGTCGGCAGCTCGAGCCGGTCGAGCGCCGCCACCACCTTGTCGCCCATGGCGACGATGAGCTTGGGCTCGACGATGGCGATCTCGCGGCGCAGGTGTTCGAGGCAGCGGGTCTCGGCCTTGTCGTCGTCGCGTATGCTGCCGCACTTGAGCACGTTGGTCCCGTAGAGTTGCAGGGGGTCGATCCCGAGACGCTGACAGCTCTTCATGATGGCCGTGCCGGCGCGCCCGAAGAAGGCCACCCCCTCGTGCAGCTCGCTCGGCTGTACCCGGTACTTGAGCAGCATGATGTCGGCGAGCGGATGTCCGGAGCCGATGACCGGCATGGATTTGCTGTGCGAGCACAGCCGGCAGCGCAGGATATCTCCGGTGAGATCGTTGATCTCGGAGATGGCGCGAGTCAGGTACTTGTCGTAGATCTCGTTCGGCTGTCCCACCGGTCGCCTTCCCTTGTCTGACCCTTCTATTTTGCGCCGCGACGGGAAATCCTTTTGATACGGCGCGCGCCGGGGACGGGGGCTCAGTGCTGGGCGCCGCTTTCGAGGCTCGTCTGCAGGAGCTTGAGGGACTGCAGGTACAGTAGGCTCTTGGGCCGCCTGATGATGTGACTGCCGCTCAGCGCCTCGACGAAGTCGTCGGGGCCGGTGAACTGGCTCATGCCGGTGAGCGCCGTGCCGAGACCGGCCAGCACGTGGGCGTCGCTGCCGGCGGCGGCCGGCACGCGATGACGCTCCGCGAAGCGCACCGCCCTCTCGTTGAAACCGGGGTAGGCGATGCGCGAGTTGAAGACCTCGATCACGTCGACGTCGGTCAGGTTGGCCTTGAGCAGCAGGCTGCCGGGCACCATGTGCATGCGGTCGAACGGGTGCGGCACGTAGACGATGCCGCCCTGACGCTTGATCTCGGCGATCGTGTCGGCGAAGGTGAGCCCCGGCGGGATGCGCTCCCTGAGGAACAGGCCTATGACTTCGCCCTCCGAGGTCTTGACCTCCTCGCCGACGATCACCCGCACCCCGTAGCGCTCCGCCAGGGCTGCGGCTTCGAGGCCGCCGGCGATCTCGTTGTGGTCGGTCACCGCGATGACGTCGAGTCCGACCTCGGCGGCTCTCCCGAGCACCTCCTCCGGGGTGACGGCGCAGTCCTTGGAGTGGTTGGTGTGCACGTGGAAGTCGGCGAACAGCTCCGGATCGATGCGCCGCCGGGGAGACGATCGCTGCCGCAGGCGTCCGCGAATGACGTCGCGGTAGAGCTGCATGACCTCGTCGGAGACGATCTCCCAGCTATAGCGCCGCACGGTCTCGAGCCCGCGCGCGGCGCAGGCGTCGCGCAGCTCGGCGTCGGTCAGCAAGCGCTCGAGCCCCCGGGCCAGGGCGCGCGCGTTGCGGGGCGGCACGAGCAGGCCTTCGGCGCCGTCGCCCACGACGTCGCGATAGCCTTCGATGTCGGAGGCCAGCACGGCGGTGCGGGTGGCCATCGCTTCGAGCAGGACGATGCCGAACGATTCGTTGCCCAGAGACGGCGCGCAGAAGACGTCGGCTTCGCGGTAGAGCGCCGGCAGGTTCTCGTGGGCGATGCGTCCCCGAAAGCGCACGCGAGCGGCGAAGCGCTCGGGCACGAGGCGGGCGAACTTCTCGACGTGCTCGTCGCTGCCGCAGACGTCGAGCTCGAACGGCGGCACGTCGTCGCGCACGTAGCGCAGCGCGCGCAGCAGGACGCCCAGGCCCTTGCGACGAGAGTCGCCGCCCACGAACAGGACGCGCAGCGGACCCGGGCGCCGGGGGCCGGGCGGGTCGAAGCGAGTCAGGTCGATGCCGTTGGGGATGACCCTGAAATCGCCTTCGAAATAGCGCGCCGCCGTGTCGCGCGCCGCCGGCGAAACGGCGACGACGCCGTCGAAGACCGGAAACACGCGGGACAGCACGGGTCGCCCGAGCCAGTACCAGAAGAAGCGCTCGGAGTTGGCGTGAAAGGTGACGACGATGGGACACTCGGCGTGGTTCATGGCCGTCCAGCCCAGGCTGGGCACGAACGGCTCGTGGATGTGCAGAACGTCGAACTCCTCGTTTTCGAGCACGACGTCGACGTTGGACAGCAGGTCGATCGGCGGCGAGATGTAGCTCACGGAGCGGTTGTGGCGCACCGAGAACGTGCCACCGGCAAAGAAGAAGCGCGGGTAGGGCTCGTCGGCGGCGAACAGGCCCTCGCGCTCACCGAGCAGCACCTCGCGCACGCGCTCGCGAGCGGCCTTGACGGCCACACGGTCGTCGCTGGGAGCGATGATCGTGACGCGATGACCCTGGGCGGTGAAGCGCTCGGCGAGCGCGGCGATGTGGTTGTTCACCCCGCCCGGGACGGTCCACGCGTACGGCGTGAGCATCGCGATCCTGTAGCTTGCTGCGTCCACAGTCCCAAGCCCGGCCAGGTGACGCGGCGCAGCGTCGGCCGGACGTTTGCCCTCTCCCCCTGGTCCCCGCGGAGAGCCGGGTCGCGCGCGACCCGCTCCGCCTGGTGCGCGGCGGCCGCGCGGGCCGCCGCCCCCTAGCCCTGACAGACCGCCGTCGCGCCGCGACCCTCACCACTGATGAACTGCTCGGTGAGTGTGCGGCACTCGTCGTCGGGATGCTGCACAGGCGGCGACTTCATGAAGTACGAGCTCGGCCCCTCGAGCGAGCCGGCCAGACCCCGGTCGAGCCCGATCTTGGCGCACCGTACGGCGTCGATCACGATGCCGGCGGAGTTCGGTGAGTCGACGACCTCGAGCTTGAGCTCGATGTTCAGAGGCACGTCGCCGAACGTGCGGCCTTCCATGCGGATGTAGGCCCACTTGCGGTCGTCGAGCCACTGGACGTAGTCGCTCGGACCGATGTGGACGTTGCGGGCTCCCATGTCGTAGTCGAGCTGACTCGTGACGGCGTTGGTCTTGGAGATCTTCTTGGATTCGAGGCGTTCGCGCTCGAGCATGTTGAGGAAGTCGGTGTTGCCCCCGACGTTGAGCTGACTCGTGCGCTCGAGCTTGACGCCGCGCTCTCGCATGAGGCGCGTCAGCACCCGGTGGACGATGGTGGCGCCGACCTGGCTTTTGATGTCGTCGCCGATGATCGGCACGCCGGCTTCGACGAAGCGCTTCTGCCAGTAGGGCTCGCGCGCGATGAACACCGGGATGCAGTTCACCATGGCACAACCGGCGGTGAGGATCTGTTCGGCATACCATTTGGTCGCCTCTTCGCTGCCGACCGGCAGGTAGTTGACGACCACGTCGGCCTGGGTCTCCTTGAGGATGCCGACGATGTCGGCCGTAGGGCCGGGCGCCTTGGTGATGATCTCGGACAGGTACTTGCCGAGGCCGTCGTGGGTCATGCCGCGGGCCACCGTGACGCCCTTGGCGGGCACGTCGGCGAACTTCACCGTGTTGTTGGGCTTGGTGAAGATCGCTTCGGAGAGGTCTTTGCCGACCTTGTTCGCGTCGATGTCGATGGCGGCCACGAATTCGATGTCCCTGATGTGGTAGCCGCCCACCACGGGGTGCATGAGCCCCGGCACGAAGTCTGTCTTCTTGGCGTTCTTGTAGAACTCGACGCCCTGGACGAAGGACGACGCGCAGTTACCCACACCGACGATGGCTACGCGAACCGGGTTACTCAACGTATGTCTCCCCTCCACTGCGCGGGCCGGCGGACCGGCTGGACGCTGATCGAAAAGCACGGGCGCTCCGCGACCGCGCGAGACCCTCGTGAACGCTGGCGAGTATACCACAGCGGGTACGGGCGACCGCGGCCCCGCCGCCGCCACGACGCCCCGGCGAAGACGTCAGACCGCCGCCCCGCGACGACCGTGGACGAGCTGCCGATGGACGTGAAGGATGCGCTGGAGCACCGTGTAGGTGGTCAGCACGGCGATCGCCCAGACCATCACCGTCAGCACGTGATAGCGCGCAAACAGCAGGCCCACGACGAGCAATACGACCCGCTCGGGGCGCGACGCCAGGCCGACCTTGCACTCGAGCCCGAGGGCTTCGGCCCGGGCCCGCGTGTACGAGACCAGGAACGACATCATGAGCGCGATGAAGACGGCGGCCAGGTCCCAGAACTGGCCCTGGCGGGCGAACCAGACGCCGATCGCGAGGTAGACCACCCCTTCGGAGAGGCGGTCGCTCGTGGAATCGAGAAAGGCGCCGAAGGGCGTGACCTGCTCGGAGATGCGCGCCACCGCGCCGTCGAGCATGTCGCACACGCCGGCCAGGAGCAGCATGATCGCCGCGATGATGAAGTGCCCCGAAAGGATCAGCGGCACGGAGGCGACGTTCAGCACGAGGCCGGCGATCGTGAGGGTGTTCGGCGTGACGTGACCGCTGCTCACCAGGCGGCCGGCGAGCGGCACCACCGCCTGGCGGACGCCGGTCGTGTAGGAGTCTTTGAGGCTCACGCCGCGGTCACGTGTCGCGGTCGCGCGTGGATACCGTGATCGCTTCGGGGACGCCCTGCGGCGCGAAACCGTAGTTGACCGCGAAGGCGACCGCGAGCACGACGACGCCGGCCAGCGCGTCGATCACGTAATGGTTGCCGGTGATGATGATGGCGGCCAGCACGATGACCGGGTAGACCGCCGTCAGCACGCGCGCGAGGCGGTTCGTGGTGAGCAGCCAGACCACCAGCGTAAGAAACAGCGCGTAGCCGATGTGCAGGCTGGGAAAGGCCGCGTTCTGGTTGGTGACGAACGACATGATGCCCGACCGGTAGTTGCTGGTCGAATACAGAAAAAGCGTGTCGACCACACCCGAGGTGGGCACCAGGCGCGGCGGCGCCACGGGCAGCACGGCAAAGACCACCATGGCCATTGCGTTCATCGTGAGGAACACGTTGCGAAAGAAGCCGAAGGCCTCGTTGCGGTAGAGGTAGATCCAGACCAGCACGAGGATCGTCGCCGAGATGTGGACGTTGGCGTAGAACCAGTCCATGAACACCACGAGGCCGTGCACGTAGCTCGCCCTGGACTGGATGAACGGCTCGACGTAGATGTGCAGCGCCTTCTCGGCGTTGATGATGCTCTGGGCGTTGGCCTGGGCCACCGCTTCGCGGCCGCGCACGACGACGCGCGCCACGTCGTAGACGGCATAGCAGGCCAGCAGGATCAAGAACTGGCGAAGCGCGTCGCGGCCGCCGGCCGGCAGGGCGCCGCGCCACGACCGTGTGAGCTCGAGACCCGAATCACGCAGGCTGAGCTTGCGCTTCACACTCGTCCCTTCGTGTAAGTTCTCCGCGGCGGACAGCGGACGCCCACGGGTACGACCCTAGCACCATGCCTCCGGCGACGGCAACAGACCTGCGGGGTGGCGGGGATCGTGGTGGGCCGTGAAGGATTCGAACCTTCGACCTTGGGATTAAGAGTCCCCTGCTCTACCAACTAAGCTAACGGCCCACGGACACGGTGCGATATCGTACCAGTCCCTCGGTCGCCGCACCAGCCCGCACGACGAGGCCCGCTCAGAGGGCGTATTCGTGCTCTCCCACGACCGGGTAGCCTTCGTCTTCGATCACCGACTTGACGGTCCCAAGGTCGCCCCCGTCCCGCAGGTACACAGCGACGCTCTTCGCCTCGACGTCGACGTCGACCCGGTCGACGCCCGCAAGGCCCGAGACGGCGCTCTCTATGGCCATCTTGCAGTGCCTGCAGGAGACATTCGGTACGTTCAGGACGACGTGTCTGGTGTCACTCATGTGTCCTCCTTGCCGTCTCCGTCGCTGGCGAGCTCGGCCAGCCGGC
Organism: uncultured Actinomycetes bacterium; assembly: GCA_963733255.1. Taxonomy (GTDB): domain Bacteria; phylum Actinomycetota; class Thermoleophilia; order UBA2241; family UBA2241; genus Bog-752. The sequence goes on from CAVTCH010000017.1 coordinate 93,370, forward strand.
AGGTCACTACGCGCCCCTCGCCCAGGTCGACCGCCACGCTGTCGGCGGGTGCGAGAAGCTCAGTGACCTTTCCCCGGCCCGCCGGCGTCGTAACGATGCTGCCGCGCCGCGGGGCGCGCTTCTTGAACGACAGATAGACACCGTGCTCGTACTTGAGGCAGCACATCAGGCGGCCGCAGCAGCCTGAGATCTTCGACGGGTTGAGGGGCAGGTTCTGGTCTTTGGCCATGCGGATCGAGACCGGGTCCTGGTCGCCGCTGAAGCTGGCGCAGCACAGGTGCCGTCCGCAGGGGCCGTAACCGCCGACGAGACGCGCCTCGTCGCGCGACGAGACCTGGTGGAACTCGACCCTGACCTTCAGCCGGTCGGACAGCTTCGCGGCGAGCGCGCGCACGTCGGCCCGGTCGGCGGCCGAGAACGACAGCGTCAGGCGATTGCCGTCGAAGGTGCTTTCGGCCGACACCACCTTGATGGCCAGGCCGTCGGCCCTGGCGAGCTCGCGGGCCAGCAGCAGCGCCTCGCACTCGCGCTCGAGGTTGGCGGCCACCTGCTCGGTGTCGGCCTTCGTCGCCACCCTCAGGACGCGCCGCAGAGCCGGTCGCCCGCCGCCCTCCGGCTGTTCGTGGGCGGCTTCGACGACGCGCCCGCAGTCGGTGCCGCGGGCCGTCTCGACCACGACCTGGTCGCCGACCGCGAGCTCGAGGGAGCCGGGGTCGAAGTGGTACTTCTTGCCGCCTTGTCCGAAGACGACGCTGACGATGTCAGGCACTCTCCCAGACCTCCTGGAACCGGGCGAACATCGCCTGCAGGGCCAGCCGGCGGTCGATGTTCAGGGATAAGTCCTTGCGGGTGCGACCGACGACCACGAGCAGCCGGGCGTAGAGGTCGGGCCGTGCGACGGCGGCGTGCTCGAGCTCGGCCAGGCGGTCGCGATTGGACACGGCGCCCGCCGCTCCGAGCCCGACCGCCCAGACGTCGCGGATGAAGCTCGACAGGTGGTCGAGCGCATCGAGCGCCGCCAGGCGCGAGACGCGCGCCTGCTCGCGACGCTGCAGGGCGTCGAGCCGGCGGGCGTGCCAGACGCGCTCGCGTTCGTCGGCGACGGCGCGTTCGAGCTCGTCGCGGCGGCGGGCGATGTCGGTCTCGACATCGCCCGCCGCCGCGCCCTCGGCGTTGCCGACCTCGTCGACGAACGCCCGCTCGGCGTCGCGATCGTGCAGCACGATGCCGGCCGCGAGGTGCAGGTAGCGCTGGCGGCGCTGAGGGCCGCGGTCGTCGTCGGCCAGCCGCACGGCGCGCTCGACCGAGCCGTGCGAGAGGCGCGCCACGACCGCGGCCCGCTCGGCGTCGAGGCTCTCGTGGGCCACCAGATGAGCGATCAGCTCGTCGTCTCCGACCGGCTGGAACTCGACCACCTGGCAGCGCGAGACGATGGTCGGCAGCACGCGCTCGAGCTCGTCGGAGACGAGGATGAAGTGTACGTGCGACGGCGGCTCCTCGAGGCTCTTCAGGAACGTGTTGGCGGCCTCGACGTTGAGCCGTTCGGGTTCGATCAGGACCCACACGCGGCGCGTCGCGGAGAAGGGCTTGAGGCTCAGATCGGCGATGAGCGCGGCGATCTGTTCGATGCGGATGAACTCGCCCTCGCGCTCGACGACGGCGAGGTCGGGATCGACCCCCCGGGCGAGGCGCTCGCACTCGGCGCAGTGCCCGCAGCCGCCACAGGCGGCCACGAGGGCGGCGCCGAGCTCGAGCGCGAAGCGGCGCTTGCCGAGGCCCTCGGGCCCGGCCAGCAGGTAGGCGTGGCCCGGTCCGCTCGACAGCGCGCCGGCGAAGTAGGCCTTGGCCCGGTCCTGGCCGGGGATATCGGTGAACATCGCGCGGGCCGGACCGGTGTCGTCGGCGGCCGTCGCCGGCGCCGGGATGGAGACGTCGGCAGACACTGCCCGCGCCGGGTCCGTGACGTCAGCGGACATCGCCGGCCTCCTGCGCGGCAAACGGCGCCGGCCCGGACCGGGCAGCCGAGGATGGCAGGGCGGCCGCGGCAGTCAGAGCCGCCAGCACGGCCCGCTCGACGCCGGCCGCGACCTCGTCGACCGGCCGCTCCCCGTCGAGCGCCACGATGCGCCGCGGGTAACGGCGCGCGAGCTCGTCGTAGCCGGCGGCGACGCGGCGCTGCAACACGAGACCCTCTGATTCGAGGCGATCGGGCGGGCTGCCGTCGCGGCCGGCCGCCCGACCGGGGTCGACCCTGAGCAGTACGGTGAGGTCGGGCAACAGGCCGCCTGTGGCTCGCTCGTTGACCTCGAGCACGGCCTCGACGCCCAGACCGCGCGCGCACCCCTGGTAGGCGAGCGACGAGTCGATGTAGCGGTCGAGCACCACGATCAGCCCGTCGGCCAGCGAGGGTCGCACGACGTCGGCCACGAGCTGGGCGCGAGCCGCGGCGTAGAGCAGGGCTTCGGTCCAGGGTGAGACGGCGTGAGGGCGGTGCAGCAGCAGCTCGCGGACCGCTTCGCCGACGGGCGTGCCGCCGGGCTCGCGCAGCGAGCCCCCCGGCACGCCCCGCACGCCGACGGGCAGCCCGCGAGCGGCAAGCGACGCGCAGAGACGCTCGACCTGGGTCGTCTTGCCCGAGCGGTCGACGCCTTCGAGGGTCACGAAGAAGCCGCGCCCCGCGAGCCGGGCCGCTAGGTCGCCCGCTTCTTGTACTTCTCCTTGGTGGGACAATCGGGATCCAGACAGAGCTGCCACGGTCGCCCGCGGCCGCTCGATTTGAGCACGCTGATCTCGGGCCAACCGCATTCCGGGCAGGTGGTCCCTTTGGCGATGATAGCACCCCGCTGGGGCAGCGGGAACGTCTGGCCACAGCCGCGCCGCGGCCGCGTGCCCTCGGGGGCGCCCTCGGGTACCTTGGGCTCGTCGGTCTCCTTGCCGACGCAGGCCACGAAGCGCTTGCCGGTCTTGCCGCGCAGGATGCGCAGCTCGCCGCCGCAGTTCGAGCAGACGCCGAGCGTCATGTCTTCGCGCACCGCGCCCTTGATCTCGCTGCGAATGACTTCGATGTTGCCTTCGAGGAGCTTATGCGCCTGGGCCAGCAGCTCCTGGCTGTCGGAGACGACCTGCTCGCTGCGCAGATCGCCGACCGTGATGCGGTCCATCTCGTCTTCGAGACGGGCGGTCATGGCCGGCGACGAGATGTCGAGCGGCGCGCTCGGCATGGCGGCGTCGAAGGCGCGGATGACGGCGATGCCGAGCTCGGTCGGCTCGACCGGGTTGTCGCGCACGTAGTTGCGGTCGTAGAGGTGCTGGATGATGTCGGCCCGGGTGGCCTTGGTGCCGAGCTCGAGCTCCTCCATCTTCTCGATCAGCGGGCCCTGGCCGAACCGCGACGGCGGCTGGGTCTCCTTGGCGTCGAGGCGCACGCCGAGCACCGTCAGCACGTCGCCCACGGCCGCCTGCGGCAGCGGCCGCTCGCGGTCGGCGGTGTAGGGCTGCCAGGCCCGCAGAAAGCCGGGCTTGGCGACGCGGCTGCCGCGCCCCACGAACGGCTCGCTGCCGAGGCGCACGTCGAGACGCTGGCTCTCGATCACCGCCGGCGGCGACAGCGTGGCCAGAAAGCGCCGCACGACCAGGTCGTAGACACGCGCCTGATCGCCGTGCAGCTCGCCCTTGGGCACGTCGACCGGATAGATCGGCGGATGGTCGGTGGTGCGCTTCTTGCCGCGCGTCGGCTTGAGGGTGGCCTGGCCGGCCAGCTCGGCGGCGATGTCGGACACCGGCCGGTGCTTCGTCATGGCCTGCAACACCGCGTGCAGGTCGAGCGACGGCGGGTAGACCGTGTTGTCGGTGCGCGGGTAGCTGATGAGACCGTCGAGGTACAGCGACTCGGCCGCCTTCATGGCCCGTGACGGGGCGATCCCCGCGCCCGAGGCGGCGCTCATCAGCGCCGTCGTGTTGAAGGGCGCCGGCGGCGCCAGGGTGCGCGGCGTCGTGGCGTAGGCGGTCACCTGGGCGGTGTCGGCCTGCGAGCCGGCGAGCGCCGCGTCGGCCTGGGCCTGGGCGGCGAAGCGGCCGTTGGCGTGGTCGACCGTGAAGCGCTCGCCGCTGCCGGCTTCGAGCTCGGCCTTGATCTCCCAGTAGGGCACGGGCACGAAGGCCCGCCGTTCGAGCTCGCGGTCGACGACGAGACGCAGGGTCGGCGTCTGCACGCGACCGATGGACAGGTAGTCGGAGCCGTAGCGAAAGCTCGCCAGCGACATGAAGCGGGTGAGGACGGCGCCCCAGATGAGGTCGATGTCCTGCCGCGTATGGGCCGCGTCGGCGAGCTTGAAGTCGAGCGTGCCGAGCTTGCTGAAGGCCTCTTTGACCTCGCTCGGCGTGAGCGCGGAATAGCGCGCCCGGTGGTGGCGGTCGACGATCGCCGGCGGCACAACCGCCTTGATGTGCACCGAGCCGTCGTCGCCGTCTAAGAGCACGGGTGGCGCGACCGGCGCCCGACGCGTGCGGCTGGTGGTCTTCTTGGCGCCGGCGCGAGCGGGCTTTTCGGGCTTGTCGTGCGGGTGGCGGCGCAGCGCGTCGCCGCGCAGGATGCGCAGCGCCTCCTCGCCGATCAGCTCGCCCTCGCGGTCGTAGTCGGTCGCCACGATGATCTCAGTCGCGCCCTTGGCCACGCTGCGCAGGGCGGCCACCGTCGAGGCGCTGGCCCCGTCGATCACCCACGCCAGATCGGGCTCGCGGATCATTTCGTCGAGATGCTTGAGGCTCCAGCGCCGATAGGTGTTGGGAAAGGTCGTTTCCATGACGTGGCCGCGCAGGCCGACGGCGACCGCCGGCGAGCCGTCCCACTCGAACGCATACGACTTGACGCGCTGCCGGCCGCGGCCGTGTTCCTTCGTCTCGACGTGACCACCCAGGATCTGGGCGATCTTCGCCGCGGCGGAGTCTTTTTCAGTGACGATGAGTTTCACGGGTCGGATCCATCCTTGTCGCTCTCCTTGGAGTAGGCGACTTGTACCATCGACGCGGGCGGCTTGTCGATGGGCGCCGCTCGCCGCGATGGGCGCGAGCTCGCCACCCACGGCGGACTATCGTATGCCCGAAAGTCGCCCGGGCGTCACACCGGACCGTCGTGCCGGTGCGCTCAGAGGCGTCACACCGGACGGCCGTGCCGGCGCGCTTAGAGGCCGGCGATCGCCGCCTCTCTGGTCTCGAAGATGGTGAGCACCTTGTCGAGGCCTGTGATGTCGAGGATGCGCACGACCGGTCGCGAGCCGGCGACGATCGCCAGGCGCCCGTCGCGCTCGTGCAGGCGCTTGACCCCGCTGATGATCACGCCGAGGGCGGTGGAGTCGATGAACGTCACCCCCGACAGGTCGACGACGACATCGGTGGCGCCGTCCTCGATCAGGGCGACGAGGTCGTCCTTGAAGCGCGGCGCGGTGTAGAGGTCGACCTCGCCGGTGAGCGTGAGCAGGCCGAGCCCGTCGCGGACCATCGAGCGTTCTGAAGAGAAGTCGGTCATCGTCTCCCTTTTTCTCTTGGACCTTGTGCAGGCAGCGCGGCGCATGCCCCTGCGGAGCTCGCGAACGGACCCGCCGCGGCGTTCGCGCGGCGGCCCGTCGCGGCGCTTGTGGATGAACCGGTCACGGCGTGGCGCTCGTGCTGGGCGACGGCGAGGCGGACGCCTGGAGCTGCGCGAGCTGGGCTTTCACCTGGGCCGTGTACTGCGAATGCGGATCGACTTTGAGGAACGTCTTGAAGGCCGTGATCGCGCCGGCGGTGTCGCCCGCCGCCGCGGAGTTCGAGCCTATCGACACGTAGAGGAGGTAGTTGTGCGGCTCGAGCTTGAGCATCTTGCGGTAGGCGGCGATGGCGCTCTTGTAGTCGATGAGCTCGCCGTAGATCTGCGCTTCGGACTGCAGGGCGTTGAAGCGCAGCCCCGCGGCGGTGGCGCCCAGCACCGAATCGGGCAGGGCCAGATAGCGATCGTAGTACTGGAGCGCCTTGGTCAGGTCGTCGCTCTGCGTGGCGCTCGCCAGGCCGCTCTGCACGTAGCCGGCGGCCTGGTATCCCTGCGCGGCGGCCAGCAGTGCGGTGGGGCTCTTGGGGTTCTTGGCGAGCTCGTCCACGGCCGTCTTGACCTGCTTGTCGATGGCGCTGCTGCCGGAATTGAGAGCGGCGCTGTGGCTGCAGCCCGAGGCGACGCCCGAGTAACCGAAGATCAGGAAGCTGGCCATGAGGACGGCCATGAAGCCGAAGATGATCTTCTGCCAGAACTTGACGCGTTGGCGGTTTAAGAGCATCAGCTCTCCCTTTGCTCGATCGCGGGCGGGGTGTGCCACCAGCCCGATTCGGCGGCGCCCACCCGGACGCGCCCTTCGCCCACCCTGGATTGCAGCTTGGTACGCACGCGGCGGCTCTGGGCCCGGATGGTGTGGGCGTCGAGCCGCGGAAACCCGCCTTCCTCGTAGAGCGGCTCGCCGGCGACGCAGGTGAACAGCACGTCGTCCTGGTTGGCGCCGTAGACGAGGGCCGAGTACGGGTCGTCGATGGGCACGAAGTGCGAGCCGGACACGTCGACGGCGATGAGGTCGGCCTGCTTGCCGGCAACGAGCGAGCCGACGCGATCGTCGAGACCCAGGGCCTCGGCGCCGCCCAGCGTGGCGATGCGGATGCACTGCTCGGCGTTCAGCACGCGCACGTCGCCGGCGGCGCCGCGATGCAGGAACAGCGCGGTGCGCATCTCGTCGAACATGTCCATGATGTTGCTGGCGGCCGGGCTGTCGGTGCCAAAGCCGACCCGCACGCCCAGGCGCAGGAGGTCGGGCAACGGAGCGATGCCGCAGCCGGTCTTGGCGTTGCTCTTGGGGCAGTGGGCCACGGCCGCGTTCCTGGCCTTGAGGATGCGGATGTCGTCGCTGCTGGCGTGGACGCAGTGCACCGCCAGGAAGTTCTCGTCGAAGACGCCCCACTGCTGCAGGTACTTGATGGGGCTCACCCCGTACGGCTGGATGAGCATGCGCTCCCAGCCCATCTTCTCGCGGTAGTCGTGGGCGAACTTGCCCGAGCCGGAACGGATGTAGGTGACCTCTTCGGTGCTCTCCGCGACGTGGCTGGCGACCTTCATGTGGCGTTGCCGCGCGTAGCCTGCCAGCGTCTGGAACAGGCGGCTCGAGACGGTGTAGGGCGCGTGCGGGGCGATGCCGATCTCGAGGCGCGGCGAAGCCGTCTCGCGAGCCCTGGCGAGGCGCTCGTCGAGGTCGGCCATCGTCTCGTCCAAGTGCTTGTCGTCGATGCCGAAGACCTCGAGATAGGCCACGCCGCGCAGACCGGCTTCGGCGGCCGCCAGCAGCGTCTCGCCGGTGTAGGTCGTGTCGGCGATCGTGGTGACCCCCGAGGCCAGCGCCTCGAGCGCGCCGAGGCGGGCGCTCCACAGGTATTCGTCGGACGTGAGCGAAGCCTTGACGTCGATCAGGCTGATGATCCAGTCGCCGAACTGCTGATCGTCGAACATGCCGCGAAAGCTCGTGTACTCGAGGTGGCTGTGGGCATTGACGAAGCCGGGCATGAGGACGGCCTGGTCGAAGTCGGTGAGAGCGGCGTCGGGACAGGCGGCGCGCACGTCGTCGAGCGTGCCGACGGCGACGATGCGCTCGCCGTCGACCCCGACCGCGCCGTTCCTGATGGGCGCGGCGGTGATGGGAAGCAGCCATTCGGCACGATAGATGGTGGTCATGTAGCGCCGTCCGAGGAAGGGTCTGATGACGACCGAAAAATGGCCCGTGGCGCTTGCCCCGGACCACCGAACCGTGAGTATAGGCGAGGCTCCGGGTGGGCGCAATCAGGCTGCTCCTGTACGGCCGCCGGCAGCGGGCTATAATCGGAGCGTCGAACACGGCGCCGGTCGGCGTGACCGGCGCCCCACGAACCGTACCGGGACGCCTGTGACCGAGAACACCGACAACAACTACTCGCCCGAGGTCATCTCGACCTACGTGTGGGACGCGATCAAGGGGCTGCCCGGACTCGCCGACCTGCACCGCAGCACGCTGCAGTCGCTGGGCGAGAAGGTCCATCTCGAGCGCCTCGGTCCCGTCCGCGTCGAAGAGCGCGACGGCCGCCGTGTACTCGACGTCCACGTCGTCATCACTCCCGCAGCCAGGCTGCCCGAGCTCGTGCCGCAGATCCGCAGCGCGGTCCACTCGTACCTGCGCAGCATGACCGGCATCGACCTCGACGAGATCGGGGTCCACATCGACGACATCGTCTGGGAGGCAGCAGCCGGCACGTGAACTGCGTCGATCTGAACGCCGCCACGCGCGACCTGCTGCCCGAGGCCTGCGCGGCTTGCACCTGGTGGCAGAAGGCGACCGCCGCCGACGCCCCAGCCGCACCGCGAGCCACCTGGGAAGCTCAGGTCGAAGCCGAAGCCGGCATGTTCGGGCGCGCGCTGATAGACGGCGCCGACGTGCTGGGCTGGATGCAGGCCGCCCCCGCCGCGCTCGTGCGCCGCGGGCTGCCGGCCGGAGCGCCCTCGCCCGACTCCTACCTGCTGGCCTGCGCCTTCTTCTACGACGAGCAGTTCCTGGCCGGGTTCCAGATGCTGCTGCAAGACGTGATCGCGGCCGTCAAGCTGCGCCGGGTGAAGGCCCTCGAAGCGTACGCGCTGCGCGACCCGGCGCCCGACCTGCGCTTCACGGGCTACCTGCGTGACCTGAACCTCTTCAACGCCCACGTGCTCGAAGGCAGCGGCTTTTCGCGGGTGCGGACGGCCGGCGGCGTGGGCCGTTACCGGCTCGACCTCAAGATGCTGGTCGCCGTGTCGCGGGCCAGCAGAGCGGTCGAGCAACTCGAGGGCGCGGCGGCCACGATCCCCGCCTGACGCCGTCGCCGGCGCGCGCGGCCCGCCGACGATCCCCGCCGAGCGCCGTCGCCGACCCGCGCGGCGTCGTGGCACGAGGACGCCCGGCCGGGGGCGCGCCCTAACGGAACAGCCGCGGCAGGCGTTTCTTCCAGTCGGCCGGCACGATCGCGTCGAGCGCGTCGTCGAGGGTGACCACGCCGATCAGGCGCTGCTCGTCGTCGGTGACGGGCAGGGCGAGCAGATCGTATTTGGTCATCAGCCGGCCGACCTCGTCTTCTTCGGTATCGACCGCGGCCCGCGGCCAGTCGGGGTCCATGAGCTTCGCGAGGGTGCCTTCGGGAGGCGCCAGCACCAGCTCGGCCAGGCTCAGGGCGCCCAGCAGGCGACGCTCGTCGTCGACCACGAAGATCGCCGCCAGCGCCGTGTCGCCGGGCTGCTGCTCGCGGATGCGCACGAGCGCTCCCGCGGCGTCGAGGTCTCCGGGCAGGGCGACGACGTCGGTCGTCATGAGGGCGCCCGCCGAGTGCTCGGGGTGGCTGGCGAGCCCGCGCAGAGCCAGGGCGAGGTCGGCCGGCAGGCGGGCCAGGATCTCTTCGGCGACCTCGTCGGGCAGGTCGGCCAGCATGTCGGCGGCATCGTCGGGCTCGATGTGCTTGATGACGGCGGCGGCCCGCCGGCGCGGCATCTCGACCAGGGCCGCCGAGACGAGCTCGGCGTCCATCTCCTCGAGCGTGTCGGCGGCGAGCGGCGCGTTCAGCGCGGCCAGGACGGCGGCGCGCTGGTGCGGACCGACCTGACCGATGACGTCGGCGAGATCGGCGGGGTGCAGCTCGGCGATCTCGGTGAAGGCTTCGATGAAGTTGGCGCGCGAGAGGCGCACGGAGATGAGATTGACGTCGTCCCAGGGCACGAAGTCGCCCGGACGCTCACGCAGCCGCCGCGAAAGGAACCCGAGGCCCATGCGCCGCATGACCGCGCCGCTCGACGCGTCGACGCCGTGCACCACGAGGCGATCGTCGCTGACCGTGAGCAGCACGTCCTGCACGCGGATGAACTTGCGCCGCTCGACGTCGAGGACCTGGTGGTCGAGCACCGCGTCGACGAGGGCGATCTCGTCGCCCGACAGCGACGCCGCCTTGAGCTCGCCCGCCGGGGCGGTGAGCAGCAGCCGCCGGCCGTCGACGTCGATCTCGCCGATCTGTGCCCACGACGCGCGCAGCTGCTCGTCGTCGCGGCCCACGATGAAGGCAGCGACCGCGGGCGGGTCTGAGGAGAGCGAGGCAAGGACGTCGAGCAGCTCGCCCAGCTCGGCGCCGGCGGCGTCGACGACCGTCATCGATTCGAGTTCGGAGAGCGCTAATCGGCCGGGGTCGGCATCCACGAAGGTGCGGTCATCCTTTCTAGTCGGCGTCGCGCAGCCGCTAAAGGTATCGGCGGCGGGGGTCTTCTGTCAATCACGCGCGAGGGGTCGGCGCAGGGGCGTTGCGGCCGGGCCGTAGCGCCTCGTCTGCTATGCTGCCAGTATGAAGTTCGGCTTGGCCCTCTTGATAGGCCTCTTGCTCGTCGGCGGTTGCAGTCACGCAAGCGCGCCGCCATCGCCCTCACCCTCACCCTGGATCGGCACCGCCATCGCCTCGGGCCGTCTGCCCGGCACGCAGTCGACGACGGCAGACCTCGGCAAGCACCGGCTCGGCGCCTCGGTGTGGGTCGACTGGGTCCTCACCGGCCCCGGGGACGCGCGCGCCAAGTTCGTGTTGACCCTGAGTCGGACTCAGGGGATGGCCTATAGTGCGACGGCTGGGCCGGCGAGCTTTGGGCGACGTGTCGTCAACCATCATGGGTTGTCGATCTTCACCATCGCACCCGCAACGTACCGCGTGACCCTGCGCGAGGTCGTTCCGCCGCAAAACCACGGCTACATGGTGAGATTCAGGGTCTTCACCAGTCGCCGATAACGGGTCGGGAGCGCGAGCCGGGCGTGGCCCGGGGAGCGCGACAAGAGCCCGCACACTTGTCGTGGTGCCTTCGTGCAGGAGAGGCTGAACATCGCAAGACTGCTCTCCGACGTGTCTACTCCGGAGCCGTAACTCCCCGGCCGCATGCGCATGGCGACTGGCCGGCGACCTGACTAGGCCGTCAGACGACCACGTTCGTGGGTCAAGCCCGACCTTCTACGGGTCGATACCGATCAGTACCGATCAGGCCACTGTCTCTTCTCAAAAGGAGCCCGCGTGTCGAACAGGGCGCTTCGCCGTATCGGGCTCGCCGCGATCATGGTGGCGGCTTGCATCGCGCTCGCTGGTTGCGCCCACGACGTCAACAGCGCAAGTGAGGTACCGAAGCCGGGTCCACCGCTGCCCTCTCGGCCCGGCGCGACTGTCTGGGGCGTGGGCATCGAGAACCTCGTGTTGGCGAGCCACGACGGCGGCGCGACCTGGACGGTGCAGCACCGCGAGCCGCTTACCGAGCAGTCGCTCCCCCTGCTGTGGAACGTTGCCTTCGGCGACGCCAGGCACGGCTGGGCGGCCGACCGGACGTTGGGAGTCAGCTCAGAGATGACGCTGCTTGCGACGACTGACGGCGGCGTGAGCTGGGAGCCCCGGCACCTCGGCGCGCTCGCCAGCACGTTCGATGTCGTCGCCACCGACGCCAGGCACGTGTGGGCACTCGGGGAACGACACGACGTAGAGCCACCGGCCTCGCTGCTGATGGCGACCAGCGACGGTGGCAAGAGTTGGCACCAAGAGCACGTGACCACACAGGGGGAGCTGTCCGACATCGCCTTCAGCGACGCACGGCACGGCTGGGCCGTCGCCGACGGAAACAGGTACGGCATATCTCTCGTCTATTCCACCGCCGATGGCGGACGTCACTGGCGCCTACGACACATCGCACGTGACGTCGTGCTCCGGCGACTCGCCACGAGCGACGCCCAGCATTGCTGGCTCGTCGGCGCGGCGAGTCATGGTGCTGTTCAGCCTGGCGAGATCGTTGCCACGAGCGATGGCGGAGACCACTGGACGACACAGGTACCTAACGCCTCTGAGGGTTTCGACGACGTGGCCTTTCCCGATGCGCGACACGGTTGGGCGGTAGGTCTTGGCGGACTCATTCTTGCGACCAGCAACGGGGGTGCCACTTGGGTCCGGCAGCCGAGCGGCCGCCCTTCCGACCTGACTGCCGTCGCCTTCAGCGATGCCACGCATGGCTTCGCGCTGATCGGCCATCTGGCCATGCTCGCCACCGTAAACGGCGGGAAGACCTGGACTGTCGTCACGCCTCTCGGCAAGTCAGACGACCTTTTGTGTGGCGTCGCCTGTTACGGACCGTAGGCGCCCGTCACGCTGACGGCGACCGCCGGCTGTTCGGCAAGCCGCCGCGCAAACTACCCTCACGTCAGCCCTCAGCCTGACCCAGGTCAAGGGGCGAGCCGCCACGAAGCGACGGCGAGCCGGCGTGGCATGGGCGTGCAGGTTTGTGCCGCTTCGAGGGCCTCCGTCTACTTACCTAGGGCCCGTTTGACCCCCGCCGTCCGCGTCACATACGCTCCACCTTTGGGGAACCCAGTGCCTTTCGATCAAGCTTCTAGGAGGTCGCATGTCTGTGGGGTCTGAAACCGTCACCCCGGCTCCAGGCGGGGGCACGCTCGAGCGTTTCTTCAAGTTCAAGGCCAACGGCACGACGCTCCGGCGCGACACCATGGCCGGGCTCACGACCTTCATGGTCATGTCCTACATCATCTTCGTGAACCCCTCGATCCTGAGCTTTGCCGGCATCCCGAGCCTGGCTCCCAAGGGGCTGCCCTTCGCCGCCGTGCTCACCTCGACCTGTCTCGTGGCCGCCGTCATGACGCTGGTCATGGGCCTGTTCACCAACCGCGCCTACGCCCTGGCGCCAGGCCTCGGCATCAACGCCGTCGTCGCCTTCAGCCTGGTCGCCGCGGGCGGCCTGACCATGCCGCAGGCCATGGGCATCGTCGTGATGGAGGGCATCGTCATCACGATCCTCGTGCTCACCGGCCTGCGGACCGCCATCTTCAAGGCCATCCCTTTGCCGCTCAAGAAGTCGATCGCCATCGGTATCGGCTTCTTCATCTTGTTCATCGGTCTGGTCGACGGCGGCGTGGTGCTGATCGGCACGCCGAGCAGCACGCCGCTGCTGCTCGGCAACCTGATCGGCGTGCCGGTGGCGGTCACGCTGTTCGGCCTCTTTGTCACGATCATCATGCTGGCGCGCAAATGGAAGGCCGCCATCCTGCTGGGCATCGTCTTCTCGACGATCTTCGCCATCATCCTGAACTACGCCTACAACAAGAACCCCTTCGGCCCCGACACCGCCGTCATCCCCCACAAGATCTTCGCGGCGCCCGACTTCAGCATCGTGGGCAAATTCAACTTCGGGGCCTTCTCCAAGCTCGGCATCGCGGCCACCATCCTCTGGGTCTTCAGCCTCATGCTGTCGGACTTCTTCGACACCATGGGCACCCTGATCGGCGTCGGCGGCCAGGCCGGCTACTTAGACAAGAACGGCGACCTGCCCGACGTGGTGCGGCCCCTGGTCGTCGACTCGGTCGCCGCCATCGCCGGCGGCGTCGTGTCGTCTTCGTCGGCCACCACCTATATCGAATCGGGCGCCGGCGTGGGCGTCGGCGGGCGTACCGGCTGGGTCGGTGTCATCATCGCCATCCTGTTCGCCGTGGCCATGTTCTTCTCACCGATCGCCGGCGTGGTGCCGGCCAATGCCACCGCTCCCGCGCTCATCATCGTCGGCTTTCTCATGATGCGCACGCTGACCGAGGGCGAAGGCATGGCCGAACACGAGGAGAGCGGCCAGCGCAAGCCGTTCTCGGGCATCGACTTCTCCGACATCTCGTTCGGCCTGCCGGCTGTGCTGACCATGACCATCATGCCACTCACCTACAGCATCACGAACGGCATCGGCGCCGGCTTCATCTCCTTCACCGTCATCCGGGTCGCCCAGGGCAAGGCCAGGACCGTGAGTTGGATGATGTACGCGGCCTCGCTCGGCTTTCTGATCTACTTCGCCTTCCCGTTCATCCGCCAGGTGTTCAACATCGGCTAGCGGGGAGTCGAAAAAGCGGGGGGCGGGACGGCCGTACGGCCGTCCCGCCCCCCGCTTTTTCTTTGCCCGCGGGCAGCCGCGCCCGGCGCCCGTGGCGGTGGCCGCGGCCTGCGCCGGCCCGCGAGCCCGGCGTCAGACTGCGTGGTAAGCTGCCCGGACCATGACCGTCGTCTATCTCCTCGCCGCCCTCGCCATCATCCTGCTGTCCGCCGAGCTGTTCACCAACGGCATCGAGTGGTTCGGGCGGCGCTTCGAGCTCGGCGAGGGAGCCGTGGGCAGCGTGCTGGCGGCTGTCGGCACGGCGCTGCCCGAGACCCTGATCCCGGTCATCGCCATCCTCTTCACCCATACGAGCGGCTCGAAGGACATCGGCATCGGCGCCATCCTCGGGGCGCCCTTCATGCTCTCGAGCCTCACCATGGTCGTCACCGGTACCGCGGTCGTGGTCTTCTACTTCCGCCACCGCCGCCCGCTCGAGTTCACGGTCAACGAACCCGTGCTGCGCCGCGACCTGTCGTTCTTCGTGGTCGCCTACGCCTTCGCCATGATCGCCGGCGCCATACCGGTGCACCACTTCAAGTGGATCCTCTCGCCCTGCCTGCTGGTCGCCTACGGCGTGTATGTGTGGCGCACCATGGCCGGCGGCGGCGAGCTCGGCGGCGAGACCAAGCCACTCTACTTTCACCGTCACCCCGTCATGCCGCACCGGCGGCGCATCATCCTGCAGGTCGTCGTGGCGACGCTCGGCATCATCATCGGCGCGCGCTTCTTCGTGGGCCAGGTGCAGCACGTGAGCAGCTCGCTAGGCCTCGACCCGCTGCTCGTGTCGCTCATCCTGAGCCCGCTCGCCACCGAGCTGCCCGAGAAGTTCAACTCGGTGATCTGGGTGCGGCAGGGCAAGGACACGCTGGCGCTGGGCAACATCACGGGGGCGATGGTGTTCCAGAGCACGTTCCCGGTGTCGATCGGGCTGATCTTCACGTCGTGGGAGCTCACGCGCACGGGGCTCGTGAGCGGCGTGCTCGCCCTCGTGTCGGGCACCGTGTTCTACCTGCAGCTTCGCTTCAGGCACAAGCTGACCTGGTTCACGCTGTGCGGGGCCGGGTCGATGTACGTGCTCTACCTGATCTACGTGATCTTCATCGCCAAGGCCTGAAAGGCCGGCGAGGGCCTGCTCCGGGCTCCGGGATGCTGCCGAGCTCCGGGGACCTGCTCCGGGCTCCGGGGGAGCCCGCTACGGTTCGGGAGACCTGCTCCGGGCTACTTGCCGACCCAGATGGTGACCGTGCTGCCCGACGTCGTCGCCGCGCCACCCTTGGGTGACTGGTCGTACACTATGCCCGCGCCCAGCGTGCTCGTGCCGTACTTGGGCGGCGCCACCACGAAGCCGTCGTTGGTCAGCAGCTGCTCGGCCGCCGCCAGCGGCATCGTGAGCACGCTGGGCACGGTGACCGGCGTGCCGGTGGGCGACGGAGTACCGCTCGGCGAGGGCGAGCCGCTGCTCACCACGATGGTCACCGTGCTGCCCTTGGCGACCGAGGTCCCGGCCACCGGGTACTGACTGATCACCTGCCCGGCGGGCACCGTGGTGCTGGTCTGCTGGGTGGGCGTGCCGAGCACGAGCCCGACCGCCTGCAGCGCGCCGGCCGCCCCCGACTGGTCGAGCCCCGAGAGGTCGGGGACGCTCACCTGAGGCGTGCCGCGACTGACGTAGTAGCTGACCGTGTCGCCGCGGCTCACGGTGACGCCCGGCGACGGGCTCTGCCTGTAGACCTTGCCCTTGGAGACCGTGGTCGACGTGCCCGAAAGCTGTTTGCCGATCAGGCCGTACTTGTGCAGCCAGTCCGCCACCGCCGATGGCGTCCAGCCCGTGAAGTCGATCAGCGTGGTGGTGGCCGGGCCGCGGCTCACCCAGATGTCGACCGTGCCGCCCTTGGCCAGCTTGGCGCCGCTCGAGGGCTGCTGCCGGGTGACGAGGCCCGCGCCGAACTGGTCGGTGTAGTCGTTGTGCACCTTCACCGTGAAGCCCGCGTTCTGGAGCTGCGTCGTGGCGGCCGCCTGAGCCTGGCCCACGACCGAGGGGACGGCGCGCGTGGTGTCGTTGAAGAACGACTTCCAGACCACGACGCCGGCGACGGCGGCGATCACGATAAAGGCGACGAGGGCGATCCAGGGCCACGGCGAGTGCCGGCGGCGGCCGCCCGACGAGCCGCCGGACGCGGCGCCGGCGGCGCCAACGGCGCCCGCGGCGCCCGCGGCCGCCGCTCTGGGCAGCACGCGGGTGGTACCTTCGGCGCCGCCGGCGGGCGATTGCACGATCGTGCGCTCGAGGCTCGGGTCGTAGCCGGCCGCGAGCAGCGGCCCGCCGCTGCGCGCCGCGACGAGGTCGGCGCTGAACTCGGCCGCGCTGCGGTAGCGATTGTCGGGGTCTTTGGCGAGCGCCTTGAGCACGATCTGGTTGAGCGAGTAGGGCGTGCCCGGCACGAGCTCGGCCGGCTCGGGAGGCTGCTCGTTCACGTGCTTCAGGGCCACGGTGACGGCGCTGTCGCCGCGGAAGGGCAGGCCGCCGGTCAGCATCTCGTAGAGGACGACGCCGACCGAGTAGAGGTCGGTGCGCTCGTCGACGGGCTCGCCCTTGGCCTGCTCGGGAGCGAGGTACTGGGCCGTGCCCAGGATGGACCCGGCCTCGGTCATCTGCGAATCGTCGGCCTTGGCGATGCCGAAGTCGGTGACCTTCACCGTGCCGGCCGCGTCGATCAGGATGTTCTGCGACTTGATGTCGCGGTGCACGATGTGGGCGCCGTGGGCCACCTGGACGGCGGCCAGCAGCTCGAGCGTGACGCGCACCGCCTCGCCTGGCGAGCAGCGACCCTCGCGGCGGATGCGGTCCTTGAGCGTCTCGCCCTCGACGTACTCCATGACGACGCTTAAGGGCGGCCTGGTAGTCATGCTCCCACTTGGTCACGCCCTGAGCGGACAGGGACGCGGCCACGAGAAACAGGGCGGCAAGAGGCTTCATGCTGGGGCTCCAGAGGATGGCGGAAAAACCGCTTTGGATTGGATGGAGACAAACCGGGTTTCGTTCCTGATCCCAGGATAACCGGCTAATCCCGAACGCCAGTGCCCCGTAATCCCATGCGACTCGGCAAGTGCCGAACCCGTCACTTTCCCAGGAGGCCGCTCATGCGCGCCGTTATGATTCCGCTGGCCCTGGTGGCCAGCCTTGGCCTTCCATTGGCCGCGCAGAACGCACGGTTCATCAAGGTGGACATCGTTTCCAAGACCATGCTGCAGCGCCACACCCGGCACAAGGACGTGGATGGCCCCACCGAGGTCCACATCCGCATGCCCATCAGCCTGGCCAAAGGCGTACTGGACATGGCGGGCGAGAGCGAGATCAAAGTCAATGGGGAAACCAGGAAGGGCATGAAGCCCGAACAGCTCCAGAAGCTGCTGTCCGACGCCAAGTCGGGCGACCTGCTCCTGGAGATCACCACGGACAAGGGCGATCACATCCGCGTCACCGTCGAGTAGCCGGGAGCCCGGTCCGTGTAGCGTCAGGCCCCGCTTCGGCGGGGCTTCTTCGTGTACGCTGAACGCATGGAATCCTTGACTGAGCTCCGGGTGCGCTACGCCGAAACGGATGCCATGGGCATCGTCCACCACGGGGCCCCGTCCGCGACAGCAAGCAGAGCGCAGCGGGAGCGGGAGGACAGCGCGGGGCGCTGTCCGATATGGGGGTAGTCAGAGTGGTGGATAATCCCAACATGGAATCTCTGACCGAACTCCGGGTGCGCTACGCCGAAACGGATGCCATGGGCATCGTCCACCACGCGACCTATCCCGTGTGGATGGAGCTGGGGCGCAGTGATTTCCTGCGGGAGCTCGGGCAGAGCTATGCAGATTGGGAGGCCCGGGGCGTGCGACTGGTGGTGAACGAGATCCGGGTGCGCTTCCGCTCTCCGGCCCGCTACGACGAGCTGGTGCAGGTGCGGACCTCGCTCCTGGAACCAGGGCGTCGCCGCGTCGTGTTCGGCTACCGGATCGAACGGGACGGGACGCTGCTGGCCGAGGGAGAAAGCGTCCACCTCGTGGCAGGTCCGGACAATCGGGCGAGGGTGTTGCCGGATGATCTGCTGGCCCTGATTCAGGGCGCCTGAGGAGGGGCCCAATCTCCCAGGCAGGTGGACATCAGGGCGGCTAGGGCATCCATGACCCTGCGGCGGCTTTCGCTGAAGGCATCCATATGGAAGCTTTGGAAACTCACCAGCCCCAGGGGTCGTGGTCCCCAGCCGAGAGGCACGCCGTACCAGGAATGGGGGATGAGACCTGTTGCCTGCTCCGCCGCGGTCAGGAGGCTTCCCGCAGCCTGTCCCTCCTCGGTGGTCCGGATGTAGAGGGACCGCCGCCCAGACAGCACCCTTTCGGACAGACCCGCTCGGTCGGAAAGACGTCGGGCCGGATGGTCCCGAGTACGCCCGCCCTCGTGGTAGAGCTCAAACTGGAGCAGATCCCGGTCCCAGTCCGCCACCGCCACGTAGAAGCAGGCTAGCCCCAGTGGCTTGAAACAGACATCCAGCAGAACCTGAGCCAGGGTCCGGATGTCTTTCTCCGGATGCATGAGCTCCAGGGCGGCCAGAAGCACATCCCGGTCCTCATCAAGGTGCCGCACCAGCTCCCGGGTGTCCTCCAGCCGGGCCTGGAGGACGCGGCACTCGGCCTGGAGCTTCTGCAGGTGTGCAGCACGCTCTGCCGACGCTTCGTCCTGCTTCCGGCCACCGAACAGACGCATGTGAACACCAGGGGCTTTGGATGGGAGGCAAAAAGGTGGTTTCCTAGAGCCATGAAAAGAATGCGTCGGCCCCTTTCACTGTTCAATACCCTGACACGGCAGGTGGAACCCGTGCGCCCGGTGTCCGAGGGACAGATCTCCCTGTACACCTGTGGCCCCACCGTATACAACTACGCACACATCGGAAACCTGCGGACCTTCCTGTTCCAGGACCTCCTCAAACGGACCTTCCAGGCCGCGGGTCATCAGGTCAAGCACTGCATGAACATCACGGATGTGGAGGACAAGATCATCCGGGATTCCCAAGGAGCCCTGGCTGCCTGACGCCTCCAACCAGGAACCGGCACGCAGCCATGAAAGCCCTCACGGACCGGTTCACAGCCATCTTCCTGGAGGACCTGGACACCCTGAAGATCCAGCGGGCCGACTTCCTGCCCCGGGCCACAGACTATATCCCCCAGATGATCCAGCTCATCCAGGCCCTCGAGGTGAAGGGACTGGCCTATGTCCGCGACGGGAGCGTCTACTACCGCATCGCGGGGCTTCCCCAATACGGCTGTCTGGCCCACCTGGATCGCGAGGGGATGCAGACGGGAACCTCTGTGGATGCCGACGAATATGAGCGGGATTCCGTCACCGACTTCGTGCTCTGGAAGGCCGCCAAACCTGGAGAACCATGCTGGGACAGCCCATGGGGCCCAGGGCGGCCTGGATGGCACATCGAATGCTCGGCCATGGGCTTGGAACTGCTGGGCGAACGGGTAGACATCCACAGCGGGGGTGTGGACCTCATCTTCCCCCACCACGAGAACGAGATCGCCCAGAGCGAAGGATGCCTGGGTCACCGCTGGGTCAATCACTGGGTTCACGGGGAGTTCCTGATGGTCGAGGGCCAGAAGATGGCCAAGAGCCTGGGGAATTTCTTCACCCTTCGCGACCTCATGGCCAAGGGCGTGGATCCCATCGCCCTGCGCTACGCCATCCAGAGCAACCACTACCGGAAGGTGTTGAACTTCAGCTTCGAGGGTCTGCGAGCGGCTGAGAACGCCCTCAAGCGCATCCGCGCCTTCCGCACACGTATGGAGGGTGAGGGGCAGGCCGGCGACGGCCCCTGGAAGGCGTCCCTGGAGCCCACGGCCCGCCTGAATCAGGCAAGGGAGGCCTTCTGGGCGGCCATGACCGACGATCTGAACACACCCGAAGCCCTTGCGGCCCTGTTCACGCTCATCAGCGATCTCAACGCCCAGGATGACCATGTAGCGCTCACCCACGAGGAGCGGGACGCCGTGCTGGCATTCCTCGACGAGACCGATGCCATCTTCGCGGCCTGGCCTCACCAGGAGAGCAGTCTTGATGCGGGAGTGGAAGCACTCATCGAAGCCCGGAAAGCCGCCAAGGCCGCGAAGAACTGGGCCGAGGCCGACCGGGTGCGGAACCAGCTCAAGTCGTTGGGCATCGTCCTGGAGGACAGGAAAGACGGCACCACCGGCTGGCGCCGGGGCTGACACGAAAAAGCGGCCCCAAATGGGGCCACTTTTACGTGGGAATTCGCTCGGCCTAGCGGTTCAGGCGCTTGATGGCGATCTGGAGGAATTCCGGGGGGCCAGGCAGAAGGCCGGAATCAGCCACCGCGTTCTGGCCTTCCAGGCTCAGCAGGTAATGAACGAGTTCGTTCACCGGCGCAGGCAAGATGGCTCCGGGAGTCCGGTTCAAGTAGATGTAGTACAGACGGGGCATGGGGTACCGGCTGGTGGTGATATTTTCCTGGTCCGGAAAACGGGCATTTTCCAAATGGGCGGGCTCCACTGCGAGCACCTTGTTGGCGAAGTACCAGGAGGCCATGGTGCCGATGGCAATGCCCGCCCGGTCCGTCGTGATCGCTTCGGCCAGGGCTGAGTCGTCGGCCCGCTCCAGGACGTCCGCTCGAAGATCACCGTTGAGCGCGACCTTCTCCACGACGGAGCCGTACGTCGCTGAACCCGGTTGCCGGGTGTAGGCATTGATGGGCAGTTTAGCCCATTCATCCTTCAAGCCAAGGTCACCCCAGGTCAGGGCTGCCGCCTTGGCGCCGCTCAGGCGATTCTTGGAGTAGATGGCATCCAGCTGCTCCATGGTGATCGAGGTAATGGGGTTGGTCTTGTTCACGAACACGATATTGGCGTCCAGACAGACCGGGATGCGCATGGGCATGTACTCGTATTTGGTCTGGAAGGCTTTGGTCTCATCCGCTGTGAGCAGCCGGGCCGTGACGATCAGCAGGGTGGTGCCGTCAATCAGGTTCTTGACGGCATCGGTCGTGAGCTTGGGGCGGTAGATCAGGTTGGATCCAGGATGGAACTTCCTGAAGCCTGCGGACCATTCATCGCCAAGATCGGAAAGCGCATCGGTTCCAATGAGGTCCAAGGCCCCCTTGATCTGGGTCTTCGGTTCGTAGACCGGGATCACGGTCGGCACCTTGGCCCGCACCTGGGCGGTCTGGGCCTGGAGCCAACCCAGACCAGACATCCCGGCTGCGAGAATGAAACTTGAAACCAGCTGTGCACGGTTGATTCTCATGGGAATCCTCTCGGACAATGATGGCATTGGTACTGCTATGACATAGAACACAGTCTCGGTGCGGGCTGGAAGCAGGGGATCTAATGCATTAAGATATAAAAGCCCTGCGGGTCATGATCCTACACCTGACATCATCGGCACTCCAAGACAGGTCTTGAATAGTGATTTTGATCACCCGGTGCCAACTGGAAACTTTGGTAGTGGCCTGGAAGGACTCCTCAAGGGCAGCGCTTGGACGTCTGGACCTGCCCTGCGGTAGACTGTCACCACACAGATCAGCTAGTTTCAAAAGCTCTGAACCATCCAAGGTGCCCTCCCATGAAGCATCTCAAGTGCTGTTTTGCATTCCTCGGTGACCGGGGGTCTCCTTCCCTCCGGCCCTGTT
>CAVTCH010000018.1:0-7441 GCA_963733255.1 uncultured Actinomycetes bacterium
TAAAAAGGATTAAAACCGTCCGGCTTCTGGGCACCAAAGCATGAGCCACCGTTCACCCTCCTGAAGGAGCCCAATGTCTGATGCCGCCATCGTCGTCGAGGGGCTGGTCAAGAAGTTCGACACGGTCGTCGCCCTCGACGGCATCGATTTCGAGGTTCGGGCGGGCAGCGTGTTCGGCCTGCTGGGGCCGAACGGCGCCGGCAAGACGACCGCCGTGCGCGTGCTGGCGACCATCCTGCGGCCCGACGCCGGCCGCGTCGAGGTCATGGGCCGCGACGTCGTGCGCCAGGCCGCCGCGGTGCGCTTTCAGATCGGGCTCGCCGGTCAGAGCGCGGCCGTGGACGCCAACCTCACCGGCC
The DNA here is from genome assembly GCA_963733255.1 of uncultured Actinomycetes bacterium. Classification (GTDB taxonomy): domain Bacteria; phylum Actinomycetota; class Thermoleophilia; order UBA2241; family UBA2241; genus Bog-752. Next base: position 360 of record CAVTCH010000018.1, read on the forward strand.
GCGAGAACCTGCGCCTCATAGGCACGCTCGCCCAGATGCGCCGCCGCGACGTCGCGCCGCGCGCCGCCGAGCTGCTCGAACGCTTCGACCTGAGCGACGCCGCCGACAGGCCGGTGCGCACCTACTCCGGCGGCATGCGGCGGCGGCTCGACGTCGCCGCCGCTCTCGTGCAGCGGCCGCCTGTTCTCTACCTGGACGAACCCACCACCGGCCTCGACATCCAGAGCCGCACCGAGCTGTGGGCCGTCATCCGTGAGCTGGTCGCCGAAGGCTCGACGGTGCTGCTGACCACCCAGTACCTGGAAGAGGCCGACCGCCTGGCCGACCGCATCGCGGTGGTCGACCACGGTCACATCGTCGCCAACGACACCTCGGCGGGCCTCAAGTCGCACCTGGCCGACACCGTGATCGAGATCGGCATGGAGACCGAGGAGCAGGCCCGCCAGGCCCACGAGCTGCTCGTGCGCGTCTGCTCCGACCACCCCCGGCGTGACGGCACGCTGGTCCACCTCACCGCCATCAACGGGCCGCGCTCGCTGATCGAAGCGCTGCGCACGCTCGACGCCAACTCGCTGTCGCCGGCCACGCTCAGAGTCCACGAGCCGACCCTCGACGACGCCTTCCTGGCGCTCACCGGCCGGCGGCCGGAGGGCGGGGACGAGGAGAGTCGCGGCGAGGGCGGCGGGAACTCCGACGACACCGGCCAAAGCGGCTCCGGCACCGGCGATGGCGGCTCTATCGGCACCGGCGATGGCGGCTCCGACGGCGCAGACGCCTACGCCGACCGCGAAGCCGGCGAGACGGCCAGCGGCGCGACGGCGGAGGCGACCAGCGAATGGCTGCGCAGGAGGGCGTCATGAGCGCTACGGTGACTACCCCAAGGTCGGGCTACCTGCCCCAGCGCCGTCCGGCCTTCGGCGCCTTCCGCGACGCCTGGGCCATCGCCCGCCGCAACCTCATCGTCTACCGGCGGGTGCCGACGCTGGTCGTCTTCACTCTGATCCAGCCGGTCGTGTTCGTGCTGCTATTCCGCTACGTCTTCGGCGGGGCGATCAAGGTCCCCGGCGGCGTGCCCTACGTCGACTACCTCATGCCCGGCATCTTCGTGCAGACGGTCGCCTTTGGCGCGACCAACACCGCCATAGGCCTGGCGACCGACGTGAAGAGCGGCATGCTCGAGCGCTTTCACGCCCTGCCCATGACGCGGTCGGCGGTGCTCGCCGGGCGCACCGGCGCCGACCTCGTGCGTAACGTGCTGGTGGTGATCCTGATGGCCGTGGTGGGTTACCTCGTCGGCTTTCGGGTGCAGACCAACGCGCTCCTCTTTCTGGCCGGCATCCTGGTCGTTCTCATGTTCGCCTACGCCTTCTCGTGGATCTTCGCCACGGTCGGCCTGGCGATCGGCGACCCGGAGAGCGCCCAGGCGGCGACCTTCCCGGTGCTGGCGCCGCTCGTCTTTGCTTCGTCGGTGTTCGTGCCGGTGAGCAGCATGCCGAGCTGGCTGCAGGGTTTTGCCACCTACCAGCCGGTCTCGGTGACCGCCAACGCGGCCCGCGCCCTGATGCTCGGCGGACCGACGCTCTCGTGGGTCCTGCAGTCGATCGCCTGGTGCGCGGGCATCGTGCTCGTCTGCGCCCCGCTGGCGATCTGGGTGTACCGGCGCACGAGCTGAGAGGGCCGGCGAGCGGAGCGAGGCGACACCACCGCAGGGGCACGTCCGTGGCACTGCCGCAGTGGCATGCTCAGTGTTCGCCGCGCGATCAGCCGCCCGGAAGACGCACGGTAAAACGGCCGCCGTGGCCATCCGCCGATGACGCCACGTCGCCGGTCGCGGCACGGGCGAGTCGACGCGAGAGCGCCAGACCCAGGCCGGCGCCGGGAAACGCTCGACCGCCGTCGCAGTCGCCGGCGGCGCTGCCGCGCACACCTGGCTCGAAGATGCGTTCGCACTCTCCCGGCAGCACACCCGGACCGTCGTCTTCGACCACGAACACGACGTCGCCGTCGCCACGCTCGACGCTGAGCGTGACGCTCGTGCGAGCGCACTGGCAGGCGTTCTCGACGACGGGCTGCAGGATGCGTAGCGCCACTTCGGGCTCGACACCGACGAGCACCGTCGCCGCCGGCGCCCGCACCGCAAGGTCGACGCCGCGCTCGCCGGCAAGGGCGCCGCAGGTCGCGGCCACCTCGGTGACCACTGCCTCCGAGTCGGCGCTGCCGCGGGCCAGCCCGGTCTGCTGGCGTTGCGCGACCACCAGGGTGTCGATGGCGCGCGCCATCGTCCGCGCGTTGTCCAGCACGTTCTGCAGCGCCTCCCTGTAGGCGCTCGGCTCACGCTCGCGGCGCAGCGCCAGCTCCGCCTCGCCACAGATCTTCGAGAGCGGCGTGCGCAGTTCGTGCGACAGCTCCGCCGAGAAGCGCTGCTCGCGGCGCAGGCTGGCGGAGAGGCGGTCGAGCAGGCCGTTGAGCGTCGCCGCAAGCTGGCCCAGCTCGTCGTGCGACCCGTCCGCGACGAAGCGTCGATCGACGTCGCGCACGCTCCAGGCTTCGGCGTCGGCAGTCATCTCCGCGACGGGCCGCAAAGCCGCCGCGAGCACCCAGCGTGTGACCAGGGTGACCACGACCAGCAGGGCACAGGCGAGGGCGAGCGATCCGATCAGGGCGGTCCGTCGCGTGATCTGGTAGGGCCTCATCGACACGCCGACGACGATCACGGCGACCTGTTTGCCGGCGACCACGGCCGGCAGGGCATAGAGGCGGACCCCTTCGCTTGGGACGTCGACCATGACCCCGGGCGTCGCGACGGCGCCACGAGCCGCCCGGTCAAGCGTGCGACCGACGGTCGGCCCGTCGACGGCGCGGCCGTCGACGAACAGCCACGCCTCGCTGTCGAGTCCCCCCTTGTCGGGCAGCTCCGACGGCACGACGCGGCCCCCGACGACCGTCAGCTCGCTGACCTCGACGGCCGCGCGCGACCGCGCCAGCGCATCGGCGTCGGAGGAGAGCCCCCGCCAGAGCAACAGATTGAACCCCAGCGTCATCAACGCCAGAGCCGCGGCGACCGCCACCACGACCGTCAGCAGCAGGCGCATCCTCACGCTGAGCGAACGGCCGCCCAAGGGCGTCATCGGACGCGGTATCCCACGCCGTGCACGGTGACTATCTCGGGTGCGCCGGGCAGGCCGGAAAGCTTGCGACGAAGGCGCGCGATGTAGGCGTCGAGGGTGTTTTCCTGGACGATCGCGCCGTGGGGCCAGGCGACCTCGACGAGGGCGTGCCGGCGCACCACCTCGCCGGGCGCCGCCGCCAACCGCGCCAGCAAGCGGAACTCGGTCGGCGTGAGCCCGGCCGACACGCCCCGGCAGACGGCGGCATGCGACCTCGGCTCGACTCTCAACTCCCCCACCTCGACCGCCGGCTCACCGCCGGCCCGACGAAGGAGCGCTTCGAGCCGCGCGACCAGCTCGGCGAAGGCGAACGGCTTGGTCAGGTAGTCGTCGCCGCCCGCGCTGAAGCCGGAGAGGCGGTCGGACAGCGCGTCGCGAGCGGTGAGAAACAGGATCGGCGCCGAAACGCCCTGGGCACGAAGGGCCTGGCAGACGTCGCGACCGTCGGCGTCGGGAAGCCCGATATCGATGATGAAGAGATCCGGAGGGCGATCCGCCACTCGCGCGAGGAGCTGCGCCCCCGTCCCCACGCTCTCGACGTGGAGACCCTCCTCGCGCAGCCCGCGGACCAGCATCGAGCGCATCTCGAGGTCGTCTTCGACGATGAGGATGGTGGCAAGGCTCACGACTCTCGCAGTATGAGAGCGATTCGCACGTGCTTCAAGCCGCGCCACCGCGGCAGTCGCCGGCGCCCTACCTGGGGATCAGGATCACTGCCCTCGACTCGGAGAACCCCCAGAGGAGGTGCAATGTGCAGACGACGCGCAGGTCCGCCTGGCCGGCCAGGTCGCGCATTTGCGACGCAGTCACTGGGAACCACAGACCCGCGGCGCCCTTGCGTCGCGCCCGCCTGGCCCGACGCGCCCTGAGCCACCTCGTCTGCCCCGGCACGAAGACGATGGCGCCGTCTCGCGCGACCCTTCTGAACTCCTTCAGCACCTCCGCCTTGGCGCCGGTCGGCAGGTGACCGAACAGCCGCACGCTGACGACGGCGTCGAACGAACGGTCCGCGAACGGCAGGTCCTCGGCCCTGCCGGTCTCGTAGGCCTGCGCCGCATTGGCGCTCCGCGCGACGGCGAGCATGTCCTCTGAGGCATCGAGCCCCGTCACGTCGAGACCCCGGGCGCCCATACGCTTCGCCATGCGCCCCGTTCCAACGGGCACATCGAGAACGTGAGACAGGCGTCCACCGCGCCGTTCGAACCTGGTGAGCGCGCGGCGAAGAAGCAGCCACTCCATGGCATCGACCGCCCTGCCCCGGGCATGCGTGAAGCGCTTCGCGTCGTACATTCGGGCTTGCTCGTCCGCGTAGCGGTGCAGTGCGGGATAGTCTTCCATGCGCCTCCAGACCGCTCGGCCGCGTAACCAGATGCGAGCTTGGGAGGCTTACTGTAGTAATCTCGACGCCAGCCCCGTCAAACAGTCGTTCAGGTCTCATTCAGGAACCGGAACGATCGACGTGCGCGCGTGCCGGCGAGGAGGCCGAGATGAGCGACCCCACGAACGCGACAGACGCCCTGGCCGCCGGCCCCGACGGCCGCCCTCGCTGCTTCTGGGCGATCGGCGCGCCCGAGTACCTCGACTACCACGACAGGGAGTGGGGCCGTCCCGTCCTGAGCGACGACGGCTTCTTCGAGCGCCTCTGCCTCGAGGCGTTCCAGTCGGGCCTGTCGTGGCTCACGATCCTGCGCAAGCGGGCGGCTTTCCGGACCGCCTTCGCCGACTTTCACGTGGCCGACGTGGCCGCGTTTGGGCCGGCCGACGTGGAGCGTCTCATGAGCGACGCCGGCATCGTGCGTAACCGCCGCAAGATCGAGGCCGCCGTGCACAACGCCGGGCGCTGCCTCGCGACGATCGAGGAGTGCGGCTCGCTGGCGGCGCTCCTATGGCGCTTTCGACCGGCGGCGGCGCCCGCGCCGATCCGCTCGCGCACCGACTGGCCGGCCGTCACGCCCGAGTCGACGGCGCTGGCCGCCGAGCTGCGTCGCCGCGGCTTTCGCTTTGTAGGGCCGACGACCGCCTACGCCACGATGCAGGCCGCCGGCCTCGTCAACGATCACGCGGCCGGCTGTCTCGTAGCCGGAGAGGTGGAGCACGAGCAGCGCGCCGCCGCCGCGAGCCTGAGCGGACGTTAGGCCCGACCGGTAATCGGGGGCCCGTCGCGCTCCGGCTGCTACACTGACGCCCGATGGACCCCTCGCCCGAACCGACACCCGCGCCGCCTCCGAACGATCAGCCCTCGGCGGACGACGCCTCGACGACGCCGGCGGCGGACGCTCCGACACCGCCGCCGGCGGACGCCCCGCCCGGCGCAACGGCCGCCGCTTCACGCCGCTCGTCCGGTACCCGCCCTCCCACGCGCGGCCCCCTTCGCCGCCCGCTGCTCATCCTTGTCCTGATCGCGGCGCTGCTCGTCCTGGGCCTGGCGGCCGTCGCCCTCGCGACCCGCCACGGCGGTGGTGGACCGTCGTTCTCGGGGCACCTCAACGCTCCCGCGGGCGGCCGCCGCCAGCGCGTCACGGCGTGGCTCACGAGCACCTCGCGCACGATCGACGCGGCCCTGGCGGCCAAGGCGATCGACGAGGTCGATTGCGACTGGTACACGATCGGCGCGAACGGCGCCGTGAGCGCCGGCCGCCAGAACCTCGCCCTCGTCGCCAAGGCGCGCGCCCACGGCGTGCAGGTCTTCGCCACGGTGACCAACCGGCCCAGCAGCAGGGGCTCGTTCACGAGCGCGATCCCGCGTGCCATCCTTTCGTCGCCCGTCACGCGGCAGCGCGCCGTCGACTCGCTGGTGCAGCTCGCGGTCGGCAGGGGGTACGACGGCATCGACATCGACTGGGAGCTCATCCCGGCCGGCGAGCGCGACGCTTTCAGCTCCTTCATGGCCGCGCTCGCAAGTGCGCTGCACGCCCACGACCGCCTGCTCTCGGTCGCCGTCTTCGCCAAGACCTCGGAGCCCGGGCGCTGGGCTTCGCAGCAGGCGACCGACTACCACGCCCTCGGCAAGGTCGTCGACGAGCTCAAGATCATGACCTACAGCTACAGCGGACCGTGGAGCGGCGCCGGCCCGCAGGCGCCGCTCGCCTGGACCCGGTCGGTGATCGACTTCGCCAAGACCGTCGTGCCGGCCCGCAAGATCTACATGGGCCTGCCGTTCTACGGCTACGACTGGCACGCCGGCGGCGCGACCGCCGTGCAGGCCGCCGACGCCGCCGCGCTGATCGCCGCCCACCACTTCAAGGTCGCCCACGACCCCGCCTCCGGCGAGGCTGACCTGAGCTACACCGACTCGAGCGGCGTCAAGCACGTGCTCTACTTCGTGGACGGCCCCGCGCTGGCGACCAAGCTCAAGCTGATGGAGACGGCCTTTCCCGACATCGGCGGTATCGCCATCTGGCAGCTCTACCACGAAGAGCCGAGCTTCTGGACGATCATCGCGCAGACGCTGAAGCGCTGAGGCCGACGCGCAGACACGGTGGCCGAAGGGCAGACGCGGGCACGGCGAGCGCGGCGCACGTGCGCGGGCGCTGAGGCCGAGACCACGGCGCGGGCGCTGGAGGCCCGGCGCAGGCTACCGGGACGGCGGACGCTCTTCGCCGGCTCCGGCAAGCGCCCTGACGAAGCGCTCGTACGGGCCGACGGGCACGCAGACCTCGCAGTCGTTGGTCGTCTTGACCCGGCCCGCCGACTCGGCAAGCCAGGCGGCGAGCTGTTCCCGGGTCTCGGCGGCGTCGGGTGTGGCGACGCCCTCGAGGTCGCCGGCCACCCGCGCCACCACGGCGAGGTAGTTCTCGCAACGGCTGCAGCGCGGTATCGAATCGTGGATATCGGTCAGCTCGCGGCGGATCGCCCGGACGGCGGCGTCGATGACGCGCTGGTCGGCGCTCATGGCGCGGGGCTCATAGTGCGACT
>CAVTCH010000019.1:0-541826 GCA_963733255.1 uncultured Actinomycetes bacterium
GTCAACCATCTGCCGGCGGGCTACGGCGACGGGGACGACGCCGGCACGGCCGGCGCCTACGAGCACAAGCCGTGCGACCTGATCGGCGGCTGCACGCTGTGCGACGTCGAGAGGGTGCCCTTCACCGACGAGCTCGACCCCGAAGACAACGTCAACGTGCGCCTGGAGCGCACCGCCGAGCTGCGTGACAAGGGCCTGCTGAAGCCCGAGGTCGAGTGGGCCGGCGACGGCATCGTCGTGGTCACGCTCTTTCTGCCGGCGCCCGAAAGGGTGGCCGAGTTCGCCGCGCTCGAGCTCGCCAAAGCGATGAACCTGCACGATCCCGAGGTGATCCACAAGCAGGTGATGCACCCTGCCGAAGGCACGCTGGTCGAGGTCAAGGGCAGACTCGACGTCGTGGTCGACCAGGCCACGCTCGTCATTCCGCCGCCGCCCGAGACGCTGTCGGACGACGAGGTCCGCGCCTTCGTGAAGGAGCACGGCCTCAAGGTCGTCGGCGCCACCGTGGGCGAGGACGAGCACTCGGTCGGCATGCGCGAGATCATCGACATCAAGCACGGCGGCCTCGAAGGCTACGGCGTGCAGTGCGAGTACCTGGGCACCTCGGTGCCGGTCGAGAAGGTGCTCGACGCGGCCATCGAGCACGCCGCCGACGCGGTGCTCATCTCGACCATCATCACCCACGGCGACATGCACCGTCAGAACATGGAGAAGCTCGCCGACCTCGCCGTCGAAAAGGGCGTGCGCGACAAGCTGCTGCTGATCGCCGGCGGCACGCAGGTCACCGGCGAGCTGGCTCAGAGCTGGGGCATGGATGCCGGCTTCGGGCGCGGCACCAAGGGCTTGGACGTAGCCTCGTTCATCGTCAAGACGCTGGGCGAGCGCGGCCAGGGCGCCGCGCAGACGGGGCCGCGGGCGCCGTCCGAGCGGGGGCGGTAGACTAGCCGCCACATGACCGCCCTCATACGCACGCAAGCGACGGTCGCGTGACCGCCGCCACCGACGCACCACGGGGGGTGGGCGGCGCCGCAGGCGCCGCCCGCCCCATCGACGCGCTGGTCTCCGAGATCGGCTCGACCACGACGGTGGTCTCGGCGTTCGACGGCCTGAGCGACTACCCGCGCACGCATCCTGTGCTGCTGGGCCAGGGAGTGGCCGCCACCTCGGTGGCCGAGGGCGACGTCACGGTCGGGGTCGGCGCGGCGCGAGCTGCCCTCGAAGAACAGGTCGGGCCGCTCGCGCCGCGCCTCACCCTGGCCACGAGCTCGGCCGCCGGCGGTCTGCGCATGACGGTCCACGGCCTGACCGCGCGCATGACGGCCATGGCGGCCCGCGAAGCCGCGCTCGGCGCCGGCGCCGTGGTCACCTACCAGACGGCCGGCCTGCTGCGTGAGCGCGACCTGCGCCACATCGAAGAGGCTCGGCCGAGCCTCATCCTGCTGGCCGGCGGGGTGGAGGGCGGCGACTGCGACACCGTGCTGGGCAACGCGGCTCGGCTCGGCGAGCTCTCGCTGCGGCCGATCGTCGTGTACGCCGGCAACTCGGCCGTGAGCGACGAGTCGCGCGAGCTGCTCGAGCGAGCCGGCTTTCGGGTACGCGTCACGGACAACGTCTACCCGGCCGTCGACGAGCTCGACATCGTGCCCGCCCGGGCGGTCATCCACGACGCCTTCGAGGAGCACATCACCCATGCGCCCGGCATGGAGCGCATCGGTGAGGTCGTGAGCGGCCGCATCCTGCCTACGCCGGGCGCCGTGCTGCTGGCCGCCGAACGGCTGGCGGACGACCTGGGCGATCTGGTCGTAGTCGACGTCGGCGGGGCGACCACCGACGTCCACTCGATCACCGACGGCAGCCCCGAGTACACCGCCATCCAGACCGAGCCGCAGGCCCACAGCCGGCGCACCGTCGAAGGCGACCTGGGCACGTTCGTCAGCGCGCGTCACGTGGCCGCCATGATGCCGGCCGGCGAACGGCCCGCCGAGCTGCCGCCGGCGCTGCCCGCGACGGTCGCGCAGAGAGAGGCCGCCCACGCGCTGGCCGCCTTCTGCACCGTGACCGGCGTGCGGCGTCATGCCGGCAGGCTCGCCCATCTGTACACGCCGACGGGCCGCCAGACCGTGGCCCGCGGCCGCGACCTGACGGCCTGCCGGCTGCTGGTCGGCACGGGCGGCGGCCTCACCCGCCTGCCGGGCGGCGAGGCCATGCTGGCCGCCACGCGCGCCGACGGCGGCGACCGTCTGCTGCCCCCGGCCGACGCGCGCTGCGTGCTCGACTCCGACTACGTGCTGGCCGACTGCGGCGCCCTGCTGTCCCATTTCGACGGCGCCGCGGTGGTGGCGCTGATGAGGTCGAGCCTCGGCGTCTGAGAGCAGGTCCGCACGGCGTCGCCCCATCGCCCCATCGCCGCGTCGACGGACGGCCCCCCAACGCCCATCCGACGCTTGCATCGCGCAGGGGCTTCAGCATAAGCTTCTGTATAAAGATTATGCAGGGTCGCCCCAGGCGGCCCGCCCGCCCGGTCGTCTGCGGGGCTGCCGCCACGCCGGGCCGGCACGAGTCCCGGGGCAGGGGGAGACTGATGACCGCTCGCGCCACGCTCACCGTCGATCTCGAGAAGGTCCGCGGCAACGCCCGCCGTGTTGCCGCCGCGCTCGGCGACATGTACGTGGTCGCGGTGACCAAGGTGACCTGCGGCAGTCCCGAGGTCGCGCGCGCCATGCTGGCCGGCGGCGCGCAGGCGCTCGGCGAGTCGCGGCTCGAAAACGCCGAGCGCCTGCGCGCCGCCGGTATCGTGGCGCCCATCTGGCTGCTGCGCTCGCCCACGCCCGCGCTGGCCTCCGAAGCCGTGCGCCTGACCGACGTCTCCCTCGAAAGCGAGCTCGAGACAGTACTCGCCCTGGAGCGCGCCGCTGCCGTGGCGGGAAAGCGTCACGGCGTGGTCGCCATGGTCGACCTGGGCGACCTGCGCGAGGGCATGCTGCCGGCCGACCTGCCGGCCTTCGCCGCGGCCGTCGAGGCGCTCACCCACGTAGAGCTGGCCGGCATCGGGGTCAATCTCACCTGTTATGGGGCGGTGTGCCCGACGCCTGCGAACCTCGGCGAGCTGGCCGCGCTGGCGGCCGAGACCGAGCGCCGCCTGGGTCGCCCTCTGCAGTTCGTTTCGGGCGGCAATTCGGGCAGCATCGACCTGACCCTCGCCGGCCGCATGCCGGCGCCGGTGAACAGCCTGCGGATCGGCGAGACCATCCTGCTGGGCGTCGACACCTTGACGCGCGAACCGACGCTCGACCTGAGCCTCGACGCGTTCGTGGTCGAGGCGCCCGTGATCGAGTGCCTGGTCAAGCCCAGCATGCCCCGCGGCGAGACCGCCCAGGACGCCTTCGGCAACCGTCCCACCTTCGTCGACCGCGGGCCGCGGCGGCGCGCCATCTGCGCCCTCGGCCGCCAGGACGCGCCGCCCGAGGGCCTCGTGCCGGTCGACCCGCGCGTCGAGGTGCTGGGTGCCTCGAGCGACCACCTGATCGTCGACGTCGAGGCCATGTCGCGCCCGCCGCGCCTGGGCGAGCGTCTCGCCTTCATCCCCAACTACGGCGCCACGCTGCAGCTCATGACCTCGGCGTACGTCGACACCGCGTTTGTTCACTCCGCCGGCCTGACGAACAAGATCGTGGCGCGGAGCACCCCATCAATCCCAGAGGAGTGAGCATGGCAGCCAGAACGAAGGTCCTGATCATGGGAGCCGCGGGCCGCGACTTTCACAACTTCAACACCTACTTCCGCGACAACGAGCACTACGAGGTCGTGGCCTTCACGGCCACCCAGATCCCCTATATCAACGACCGCAAGTACCCGGCCGCCCTGGCCGGCAAGCTCTACCCCGACGGCATCCCGATCCACGACGAGTCCGAGCTCACCGCGCTCGTCAAGAAGCACCACCCCGAGCAGATCGTCTTCGCCTACTCGGACGTGCCCTACGAGTACCTCATGCACCGCTCGGCCCTGGTCAACGCCCTGGGCTGCGACTTCCGCCTGATGGGCCCCGACCACACGATGGTCAAGTCGACCAAGCCGGTGATCGCCGTCTGCGCCGTGCGCACCGGCGCCGGCAAGAGCCAGACCACGCGCAAGATCCAGACCATGCTGCGCGAGGCCGGCAAGAAGGTCGTCAGCATCCGTCACCCGATGCCCTACGGCGACCTCGTCAAGCAGCGGGTGCAGCGCTACGCGACGATCGAGGACCTGGCCGCAAACGAGTGCACCATCGAAGAGATGGAAGAGTACGAGCCGCACGTCGTGGCCGGCAACGTGATCTACGCCGGCGTCGACTACGAAGCGATCGTGCGCGAGGCCGAAAAGGAGGCCGACGTCATCCTCTGGGACGGCGGCAACAACGATTACAGCTTTTACAAGGCCGACCTCTACATCACCGTCGCCGACCCGCACCGTCCCGGCGACGGGCTGCGCTACTACCCCGGCGAGGTCAACCTGCGCCTCGCCGACGTCATCGTGATGAACAAGATCGACTCGGCCGACAGGGCCGGCATCGAAGCCGAGCTCGAGGCGGTGCGCTCGGTGAACCCGACCGCGCAGATCATCATGGGCGCCTCACCGGTGTCGGTCGACGACCCGGCCGCCATTCGCGGCAAGCGCGTCCTGGTGGTCGAGGACGGCCCCACCCTCACGCACGGCGAGATGAAGTACGGCGCCGGCATGGTGGCCGCCCGCCAGCTCGGCGCCGCCGAGTTCATCGACCCGCGGCCGTTCGCCACGGGTGAGATCAAGGCGACCTTCGAGAAGTATCCGAACATCGGCGTGCTGCTGCCCGCCATGGGCTACTCGGAGCAGCAGCTGAAGGACCTGGAGACGACGATCAACGCCTCCGGCGCCGACGTCGTGGTGATCGGCACGCCGATGGACCTGCGCCGCATCATCGACGTCAAGCTGCCGGCGGTGCAGGTCGGCTACGACCTGCAGGAGATCGGTCACCCGACACTCGAGGACGTCCTTCGCCAGTACAAGTTCATCTGAGCCGGCGCAGGGCGGTCTGATAGCATCACCTGACCGCGCGGGCGGGGGCGGCACAACCGCCCCCGCCCGCGTGCACATCCCTGGCGCCCCGAAGGAGGCCACATGACCGCGCTCCAAGACCGCGTCACCGACCTGGGCCTCGCCGGCCGCGACTTTCTTACCGTGCACGACTACGCGCCGGCCGACGTCGTCGCGCTGCTCGATCTGGCGAGCGAGCTCAAGGCGGCCCAGAAGGGCGGCGAGGCCCACCGGCTGCTCGCCGGCAAGGCCGTCGGCATGATCTTCACCAAGACCTCGACGCGCACGCGCATCTCGTTCGAGGTGGGCATCGCACAGCTCGGCGCCCAGCCGCTGTTTCTGAATGCCAACGACATTCAGCTGCGCGTCGGTGAGACCATGAAGGACACCGGCCACGTGCTCTCGCGCTACCTCGACGCCATCATGATCCGCACCTACGCCCAGGCCGACGTGGTCGACCTGGCGGCCAGCGCCACGATCCCGATCATCAACGGTCTGACCGACGATCATCACCCCTGCCAGGCGATGGCCGACGCGCTCACCATCAAGGAGCACTGCGGCGGCCTCGAAGGTCGCACGCTGGTCTACTCGGGCGACGGCAACAACGTGGCCCACTCGCTGGCCGAAGTCGGCGCCAAGACCGGCATGCGCGTCATCGTCTGCACGCCCGACGACTTTCGCCCCGACGCCGACATCATCGCCCGCGCCCGCGCCGACGCCGCCGAGACCGGTGCCACGATCGAGCTGACGAGCGACCTGCGCGCGGCCGTCAAGGGCGCCGACGTGATCTACACCGACACCTTCACGAGCATGGGTCAGGAGTCAGAGCACGACGTACGCCTCGCCGCCCTGCGCGACTATCAGGTAAACGACGCGCTGCTGGCGCTCGCCGGCCCCCAAGTGCACGTCATGCACTGCCTGCCGGCCCACTGGGGCGAGGAGATCACCGAGGCGGCGCTCTACAGCCCGCAGTCGGTGGTCTTCGACCAGGCCGAAAACCGCCTGCATGCCCAGAAGGCGGTCATGGCGGCGCTGATCGGCTGAGACGCGGGCGGCGGTCGGGCGCGGCGGCTGCTGTCAGGCGCGCTCGGGGCGCCGCTCAGCGCCAGGTAGCGAACCAGGTCAGGCGCTCGTAGTAGCCGTACGAGGCGGTATACGAGACCAGGAACGGCAGCCAGGCCAAAGCCAGCCCCGCGACCGCCCCGGTGTACAGCCAGGCGAGGACGGCCGCCGGTCGCAGGGGCGCCGCGGCCGCGGCTGTCGCCACGGCGGAATCGTCCGCTGCGGTGCTCCCCGCCGGAGCAGCCTTCGCCGCGCGGCGCCGTGCCACGATCACGATGAGCGCCACTGCCGCGCCGGCCGCCGCCAGCGCCGCCAGGAGCAGCGGCACTGTGCCACCGGCGGCAAAGCCCATCAGCAGGGCGCCCGCGGCAAACACCGGCACCGCCCAGCGAGCGGGCGGCACCACCGGTCCGGCCAGCCGGGCGAGCCCCGTGGCCACCGCGACCGCGAGGAACGGGATCGCCGGCGTGAGGTAGTAGATGTAGGTCTCGCGACTCGTCGCAAGCCACGGCAGGTAGAGGATGCAGACCAGCAGAGGCGCCGCGGCGAGGCGACCGTCGCGCCGCCGCCAGGCGGTCCAGAGCAGCCCTATCACGGCCGCGATCGAGCCCCACCACAGGAGAGGGTTGCCGATGGCGATCATCCCCAGCACGCCGTGCGGTCCCTCGGCCCAGCGATACCAGATCGGCGTGGCGTCGAAGATCCAGGTGAGCGGTCGCGAGGCCATCGTCGAGCTACCCTGGACGTGCCAGTTGAAGCTCGCCATGTAGCCCTGCAGGTGGAGCCACTGGCGCAGCGTGTGGCCGCTGACGAAGTAGTCGGCGTAGCTTGCGAGATAGACCGCGAGCGGCAGGGCGACGAGGCAGACGACGGCGCGGGCGAGACCGGCGGCGCTGCCGGCGGCGCCGCCGGTCTCGCCCGCGCCGGTCGCGGCGCCGACCGGTTCCGCGCTCGCCCGGCGTCGCCCGTGCGCCCAGCGGACACCACAGATCGCCGCGGCGGCCGCGAGCGCGAGCACCCCCGACCACTTGCTGGCGAGCGCCAGGCCGCCAGTCGCGCCGCAGGCCACGAGCCAGCGGGCCGGGCGGCCCGACTGCACGTAGCGCAGCGCGCAGTAGATGCAGGCGGTCGACCAGAGCGCCACGAACGGGTCGAGCACGCCGAGGCGCGACTCGACGATCAGCATCGTGTCGGAGGCGGCCAGCAACAGGGCGACGAACGCCCAGACGGGCGGCAGCCGCAGGCGGCGGGCCAGCGGATAGACCAGGGCGATCAGCAGCGTACCGGCGATCGCCGAAGGCACGCGCCAGCCCCACGGATCGTTGCCCAGGGCGACGATGCCGGCGGCGATCGACAGCGTGCCGAGCGGCGGATGGGCCAGGGAGCGCCCGTCACCTGGCTTCCAGGGTGAGGGCCGGCGCGGCCCCATGCGGCCGTGCACGATCGAGCCTGCGTCGTGCACGTAGTAATGCTCGTCGAAGACCAGCGTGGGGAAGACGTCGAGGTTGACCAGCCGCACGACCGCCGACAGCGCGATGACGATGAGCACGAGCGCGATCAGCGGCCGGCTCGCGCCCCGTGGGCTTGCGGGGGCGGGTGGCCTGCGACGCCCGGTCGGCGCCGTGGCGGGCGTCAGATCCAGTTGCGGAACCACATGAGGTGGTAGAAGTGCGTGACCGAGATGCTCAGGTCGATCAGGATCGGCAGGAAGGCGAGCATGACGCCGCTGACCGCGCCCGCGTAGAGCCAGCTCAGGTACGGCCACACGCCGCGGGTGCGCGACCAGAGAGTCAGCAGGACGAGCCCGAACGCGGCCACCCCGATGGCCACGGCGAACACCACGTGGCCCAGCGCGGGGGAGAGGCTGCTCGGGTTGCGCCAGAACATCCAGGCGGCGGCCTGACCGATCTGATACCAGAACAGGGCCGTGACGGCGGTGGCGGCGGCGAAGCACAGCCCGGCCCACTGCGGCTTGGGCACGCGGCTCGCCGACAGCTCGCGCAAGCCCATGGCCACCGCGAGCGCCATGAACGGAGCCACCGGCGTCATGTAGTACATGAACTCGGTGCGCGAGGTGCGCAGCCAGGGCAGGTACAGACAGGCCACCATCAGGGGCAGCAGGGCGAGCTCGCGGTCGCGGCGCACCACGGCGAGCACGACGAGCCCGAGCAGGGCCGGGACGGAGACCCACCAGAGCAGGGGGTTGCCGATCGAGATGATGCCGTGCACCGAATTGTGGATGTCCTCGTAGTAGTACCAGACGGGCCGGTAGTCGAAGATCCAGGTGTAGGCCTTTGATGCGTAGGTGTGCGTGGCGTGCAGGTTCTCGTTGAACCACCACATCTGATGCTGGAGCTCCCACCACTGCGAGAGCGTATGGCGGCCCTTCAGGAAGTAGACGGTGTAGCTCGCGAAGTAGGCCGCCACCGGCAGCACCACCAGGGCTACGGCGGGCAGGGCGGCGTCGCGCAGCGCCTGCAGGACGACCGTGCCGGCCGGCCGGCGCCAGGAGCGACGCCGGTAGAGCACCATGATGGCCGCCGCCGCCACGCAGGGAAACGCGCCCGACCACTTGGTGCCGAACGCGAGGCCGCCGGCCAGCCCGCAGAGGAACAGCCAGCGCAGCTTGTGGCCGGTCTGCACGTAGCGCAAAGCCAGGTAGACGCACAGGACCGACCAGAGCGCGACGAAGATGTCGAGCGTGGCGATGCGCGACTGGACGATGCCCATGAAGTCGGAGGCGGCGAGGACCAGGCCGAGCAGCGCCCAGGGGGGCGACAGGCCAAAGCGGCGGCCGAGCGGATAGACCAGCACGAGCAGCAAGGTGCCGCAGATCGCCGGCACGATGCGCCAGCCGAACGAGGTGTAGCCGAAGGCCACCTGGCCCGCCGCGATGGCAAACTTGCCGAACTCGGGGTGCGGCCAGGAGATCTCCTTGCCCGGCTCCCAGGAGTAGTACGGGTTGGAGCCGAGATAGCCGTGCAGGATGGTGTGGGCGTCCCTGGCGTAGTAGGTCTCGTCGAAGACCAGGACGTTGGGCCGCTGGAGCTCGTAGAGACGCACGGTCGCCGAGAAGATGATGACCAGGATGACGGCCGTGATGATCGCGCTCGAGGCGCGCTCGAAGTGCCGGTAGCCGGGCTGGTCCTGGTCGGGGTGCGTCGGGTTGGTCGGGGCGCGCGGCCGGCGCGCTCGGCGCGGCCGGCGCGCCCGTCGGCCTCGTGCGGGCGCGCCGGCCGCGCCTTGGTGAGCTGAGTGCTCTTTGCCATGCCACGCATTATAGACAGATAGCCAGCCTCGAGCGCTGCAGGTCCTCTGGTGGCCTGCCGAGAAAGATACTAGTGTTCACGACAGTGTTCGCGGTGGCATGCGCGTTCGCCTTCTGCGAGCGCGCAACGACGGGAACTCCAAGGGGGTTCGCAGTGAAGCGCAGGCTTCTGACGGTGACGATTCTCGGGGCGCTGGTGGCCCTTGCGCTGGTGGTGATGGCGCCTGTGGCTAACGCAGGCATGGTCACCAGGATCATGTACGCCCAAGAGAACAGCGACGCGTACGCCTACACGAACTCGGGCGGGTCGACAGGCACCCTGAGCATCTCCATCGGCTGGACCGATATCAACACGAGCGTCGCTACCACGTTCCCCGTCGGCGAGGTCGATGGCGACATCTTCTCTGGGCCTTCCACCGACCCATATGCCGATCAGGGTTCCGTGTCGACTGTCCAGACGCTGCGCTATGGCACGAACCCCGAAGTCGGGAGCTACAGCCTGCCCGCGGGCCAGACCGCCTACATCGCGGTCCTGCCGTATGTGGGCGACAACAACTACACGCTTGACGTCAAGTTCAATGGATTCGAGGTCTCCGGCTACCCGAAGGACGGGCAGGCGTACGGCTCGAACGGCGAAGTCTACGTGCCTTCCGACGGCGACTGGATCAGCTCCGCGCAGTACTGGCCGGGCAGTCTCTCGCCGGGTCCCTTTTACGCCTCGTGGTCGGACCAGGTATATCAGCGGGTCGCCGTGGGCAGTTCGTACGACGTGTTGTCGGAACAGCAGAATCCTACCTTCGTTGCCCCGCAAGTAACCGAGCGCACTACGCTCGGCGGCACGACCCCCGATGGATCGGCAAACCCGAAGTCCGGCGAGTGGTACAGCGTCGTGCCGCAGATCTGGCCGGGGGCAGCGATCGTGAGCGGCAAGAACGTGGTGGCCAACGGAAATCCGCAGCCAGGGACTGTTAGCGCGACCACGGCGCCGCTCTGGTACACTTACGCATACCCTGACGCGAGCGTTTCTACTTCGAAACCGGCGTACTTCTGGGGCGCCTACACGTGGGCGGGATCCAGCCAGAGAAGCTACTCCGCAGACTGCGCCCGCGCAGCGAGCTTCAGCGCCCAGTTCTCGGGCAGCAGCGTGACATGGGTCTACACAAAGGGCCCGGGGTATGGGATCGCTAACGTGAGCATCGATGGCGTGTCAAAGGGACAGGTCTCGCAGTTCAACGCAGGAGGATTCCTGTTTCAGCAGAAGACTACCTTCAGCGGACTTGGCGCCGGGAACCACACGATCACTATCACCAACGCCGGTAAGGATCCCTTGGGATCGACCAATACGACCATCTCCCACGACGCGTTTCTCGCTACCGGCATCAACGAGACGGGCGACCCAACTCCGGTCACTGATCTTGAGAACAACTACGACGGCGAGACTACTTACTTGTGGGGCTCGTACAGCGTCCCACAGGCTTCTGGCGGCAGTTTCTCAGCCGAAACCGCACGCGCCGCAGCCCTAGCTTTCGCATTCAAGGGGAGCTCCATCACCTGGGTGTACACCAAGGGTCTGGGTTACGGCGAGGCGCACGTGTACATCGACGGCGTTGACCATGGCTTGGTCTCGCAGTTCAACGCGGGGGGGTTCGTGTTCCAGCAGTCAACGACCTTCAGCGGTCTGGCCAACACTACTCACATCATTCTGATTCTGAATGCGGGAAAGGACCCCGCAGGGTCGACGAACACCACCATCTCAAACGATGCTTTCATCGTCGGCGGAACCACGTACGAGAACTAGAATCGCATTGTCTACCATACGGACTCGCAAGTGACACCGTGACGCTGGGGGAGGTCTTTTGGTAGGCGTTGGGACTTCGGCTCAGCGGGGGACCCGGGTGCGGGACGTTCTGCGCCATCTCTCGAGAACGCACGCCTGCCTTACTTCGGCGCACCTTGAACTCACGAAGCGGTGCAATCTGCGCTGCTACCACTGCTACGTGTCCGGCGACATGATCGAACTCGATACGGCGCGTTGGCTGGGCGTCGTGGACGAACTGGCAGCCGAGGGCTGCATGCAGGTGAGCATCACTGGCGGCGAGCTGACACTTCGCAGCGATTGGCTGGAGATTGCGGGGCAGGTCAAGAAGCGGCGAATGACCCTCACCATCCTGACAAACGGCACGCTGCTTGGGGCTGAGGCAACGGAAGATGTGGCACGTCTGAAGCCCGTCTTGGTCGCGGTCAGCCTGTATGGCGCAAACGCCGTTGCTCACGAACGCGTCACCGGTGTGCGTGGGTCATTCGATCGGTCGCTTCGTGCTCTTGTCGCGCTTCGAAGTGCTGGCATCAGGTGCCAAGTCTCTTGTACGCTCATGCCAACCACACTGCCAGGATTCAGGGGGATCGTCGACCTTGCGACCGAGTTGGGCTGCGACTACTCGTTCAACCCAACCGTCTTTCCGAAGGCTGATGGCGACGCCAATACCTCCGTCACTTCTCTGCCTCCCGAGAAGCTGCTCGACTTCTTCCTTGACGAGCGCATTCTCTCGAAGAGCAGGGTAGGCGCCCTGGGACGTCTCGGAAGCGACCCCGACGCGAAGCCGACGAACTGCGGCGCGGGCATGAACACGCTGACGATAGAGGCCAACGGCGACGCTGTCCCTTGTTTCGGACTGCGACCGGAGTTCGGCAATGTCGCGTGCGCTTCTGTGCAAGAAGTCTGGACCAGCGCGCGCGCCGATGAGCACCGCACGCGCATGCGGGCGCCGCTAAGTGATTGCGAGCCTTGCCGGCTTCGCGGCATGTGCACTGCGCGTTGTCCTCGTTTGGCGCTCGCTGAGCACGACAGCGTTTCGGCTAGAAGCTCGAGGGCGTGCGAGCTGGCGTCGATGAATGAGCAACTGCGAGCGAGAGTCGTTAGTTTGCAAGCCGCAAGTGGTGAGTGGTATCAATGACACACGTGGTCTCGCGAGGCCGCCATCGCACGTGAAAGGGTCGGACCTGATGAAGAAGACGTACGAGAAGCCCACAGTCGACACTGACAGCGTATTCGAGACACTGGCCGCGTCCTGCACGCAGGACGCGTCGGGCGGTGACCCCGGGTGCGATCCAAACTCCGTCCCCGGTGCCGTCAGTCTAAGCTCCTGACCACAGGGCCGCACTTCTCCGACGAGTGCCTTTCTCAGTCGCCGCGCCGTCGCCAGTTCCGCGCTCCGACCGACATGCGTTTCTCGACTTGCGAGGGGGCGCTGCGAGTTAACGCCGGGGCGCTGGTCGCTGCTGTGTGTGGCGTTGATTTCGACCTGGAGGACAGTGAAAGCCGCCTGAGCGAGTTCGTGCTCGATCGCCCGGGCCCCGTGGATTTCACCATAGACCTTTCTCACGGGCGTGTCCCACGGTCCGCTTGGCGATCTTCGGGTATTCGCAGCTTCAGGGTGGACCGACGAAAGCGGACTGTCACCCTCGAGATGCCGGAACTCACGGCAAGGTTTGACCTGCCTGGTCGTCGGGTTGCGGCGCGTTTGGGCGGCCCGTGGCCCCGAGCGATCGAGTCGCTGCTGCGGATCGCGATCCAGCTATTTGGTCTCGAGACTCGTCGTTCAATCGTGCTGCATGCCTCCTGCGTTGAGCGAAATGGTGAGGGATACGTCTTCATGGGGCGTTCGGAGGCAGGGAAGACGACGGCCGCCACGCTGACAAACGAGTCCGGGTGCGGGAGGTTGCTTCGAGAAGAGATCTCTTGCGTGGGCCGGCTTGGGACTCCGCGTTCCGAGCTGTTCGTCCACGGCCTACCGATAGCGGAGAAGAACAGGCTATCATCGGGACCAGCACTTGCCCGGCTGAGCGGTCTCTACTGGCTCCGCCAAGGCGAGGTGGACTGTGTCGAGGACCTCGAGCTGGTACAGCAGGTCAAGTATGTCGCTGCCGCGACGGCCATCGCCGTTCGGGACCCTATCATGATGGAGCCAGCCTTGGACCTAGCTGAAGAGTTGGCACGACGAGTTCCAGTTAGGGTGCTGACATTTCGAAGGTCCGTCGATTTCTGGCACGCCATTGACGAGAACGTGTCGGCTATCGGATGACCGTGACGCGTCGACCTACGCGGGAATACCCCCTACCTGGAGGCCACAAGATTGGAGTTCACTGACGTTCCAGCCCGCAACGACCAAAACGCTGTGCGCCAGATCGAAGACGTCATTTTCGTCATGAACCCCGACACAAGCGAACTCCACAGCTTCAACGGGGTCGGCCGCAGCGTTTGGGAGCTGGTCGATGGCTCGCGCACGGTCGCGATTATCGCCGAGGCAATAATCGAGCAGTACGAGGTCGACCGGCGGACCGCTGAAACCGATGTCCTGGCGTTCCTCCAGGAACTTCAGGACAAGGATCTCGTGAGAGTCTAATGGAGCGCTCCTGACGTGAGCGCGCCGCCGGAATCTGGCGGGAGCGGTACTCTTGCCGCCGGACAATCCGCCAAGCTCGGGATTGACCTTCGGGCCGCGCTTGCGGAGCGCGGCCGCGCCTACAGCCGCATTGTCGGTGAAAGCATGCGCCCAACCCTTCGTTCCGGTGACGTCGTACTTCTGAAGCCATGCGATGCCTTCCGGCCCGGCGACATCGTGACCTTCGCGCTCGGCGAGCGGGTGATCACGCACCGGGTCGTGTCGATTCACGGTTCGACGATCACGTGTCGCGGCGACAGCAAGCGCGGCCCCGATCCGCCCGTGGCGCGGGACGCGGTGCTCGCGAGGGTCGTGGGGGTCGTCGGGCGCAGGACTCCAGACCGGCCCACCGACCTTCTGCGGGCGCGCACACGCTGGTTCGCTGTCGACTTGCTTCGGCGGCTCGGGAAAGTGCGAGACGAGGCGGAGCTGCTGTGTCTATCGCTCTCGCGACGGGAGCCTCGCCGACAAGGTCTCGGAATCGACGCGAACCCGGGAGAGCGGATTGCCTACCCGGACGGTCGCATCGTTCGACTCGAGGAGACCGCAGGTCCGCGCTGGCTGCTTGACGGGGATCAACGGGCCGCACTGATCTTCCCGGCCGACGTGTACGGCAGCCTGCCCTTGGAGCGGCGACGCGATATCATGCAGGGAGTCCGCGGGCGCCGCGTGGTCGTATACGGCGTGCCGCTGGCGTCGGCTGGCGGGATTGTCCGTCTCTCGGCGATGCTGCGCGGATCACTTGCGTCAGTCGGCATTAGGGCCGGCGAGCCCGGCGACGCCGCGGTGCGGACCGAACAAGGCCTGCGAATTGCGCACGCGTTCACAGCCTCGGAACTCGAGCGTGAGCTCGAGCGCTTCTGCCTCGGCCCCGTCCGGGTGGAGACGGTTGCCACTGAAGCGGGACTCCGGCTGCGGGCAGCCGCCGGCCCGCCGTTCAACAAGTCGGCGCTCTAGGCTCGCGGGCCCTCGACCGCCGAGTGCGACGGGTCACCTGAAGGCTTCGCGACGTCGTCGCCCTCCGCCACTCTCATCGCGTCCGCGATGAGCCACGCCAGCCCGACGGCGATAAGGACGTCGCCGACGCTGAAGATGTTGGCCAGCGGCACGCCGTGGGGCAGGGCGAAGACGTCGCCGAGGAACGTCAGGTGGGCGCCCGGGCCGGCGAGCTCGGAGTTGTTGTGGGGGGTGCTCGAGATGGGCAGGCCGGCCAGTCGCAGCGCGGCGCGGCTCGCGGGCATGTAGCCGGCGTTCACGACGATGGTGATCGCGTTGCTCAGCACGCCGATGCCGAAGCAGATGATCGGCGGCCGCCTGATGTTGGCCGCCACGCAGGTCAGCAGCAGGGCGTAGGAGGCGAAGTGCAGGCCTTTCAGCGCGACGTGCGGCAGCCAGTCTCCGAGCGGCGAGAAGGCGATGATCTGCAGCAGCAGGGCGACCACGACCATCCAGGCGAACCGGAGCGTGAGACGCTCCAGCGAGGCCAGCGAGCCGCCGAGCAGCGCGCCGGCGAGCAGGCCACCGACGACCGCTACGACGAGAATGAACACGATGCCTCCGTGCTGCCGGGCAGGACCACGAGAGCCGGGCGGTTATCCCCCCGGTAGCAGGCGATGAACGCCTCGACCAGGTCGGGGTCGAACTGGCGGCCGGCACCCCTGCGCAGCTCGGCCAGGGCGATCTCCGACGACAGCGCCTTGCGGTAAGGCCTGTCCGACGTCATGGCGTCGTAGGCGTCGGCCACGGTGATCACGCGCGCCCCGAGCGGGATCTGCGTGCCGGCCAGGCCGTCCGGGTAGCCGCGGCCGTCCCAGCGCTCGTGGTGGTGGCGGATGTAGTCGCGACCCTTGCGGTACATGCTGAACTGGCCGGCCAGCTCGCTGCCGTCGGCGGGGTGGGCGATGATCGCCTTGCGCTCCTCTTCGGTCAGCGAGGCCTGCTTGTAGAGGATCCGGTTGTCGGTCGCGATCTTGCCGAGATCGTGCACGCGAGCAGCCGACACGATCAGGTCGATCTCCTTGCGCGGCAGGTCGAGGGCACGAGCGATCTCGCCGGCGTAGACGGCGACGCGCTGCGAGTGGGCGTAGGTGTACTCGTCGCGCTTGTCGACCGTGTCGGCCAGGAGCACCAGAGCGTGGTCGGTCTCGGTCTGCAGGTTGGCGTAGAGCTTGAAGCCGTTGTAGATCACGAGAATGAGGAACGGGAAGTACAGGATGTTCCAGCGGCTGTCCTGGTAGGCGAAGGCCAGCAGCGCGCCGAGCGGCGCCATCGACACGTACAGGATGCCCATCTCGCGAAACGAGGCCGTCCACTCGTGCAGGAACGAGCGCCCCGACAGGCTGATGATGATGGTGACCAGCGTGTCGTTGACCAGCAGGAAGACGACTGCCGCGGCCAGGATGGCGAGCGCGTCCTGGGTCAGGTCGACCTGCGTCCCGGTCCTGTCCAGTTGACCGTAGACGATCGCCGCGAGGCTCGCCGAGATGGCGAGCTGGCCGGCGTTGAACACGACGCGCGTCCAGTGGCCGCGTGAGATCAGCAGGTCGCTGATGGCGACTCCGCCGATGGCGACGATGGCGGCGAAGGCCGGGCCATACAGGATCGCCGCCGCAAAGCCGACCGTGAGCGACAGCGACATGCTGCCCTCGAGGCTCGATGTCACCGCCCAGCGTTCGCTGGTGACGGCGGCGATGAGAAAGATGACGAGGTCGACCCAGTTCTCGTGCCGGAACGTGTGCCACGTCGCGACCAGGAGCAAGGCCGCGACGATGCCGACGATGGCGATGTACGTTGCCACCGCTGGCGACACGCGCGGTGCGGCTGCAGGTGCGGCCGGAGACGGCTGCTCGATCACCGGACTCTGGGTTCGGCTACGTCGACGCGGGCTGACGGAGTGCGATCAGGCTCTCGATCAGTCCCACTTCCACCAGGCGCCGCTGGCGACGGCCAGGGCGACGACGAGCCCGAGTGCGATGGCGACCCTGCTGTAGAGAAGCTTGTTGAAGTCCATGGTCCCTCTCTCCCTGGTCATGCTTAGACGAGCGTGGCGACGCGGCAGGAGCCGTCAGGCCCACTTCTTGGCGGCGCCGCTCGCGATCGCCAGCGACACGAACAGCGCCACCAGGGCGAGCTTGGGATACATGCCTTTGAACATCCGCATCAGAACCCTCCGTTCCGGGGTGATCCCCACCAGATCGACCAGAGATCGAAGCCCGCGCGGGGAGCGCCGACCGAAATCTCTGGTCCCAGTGTAGGTCGGTATCGGCACTCCAAGCACCCGACTTGAATCCGAACAGCCTCGTATTCAGGCACGATGGGCCTGCAAAACGGCGGTCTGCAGCCGCGCGCGAACGGACGTTCCCCGGGGCCGGGAACCGGCGCTGGCTTCTCCCTTGTGGCGTCCGCGGACATCGTGTGATATCAATTCCAAAGCCGCGGGAGAGGCGCCGTGATCGTCCCGGCGCGCGGCGTAATCGAACATTCGTTCGCAGTCACCATCAATGCAGGCTGCCGGGCGCGCACTCGCGCGCCGGCGCACGACAGGGAGGAACCACCAGATGACCGACCAGCCACACGAGGTGCTCGCCTCGGTAAAGGACAACGTCGCCAATCCGGCCCCGCTCGGCCTGATGGCGTTCGGCATCACCACGGTGCTGCTGAACCTGCACAACGCGGGTCTCTTTGGCATGAGCACCATGATCCTCGCCATGGCGGTCTTCTACGGGGGCCTCGCGCAGGTGATCGTGGCCGTCATGGAGTACAAGAAGAACAACGTCTTCGGCGCCACCGCCTTTGCTTCTTACGGCCTGTTCTGGCTGAGCTTCGTGGGCATGCTGGCCTTTCCCAAGTGGATGGGCATCGACGGCCCGAACACGACCGCCGTCGGCTGGTATCTCCTGAGCTGGGGCGTGTTCACGGGCCTCATGTTCGTCGCCACGCTGCGCATCAACGTCTCGCTGCAGGTGGTCTTCGGCAGCCTGACCATCCTCTACGTGCTGCTTGCCATCTCCACCTGGACCGGCAACGCCTCGCTCGGCAAGGTCGCCGGCTGGGAGGGCATCTTCGTCGGCCTGTCGGCCATGTACGGCTCGATCGCCCAGATCTGGAACGAGGTCTACGGCCATGTCGTGCTGCCGCTCGGCGTGGTGCAGAAGTCGCGCGCGGTCAAGGTGATCCCCTCGACCAGCGGGCGCTAGCCGCTCCGCCGGGGCGGGCTCCGGAGCGCGCCTCAGAGCGAGCTCCGGGGCGCGCTTCGGGCCAAACTCTGGAGCGAGCCTCAGAGCGCACCCGCCTCCCGCCTGCGCCGCGCTTTCGGCAACAGGCGTACCGCCGCGTCCGGCAGGTATATCCTTTAAGGCCGAATCGATGGAGTGCGCGCGCCGCCCGGCGCGCCCGCTTTAAGGCGCGAACGAAAGCGGAGGTCGTCCATGAGCGCGGTCGGACAAGCGCGGGTGGTGCGCGCCCCACGGGGCACGCAGCTGAGCTGCAAGGGGTGGCAGCAAGAAGCCGCCATGCGCATGCTCATGAACAACCTCGACCCCGAGGTCGCCGAACGTCCCCAGGACCTCGTCGTCTACGGCGGCGCCGGCAAGGCGGCCCGCGACTGGCAGTCCTTCGACGCCATCGTGGCCACCCTCAAGCGGCTGGGCGACGACGAGACCCTGCTCGTGCAGTCTGGCAAGCCGGTCGGCGTCTTTCAGACGCACGAGTGGGCGCCGCGCGTGCTCATCGCCAACGCCAACCTGGTCGGTGACTGGGCCAACTGGGACGAGTTCCGCCGTCTCGACGCCCTGGGCCTGACGATGTACGGCCAGATGACGGCCGGCTCGTGGATCTACATCGGCACCCAGGGCATCCTGCAGGGCACCTACCAGACCTTCGCCTCGGCGGCCCAGGTCCACTACGGCGCCGTCGACCTGGCCGGGCGCCTCGTGCTCACCGCCGGCCTGGGCGGCATGGGCGGCGCCCAGCCGCTCGCCGTGACCATGGCGGGCGGCGTCGCCCTGTGCGTCGAAGTCGACCCCGTGCGCATCAAGCGCCGACTCGAGACCGGCTATCTGGACCAGTCGACCGAGTCGCTCGACGAAGCCCTGCGCTGGTCGGCGGCGGCGGTCAACGCCAAACGTCCGCTCTCCATAGGCCTGCTGGGCAACGCCGCCGACGTCTACCCCGAGCTGGTGCGCCGCGGCGTGACGCCCGATCTGGTCACCGACCAGACTTCGGCCCACGACACCCTGAACGGCTACGTGCCCAACGGCATGACCCTGGCCGAGGCGGCCGAGCTGCGCAAGGCCGATCCCGACGAGTACGTGCGCCGCGCCGTGGCGGCCATCGTCGTCCACGTCGAGGCCATGGTCGCCCTGCAGAAGGCCGGCTCGCACGTCTTCGACTACGGCAACAACATCCGCGGCGAGGCGAAGGCGGCCGGCTACGCCGAGGCCTTCGCCTTTCAGGGCTTCGTGCCGCTCTACATCAGGCCGCTGTTCTGCCGCGGCAACGGGCCGTTCCGCTGGGCGGCGCTGTCGGGCGACCCGGCCGACATCGCCCGCACCGACCGCGCCGTGCTCGAGACGTTCCCCGACAACGAGATGGTGACCCGCTGGATGCGCATGGCCGCCGAGAAGGTCCACTTCCAGGGCCTGCCCTGCCGGATCTGCTGGCTCGAATACGGCGAGCGCGCCAAGATGGGCGCGGTCTTCAACGACCTGGTCGCGAGCGGCGAGGTCAAGGCGCCCATCGTGATCGGCCGCGACCACCTCGACTCCGGTTCCGTGGCCTCGCCCTACCGCGAGACCGAGGGCATGCGCGACGGCTCCGACGCGATCGCCGACTGGCCCATCCTGAACGCTCTGCTGAACACGGCCGCCGGCGCGTCGTGGGTGAGCTTCCACCACGGCGGCGGCGTGGGCATCGGCAAGAGCCTGCACGCCGGCATGGTGGTGGTCGCCGACGGCACCGAGATGATGGCCGAACGCCTGCAGCGCGTGCTGACGAGCGACCCCGGCACCGGCGTCATGCGTCACGCCGACGCGGGCTACCCCGAGGCGCTCGCAGGCGGCCACCGAGTTCGGCATCGATCTGCCGATGGCGGGCTTGTGAGCGCGGCGAGCGGCGAGCGCGCCGGCGTGGGGCGCGGCGCAGGCGCTGAGTGCGCCTACGCTGGGCGCGCCGCACAGGTCGCCTGCACGGGCAAGCCGGCATCGTGAGCCTCGCAGCCGACTTCGTCCTGCGTCACGCGGGTGAGCTCGTCACGATGGCGCCGGCCGCCGTAGCGGCCGCCGGCGCCGGCGTCGTGCCCGGCGACGACGGCCTCGGCGTGATCGCCGACGCCGCCCTGGCGGCCCGCGACGGGCGCGTCGTCTGGGTCGGCGCCGACGCCGACCTGGGCACGGCCGTCGAGCCGCTGGCCGCGGCGGTCGAGCTCGACGCGGGGGGCGCCTGCGTGCTGCCCGGCTTCGTCGACGCACACACCCACGCCGTGTTCGCCGGCTCGCGCGCCAACGAGTACGCCGCCCGTCTCGGCGGCGTGAGCTACGCCCAGATCCTGAGCTCGGGCGGCGGCATCAACGCCACCGTCACGGCGACCCGCGCGGCGAGCCTCGACGAGCTGACCGCCGTCACCCTCAAGCGGCTCGACTCGTTCCTGGCTCACGGCACGACCACGCTCGAGGTCAAGAGCGGTTACGGGCTCACCACCGCACACGAAGCCAAGATGCTGGCGGCGGCGGCGGCGGGTCATCCGACCCGCCGCCGCCTCACCCTGCTGGGCGCCCATTTGACGCCGGCCGAACTGGGCGGCCGCGACGACGAGTTCATCGACCTGGTCTGCGACGAGATGCTGCCCGCGCTGCGCGGCACGGCCGACTTCGTCGATGTGTTCTGCGACGAGGGCGCCTTCAGCGTGGCGCAGTCGCGCCGCGTGCTCGAAGCGGGGAAGAGGCTCGGCTACGGTCTCAAGATCCACGCCGACGAGCTGGCGCGCTCGGGCGGCGGCCTGCTGGCCGCCGAGCTCGGCTGCACGTCGGCCGACCACCTGGTGCACGCCACCTTCGAGGAGATCGCGGCGCTGCGCGCCGCCGGCGTCGTGGCGGTCGTGCTGCCGGGGACCAGCTTCACGCTCCATCAGGCCTACGCGCCGGCGCGCGAGATGCTCGACGGCGGGCTCGAGGTGGCGCTCGCCACCGACTTCAACCCCGGCACCTGCTACTGCGAGAACATGCAGCAGATGATCGCCCTGGCCTGTCAGGAGATGCGCCTGACGCCGGCCCAGGCGCTGCGCGCGGCTACTCTGGGCGGCGCCGCGGCTGTGGGCCTGCGCGACGAGGTCGGCAGCCTCGAACCGGGCAAGGCCTGCGACCTGATCGTGCTCGACGCCGCGAGCCGTCACGAGCTGCCCTACCACTTCGGCGTCAACCTGGCGGCCGTGGTCGTCGTGGGCGGCGCGGTCGTGGCCGGCCGCGGCGTGCCCCGCCACGATGGCGATGACGAGAACAGGTACGAGATCGGGTTCGAACCGGCGAACGGCGCCGGGCCCGAAGCTGGACATCAGACGAAGGACGAGACGTGACTCTGATCGAGTGCGTGCCCAACTTCTCCGAGGGGCGCCGTCCCGAGGTCGTCGACGAGATCGTGGCGGCCATCGCCGGCACGCCGGGCGTGACGCTGATGGACCGTCAGAGCGACGGCCACCACAACCGCAGCGTCATCACCTTCGTGGGCGAGGCCGAAGCCGCCGCCGAGGGCGCCTTTCGCGGCATCGCCGCCGCCGCCCGGCTGATCGATCTGAACCGTCACGAGGGCGCTCATCCGCGCTTCGGCGCCACCGACGTGGTGCCCTTCGTGCCGGTCCGCGCCGACGACATGGCGGTCTGCGTCGAGACGGCGCATCGGTTGGGCGCCCGCGTGGGGGCCGAGCTCGCCATCCCCGTCTATTTTTACGAGGACGCCGCCCGGCGGCCCGAGCGGCGCAACCTGGCCGACGTGCGACGCGGCGAGTTCGAGGGTCTGCGCGAGACGATCGGTCGCGACCCGCGGCGGGCCCCCGACGAAGGCCCCGCCGCGGTGCACCCGCAAGCCGGCGCCGTCGCTATCGGCGCCCGTCCGGCGCTCATCGCCTACAACGTCAACCTCGACTCGCGCGACCTCGAGCTGGCCCGGCGTATCGCCGGCGAGATCCGCGAGCGCGACGGCGGGCTGCCCTACGTCAAGGCCATGGGGCTCGAGCTCGACGACGGCGTCCAGGTCTCGATGAACCTGACCGACTACCGGCGCACCTCGGTGCTCACCGCCTTCGAGGCGGTCCGCGTACGGGCCGAGGCCGCCGGCGCGACCGTGCGCGAGAGCGAGGTCGTGGGCCTGCTGCCGCAGGACGCGGTGACCGCCGTGGCCCGGGAGGTGCTGGCGGCGCCGCAGCTCACCCGCGCCCAGGTGCTCGAGGCGAGGATCCTGGACACGCTGCTTTCGTAGGGTCGCTCGCCCACCCCGCCGGGCCGCCGCCGGGGACTCGTGCCGTGTCTCCGGACTTTTTCCGTCCGACCCCCTCTGTACCATGCCCCTTGACACGAACATGTGTTCAGACCTACAGTCTGTACGAACACACGTTCGAGACAAGGGAGAGGACGTGACTGGTCTAACCGCACGGCAAGAGCAGGTGCTTCGCTTCATCCGCGAGTTCACGCACGCCAACGGCTACCCGCCCACGGTGCGCGAGATCGGCGGCGAGCTCGAGCTGTCGTCGCCGTCCACGGTCCACGTGCACCTCGGCAACCTCGAACGGCTGGGCTTCATCCGCCGCGATCCCACCAAGCCGCGGGCCCTCGAGCTGGTCGACGAACCGCGGCCCCTCAGGCCGTTGCCGCTGATCGGCCAGGTCGCCGCCGGCACGCCCATCCTCGCCGAGCAGAACATCGAAGACTACGTCGAGGTGCCGGCCCTGCTGCGCCGCAGCGACGACGACTTCCTGCTGCGCGTCGAAGGCGACTCCATGATCGACGCCGGCATCCACAACGACGACCTCATCGTCGTGCACCGCCAGGCGACCGCCGACAACGGCGAGATCGTCGTCGCCATGGTCGGCGACGAAGCCACCACCAAGCGTTTCTTCCGCGAAGCCGGCCGCATCCGCCTGCAGCCCGCCAACGAGCTCTACGAGCCCATCATCCTCGACCACGTCGAGCTGGTCGGCAGGGTCGTGGGGGTGCTGCGCAGGCTATGAGCGTCGTCGCCTTCGCCGAACCCTCCCGCACCCTGGCCGCCGCCGTCGACGAGCTCGTCGTGCTCGTGCGCAACCAGGCCGGCGGCGCCTGTGTGTGGTGCGGTTCGCGCGAACTGTGGGCGGCCTCGCCCCAGGGCGACCCCGTCGCCGGCGCCGACTGCGTCGTGGTCACCTGTCGCGACTGCGGCGCCGAACTGGTGAGCGAACAGACTTCACAAGCGAGGAGCCGGCGCGCATGACCGACGCACCGAGCCGCAATGGCCGTGTCGTCGGCTCCTCAACCGGTGCCGCCGCTTTCGCGCGGGAGCAGGCGGCCCCGTCGCGCAGACGGTTCTCCCCCGAGCGGCGGCGGCGCTTGCGCCGCCGCCGTCTGCGCGGCCTCAGCCGGCTAGCGCTGCTCGTGATCATCGTCATCGTGGCCGTCTGGGTCGGAACGCGCGTGGCCAACGCCACGAGCAACGATCCGCGCTTCTCCGAGCGCACGTACGTGGTGCACACCGGCGACACGCTGTGGTCGGTCACCCGCAGGGCCTACCCCGGCGGTCACGACCTGCGCCAGCTCGTCTACTCGGTTGAGCAGCGCAACCACCTGGCCGGAGCCGACATCCGGCCGGGCGAGCGGCTCATCCTGCCGATCCTCCAGTAGCGTCGCGAAGCCCCCGGCCGGCTTGCCCCTCGGTGGTATACTCCGCCGCAAGCGCGGGACGTGGCGCAGCCTGGTAGCGCACCTGCTTTGGGAGCAGGGGGTCGGCGGTTCGAATCCGCCCGTCCCGACCAGCTCGTCACCGCGTGCGGGCGGGACCAGGCGCGCGACGAAGTCACGTCTGCCTGAGCCGCTCGTAGCGGAGCACAAGTCAAGCGGGAGTAGCTCAGTTGGCTAGAGCGTCAGCCTTCCAAGCTGAATGTCGCGGGTTCGAGACCCGTCTCCCGCTCCACTTCTCTCAGTCGTCCCGCCGCCCAAGCGTGCGCCCGTAGCTCAGCCGGATAGAGCGTCGGACTTCTAATCCGAGGGTCGCAGGTTCGAATCCTGCCGGGCGCGCCAGATACGCGATGAGCGGCCTTGCCAGAAGTGTTTGGGCGCTCTGCGCGCCGCGCCCTCGCCGCGGCGCGCCGGAAGGCGAGCCTATCTGCCGCCGCGTCCCGTCCGGCGGCGCCTGCCGTACTGCCACAGCAGCACGAAACCCAGGAACACGAGCGCGACGACGGCGATGCCGTACTTGTGAGCGGCGACCAGCTCGATGATCACGCCGGCGGCGATGAGCCAGGAGACGATCGTCACGATACGCATGGTCAGACTCATGTGCTGCTCGCCATCTGCGCTCCCTCAGACGAACGGACCCGTGAGCGGGCCTTGGAACGGACCGATCTCTCGAGCGGATTCCTCGAGCCGATCGCTGTGCCGTGCGGGCACGGACGGCGTGGCGGCCGCGCCTCCACCTAGCCTAGCACGGGATCCCGGCCCCAGGCTCCGACGAGGCCGCCTTCGGCGGCCGTCTCGCGGTCGCTTCCTTCATGGTCCAGGAGACTTACCAGATGCGCGCCCGTTCGTCTTGGCCACGCACCATGGGCGACGCATCATCGAGTGCGAACACGGCGGCGAACGCCGGCAGGTTGGCGAGCGGGCCGTTCACGCGCTCGCGACAAGGCGAGTGAGGGTCGGTCGTGACGATCAGTCGCAGGTATTCGTCGGTATAGCTCGTGCGCCACACCGTCGCCCACGAGAGAAAGAAGCGCTGTTCAGGGCCGAACCCGTCGATGGCGGCAGTCGCGCGACCGTCGAGCGCCTCGAGCAGGGCTTCGTGGGCGATCTTCAGGCCGCCGAAGTCGGCGATGTTCTCGCCGAGCGTGAGGTGGCCGTTGACGTGCAGGTCGCGAGCGACGGCGTACTCGTCGAACTGCTCCACGAGCACCTGAGCGCGCCGCATGAACTCGGTGCGGTCCGCTTCGGTCCACCACTCGCGCAGCTGGCCGTCGGCGTCGAAGTGGCTGCCCTGGTCGTCGAACCCATGCGTGATCTCGTGGCCGATGACCGCCCCGATGGCGCCGTAGTTCACCGCATCGTCGGCGTCGGCGTAGAAGAAGGGCGGCTGCAGGATGCCGGCGGGGAAGACGATCTCGTTGAGCAGCGGGTGGTAGTAGGCGTTCACCGTGTGCGCCGGCATGGCCCATTCGCCCCTGTCGACGGGCTCGGCCAGCCTGCCGATCTGCCGGGCGAACTCGAACGACTCACAGCGCATGCGGTTCTCGACGTACGAGCCGCGCCCGACAACGAGACCGGTGTAGTCACGCCACTCGTCCGGAAAACCGATCTTGTAGTGGAATCCGTCGAGCTTGCGAAGGGCCTCGGCGCGGGTGCTCTCGGTCATCCACTCGACGCTGCGGATCGCCCGCCCCATCGCCGACAGGAGATGGTCGACCATCTCCTCGCAGCGCCGCTTGGCCTGCACCGAGAAGGCGGCCTCGACATAAAGCTGCGCCACCAGCTCGCCGATGTCGGCGGAGGCGGCGTTCAACACGCGCTTCCAGCGCGGTTGCTTGTCCTTCTGGCCAGCGAGCGTGCGCGCGTAAAAGTCGAAGGCCTCGTCTTCGAAGGCGGGCGCGAGGGCCGACGCGAACGTCCTGACGACCTGCCAGCACAGGTAGTCCTTCAGCGTCTCCAGGGGGGTCTCGGCGAGGGTGACATCGAGCGCCCGAAAGAAGCCCGGGTTGTCGACGCTGACCGTGGCCGACGTGACGCCGAGCTCGCCGATGTACGAGCTCAAGCCGAAGGCCGGCATGAGCTCGTCCAAGGCGACGACGTCGTAACGGTTCAGTGTGAGCTGCACGTCGCGCTCCTGCTCGGCCGTGTACGACGGCTCGGCCAGGAGCGTCTCGAAGGCGATGATGCCCTCGGCCGCCCGCTGGGCGCGCTCCGCGGCGTACCCGAGGTTGGCGAGCTGGTTGGCGACGTGGGCGAGGTAGCGCGTGCGCAGCGCCGCCGACTGCTCGTCGTTGCGCATGTAATAGTCGCGCTCGGGCAGTCCGAGCCCGCCTTGGCTCACATAGACCAGGTAGGCGTTCGAGTCCTCGAAGTCGGGTGCGATGCCCAACGAGTGGAGGGGACCCGCCCCGCAGTGCTGCAGGTCGCGCACGATGCCGCGTGCGTCGGCCACAGAGGCGACGTTGTCGATGCGCGCCAGAAGCGGCTCGAGCGGCCTCAGCCCGGCGGCGGCGATCGAGGCTTCGTCCATGGCGGCGGCGAAGTAGTCGCCCACCATCTGGCCCGCCGATCCGCGAGGGTCGACTCGCATCGCCGCGTCCTCGAGCAGTTGGTGCAGGACATCCTGGTTGCGCGCGTTGACGATCTGAGGAGCGCCCCAGGCGCCGTACTCGGGCGGGACCGGGTTGGCGTCGAGCCAGCCGCCGTTCACGTGGCGGTAGAAGTCGTCGGCGGCCGCGATGTCCGGGTCGAAGGACGCGGTGTCGATCGGGCGCTGGGGCTCACTCATGGGGGTTCTCCGGACCGTACGGGGTGTCGGTCATGTCGCCGACCGTCCACGCGTTCGCCGGCGCCTCGGCTTGCGCGCGGCTCTCGGCCGGCTCGGCCGGTTCTTGGCTGCTCCATTGGGCCATCGTTGCCTCCTGTCGTGGCGGACTCGGGTCGTAGGACGAGCGGCCCGCGGCGCCGCCGGCTCGCGGGGTGCGGCGCAGACGGCAGCGTCCTGCTTGCGGGGCTCGCCGGGAGCCCCGCGCCCGCCATGACGTTCATCCCGCCGACGTGCTATCCTTACACGCCGCTTTTGTAAGCGGGCGCCACAGTGTCAGCGGACATCGTGGTGGGGGTAGCTCAGCTGGTAGAGCTCCAGGTTGTGGCCCTGGCGGCCGCGGGTTCGAATCCCGTCCCTCACCCCACGCACCTCCTCGCCGACAACGCCTGCGGGTGTGGCGGAACTGGTAGACGCGCTAGACTTAGGATCTGGTGGGCTTGCCCGTGGAGGTTCAAGTCCTCTCACCCGCACCATACTCACTTCAGTCCATAGGCCCACGGTCCCCGGAACAGGGTTCGCCGGGCGTGCAGCAAGGGCAATAACCGAACAAACGGAGACCCCAAGTTGAAGACAGACGTCAAGCCGGTTGCAGAGAACGAGGTCGAGCTCGCGGTCGAGGTGCCGCGCGACGACGTCGAGGCCAAGGTCGAGCGCACCATCTCCCGCCTCGCGCGCGAGACCAGCATCCCCGGCTTTCGCAAGGGCAAGGTGCCGCGGCAGATCGTCGTCAGCCGGCTCGGCGAAGACTACGTCCTGAACCAGACCCTGAACGACTTCCTGCCCGAGTGGTACGAGAGCGCGGTCGACAGCGCCGAGCTCGACCCGGTGTCGGTGCCAGAGATCGACTTCGGCGATTTCACCGGCAAGGAACCGTTCGCCTTCACCGCCAAGGTGCAGGTGCGTCCCGAGCCCGTGCTCGGCCAGTACACCGGGCTCGACGTCGAAAAGGACGAGCCCGAGGTCACCGAAGGCCAGATCGACGCCCAGCTCGCGCTGCTGCAGGAGCGTTTCGCGAGCCTCAAGCCGGTCGAAGGGCGGCCCGCGGCCAAGGGCGATTTCGTGCAGATCGACTTCGTCGGCACGGTCGACGGCGAGCCCCTCGAAGGCGCCCACGCCGAGGACTACATGCTCGAGGTCGGCGAGGGCAACCTCATACCCGGCTTCGAAGACCACCTCGTGGGCCTCGAGACCGGCGGCACGACGAGCTTCGACCTTGAGTTTCCCGGCGACTACCACGCCGAGGAGCTGCAGGGCAAGCCGGTGACCTTCGCGGTGACCATGAAGGAGATCAAAGAGAAGGTCGTGCCGGCCCTGGACGACGAGTTCGCCACGCAGGCCAGCGAGTTCGACACTCTGGGCGCGCTGCGCGACGACCTGCGCACCCGCATGACGGCCGCCCGCGAGCAGGCCGTCGAGCGCGAGTATCGTAACCGCGTCGTCGAAGCGGCCGTCGCCAACGCCACGGTGACCGTGCCGTCGGCCATGATCGAGCGCCAGGCGCACGAGCTCTATCACGAGCTCGAGTCGGCGGTCGGCGAGCGCGGCCTCGAGATGCCCCAGTACCTTGAGGCGGTGGGCAAGACCAAAGAAGAGACCGAAGCCGAGCTGCAGCCGCGGGCCGAAGCCGAGGTGAAGCGCGGCCTGGTGCTGGCTGCCATCCGCGACGCCGAACAGGTGACGGTGAGCGACGACGAGCTGCGCGAGCGCATCAAGGAGGACGCCGCCATGCTGCAGCGCGATCCCGACCAGCTCGTGCTCGACGTCTACGCTTCCGGAAGGCAAAACCTGCTGCGCGACGAATTGGTCATCGCCAAGACGATCGACTTTCTCGTCGAGCACGCCACCGCGGTGAGTCCCAAGCCCGCCGAAGCCGACGCCGCGCCGGCGGCAGGCGACGAGCCGGCCGGCAAGACCGCGGGGGGCGGCAAAGCGGGTAAGTCGGGCAAGACCGCCCGGGCGGGAAAGTCGGCAAAGGCTGCGGCGGCCGGCACGCCGGCCGCCGGCGAGACCGACGAGGCCTCAACGGCCAATGCGCAAGACGCGGCCAAAGAGGCAGACAACGAGTAGTCGCGATGCGCCGGTGAAGGCGAAGGCCGGGCACCGAAAGGAGAGGATCAGATAGTGAGTCCACTTGTCCCGATGGTGATCGAGCAGACGAGCCGCGGCGAGCGCGCTTTCGACATCTACTCGCGGTTGCTTTCCGAGCGCATCATCTTCCTCGGCACGCCGATCAACGACGACATCGCCAACCTCGTGGTGGCGCAGCTCATCCACCTCGAGTCCGACGACCCCGACAAAGACATCGCCGTCTACATAAACAGTCCCGGCGGCTCGGTGTACTCGGGCCTTGCGATCTACGACACGATGCAGTTCATCAAGCCCGACGTGTCGACCATCTGCGTCGGCATCGGCATGAGCATGGGCGCGCTCATCCTCGCCGGCGGCGCCCCCGGCAAGCGGTTCGCTCTGCCCAACGCCAAGATCCTCATCCACCAGCTCATCGGCGGCTTCGAAGGCCAGGCCGCCGACATCGAGATCCACGCCCGCGAGGTCATCCAGGTGCGCCAGCGCCTCGAC
This sequence comes from uncultured Actinomycetes bacterium, assembly GCA_963733255.1. Classification (GTDB taxonomy): domain Bacteria; phylum Actinomycetota; class Thermoleophilia; order UBA2241; family UBA2241; genus Bog-752. Next base: position 29,140 of record CAVTCH010000019.1, read on the forward strand.
GAGATCCTCTCCCAGCACACCGGCCAGACCGTCGAGAAGGTATCGACCGACACCGACCGTGACTACTTCATGACCGCCCAGGAGGCCAAGGAGTACGGCATTATCGACGACGTCATCTCGCATCGATAGGAGGTTCCCGAGTGGCAGGACCTATCGACAGCAACGATCAGCTGCTGTGCAGCTTCTGCGGCAAGTCGCAGCGCCAGGTCAAGAAGCTCATCGCCGGCCCGGGCGTGTACATCTGTGACGAGTGCATCGATCTCTGCAACGAGATCATCGACGAAGAGCTGGCCGTGCCGGCCACGCTCGACCTCGACACGCTCCCCAAGCCGCGCGACATCCACACCATCCTGAACGACTACGTGGTCGGCCAGGACGAGGCCAAGCGCATCCTCTCCGTGGCGGTCTACAACCACTACAAGCGCATCCAGGCGATGACCGCCACCGAGGGCGAAGTCGAGCTGCAGAAGTCGAACATCCTGCTCCTCGGGCCCACGGGCTGCGGCAAGACGCTGCTCGCCCAGACGCTCGCCCGCATCCTGAACGTGCCCTTCGCCATCGCCGACGCCACGGCGCTGACCGAAGCCGGCTACGTCGGCGAGGACGTCGAGAACATCCTGCTCAAGCTGATCCAGGCGGCCGACTTCGACGTCAAGAAGGCCGAGACCGGCATCATCTACATCGACGAGGTCGACAAGATCGCGCGCAAGGCCGACAACCCGTCGATCACCCGCGACGTGTCGGGCGAGGGTGTCCAGCAGGCCCTGCTGAAGATCCTCGAGGGCACGGTGGCCAGCGTCCCGCCGCAGGGCGGCCGCAAGCATCCCCACCAGGAGTTCCTGACGATCGACACGACCAACGTGCTGTTCATCTGCGGCGGCGCCTTCGCCGGCCTCGAAAAGATCATCGAGCACCGCGTTGGCCGCCAGGGCATGGGCTTCATGGCCGACATCGTCACGGCCGAGCAGCGCGACGTCGGCAACATCTTCACCAAGGTGCTGCCCGAAGACCTGCTGAACTACGGCCTGATCCCCGAGTTCGTCGGCCGTCTGCCGGTGATCTCGGCGGTGCACTACCTCGACAAAGAGTCGCTGGTGCGCATCCTGACCGAGCCCAAGAACGCGCTGGTGCGTCAGTACCAGAAGTTCTTCAGCCTTGACGACATCGAGCTGGTGTTCGCCGACGAGGCGCTCGTGGCGATCGCCGAGAAGGCTCAGGAACGTCAGACCGGCGCCCGCGGCCTGCGCACCATCATCGAGACGGCGCTGCTCAACGTCATGTTCGAGCTGCCCTCGCGCCACGACGTGCGCAAGTGCGTGATCACCAGAGAGACGATCGAGAAGGGCCTCGACCCGACGCTCGTGACCGAAGCCGACGTCGACACACCCCTGCAGCTCGGCGAGGAGACCGCCTAGCCGCGGTCCCGAGCTCGAGCGAACGCGTCACGAGGGGGCGGGGCGGCGCAAGCCGCCCCGCCCCCTCTTTGCGTAGCCGTCCGGGTGATGGCGGCGGCGCGCTACGTCGGCGGCGGCGCTCGTCGGCCGGTGCGCGTCGTCGGCCGTGTGCGCCTCGGCGGCGGCGCGTCGTCAGCGGCGAGCCTGTCCGGGTATACTGTCCCGGCGTGTCCGGCGGGCGCGCGTCCGCCGTACGTCAACGAAAAGCCAAGGCGATGTCCCATGAGCGACCGCAACGACGAGAACGAGAGCAGGGACCTGAAGGCCACTACCAGGTTCGAGCCGGGACCGGTCGAAGAGCGGTGGATGGCGAGCTGGCTCGACGCCCACCTGTTCCACGCCGAACCCGACCCCTCGCGGCGGCCCTACTCGATCGTCATCCCGCCGCCCAACATCACCGGCAGGCTGCACGTGGGCCATGCGTTGAACGATACGGTCCAGGATGCCCTGACGCGTTACCATCGCATGCTCGGCGACAACGCGTGCTGGCTCCTGGGTACAGACCACGCCGGCATCGCCACACAGAACGTGGTCGAGAAGCTGCTGCGCAGCCAGGGCCTGAGCAAGGAGGACCTGGGGCGCGACGAGTTCGAACAGCGGGTCTGGGCCTGGCGCGACGAGTACGGCCGCACGATCGTGAGCCAGCTCAAGCGGCTGGGCTGCGCCTGCGACTACGAGCGCGAGCGCTTCACGTTCGACGCCGGCTACATGCGGGCGGTTTCCAAGGTGTTCGTGGCTCTGTACGACAAGGGCTACATCTACAAGGACCACTACATCGTCAACTGGTGTCCGCGTTGCGGCACGGCGATCAGCGACCTCGAGGTCGAGTACGTCGAAGACCCCGGCCACCTGTACTACGTGCGCTACGCGCTCGAGGGCGGCGGCGCGCTGACGATCGCCACGACGCGGCCCGAGACGATGCTCGGCGACACCGCCGTGGCGGTGAACCCGAACGACGAGCGCTACAAAGACGCCGTGGGGCGCAACGCCGTGCTGCCGCTCCTGGGCCGCATCCTGCCGGTGATCGCCGACGAGCGCGTCGAGACCGAGTTCGGCACCGGCGCCCTCAAGATCACTCCGGCCCACGACCTCACCGACTTCGACATCGGCCGCGACCACGAGCTGCCGACCATCCAGGCCATCGGCCCCGACGGTCGCATCACGTCCGAGGGCGGGCCCTATGCCGGGCTCACCATCGACGAGGCGCGCGAGCGCGTCGTCTCCGACCTGCGGTCGGCCGGCGTGCTCGAGCGCGTCGACGACTACACCCACAGCGTGGCCACCTGCCAGCGCTGCGGCACCCACATCGAGCCGCTCATCTCGCTGCAGTGGTTCATGCGCATGGACGAGCTCAAGGCGCCGGCCACCGAGGTCGTGCGCGACGGCCGCGTGCGTTTCGTGCCCGAGCGCTGGGGTCGCGTCTACATCGACTGGATGGAGAAGCTGCGGCCCTGGTGCATCAGCCGTCAGCTCTGGTGGGGCCACCAGCTCCCGGTGTGGTACTGCGAAGCCGACGGTTGCTCAGAGACGATCGTGGCCGAACAGGAGCCGCGGGTTTGCCCGCGCTGCGGCGGAAAGGACCTGCGCCGCGAGACCGACGTCCTCGACACCTGGTTCAGCTCGGCCCTGTGGCCGTTCGCCACCTGGGGCTGGCCCGACGAGACCCCCGATCTCGACTACTTCTACCCGACGAGCCTCCTGAGCACTGCCCGCGAGATCATCTTCCTGTGGGTCGCGCGCATGGTCATGATGGGCCTCGAGTTCGTCGGCGACGTGCCGTTCCGCGAGGTCTACATCCACTCGGTGATCCAGGCCGCCGACGGGCGTCGCATGAGCAAGTCGCTCGGCAACGGCGTCGACCCGCTCGAGATGATCGACTCCTACGGCGCTGACGCCACGCGGTTCGGCCTGTTGCTCATGTCGAGCAGCCAGGACGTGCGCTTCTCCGAAGAGAAGATCGCCATGGGCCGCAACTTCGCCAACAAGCTCTGGAACGCCGGCAGGCTCGTGCTGCTGGCGGCCGAAGGGGCGCAGCCGGCACGGTCCGACACCGATCTCGTCGACCGCTGGATCACGAGCCGTCTGGCGCGGGCCACCGCGAGCGTGCGCGACGCGTTCGCGGCCTGCGACTTCTCGGAGGCCGTCGACGATCTCTATCACTTCGTCTGGGACGAGGTCTGCGACTGGTACCTCGAGCTGGTCAAGCCGCGCCTCTACAGCGACGACCCGGCCACGCGCGCCGCGGCCGCCGGTCACGCTCTGTTCGTGCTCGACGGCGTCGTGCGCCTCGCGCACCCGTTCCTGCCCTTCGTGACCGAGGAGATCGCCTCGCACTACGGCGCGGCGCCGCTGCTCGAGCGCGACTGGGCGCTCGCCGGCCCCGACGACCTGCGCCCCGCAGACGAAGTGGCGCTGGCCCAGGTGCAGGCCGCGATCCAGGCGCTACGCGTCTACCGGGCCGAACAGCGCATCTCGCCGGCCCAGGTCCTGGGAGCGGCCTTCGTGGCCGATCCCGGCAACGACGCCGGCGGCGCGGCCGCGGCCCGGCTCTACGACTCCTTCGCCGAAGCCTTCCGGGGGTTGTCGCGCATCGACCTCGCCGCCGCGGCTCAGGGCGGCGGCGAAGAGACGGTCGTGCTCGTGCCGGGCGGCCGCTTCGAAGTGAGCGCACCGCGCGTGGACCGCGCCGAGGAGCTCGCGCGGCTGCGCGCCCAGATCGACAAGCTCGAAGCCGAGGTGCGCCGCTCGCAGGCCAAGCTTGCCCAGGCGGGCTTCGTGGCCCAGGCGCCGCCGGCGGTGGTCGACAAGGAGCGCGCCAAGCTCGCGGGCTATCTGGCCGATCGCGACGAGCTCGCCGCCCGCGTGCGCAGCCTCTCGTAGGCGCGGGCCGTGGGCGCCGGCGAGCTCGAGCCAGACGACTGGCGGCAGTACCTCCACTCGCTGGCCGCCTTCGGTATGCGGCCCGGCCTCGAGCGTGTCGCCGCCCTGCTCGAGCGTCTCGATCACCCGGAGCGCTCGTTTCGCGCCATCCATGTGGTCGGCACCAACGGCAAGTCGTCGACCACGCGCTACGCGGCCGCCGTGCTCACAGAGAGCGGCCTGCGCAGCGGTGCCTACCTGTCGCCGCACATCACGGGCTTCGAGGAACGCGTGCTGGTCGACGGCCGGCCGGTGGCGCCGGCGGCCCTGAGAGCGGCCGTCGAACGGGTCGCCGCCGAGAGCCGTGCGCTGCCCGCGGAGCTCGGCCCCGTCACCCAGTTCGAAGTGCTCACCGTGGCCGCCTTCGCCGCGCTGCGCGCGGCGGGCGTCGAGGCGGCCGCCGTCGAAGCCGGCCTGGGCGGCCGCCTCGACGCCACCAACGTGCTGGCCGCCCCGGTCGTCGTGCTGACCACGATCGGCCTCGAGCACACCGAGGTCCTGGGCGACACGCGCGAGCTGATCTTCGCCGAGAAGGCCGCCGTGATAACGGTCGGCGCCGAGGTCGTGTTCGGGCCGCTCGAGGGCCTCGAGGCGGCGGCCGCGCAGGTTTGCATCGAGCGCGGCGCGCGGGCCCACTTTCTCGATCGTGACGTCGTGGTGGCCGGTGCGCCGATGAACTTCTCGGTCGAGCTCGAAGGCGAGCGTTTCGGCGCTCTCGCGGTGCCCACTCCGGCCGGCTACCAGACGGTCAACGCCGGTCTCGCCGTGGCCGCCTGCCGCCTGCTGCTCGGCCGTCTCGACGACGGCGCCGTGCGCCGGGCCCTGGCGGGCACGGCGGTCCCGGGCCGCCTGCAGATAGCCGGTCGTGAGCCGCTCGTGGTGGCCGACGGCGCGCACAACCCGCACGGGGTGACGGCGCTCGTCTCGGCGCTCTCCGGGCTGTCGCGCGCGGCGCCCCGCGTGGGGGTCTTCGCCATCATGGCCGACAAGGCCGTCGACGAGATGCTCGACCTGCTTCTGCCGCTCGTCGATACCGTGGTGTGCACCCAGGCCAGCGAGTCTCGCAGCCTCACCGCCGCCGCTCTCGCCGGGCGTGTCGAGGCGCATGGTGCGGGACCTGCGTCGCAAGCCGCGCCGCGCGACGCGATGAGAGACGGCGAGCGCCGCGCCGTCTATGAGGAGCCCGATGCCCTGGCCGCCGTCGCCCTCGCCCGGAGTCTGGCCGGCCGCCGGGGCTCGGTGCTGATCGCGGGCTCGCTCTACCTGCTCAGCGACCTCGCCGAGCTGCTCGCCGGCGGCGAGTCTGCGGGCGGTGGAGTATACTAGCGCGCGATTCGGCAACGTCGGGGAGGCGTTAGCGATGGCCCGAGGCTCGTCAAGCCTCATTGTGCGACTGCTTCTCTGGCTGCTGTTCCTGGTGGCCGCGGCCGTCGTGGCCTTCTTCATCGGCTATCTCATCGGCCCGTATTTTGTCACCCACGTGCTGTAGGGCTTTGGGCTCCCTCGGCATGGGCTCCACTCTCAGGTATGATGGCCGCATCGGCGCGCGGGCCGGCCGGGCGCTCCCGGCCGTCACCAGGGGCCGAACGCTGAACCGGCCGCCCCGGGGGCAGCAGAGGGGCCAAGCGATCGTCGCAGCCGAGCGCCCCGCGGCGGCTCGTGCGTGGCAGAAGGAGAACCTGTGGTAGACCGTCTGCTTCTCGGTGCTTCCGACTCGACCGACTCGAGCGATCCCTTCGGGTCCATCAAGAACTTCTTCCACTCGTCGACGTGGCACTTCGCCGTGCTCATGTTCTGGTTCTTCCTCGTGGTCGTCTGGCTGGCCTGTGCCTATTGGGTCTACAAGGACGCCCGCCGGCGCATCGACGACCGCGTGGTGATCATCGTCGCCGTGCTCACCGGCCTCGTGTTCGGTCCTTTCGGGCTGTTCGTCTATGCCATCCTGCGCCCGCCCGAGTACTTGGAAGACGCTCACGAGCGCGAGCTCGAGCTGCGCATGCTCGAACAGCGCCTCGACAGCGACGCGCACTGCCCCTTCTGCAAGACCGCGGTCAAAGACGACTACCTCGTGTGCCCGCACTGCATGCGGCGCCTGCGCGAGGTGTGCTCGAACTGTCACCGACCGCTCGAACCGGGCTGGCGCATCTGCCCGTACTGCGAGAAGCAGATCCCGCAGGCGCAGACGCCCACACAGGCCTTCGGGCTCGAAATAGGGTAGGGGCGGCGGGACCGGCGCGGCCGTACGGCCGCGCCGGTCCCGCCGCTTTCGCAGGCGGGCGGTGGCGGCGAGCCGTACGACGGCTCGCCGCCACCGCCCGCCCCATTGATCGAAAGGAACAGAGCTCGTGGAACAGACGTTCATCATGGTCAAGCCCGACGGCGTGCGACAGTGCCTGGTCGGCGAGATCTGCGGCCGGTTCGAGCGCCGCGGCTTCACCTTGCGCGGCCTCAAGGCCCTGCGTATCGACCGCGCGCTCGCTGAGCGCCACTACGCCGAACACGTCGGCAAGCCGTTCTTCGAATCGCTCGTCGCGTTCATCACGTCGGGTCCGGTGGTCGCGATGGTCTGGGAAGGCCGCGACGCGATCGCCGTCGGGCGCGCCATGCTGGGCGTGACCGACGCAGGGCAGGCCGCTCCCGGCACCATCCGCGGCGACTACTCGCTGTCGAAGGAGCAGAACATCGTGCACGGCTCCGACGGCCCCGAGAGCGCGGTCCGCGAGATCGGGCTGTTCTTCGGTGAGGACGAGCTCGTCTGAGGGCGCGCCGTCGCGACCGGCGCCCCTGGTCGTGCTGGCCTCGCGCTCACCGCAGCGCGAAGCCATCCTGCGTCAGCTGCGAGTGCCCTTTCGCGTGGCGCCCAGCCGCCACCACGAGACCACGGTGCCCGGCGACCCTGTGGGCACGGTCGTCGCCAACGCGCTTGGTAAGGCCCGCGAGGTGGCCGGCCGCGACGCCGCCGGTCGCTACGACGCTGGCCGCGACATCGCCGGTCGCGACGACTCCGGCCACGCCGCCGTCGGCCACCACGCCGTCGGTCCCCTCACCCTGGGCGTCGATACCGTGGTGGTGCTCGACGAGCGCGTGCTCGGCAAGCCGGCCGACGCCGTCGAGGCGGCGGCCTTCATCGCCGCCCTCGCGGGCCGCCGCCACGACGTCGTGAGCGGTCTGTGCCTGCTCGACGCCGCGGGCGAGGCCTGGACCGCGCACGCGCGCACCGCCGTCGTGTTCAGGGCGCTCTCGCCGGCTGCGATCGAGAGCTACGTGGCGACGGGGGAGTGGCGCGAGCGTGCGGGTGGCTACGCCATCCAGGGTGTGGGATCGGCGCTCGTGACGGCGGTCGAAGGCGATTACTGGAACGTGGTCGGCCTACCGGTGGCGCTCGCCCTCGAGGGGCTCGCACGATTCGGAGTGGCGCCGTTCTCGTGGCTGCCGGACCCACCGCAGAGCGTTGTGGCGTAGGGGTTTTTCCTGCTCAACCGATTGGCCCCGCAGAGGCTCGGCGTGTAGTATGGAGGACTGAACCGGATCGAAAGGAGCAGGTCATCGGTTTCTTCGACTTCCTCACTGGCTTCGGCGCGCGCGACGTCGCCGTCGACCTCGGTACCGCCAACACCCTCGTCTATGTCCGCGGCCGCGGGATCGTGCTCTCCGAGCCGTCCGTCGTCGCTATCGACCACCGTTCGGGCGAAGTCCACGCGGTGGGCGCCGAAGCCAAGCGCATGCTCGGCCGCACGCCCGGTTCCATCAGCGCCATCCGGCCGCTCAAAGACGGCGTGATCGCCGACTTCGACGTCACCGAACAGATGCTGCGCCACTTCATCCGCAAGGTGAACCAGAACAAGTGGGCGCACCCGCGGGTCGTGATCTGCGTGCCCTCCGGTGTGACCGGCGTCGAAAAGCGGGCCGTCGAAGAGGCCACCTATTCGGCCGGCGCGCGCTGGACGGGGCTGATCGAAGAGCCCATGGCGGCCGCCATCGGCGCGGGTCTGCCCGTGGCCGAACCAACGGGCAACATGATCGTCGACATCGGCGGCGGCACCAGCGAGGTGGCCGTCATCTCTCTGGGCGGCATCGTCGTCTCGCAGTCCATCCGCGTCGGCGGCGACGAGTTAGACGAAGCGATCATCAGCTACGTCAAGAAAGAGTACAAACTGCTCATCGGCAGCCAGACCGCCGAAGAGATCAAGCTCGAGATCGGTTCGGCCCACCCGCTGCCGCAAGAGGAGCAGGCCGAGATCCGCGGGCGCGACCTCGTGACCGGCCTGCCCAAGACCATCGTGCTGACATCCGAAGAGGTCAGGGCGGCGCTCGAAGAGCCCGTACAGGCCATCATCGACGCCATCAAGGCCACGCTCGACAAGACGCCCCCGGAGCTTTCCAGCGACATCATGGACCGCGGCATCATGCTGGCCGGCGGCGGGTCGCTGCTGCAGGGGCTGCCCGAGCGGCTGCGTCAGGAGACGCAGATGCCGGTCCACCTCGCCGAATCGCCGCTCACCTGCGTCGCCGTAGGGTCCGGCAAGTATCTCGAGGAGTTCGATGCAATCGCCCGCAGCAAGCGCAACAACTCGAGGCCCAGAGGCCGATACTAGGCGCGCGACGAAGTCACGCCTGCCTGAGCGAGTGACGACGAAGTCGATCACCGGTTCTAGGCCCGTCACCTTCTAGTGGCTCGCAAACGCGCACTGCGGCGGCGCATCGTCGTCGCCACCTTGCTCGTGCTGTCCGTCGCCCTGCTCACGGTGTACTTCCGCGAGTCGTCCAATGGGCCGGTGCACCGAGCCGAGGCTTCGGCCATGCACGTCGTCTCACCCTTGCAGTCGGGCGCCGCCCGGGTGATCAAGCCGTTCCGCGACGGCTGGAACTGGGTCGGCGAGCTCTTCAGCGCGCAGTCGCAGAACCGCACCCTGCGTGCCGAGGTGCAGCAGCTCCGCGCCCAGGTCGCCCAGCAGCTCGTCGTCCAGCAACAGGACACCGAGCTCAAGGGCATGAGCAAGATGCGCGCCGACCTGAAGGTGTTCCCCCTGGGCTCGCGCTTCGCCCAGGCGCGGGTGATCGCGCGCTCGACCGTGGCCTGGTATTCGACCGTCTCGATTGACGCCGGCACCAACCAGGGCGTGCGCCTGAACGATGCCGTGGTGAACGGCCAGGGGCTGGTGGGCCGCGTGTCGGCGGTCACCCCCGACGCCTCAGAGGTGACCCTGATCACAGACCAGGACAGCTACGTCGACGCGATGGTCGTGCCGAACGACGCCCAGGGCCTCGTGGCGGGCAGCGTCACGGGCGACGTCACGCTGCAGTACGTCGACCGCTCCGAGAAGGTCGTGGCCAACCAGGTGGTCGTCACCAGCGGCATGAAGGGCTCGATCTTCACGCGCGGCATCCCCATAGGCCAGGTCTCGGCCGTCGGCCAGCAGGACGTCGAGCTCTATCAGAGCATCTCAGTGACGCCCTACGTCGACTTCCACACGCTCGATCTCGTGATGGTGGTGCTGTGATGGCCGAACGTCTGCCGTCGATCGACAGGCTCGGCGATGCACCGCACATCGCCTCCGAGATCGGTCGTCTGGCCGTTCTGCTGCTGGTGGCGACCTTCCTGCAGACCACGGTGGCGGCCAACATCCGCATCCTGGGGGCCAACCCCGACTTCGTGCTCATCTTCGTCGTCGTCGTGGCCCTGCTGCGCGGCTCCGAGATCGGGGCCGCCTTCGGCTTCGTCGCCGGCGGGATCGTCTCGATCGCCCTGTTCGAGCCGCCGGGCGTGCGCTCACTCACCCTCGTCGTGGTGGGCTACCTGATCGGCCGCTACGCCGAGACGGCCGACCTGTCGCCCAGCGTGGCGCCCATCGTCTCGGTGTTCGTCGGCACCCTCATCGCCGAGTCGCTCTCGCTGCTCGCACAGTTCCTGTTCGGGCGCCAGGTGCCTTTGCTCTACCTGGCGGGACGCTGGGTCGTCCCGCTGCTTGTGATCGACACCCTGCTGGCCACGCCGCTGTACCTGGTGGCGCGCTGGTGGCTGAGAGGCGAACGCCGTGTCCGGATATCTGAGACGTAGCCGCACAGGCGGCGAGCGCCGCTGGCCGATCCGCACGGGTCGCAGCGACCGCCCCGTCGTGCAGCTTCCCTCGGTCGCCCTGCGCGTGGTGCTGGTCGGCGCCGTCGCGGTCGCGCTGATCGGCGTGATCGTGTTTCGGCTCTGGTTCCTGCAGATCCTGTCGGCCCAGCAGTACGTCGCCCAGGCCAACGACAACCGGCTGCGCTCGGTCGCCGTGCTGGCGCCGCGTGGCACCATCCTCGACCGCAGCGGCGCGGTCATGGTCGACAACCGTCCCGGCCTCGCGGTCGGGATCCGGCCGATGGACGTGCCCGCCGGGCAGCTGCCGCCGCTCATCGCCAGGCTGGCGCCTCTGCTGCGCATGAAGCCCGCCGCGATCAGGAGCGAGATCGTGCATCAGGTCGGCGTGCCCTGGAGCCAGGTCAAACACGGACTCGGCCTGCAGTACGACTTCGTCACCGTGAAGCAGGACACCGATCGGCGCACCGTGTCGTACCTGCTCGAGCACACGCTGTCGTACCCGGGCGTCGAGGTGCGCCAGAACTACCTGCGCGACTACCCCATGGGCGACCTCGGGGCGCATTTCCTGGGCTACCTGGGCGAGATCGACCAGAAGGAGCTCACCGAGCCGCAGTACCGCGGCTACACCGCCGGCGACGTCGTCGGTCAGTCGGGCGTGGAGTACACCTACGACAAGTGGCTGCGCGGGGTCGACGGTGCGGTGCGCGTCGAGGTCGACGCCAGCGGCCGGCCCAAGCAGGTCGTGGCCGGCGGCACGCTGCCGCAGACCGGCGACAACCTGCAACTCTCGATCGACGCGCGCGTCCAGCGCGCCGCCGAGAAGGCCGTCGACTACGGCATCGACCTGGCGCACGCCAATCACGAGCTGCGCGCCGACGGCGGCGCCGCCGTGGTGCTCGACGTGCACACCGGCGAGGTCATCGCGATGGCCAGCGAGCCGAACTTCGACCCGGCCTGGTTCGTCGGCGGGCTGTCGACCAAGCACTGGAACAAGCTCGACGTCAAGACGACCCCGCTGCTCGACCGCACGATCCAGGGCCAGTACGCGATGGGCTCGACCTTCAAGGTCGTCGACGCCATCGCCGGCCTCGAGAACGGCGTCATCACGGCCGCCACGGCGTACGATTGCACCGGCGCCTACACGCCGCCGCACACACTCGACAAGGCGGTCTGGCACTGCTGGATCTACCCGGGCGCGCACGGCTCGCTCGACCTCACGCAAGCCATCGTGCAGTCCTGCGACGTCTATTTCTACAACGTCGGCTACGACTTCTACTCGCACAAGGGCGAGGGCCTCGAAGACTGGGCCAAGCGTCTCGGCATGGGACATCCGACCGGCATCGACCTGCCCGGCGAGGTGGCCGGCCTGGTGCCTACCCCGGAGTGGAAGAACGCTACGTACACGACGAAGGCCTACAAGAAGATGTATCCGAACAACTGGCGCATCGACCGCATCTGGAAGCCCGGCGACTCGATCAATCTGGCGATCGGCCAGGGCAACCTCGAGACGACCCCGATGCAGGCCGCCGTGACCTACGCGGCCATCGCCAACGGCGGCTACCTCGTGACGCCGCACCTCGGCGTGAGGATCGTCGATTCGCAGGGCAAGCTCGTGCGCCGCCTGCCGTACCGGCAGCCGCGCCGCCTCGGCATCTCGGCGAGCACGATCGCCACCGTGCAGAACGCGCTCCACGAAGCCGCGACGACGCCGGCCGGCACGTCGTATCCGGTGTTCGGTAACTACAAGGTGGCGGTCGCCGGCAAGACCGGCACGGCCCAGGTCGCCGGGCAGGGCGACTACGCCTGGTATTGCAGCTACGCGCCGGCCAACGATCCGCAGTACGTGGTCGTCGTCATGATCCAGCAGGGCGGCCATGGCGGCGTGAGCGCCGCGCCGGCCGCCCGCATGATCTACGACTCCCTGTTCCACGTCAGCGGCGGTCAGGTGACCGGCGCCGTGCATAGCGACTAGGCGTGCAACGAAGTCACACAAGCCTGAGCGACGACGACGCAGTCGATCGGCGGCACTAGGCGTGCAACGAAGTCACACAAGCCTGAGCGACGACGACGCAGTCGATCGGCGGTTCTAGCGCCTATGGACCTGCGCTCCTACCTGCGCCATCTCGACTACTTCCTGCTGCTGGCGGCGGCCGGGCTGCTGGTCTACGGCGTGGCCATGATCTACTTCGCCACGCGCCACGACGTGGGCACCTCGCCGCTGTACTACGCGCGCTATCAGGTCGCCTACGCTGCCGTGGGCATCGCCACGCTGGTCGCGCTCTCGCTGCTCGACTACGAACACTACCGGCGCTGGCAGTGGCCGCTCTACGCCTTCGCCGTGTTCTCGATCGCGGCGGTGTTCGCCCTGGGGCCCGTGACGCGTGGTTCGCGGCGCTGGATCACGCTGCCCTTCTTCAGCTTTCAGCCGTCGGAGCTCGCCATCGTGATCCTCACGGTGACGCTGGCCGCGTTCCTGGCCGATCGCCTGCAGCTGATCGGCCTGCGCCGCACGACGCTCTACGCGCTGGCCTACATGATCGTCCCGGCGGCCCTTGTCTTTGGCCAGCCCGACCTTGGCACGGCCATGGTGTTCCTCGTCTTGATGCTCACGCTGCTGCTCTTCTACGGCACGCCGTGGACGCATTTCGCGGTCCTGATCGGCGCCGCCGTCGCCGTCGCCGTCCTGGTGTTGAAGGTGCTGCCGATGGCCGGCATCCGGCTCGTGCACTCCTACCAGATGCAGCGCCTGTTCGTTTTTCTGCACCCCGGTCACGATCTGCAATCGACCGGCTACAACCTCACCCAGTCGCTGATCGCGGTAGGCTCGGGCGCGTTCAGCGGGCGCGGCAACCAGGCCACCCAGACGGTGCTCGACTTTCTGCCCGAGCACCACACCGACTTCATCTTCGCCGTGATCGGCGAGCGCTACGGGTTCGTGGGCGCCGCCGTGCTGCTCGCCCTGTTCGTGGTGCTCATCTGGCGCGCTCTGCGCATCGCCACGATCTCCCGCGACCTGATGGGCAGCATGATCGCCGGCTGCATCGCCGCCATCTTTCTGTTTGAGGTCTTCGTGAACATTGGTATGACAATTGGTATCATGCCTATCACTGGTATTCCGCTGCCGTTCGTCAGCTATGGCGGCGCGGCACTGATCACAGACCTGATGCTTGTCGGCCTGCTGGAGAGCGTCCATCTCCGCGGCCGGCTCGCGGGAAGCGGCTGAGCCCTTATGGCAAGCTACGACGTTCGCAAGATCCTCAAGGCGGTCGCCGACGTGCGCAAGCACACTCCGGCGACGGCGCGCCTCTGCCTGGTCGGTCCGACCGACCTGCTGGCCGATGCCGCCCGCATGCTGTCGGCCGGCGCCGACGACGTCGCCGCGGGCGGTGTGAGCGCGGCGCTCGACGTTCTCGACCGGGCCGACTTTCCGACCCGTCCGGAACGCCTCTCGAGGTGGTCGGTGGTCGTGTTCCTGGAAGACGCCCAGTCACAGGTCAGGCTCGAGCTCGGGCCGACGGTGGCCTTCTGCCGTGCCGCCCACCTGCCGGCGATCGTCGCCGCGGTGCGCGACACGGAGGCCGTGCCCTTCGACCGTCATGCATGGGTCGCCACGGCCGGCCTGGCGGGCAAGGAGCTCGTGCTTCACGCCCGCGGCACGCCGGCCGCGAAGTCGGCGCTCGCGCGGCGCATAGCGCAGGTCTCAGGCCAGGGAGGGTTCGCGCTGGCCGCGGCCCTGCCGGCCCTGCGCCCGGCGGTGATCGACCAGACCATCGACGCCACGGCCCGGCAGAACGCCCTGGTCGGCGCCGTCATCTTCCTGCCCGGCGCCGACATGCCGGTCATGACGATCAACCAGCTCAAGATGGTGCTGCGCATCGGCGCCGCTTACGGCTACAAATCCGACCTGCAGCGCACCGTCGAGATGCTCGGCGTGATCCTTTCGGGCTTCGGCATGAGAGCGGTGGCGCGGCGCGCCGTCGACTACGTGCCCGGGCTCGGCTGGGCCATGAAGGCGAGCTTCGGCTACGTGGGCACAGAAGCTATTGGCAGATCAGCGGTGGCATACTTCGAAAGTGGCGCCCCGCTCACGGCCAGCCGGTTCCCCCGGCTGTCCGGCCAGCTAGGAAAGTTTGAGAGACTTGCCCGAGGAATCGCACGATGAGGTCCGACTCCGAGACGACCTGAACGATCTTCTGGCGCGAGTCGCGCGGCCCGGACGCTACGTCGGCGGTGAGTTCCACATCCGTCGCAAGCCCGGCGCCTCGCCGCGGATCGTGCTGTCCTACCCGGACGTCTACGAGATCGGAATAGCCAATACGGGGTTGCAGGTCCTCTACGCCGGCCTGAACGACGCGACGCCGGCCGCCGCCGAACGCGCCTACTGCCCGTGGCCCGACATGGCGCTGCTCATGCGCGCCCGCGGCGTGCCCCTGTGGAGCCTCGAAAGCGGGGCGCCGGTGCGCGACGCCGCCCTCTGGGGCTTCACCCTGCAGCACGAGCTCACCTACACGAACATCCTCGAGATGCTCGACCTGGCCGGCGTGCCGCTCCACGCCGGGGAGCGCGACGAGGCCGACCCGATCGTGCTGGGCGGTGGCCCGGGGACGGCCAACCCGCTGCCTCTGGCGCCCTTCTTCGACGCCTTCTTCGTGGGCGAGGCCGAAGGGCGCCTGGCGGAGATAGTGGACGCTCTTCAGGCGCCCACCCGCGCCGGGCGCCTGCGCCGTCTCGGCGCCGTGCCCGGTGTCTACCTGCCGCACGACTCGCAGGCGGGGAGCGGCGCTCACCGCGTCCGCCGCCAGGTCTTCATGGGCTTCTCGCAGACCTCGCCGGTCACGGCGCCGCTGGTGCCGCTCATCGAGGGCGTCCACGACCGCGTGGTGATCGAGGTCATGCGCGGCTGCAGCGCCGGCTGTCGTTTCTGTCAGGCCGGGATGTGGTACCGGCCCGTGCGTGAGCGTCCGGCCGCCATGGTGGTCGACGCCGCCGCACGCGCGCTCAAGGCCACCGGTTGCGACGAGGTCTCGCTGATCTCGCTGTCGTCGTGCGACTACGGCGGCGTGCGCGAGGCGGTGGCCGGCATCCGGGCGCAGTTCCCGCACGTGCGCGTCTCGCTGCCTTCGCTGCGGGTCGATTCGGCCGCGGTCGTGCTGGCGCGCCTGGGCGACGAGCAGCGCGGCTCGGTCACGCTGGCCCCCGAAGCGGGCACGCAGCGGCTGCGCGACGCCGTGAACAAACGGGTCGACGAAGAGACCTTCGCGGCCGCGGTGCGCGGCGTCTTCGGTGCCGGTTACAGCGGGCTGAAGCTCTATTTCATGGTCGGACTGCCGGGCGAGACCGACGACGACGTGGCGGCCATCGCGTCGCTTGCGGCGGCGGCCCTCCACCACGCCAGGGCGGCCGCGCCGGGGCGCGCCCGCGTGTCGCTCGCCGTGTCGTCGTTCGTGCCCAAGGCGCACAGCGCCTTCGAACGGGTCGGCTTTGCCGGAGAGAGCACCATCCGCCGCCGTCAGGACCTGCTGCGATCGCTTCTCGCCAAACCGCTCAAGGTGCGCTTTCACGATGTCGAGACGTCGCTGGTCGAAGCCACCATGGCGATGGGCGGCCGCGAGGTCGCGCCTCTGATCGAGGCCGCCTGGCGGGCCGGCGCCCGATTCGACGGCTGGAGCGAGTCGTTCGACGCCGCGATCTGGCGGCGGGCGGCGGCCGATGTGGGTGTCGAGCTGGGCGGTCGCGGCTGGAGCGAGACGGAGCCCCTGCCGTGGCAGGTCGTCGACGCTCTGGCCGACCCGGCCTTCCTGCGCGACGAAGCCGGGCGCGCGGCAAGGGCCGAGACCACCGACGACTGTCGCGACGGGGCCTGTTCGTCGTGCGGCGTCTGCTCCGGCGAGGTCGAGATGGACCTCGTGCGATGAGCTGGTGGCTCCTCTCCTTCGGGCGCGGCGGTCCGGCGCGCTACATCTCGCACCTCGACACGGTCAGGGTGGTGCAGCGCACCTTTGCGCGGGCCGGCATCGAGTTCGCGCTGACGCAGGGCATGCGCCCCAAGCCGCGCCTGTCGTTGCCGCTGGCCCTGCCGACCGGCGCCGCGGCGCTCGACGAGCTCGCCGTGGCCGAAGTGGCCGAGGACTCAGACGAGGCGCTGCTGGACGATCGCCTGGGGGCCCTGCGGGCCGCGGCGGCCGACGGTTTCACCATGGAGCGACTGGTCGTGGCACGCGAGCGGCCGCGCCCGCAGGCGGTCGCGGCCGCCTACGAGTGCCGGCTGCGGGCGACGTGCACCGACGTGCGCGGCGCGCTCGAGTGGTTCGTACAGGCGCCCAGCGTGAGCGTGGTGCGGGCGTCGCCCAAAGGTCGTAAGGCCGTTGAATTGAAAGAGTACGTTGGCGAGCTCTCGGCGTCGCCCCGCGACGCCGACACCATGCTCGCCTTCACGCTGCGCTACGGGCCCAGCGGGTCGGCGCGGGTCGACGAAGTCGTCACCGCGCTGGCCGGCCGGCTGGGGATCGAGCCTCTGGTGCTCGATCTCACCCGTCGCGGCGTGACCTGGAAAGGTTTGCCGTCGCGGCCCGAGGCCGCGACGAGTTGAGATAGCGCCCGGCGGCGATGCCGCGGGCAAAGGGAGATGACGGGTAGTGACAGACGAACGCAGGCGCTCTACGGGAGTGCCGGGGGCAGACTCTACGGACGAGCCCCGGATCGATCAGACCGAGCAACCGGCCGGTGAGGGCGACCAGCCTGCCGGCGCGACCGCGAACGAGGGCGACCAGCCTGCCGCGAACGAGGGCGACCAGCCTTCGGGCGCGACCGGAGACGAGGCGCGCCCGACTGAGCCGGGCGCCTGGGCGGCGCAGCACGCGCGCCGTACCCGGGCTCAGCGCCCCGGACGGCGCTCGAAGCGCTCGGCGGCGCCGGCCGCGACCGACGTCGCGGCCCAGCCGGTCGCCGACGACGACCGCGAGGTGATCGTGGCGCCGGCCGCGCCGGAGGATGCCCTGCTGGAGCGCTCGCCCGCCCCGGTGTCCGACGAGGCCATGGCCGCGGCCCTGTCGGACGAAGAGGTGACGCCGGCTCGACGCCGCCGTCGCGGCCGGCGCGGCCGCGGTGGCGGCGCCGCCACCGCGGCCGCGCCCGACGTGCGGGCCGCCGGCGAAGCGCCGGTCGACGAGGCGTCGGCGGGCTCAGGCGAGACAGAGGGCGGCGGGTCGTCGTTCGATGCCGTCGTGCCCGTCGCGGGCGAGGGGCAGGTCGCGCCGGGTGGGCCCAGCGGCTTCGAGCGCGGCGAGCCACGCTCAGAGCCCGACTACCTGAGATCCTACTCGGTCACCGTCGAGCCCGAAGGCGTCACCACCCAGCCTGAACGCGTCACCAC
Organism: uncultured Actinomycetes bacterium; assembly: GCA_963733255.1. Lineage (GTDB taxonomy): Bacteria > Actinomycetota > Thermoleophilia > UBA2241 > UBA2241 > Bog-752. The sequence goes on from CAVTCH010000019.1 coordinate 46,964, forward strand.
CCAGCCTGAACGCGTCATCGACCAGCCGGCGAGCGTCACCGCCGAGGCTGAGCCCGTTACCGCGGGACCCGGGAGCGTGACCGACCAGCCCGAGAGTGTCACCGACCAGCCTGAGCGTCGCGACGATCTCGCGCCCGCCGCCGGCACGGGCGTCGAGCCTGTCGGAGCGGTTGTCGAGGCCGAGGGCGGCGAGACGACCGACGAGACGCCGGCCGGCGACGGCGGCGAAGAGCAGCCCAAGCGCCGCCACCGCGGCCACCGCGGCGGTCGCCGCCACAAGCGCAAGAACGGTGAGCCGGCAGGCGACGAGGCCGCGGCCGGCGAGGCGCCGGCGGGCGGCGAGGCGTCGATCGTCTCAGGCGCTGCCTCGGCGGCGGTCGACGCCGGCATCGCTGAGGCGACGATCACCGCCGATCCGACTCTCGTTCCACAGCCGGCGGGCGCGCCCGCCGAGACGCCGGCGCCGTCCGGCGCCGAGACGGGGGCGGTCGCGGGGGCCGAAGGCGCCGAAGAGAAGGCTCCCGCGCGGCGCTCGCGCCGTCGCGGGCGCGGGCGCGGCAAGGGCGGCGCCGCCGGTACGCCGGATGCCGGGCAGGTCGCCGGTGCACAGCCGGGCGCGGGTGCGCTCGCCGCGTCGACGAGTCAGGGTGACGAGGCTCCGCAGGCTCGAGCCGCTGGCGGGACCCATGCCACAGCCGATATAGAGGCCGCCGGAGAGCTCGAAACGAGCGCCGAGGCGTCGCCGGTCACGCCGGCCGAACGCCCAGCTCGCGGCAAGTCGGGCCGCACGCGGACGGGCCGCGCGAAGAAGGACAAGGCCGACGCGACAGGTCGCGAAGAGACCGCCGTGCGCGCCGACGGCGGTGAGGACGAGCCGGTGGGCCGCCGCCGCGGCGGCCGACTGCGCCGGCCCAAGGAGACCGGCGTGACGGCCGATCTGCCGGGCTACAAGGAGATCCTCGTGAGCGAGGACGCCGGCGAGATGCGGGTGGCGCTGGTCGAAGACGGGCGCCTGGCCGAGATCTACATCGAACGGCCCGGCAAGCGCTCGTACGCCGGCAACATCTATCGCGGCAAGGTCGACAACGTGCTGCCGGGCATGGACGCGGCCTTCGTCGACATCGGCCTCGAGCGCAACGGCTTTCTGTACGTCGACGACATCGCCGACCCCGACGACGGCGAGAAGCGGCCCCGCAAGATCACCCAGATGCTCAAGCCCGGCCAGGAAGTCCTGGTGCAGGTCAACAAGGACCCGATGGGCAGCAAGGGAGCGCGTCTCACCGGCCAGCTCTCGCTGGCCGGCCGCTACCTGGTCTACGTGCCCGGCGGCTCAGGCGTGGGCGTCTCGCGGCGCCTGCCGAGTGACGAGCGCGACCGCTTGCGCGAGCTGTGCAAGTCGCTCAAGGCCAAGAACGCCGGGCTGATCGTGCGCACGGTGGCCGAAGGCAAGAGCGTCGAGGAGATGAAGAACGACCTGCGGTTCCTGTCGCGCCTCTGGACGCGCCTCAAGGCCAAGGCCGAGAAGGTCAAGGCGCCGGGATTGATCTACGCCGAGGCCGACGTCTCGCTCCAGGTCGCTCGCGACCTGTACAACGAGTCGTTCGCGACCGTGCTCGCCGACGATCCCAAGCGCCACCACGAGCTCGTGGCCTACCTCGAGAAGGTGGCCCCCGAGCTCGCTACCAGGGTCAAGGTCTACGAGGGCGACGAGCCCCTGTTCAGGGCCCACGGCATCGAGGAGCAGATCGCCAGGGCGCTCGAGCGCAAGGTGCTGCTGCCCAGCGGCGGCAACCTCGTGATCGATCACACCGAGGCGCTGACCGTGATCGACGTGAACACCGGCCGCTTCACCGGCGGCAAGGGCCTCGAGGACACCATCACCCGCAACAACCTGGAAGCAGCCCGCGAGGTGGTGCGCCAGCTCCGCCTGCGCGACATCGGCGGCATCATCATCATCGACTTCATCGACATGGAATACGCCCGCAACCGCGAGGCCGTCCTGGCCAAGCTGCAGGCCGAGCTCGAGACCGACCGCACCAAGACCTACGTGGTCGAGATCTCGCCGCTCGGGCTGGTCGAGATGACGCGCCAGAACATCACCGACGGGGCGCGCGGCATCCTCACCCAGACCTGTCCCTTCTGCGAAGGCAAGGCGCGCATCCTGTCGCCGGAGACGATGGCCATCACCATCGAGCGACGGCTCGGCGAGCACGCCGCGGTGACATCAGCCAAGGCCCTGCTCGTCGAGGTCAACACCGCGGTCGCCGAGCGCCTCGTGGCCGGCGGGCGCATCAAACGACTCGAGAAGGGCACCGGCAAGCGCTTCTTCCTGGAGGGCTCCAAGCTGCTGCCGGTCGAGACCTTCCGGATCGTGGCCGAAGGCTCACTCGAAGCGGTGGAGTCGCACCGCATCCCGGTGCGCGAAGATCAGGAGGTCTCGGTCGAGCTCGAATACGCGCTCACCTACAGCCCGGGCGACGCCATCGCCCACGTCGACGGCTTCCAGCTCGTCGTGCTGAACGGGCGCAAGGCGCTCGGCGAGAAGCGCAAGGTCCGCATCACATCACTCACCAGAGCCGGCGCGATGGGGGTGCTGGTGTCCTAGGCTTCGCGTTGACAGCCTCGAGCCTATCGTCTAGCATCGAGGACCGTTGTCTTTCGGGAGAAACCGTGACTGATTCCACCATGCCCTACGCTATCGTGCGCTGCGGCGGCAAACAGTACAAAGTGGCCAAGGGCGACTCGATCGTCGTCGACCGCGTCGGCGCCGACGAAGGCGCTCACATCGACCTGGTCCCTCTCGCCGTACGCGACGAGAGCGGCGCCATGCGTGCCGGCAAGGCCGCTCGCGCCAAGGTCAAGGCCACCGTGGTCGAGCATCTGCTCGGCGACAAGATCGACGTGTTCACCTACAAGCCCAAGTCGACCTTCAAGAAGTCGCGCGGTCATCGCAGCCGGCTCACCAGGCTCGACATCGACGCGATCGAGATCGCGGGCCAGAAGGAGAAGCAGAGTGGCTCATAAGAAAGGCGCCGGCACCAGTCGCAACGGTCGCGACTCCGAGTCCAAGCGGCTCGGCGTCAAGGCCTTTGCCGGACAGGTCGTTCCCGCCGGCTCGATCATCGTCCGCCAGCGCGGCACGCGGTTTCGCCCCGGCGTCGGCGCCGGTATCGGCGTCGACCACACCATCTTCGCCTGTACCGCGGGCCGCATCGAGTTCGCGCGTGGCGGCCAGGGCCGCCTGGTCTCAGTCATCCCCGAGGCCTAGCGCGCGCGTCCGGCCGCCGCGGCCGGGATCTACTCCATGCTGAGCGATCACGCCTCCATCAACGTGCGCGGCGGCGACGGCGGAGCGGGCTCCGTCAGTTTCCGGCGCGAGAAGCACGTGCCGCGGGGCGGGCCCGACGGCGGCAACGGCGGCCCCGGCGGCGACGTCGTGATCGTCGCCACGCGCCAGTTCCGCGACCTCTCCTACTTTCGCCACAAGGTCCACTTCAAGGGCCAGCGCGGCGGACACGGCGCCGGCCAGAAGCGCCACGGCAAGGCCGGTGAGCCCACCATCGTCGAGGTGCCGGTCGGCACCGAGATCCGCCACCGCGACGGCGCGCTGGTCGCCGACCTCGTGGCCGAAGGCCAGCGCGTCGTGGTGGCGCGCGGCGACGAAGGCGGCCGCGGCAACACCTGCTTCGTCTCCTCTACCCGCCGCGTGCCGCGCTTCGCCGAGAACGGCCTGCCCGGCGAGGAGCGCTGGCTCGACCTGCAGCTCAAGCTGCTGGCCGACATCGGCCTCGTCGGCCTGCCCAACGCCGGCAAGTCCTCGCTGCTCGCGGCGCTCACCAGGGCGCGCCCGAAGGTCGCCCCGTACCCGTTCACGACGCTCGAGCCGAACCTCGGCACGCTCGAGCTCGGCGAGCGTGTCGTCGTCCTGGCCGACATCCCCGGCCTGATCGAAGGGGCGAGTTCGGGCACGGGCCTCGGCGACCGTTTTCTGGCTCATGTCGAGCGCACCGTCCTGCTGGTCTACGTGGTCGACGCCTCGCAGGGGCCCGACGCGGCGCTCGCGGCCGTCACGACGGTGCGCGGCGAGCTGCGCGCCTTCAGCGCGCAGCTCGCCGCGCACCCCGCCTTCCTGGCCCTGAACAAGGTCGACCTGCTCTCAGAAGAAGAGGTCGCCGATGTCGTCGCGGCCCTCGCGCCCGTCACCCGCGACTTCGAGGGCCCGGTCGTGGCGGTCTCGGCGACGGCGGCGACCGGCCTCAAGCATTTCGTGCGCGAGCTCGACGTGCTGTTCTCGGCCCAGGTGGCGGCCGCGCTGCAAGCCGCCGCCGAGGCGCCGAGCGTGGCGCCGGTCGTCCTGCGACCCGGCGAGGATCGCGTCGGCGACTTCGCCGTCACGCGCGAGCAGGGGACGTGGCGGGTGTCGGGCCGCGTGCTCGAGCGCCTCGTGGCCAAGGCCGACCTCGGCAACGACGAGGCCATGCGGTACCTGCAGGAAGTCATGGAGCGGGCCGGCCTTTCGAACGCCATCCGCAAGGCCGGCGGCGCCGACGGCGACACCGTGAAGATCGGCGATGCCGAGTTCGAACTGGGCTAGCGCTACAATGGGACGATGAGGACTATCGTAGTGAAGCTCGGCTCCACGACCGTCGCCGACGGGCGTGGTCGTCTGCGGCGCGCGGTGCTTGCGGCCCTCGTCGCCGAGGTGGCCGCTCTGACCGCCGACGGACACCGGGTCGTCGTTGTCTCGAGCGGCGCCATCGCCTGCGGCCAGAGCGCCCTCGGCCTGCGCGAGCGTCCCGACCGCATGGCCGACCTCCAGGCGGCCTCGGCGGTCGGTCAGGGCCGGCTGTTCGCGGCCTACGCGCGGCTCTGCGAGAGGCACGGCCGCACGGCTGCGCAGGTCCTGCTGACGAGCACCGACTTCGCCCAGCGCGGCAGCTACGTCAACGCGCGCGCCACGCTGCGCCGGCTGCTCGCCTGGCATATCGTGCCGATCGTCAACGAGAACGACACGACGGCCACCGACGAGATCGGCTTCGGCGACAACGACGTGCTGGCCGCGCAGGTGGCCATCATGCTGCGCGCCGACCTGCTGCTGCTGCTGACCGATCGCGACGGACTGTTCACGTCAGACCCGCGGCGCGACCCGGCCGCGCGACCGATCGCTCAGCTCGTCTCGCGCGACCAGCTCGCCGGCGTGCGCTTTCGCTCCTCGGGGCGAGGCGCCGGCGGCATGAACGGCAAGACCGGCGCCGCGCTCATGGCGGCGGGCGCCGGCGTGCGCACCGTGATCGCTCGCGGCACGCGGCCCGGCGTGATCACCGACGCGGTGGCCGGCGTGGCCGTCGGCACCTCGGTGCCGGGGCGCCGCGAAGACAGCTCGGCGTTCAAGCTCTGGTTGCGGTACGCCAAGCCCGTGCGCGGCACGCTCGAGATCGACGGCGGCGCGGCGCGCGCCCTGGCCGACACCGGTGGCAGCCTTCTGCCGGTGGGGGTCACCGGCGTGCACGGCAGCTTCGCCGCCGGCGACGCCGTCTCGGTGGTCGAGCCCGGCCGTGGCGAGGTCGCCCGCGGCCTGGCGGCGATCGGCGCCCGCGACCTGCGGCGGGTCGCCGGCCTGCGCAGCGCCGACGCCCGGCGCCTGGTGCCACATCTCGACCAGGAGGTCGTGCATCGCGACCACCTGGTGCTGATCGACGAGGAGGCTCGATGACGGTCGAAGAACAGGTCCGCGCGGCTCGTGTCGCGTCGCGTGCGCTGGCGGCGTTGCCGCGGGCCCGCAAGGACGAGGCCCTCGAGCTGATCGCCGAAGCTCTGCGCCGCCGCACCGGGGAGATCCTCGCCGAGAACGCAGAAGACGTCGCCCTGGCGCGGGCAGGCAAGCTCAGCGCGGCGCTGGTCGATCGGCTGTACTTAGACGAGGACCGGCTCAGGGAGACCGCCCGCAGCGTGCGCGAGGTGGCGGCCCTCTCCGACCCGGTGGGCGAGGTCCAGGACGGGCGCCGCCTCTCGAACGGCCTCGAGCTCACGCGCGTGCGCGTGCCGCTGGGCGTGGTCGCGGTCGTCTACGAGGCACGGCCCAACGTCACCGTCGACGCGGCCGCGCTCTGCCTGAAGTCCGGCAACGCCGTGGTGTTGCGCGGCGGCAGCGCCGCCAAGCACACCAACCGCATGCTCGCCGAGGTCGTCCAGGGCGCCATCCTCGAAGCGGGGCTGCCGGCCGAAGCGGTCGCCTTCATCGCCGGCCCCCGCGAGGTGCTGCTGCAGCTCGTCACGCTGAAGGGCCTGATCGACGTCGTGATCCCGCGCGGCGGCGAGGAGTTGAAGGAGCTGCTGAACGCCCACAGCCGGGTGCCGGTGATCGCCGCCGCCGGCGGCAACTGTCACGTCTACGTCGACGCCGCCGCCGATCTCGAGATGGCTCAGGCGATCACCGTGAACGCCAAATGCCAGCGGCCCGGCGTCTGCAACGCCGCCGAGACGCTCCTCGTCCACCGCGACGTGGCGGCCGCGTTCCTGCCGGGAGTGGTGGCCGAGCTCACGCGGCGCGGGGTCGAGCTGGCCGTCGACAAGGCCACGGCCGAGATCGTCCCCGACCCGCGCCTGAAGCGCGCCAACCGCACCCACTACGAGACCGAGTTCCTCGACCTGAAGATGGCGGTGCGTGTCGTTTCCTCGCTCGACGAGGCGATCGACCACGTGGCCGCCTTCGGCAGCGGCCATTCCGAGGCGATCGTCACCGGCGACCTCGAGGCCGCGCAGCGTTTTACCCGCGAGGTCGACGCCGCCGTGGTCTACGTGAACGCCTCGACCCGTTTCACCGACGGGGGCCAGTTCGGCCTGGGCGCCGAGATGGGCATCTCCACGCAGAAGCTGCACGCCCGGGGGCCGATCTCGCTGCGCGAGCTCACCTGCCTCAAGTATGTCGCCTGGGGAACCGGTCAGGTGCGCTCCTGAGCGGCGCGGGCGAGCCACGGCCGGTCGGCATCCTGGGCGGCAGCTTCAACCCGCCGCACCTGGGCCACCTGACGATCGCCTCCGACGCCTGCGCCGCCCTGGGTCTCGGCGAGATGATCTTTCTGCCGGCCTCGGCGCCGCCTCACAAGGAGATCGCCGACGACGTGCCGGCCGGCGTGCGCCTCGAGATGACGCGCCTCGCGGTGGGCGGCGACGAGCGCTTCAGCGTCTCGTCGCTCGAGATCGACCTGGGGCTGCGCTTCACGGTCGACACGCTGGCCGAGCTGCGCGAGCGCCGCGCCGGCGCGGCGCTCGTGTTCGTGGCCGGTTCGGACATGCTGCTGCGCTTCGACACCTGGCACGAACCCGAGGCGATCCTCGACCTTGCCCTGCTGGCCGTGGCGCCGCGCCCCGGCGACGACGCCCAGGCGATCGCGCGAGCGGCGGCGAGGTGGGGAGCGGGCAGGGTCGTCGTTCTGTCGAGCGCGATGGTGGCCGTCTCGTCGTCCATGATCCGCGAGCGTGTGCGCTCGGGACTGCCGATCCGCTACCTCGTGCCGCCGGCCGTTGAACGCTTCATCGCCGAACGGCGACTGTATTTGTCCTCATGACGGAGCGCCAACGTGCCGACCGAATGCTCGTGGAGCGTGGTCTTTCGCCGGAGCTCGAAGCACACTGCCGGGGCACGGCGGCGCAGGCCGAATCGCTGGCTCGGCGCTGGGGCGCCGCGCCCGACGACGCGGCGGTCGCCGGCCTGCTGCACGACCTGTGCCGCGAGCTCGGCCGGGAGGAACTGCTCGCGCTCGCGCGAACGTACGGTCTCAAGGTCGACGCGATCGAAAGGGAGTACGCGGTGCAACTCCTGCACGCACGGGTGGCGGCCGCCGAAGTCGCCGCCGCGGGCTTCTCGCCGCGGATCGCCGGCGCGATAGGCCGGCACACGCTGGGCGGACCCGGCATGAGCCTGCTCGACGAGTGCCTGTTCGTGGCCGACGCCACCGAGTCCGGTCGCACCTGGGACGGCGTCGACGAGGCGCGCCGTCTGGCGCTCGAGTCGCTCGACGCGGCCGTGCTCTCTCTCGCGACCCGCGACGTGGAGCGGCTGCGCCGCCGCGGCCGCGAGCCGCACCCGCTCATGACTGCCTTGATTGAGGAGAAACGTGGCCCGCAAGTCTGAAGGCTATCGCGCCCAGCGCCTGGCCGCGCGTCGCAGCCGGCGCTGGGGCTCGTTGCAGAACCTGGCGCTGTACGTGCTGGCGGCGGTCGTGGCCTTCGGCGCGGTGCTGGGGGCCGTGCACCTGGCCCACTCGCTGCGCCAGCACCACGTGCTGCCCAGCGGCGCGAGCTACCTGGCCCTCGTCACGATCGGGGCGGGTGAGAAGCAGGCCAAGCCCACGGCGGCGCTGCTCGTCCACGACGCCGCCCTCAACACCTCGACGCTCTACACGATCCCGCCGGACCTGCTGCTGACCGAGCCCGGCGGCGAATACGTCATGGCGGGCGACGTCCTGGCCGAAGGCCAGCTCAAGTCGTATCTCGAGCGTCTCGTCGGCGCGCCGATCAGCTACACGCTCGACCTGTCGTACAGCGATCTGGTGAAGCTCTCGGGCGGTGGCGACCTGCGCGTGACCGCCTCACCGCCCTTCAGCCTGCAGGCGGGCGACGTCGTGCGTCTCTACAGCGGCCAGTTCTCGCTGCCGGCGAGCGAACTGCCGGTCGTCCTGAGCGCGAGCGGCAAGGGCACGACCGACCAGGCGAACGCCCAGGACGCGTTCCTGTCGGCGGCCTTCGCGGGGGCCGCGCTCGCGCCCGCGAGCCAGCGCGCGCAGACGGCCAAGGCGATCGCCGAGCGGCAGAAGGGACTGGCCCAGGTCGACGCGCGCGATCTGCTCGCCACGATGTCGTCGAGCGACATGAGCGTGACGCGTCTGCCTTCGAACGGCCAGACCGCCGAAGGCCAGTTCGCCTGGCGGCCCGACCCCACGACGATCATCGCCCAGATCACCCGCAACGCGCGCGGCTTCAATGCCCCCTTCACGGTCGCCGTCAAGAACGGCTCGGGCGCCCTGGGCATCGGCGACCTGGTGGTAAAGCGCCTCGCCGGCCTCGACGTCAATCTGCCGAAGGTGCAGAACGCCGCCTCGTTCGACTACAGCGTCACCCAGATCCTGGCCGGCGCGAAGGCCTTCGGGATGGCCAACCAGGTGCGTGGTATACTCGGCCGCGGTGTTGTCCTGACGGGCAGCGGCCTGCCCGACAATACGATCGTGGTGATTGTGGGCAAGGACCTCACGGCAAAGGATCTGCAGTAGCAACGACCGAGCAGAGCGAGCGAGCGCTGGCCCTAGTGCACGAGGCCGTACGCGCTGGTGCCGCCAAGAAAGCCCACGATCCCGTCGTCCTCGACATGGCCGACGCCGTCGGGTACACCGACTACTTCGTCATCCTGAGCGGCGCCAGCACCCGCCAGGTCAAAGCCATCGCCGACGCCGTCGGCGAAGCGCTGCGCGCCATCGGCGTGCGCCCCGCTCGCGCCGAAGGCGAGCGCGAAGCCGAATGGATCCTCCTCGACTACTTGGACATCGTCGTGCACGTCTTCACGCCGGGCGCGCGCGACTTCTACAGGCTCGAAGCACTGTGGCGCGACGTCCCCCGGGCGATCATCAACCCGGGCACAAGCGATCCAGTCGACGTGTCGCGGACCGGCTGAGCTAAGCGCGGCCCGTCCCCCGGGGGGATTCCGCGGCCGCCCGACGAACTGGTCACCGTCGCCTTCACAAGAGACGATAGGGAGGGAGTGGCCATGAAAGCGATCGTCCTTTGCTGTGCGGTGCTCGTGACCATGGCGGGCTGGACCGCCGCCTCAGCGCCGCCCGCCGTCGCGTCCACGATCCACCTCACCAAGGCCGAAAAGACGATGCTGGCCCTCGTGAACCACGCCCGCACGAGTCGCGGCCGCCACGCGCTGCGCATCGTCGCCTCGCTCGAACGCGCCTCCAGGTCGCACTCGCGGGACATGCTGCGGCGCGGCTACTTCTCGCATAGCTCCCACGGCGGCGGCTCCTACGCGGCCCGGCTGCTCGCGTTCGGCTACTCCCAGTCGGGATGCACGGCCTGGAAGGTGGGCGAGATCATCGGCTGGGGTCAGGGCAGCGCCGCCTCGGCGCGGCACATCTTCCACCGCTGGATGGCGAGCCCGGCTCACCGCAAGGTGATCCTGCAGCGCTGCTTTCGCGACGTCGGCATCGGGGCCGCCACCGGGACGCTCTGTGGCCTGTCCGGCGTACGCATGGTGACGATCGACTTCGGTCACCGGGTGAAGTAGCACACCCGATCGTCACCCCTTCATAACGGATCCCCGCTGGAGCACCGCCTCGCCGGCGGGTATACTGCGAACATATGTTCGCCTCAGCGCCCTCCATCATCCACATCGACATGGACGCCTTCTTCGCGTCGGTCGAACAGGCGCGCCGTCCCGAGTTGCGCCGCCGGCCGGTGGTCGTCGGCGGGCAAGCCGAGCGTCGCAGCGTGGTGTCCACGGCCTCCTACGAAGCGCGCGCCTGCGGCGTGCGCACGGCCATGCCCATGGCGCAGGCGCGGCGGTTGTGTCCGCAGGCGGTCTTTCTGCCGGTCGACATGAGCGCCTACACCGCCGTCTCCCGCGAGCTGCTCGAGCTGTTCGGGCGGTTCACCGACCTGGTCGAGCCGGTGTCGATCGACGAAGCCGTCCTCGACGTCGCCGGCAGCCGCCGCCTCTTCGGGCCGCCGCGGGCCATAGCCGGCCGCATCCAGGAGCTCGTCTACGACGAACACGGCCTCACCTGCACGCTGGGCGTCGCGCCCAACAAGCTGCTCGCCAAGCTGGCCGCCGACCTGCACAAGCCGGCCGGTATCGGCGTGCTCACAGAAGCCGACGTCCACGGCTGGCTGCGGGCGCTGCCCGTCGGCGATCTGCACGGCGTCGGGCCGGTCACCCAGGAGCGTCTGCACACCCTCGGCCTCACCACCGTCGGCATGCTGCAAGACGTCCCGCTGGCGTTTCTCGCGGCGGCCTTCGGCCGCTCCGCGCAGCCGCTCAAACAGCTTGCCTTCGGCCGCAGCCTGTCGCCCGTGCGGTCGGTCGCCGCGGCGCCCTCGTCCATGAGCCACGAAACCACCTTCGCCACCGACACGGCCGAACCGCAAGCCCTGCGGGCCACGCTGCTGGCGCTGACCGACGAGCTCATGACGCGGTTGCGCGGCGCCCGCTACGCGGCGCGCACCGTGGCGCTCAAGGTCCGCGACAACACCTTCCATACGCTCGAGCGCCACACCACGCTGCTGCGCGCCACCACGAGCACGCGGGTCGTCTACGCTGCCGCCACCGGTCTGCTCGACGCCGTCGAGCTCGGTCCCCGGCGCGTTCGCCTGCTCGGCGTCACGGTGAGCGGTCTGCAGAGCAGCGCCTACCAGCTCACCTTCGACGACGGCTGGAAAGACCTCGCTTTAGACGACGCCGTCGACGGCGTGCGCGCCCGCTACGGGCGGCACGCCATCCGGCCGGCGGCCACCTGCGCCAACGGCGTGAGCTTGTGCTAGACTCCCACGATTGCGGGCACATATCCCGAGCCGGCACCCGGTCTGCCGCGGCGTCACGACCACACGGCGGCGGGTCGGCGGGCACTCTCTCGGGCGGCGTGCCGTCATGTCAGCAAGGACGCACGGATCGATGACGCACGGCGGATCGACACGGAGGTATGCCTCGCACGGGGGCTCGGTCGGCTGCCATAAGGCTCGCACCTCGGCGCGCGCGACGGTCCACCGTCGCGCGCGTTTGTGCTGTGTGGCCCCGTCCGGGCGCCTCCACGACCCTAGGAGACCAGCATGAACGAACCGGGCAAGATCAGGAACGTCGCCCTCGTGGGTCACCGCGGTACAGGCAAGACGTCCCTCCTCGAGGCGCTCGTGTTTCGTGCCGGAGTGATCAACCGCCAGGGCAAGATCGAAGACGGCACGACGATCGGCGACTGGGACGACGACGAAAAGCGCCGGCAGCTCAGCCTGGCGTCGTCGCTCGCCCACGTCGAGCGCGACGGCTTCACCTTCAACCTCATCGACACGCCCGGCGACGCCAGCTTCCAGGCCGACACCATCGGCGCGCTGCGCGTCGTCGAAACGGCGCTCGTCGTGGTCAACACGGTGATGGGCGTCGAAGTCCAGACCGAACGGCTCTGGGCACGGGCCGCGGCCGCCGGCCGCGCCCGTATCCTGTTCTGCAACATGCTCGACCGTGAGCGCGCCGACTTCGACCGCGCCCTCGGCGGCCTGCGCGACGCCTTCGGCCACGAAGTCGTCGCCGTGCAGTTCCCTATCGGCAGCGAGCACGAGTTCAGCGGCGTCGTCGACGTGCTCAAAATGAAGGCCTACACGCTCGACGGCCAGAAGGTCGTCGAAGCCGACGTGCCGGCCGAGCTCGCCGGGCGCGCGCAGGAGCTGCGCGACGCGCTCACCGAAGTCGTCGCCGAATCCAGCGACGAGCTCACCGAAAAGTTCCTGACGGAAGAGGAGCTGAGCGAAGCCGAGCTACAGCAGGGCTTCGCCGAAGCCGTGCGCGACGCCAAGATCTTCCCGGTCGCCGTCGGCTCGGCCACCCACCTGCTGGGCGTCGACCTGCTGCTCGACCTGCTGGCGCTGGCGCCGTCACCGGCGGCCGCGCCGCCGGCCGTCGCCTTCACGCCCGACGGCACCGAAGTCGAGTACCTCTGCGACCTCACGAAGCCGGCGGCGGCCTTCGTCTTCAAGACGGTCGCCGACCCCTTCAGCGGTCGCATCAACATCTTCCGCGTCTTCCAGGGCACGGTCGCCGCCGACAGCAACCTGGTCGACGCTCGCGACGGCCACAAGGAGCGTCTCGGTGCGCTGCTCAAGCAGCAGGGCAAGGAGACCAGGCCCGTCGATCAGCTCGGCGCCGGCGACATCGGCGCCGTCGCCAAGCTCAAAGAGGTGGTCACCGGCGACACGCTGTCGGCCGACGGGGCGGCCGCCTTCCCGGCGATCGAGTACCCGGCGCCGCTCATGTCGTTCGCCGTCAAGGCCAAGGCCAAGGGCGACGAAGACAAGGTCATCAGCGCCCTGCGCCGGCTCGCCGAAGAAGATCCCATGATGCACGTCGCCCGCGACGACCAGACCGGCGAAATGATCGTCTCGGGCATGAGCCAGGTGCACGTCGAGGTCACCGTCGAACGCATGAAGCGCCGCTTCAACGCCGACGTCGACTTAAAGCCGCCGCGCGTGCCGTACCGCGAGACCATCCGCGGCAGCGCCAAGGCCGAAGGCAAGCACAAAAAACAGACCGGCGGCCGCGGCCAGTTCGCCGACACCTGGATGGAAGTGACGCCGCTGCAGAGCGGCGACGGGTTCGAGTTCGTCGACAAGATCGTCGGCGGGGCCATCCCGCGCAACTACATCCCCGCCGTCGAAAAGGGCGTGCGGGCGGCGATGGTCGAAGGCTTCCTCGCCGGCTATCCGCTGGTCGACGTCCAGGTCACCCTCTACGACGGCAAGTACCACCCCGTCGACTCCTCCGACATGGCCTTCCAGATAGCCGGCTCCATCGGCTTCAAGGCGGCCGTCGAAAAGGCCCAGCCCGTGCTGCTCGAGCCCATCATGAACGTCGAGGTCACGGTGCCCGAAGAAAGCGTGGGCGACATCATCGGCGACATGAACTCCCGGCGCGGTCGCGTGCTGGGCACCACGCCGCGGGGCCACAACAGCGTCATCGCCGCCGAAGTGCCGCTCGCCGAGATGGTGAGCTATGCGCCCGACCTCACCTCCATGACCGGCGGGCGCGGCGACTACCACATGGAGTTCCTGCGCTACGACGAAGTGCCGTCCCACATGGCCCAAAAGGTCATCGACGAGTCAAAGAAGGCCCGCGAAGAGGCCCAGAAGAGCTGACGCCCGACGCGGCGGCGGGCCCGCAAGGGCCCGCCGCCGGCGCCGACCGACTGTCCTCACACTTCTCGCGGCATGCCGCATCTGCGCGATTTGCGGGTACTTTTTACGAAGACGGCCGTTGGAAGCCGCTCCGGGCCTGCGATAGAATCATTCTTCCAGCCAGAAAACGGAGGTATCCCGTGAGTGACATCGGGACTATGCGTGTAAAGAGCGGTCTCGCCGACATGCTCAAGGGCGGCGTGATCATGGACGTGACCAACGCCGAGCAGGCGCGGATCGCCGAAGAGGCCGGCGCCTGCGCCGTCATGGCCCTCGAGCGTGTGCCGGCCGACATCCGCCGCGACGGCGGGGTGGCGCGCATGGCCGATCCCCTGAAGGTCAAGGAGATCCAGGAAGCCGTCAGCATCCCGGTCATGGCCAAGGCGCGCATCGGTCACTTCGTCGAGGCTCAGATCCTCGAGGCGCTCGAAGTCGACTACATCGACGAATCCGAAGTCCTCACGCCGGCCGACGAAGCGCACCACATCGACAAGTTCAAGTTCACGGTGCCGTTCGTCTGCGGGGCCATCGACCTGGGCCAGGCGCTGCGTCGCGTGAGCGAAGGTGCGGCCATGATCCGCACCAAGGGCGAAGCGGGCACCGGCGACGTCGTCGAAGCGGTACGCCACATGCGCACCATCATGGGCCAGATCCGGCAGCTCTCCTCCATGGACGAAGACGAGCTCTACAACGCCGCCGCCAAAGACCTGCGGGCGCCCTATGCCCTGGTAGCCTGGGTGGCCGAGCACGGCAAGCTGCCGGTCGTCAACTTCTCCGCCGGCGGCATCGCCACTCCGGCCGACGCGGCGCTCATGATGCAGCTCGGCGCCGAAGGCGTGTTCGTGGGCTCAGGCATCTTCAAGAGCGCCGATCCCGCCAGCCGCGCCGTGGCCATCGTGCGGGCCACGACCAACTACAGGGACGCAGACGTGCTGGCCGAAGTCTCGGTCGGTCTGGGCGAGGCGATGTTCGGCATCGAAGCCGCCAAGATGACCGCCGACGAGAAGATCCAGTTCCGCGGCTAGCGGGGCGAAGGCCACGAGCGTGACGAGCTATGCAGCAGGGCACCGCCGCGACGCCATCCTGTCGCCCGAGTTCGCGGCGGGCGGGCGGGCCGGCGACTCGTCGCCGCGCATCGGGGTGCTCGCGCTGCAGGGCGACTTTCGCGAGCACCGCGCCATGCTCGAATCTCTGGGGGCCGCCACCGCCGAGATCAGGCGGCCGGCCGAGCTTGCGGCGGTCGACGCCCTGGTGATCCCCGGCGGCGAGAGCACGACCATCGGCAAACTCATGCGCCACTACGACCTGGTCGAGCCGATCCAGGCGCGCGCGGCGGCCGGCATGCCGGTGTTCGGCACGTGCGCCGGCCTCATCACGCTGGCGCGCGAGATCGTCGAAGGCGACCAGCCGCTGCTCGGCCTGATCGACATCGTGGCGCGTCGCAACGCCTTCGGCCGGCAGGTGCGCAGCTTCGAAGCCGATCTCGAGATCCCCTTGCTCGGGCCGCCGCCGCTGCGAGCCGTGTTCATCAGGGCGCCCTGGATCGAACGCAGCGGTCCGGGCGTCGAGATCCTCGCAAGCTACCAGGACCGGCCGGTGGCGGCGCGCGAGGGCCGGGTGCTCGTCACGGCCTTTCACCCGGAGCTGACCGGTGATACAAGGATGCATGACGCGTTCCTGTCGATGGTGCGCGCGGCAACGAGCACGACGGGGGCGACCGGCGTACGCGCCGGGGCGCCGACCGAGGAGGTGGTCTCGTAGTGTCCGGACATTCCAAATGGTCGACCATCAAGCACAAGAAGGGCGCGGCCGACGCCAAGCGGGGTCAGCTCTTCTCAAAGCTGGCCCGGGCCATCATGGTGGCCGCCAAAGAAGGCGGTGCCGACGCGTCCTCGAACGCCGCTCTGGCGGCCGCCGTCGAAAAGGCGCGCTCCTACAGCATGCCCAAAGACAACATTGATCGCGCCATCGAGCGCGGCGCCGGCAAAGAGGGCGGCGCCAACTTCGAAGCGATCCTCTACGAGGGCTACGGCCCCAGCGGCGTGGCCGTCATCGTCGAGGTGCTCACCGACAACAAGAACCGCTCGGCGGCCGACGTGCGCAACATCTTCACCAAGCACAACGGCAGCCTCGGCGGTCCGGGCGCCGTCGCCTGGATCTTCGAGCGTCGGGGCTCGATCGCCGTCGACGGCAGCAGGTTCGGCGAAGACGCGGTCATGGAGGCGGCCATCGAAGGCGGCGCCGACGACGTCACGGTCGACGGCGACACCATCGAAGTGATCACCGACCCCGGCGCGCTCACGCCGGTTCGCGAAGCGCTCGAGGCGGCCGGCATCGAGTGTGAGCAGGTCGAGCTCACCATGATCCCCAAGACCACGGTCAAGCTCGACGAGTCCGACGCCCGCAAGACCCTCAGGCTGATCGATGCCCTCGAGAGCAGCGACGACGTGCAAGAGGTCTACGCCAACTTCGACATCTCCGACGAGGTCCTCGAGGCCGTCGCCGGGTAGCAGTGCCGTGGGGCGCGGCGGGGTGGGCTCGCCGACCGCGCCCGCCGATCGCCTGAGTCCAAGGGGGTGGCCATGCGGGAGCAGTCGCACGACGGAGAAGTCATAGTGGTCCTGGGCATAGACCCCGGTACGGCGAGCACCGGTTGGGGGGTCATCGAAAACCAGGGCAACAAGCTGCGCTCTCTCGGGCACGGCTGCATCGTCACCTCGGCGCGTACCGAAACGCCACAGCGCCTGCGCCAGATCCACGACGAGATCCTGGGCCTGGTCGACCGCTTCCACCCCGCGGTCGTGGCGCTCGAGGAGTTGTTCGTCAACGTCAACGTCAAGACGGCGCTGGCCGTGGGCCACGCCCGCGGCGCCATCATCCTGGCCGCCGGCGAGCGCGAGCTGCCCTGCTTCGACTACACGCCGCTGGCCGTCAAGCAGGCGGTCACCGGCTACGGCCGGGCCAACAAGCTGCAGGTCCAGGAGATGACCAAGGTGCTGCTCTCGCTGCCCCGCATCGTGCAGCCCGACCACGCCTCAGACGCCCTGGCGGTCGCCATCACTCACATCCACGCAAGCTCCCTGCTGCGCCAGTTGAACGCGCGGTGATGTCGGTGGCGGCGAGCTGGGTCGCGCTTCGCGGGACGACGGCGTGATCGTCACGGTGCGGGGCAAGCTGGCCGGCGTGAGCGCCGACCGGGTCGTGATCGAAGCGGGCGGTCTGGGGTACGGCGTGCTCGTGTCGGGTCGGCTCGCGGCCGCCCTCGCCGGCCGCGTCGACGACGAGGTCTTCGTGCACACCTATCTGCACGTCCGCGACGACGCCCTGCAGCTCTTCGGCTTCGAGAGCGCCCGCGAACGGCGCTTCTTCACCACGCTCATCGCGGTGAGCGGCGTGGGGCCCAAGGTGGCGCTCGCGATCCTGTCGGCCTACTCGGTCGCCGATCTCGAGACCGCCGTGGCACGGGGCGACGACAAGCGCTTCGAGTCCATCCCTGGGATCGGCAAGAAGCTCGCTCAGCGGCTCGTGATCGAGCTCGCCGACAAGGTGGGCCCCGACCTCGACACGCTGCCCGCTCACGGCCCCGACGCCGGGGCGCCGGCGGCCGATCCCTTCCTGCAGGCGCGCGTCGCTCTGCAGAACCTCGGCCTCACGCTGCGCGAATCCGAAGCCGCCCTGCAGGGCGCTCCCGTGGGCGCGCCGCTCGAAGAGCTCGTGCGCTACGCGCTCACCAAGAAGGAGGAGCAGTAGCCGTGGCGACCGACGACACGCGCCGCATCGCCGACCCCGCCGAAATGCCCGAGGAGCGCGACTTCGACAAGTCGCTGCGGCCCAAGTGCTTCGCCGACTTCGTCGGCCAGACGAGCGTCAAGGAGCAGCTCGAGATCTTCGTGCAGGCGGCGCGCAACCGCGGCGACACCCTCGATCACGTGCTGCTGGCCGGGCCGCCCGGGCTGGGCAAGACCACCCTCGCCGGCATCATCGCCACCGAGCTCGGGGTCAGCGTCCACACGACCTCCGGGCCGGCGCTCGAACGCAAGGTCGACGTTGCCGGCATCCTCACCAACCTGCAGCAGGGCGACGTGCTGTTCGTCGATGAGATCCACCGCCTGAACTCGGCCATCGAAGAGGTGCTCTACCCCGCGATGGAAGACTACGAGATCGACATCATGATCGGCGAGGGCCCGGCGGCGCGCAGCATCAGGCTCTCGGTGCCGCCCTTCACCCTGATCGGCGCGACCACGCGCACCGGCCTGCTCACCACGCCGCTGCGCGATCGCTTCGGCGTGTGGCAGCGGCTCGAGTACTACACCGAAGACGAGCTCACCGCGATCGTGCGGCGCTCGGCCGGCATCCTCGGCGTCGCGATCGACGACGAATCGGCCGCCCAGCTCGCCGCCCGCTCGCGCGGCACGCCGCGCGTCGCCAACCGTCTGCTGCGCCGGGTACGCGACTTCGCCGAGGTGCGCCATCAGGGCGCCATCACCCTCGACATCTGTCTCGCCGCCCTCGATCTGTTCCAGGTCGACCACGAGGGTCTCGACAAGCTCGACCGCGACATCCTGCTGACCATCGTGCAGAAGTTCGACGGTGGTCCGGTGGGTCTCGACACGCTGGCGGTCGCCCTGGGTGAGGAGTCTGACACGCTGATGGACGTCTACGAGCCCTACCTCATCATGCGGGGCTTTCTGCAGCGCACGCCGCGCGGCCGCGTGGTCACTTCGGCCGGCTTGCGCCATTGCGGCCTCGACGCACCGCCGCCCAAGGCCGACAAGCTGTTCGACTGACGGATCAGGCGGCGCTCACGGGCCGGTATGCGGCGTTCGCCGGGGACGTCGCGCGTATAATCGAGCCTATGGAGACGATCCTGATCCACGCCTGTTGCGGGCCCTGCAGCACGGTCGCGGTGCCCTGGTTTCGGGCCGCCGGCCTCGAACCTCTGGCCTTCTTTGCCAACCCCAACATCCAGCCGCCCGACGAGCACGCGCGCCGTCTCCACGCCATGCGCAGCTTCGCCGATGCCGTCGACCTCGAGCTGGTCGTCGCACCGCAAGCCGGCGTGCGCGAGTGGGCGGCGGGGCCGGGAAGGACGGCCGCCCTTCCCGGGCCCGCCGCCGGCTGGTCCGAACCTCGCGCGCGCTGTCGCGAGTGCCTCGAGGTGCGCCTTGCCGAAGCCGCCCAGGCTGCCGCGGAGCGCGGTTTCGAGCGCTTCTCGACGACCCTGACGGTGAGCCCCTGGCAGCATCACGACCTGATCGCGCGCGCCGGCTACGCCGCCGCTCAAGCCGCCGGCGTCGAGTTCGTCTACGCCGATCTGCGCCGCTTCTATCCGCGCAGCATCGACGAAAGCCGGCGCCTCGCGCTCTACCGCCAGCGCTACTGCGGCTGCGTGGCCGGCAGGTGGCAGGACTGGCACGAGCGTCGGGCGCGGCGCGCGGCGCGGCGCTCGCTCACGGCGTGAGGCGGTCCGCGCGGCATCCTCCTGTGAGCCGGCCGTCGTGAGGCTCGACGAGCTCGACTACGACCTGCCCGACGAGCTGATCGCCCAGGTGCCGGCCGAACCGCGCGACGCCTCGCGCCTGCTCGTGGCCGCGGGCGCCGGAGCGTTCCTGCGTCTGGGCGACAAGTGCTTTCGCGATCTGCCCGCGCTGCTTGCTCCGGGCGACGTGCTCGTGCGCAACGACACCCGCGTCATCCCCGCTCGGGCACGGTTTCGCAAGCCGACCGGCGGCCGCATCGAGCTGCTCTTTGTGGAGCGCCTGCGCGACGGCGTGAGCGGCGCCGGGCCGGCCGCGACGCCCGACACCTGGGAGGTCCTGGCCCGGGGGCGCCTGCACGGCGGCGAGCTGCTGCGCAGCGAGGCCGCTCCCGATGCCTTCGCCGTCGAGGTCGCCGCGCCCCTCGGCGACGGGCGCTTTCGCGTGCGCCCGGCGGCCGGCGTCGCCGAACCGCTCTCGCACCTGCTGGCGCGCTACGGCGAGACGCCGCTGCCGCCCTACATCAAGACGCCGCTCGACGATCCCGAGCGCTATCAGACCGTCTACGCACGGCAGCGTGGCTCGGCCGCGGCGCCGACCGCCGGCCTGCACTTCACGGCGGCGCTCGACGAGGCGCTGCTGGCGGCCGGCGTCACGATCGAGCATCTGACGCTGCACGTGGGCCTCGCCACCTTCAAGCCCGTGACCGCCGCACGCGTCGAAGACCACCCGCTGCACGAGGAGCCGTACGTCGTCGACCAGGCCGTCTGGGAACGGGTCGCGGCGGCGCGCGCGGCCGGTCGTCGTGTCGTCGCGGTGGGCACCACCATGGTGCGCCTGCTCGAGGAGCTCGGCCGCAAGGGCGGCGCGCGGGGTCCGGGCGACGGCGCGCTCTCTGCCGTCACCCTCGGGCGGGGCGAGCCGCACCCGGGCGTCGTCTACGGCCGTACCGGGCTGCTGATCACGCCGTCGCACGAGTTCACCACGGTCGACGGCCTGATCACCAACTTCCATCTGCCGCGCACAAGCCTGCTGGCCCTGGTCATGGCCCTCTGCGGGGTCAACGAGACCAAGCGCATCTACGCGCACGCGATCGAGCAGCGGTACCGCTTCTACAGCTTCGGCGACGCGATGCTCGCCTGGCGTGGGGAAGAGGGTTCGCGGTGACGACCGGCGCCTTCGAGTTCACCCTCGAGGCCCAGAGCGGCCGCGCCAGGGCCGGCCGGCTACGCACGCCCCACGGCGAGGTGCTGACGCCGTGCTTCATGCCGGTCGGCACCAAGGCGACCGTCAAGGCGGTCCTGCCGCCCGTTTTGCGCGCGATCGGCGCCCAGGTCGTGCTGGCCAACACCTATCACCTCTACCTGCGCCCCGGCGTCGAGCTCGTGCGCGCCCACGGCGGGCTGCACCGCTTCATGAACTGGGACGGTCCGATCCTCACCGACTCGGGCGGCTTTCAGGTCTTCAGCCTGTCGGACACGCGTGTCGTGGGCGACGAGGGGGTCGAGTTCACCTCGGTCTACGACGGCTCGCGCCACCTGTTCACGCCGCGCCTCTCGATCGCCGCCCAAGAGGCTCTCGGGGCCGACATCGTGATGTGCTTCGACGAGTGCGCCCCGGGCACGCTGGACCGCGCCGACATCGAACGTGCCGTGGCGCGCACCTCGCGCTGGGCGGCCGAATGCCGCGCGGCTCAGACGCGCGCCGACCAGCTCCTCGTCGGCATCGTCCAGGGCGGCACCGACGAGCTGCTGCGGCGCCGCTCGACGGCCGAGCTGCTGGCCTGCGAGTTCGAGGCCTACGCCATCGGGGGCCTGTCGGTCGGCGAGCGCGGCGGCGAGATGCTGGCCACAGTGTTGCTGATGGACGAGCTGCTGCCCGCCGACAGGTTCCGCTACTTCATGGGGATCGGCGATCCCGAGGGCATCCTCGACGTGATCGCCCGCGGCGTCGATCTGTTCGACTGCGTGCTGCCCACGCGCCTGGCGCGCACAGGTTCAGCCTTCACCTCGCGCGGCCGCGTCAACCTGCGCAACGCCCGCTACGCCGACGATCTCGGCCCTCTCGACGACGACTGCGACTGCGCCTGCTGCCGCGGCTACACACGCGCCTACCTGCGCCATCTCGTCAATCAGAAGGAGATCGCGGGCATGCAGTTGCTCTCTGAACACAACCTCCGCGTTCTGGTACGATTGTGCGAGCGTGCGCGCCTCGCCATCATGGCCGGCACGTTCGACGAGTTCGTCGATGAGGTGCGTGCACGCCGCATCCTTGCCGACGACGAGAGGAGAACACTCCGGTGATCATCTATCTACTGGTCTTCGTGGTCATCGCGTTCATGCTGTGGACCACCTACAGTCAGCAGCGACGCGCAAAGAAGTCTCAGGAACAGCTCCAACGCATGGTCAAGAAGGGCGACGAGGTGCTCACGGTCGGGGGCATGTTCGGCACCGTGCGTAAGGTGGGCGACGATTTCGTCATCCTCGAGGTCGCCGACCGCACCAAGGTCCGGTTCCTGCGTCGCGCCATCCGCGAGATCATCAACGAAGAAGAGGACGTCGAAGAAGACGACGAAGCCGAGTACGTCGAAGACGACTACGAAGGCGCCGAGTCCGACGAAGACGAAGGCGACGACGAAGAGCTCGACGACGAAGACGCCGAGTACGAAGACGTCGAAGACGAAGAAGACGCCGACGAGGACGCCGACGAGGACGAAGGCGACGACGAAGACGCCGACACGGACGAATCCGACGACGCCGAGGAGTCAGACGAGCCCGACGCCGCCGCAGACGACGCGGTCGACGCGCCGGCCGACTCAGTGCGGGCGCCCAAGCCGCCGACCCCGCCCAAGGGTAGCTGACAGCAGCGCCCGCCGGGTGGGCTCGCGCTCTGGCCGAGGGGCGTGCGGCGGGGGCATCGCAGATGCCCCCGCCGCACGCCCCTCGGCGCATGACGGGCGAGGACGTGCGGTGGCGGCGCGACGGGCGCCCAGGAGAGCGTCGGCCATCGTGTCACACGGGGCCGGCCACCGTCTCGCAGGCGCCGGCCATGGTGCCGCAACGGCCGGCGATGGTGTCGCAGGGGCCGGTCATCGCGTCGCGGGCGTCGGGCAGTGTGCGTGGCGAGCCTCGACTTTGCAGGGTTTGACCGCGACGCCAAGAATGCTAGCAGGAACCGGTCTCGAGACAGGAGCATGACCCATGGCTCACGTTCTGGCTTTCGCGAACCAGAAAGGCGGCGTAGCCAAGACGACCTCCACCCTGAACCTGGGCGTCGCGCTGACCGAACTGGGCAAGCGCGTGCTCGGCGTCGACATGGATCCTCAGGGCAACCTGACCATGAGTCAGGGCATCGACCCCGAGAACCTCGAGAAGAGCATCTACGACGTCCTGGTCCACCGCCTGCCGATCGAAGACGTGATCGTGTCGAACGAGATCGACGTCGCCACCTCGACGATCGACCTGGCCGGCGCCGAGATGGCGCTCTCCACGCAGATCGGTCGCGAACGGGCCCTCGAGAAGGCCCTCAAGCCCATCCAGGGGCGTTACGACTACATCCTGATCGACACCCCGCCGTCGCTCGGACTGCTCACCATCAACGCTTTGGCGGCTTCTGACGGCGTCATCGTGCCGGTACAGTGCGAGTATCTCTCGCTGCGTGGCCTGCTGCAGCTCGAACGCACCCTCGAGATGATCCGCGAGAACATCAATCCGCGAGTCAAGATCCAGGGCATCCTGCCGACCCTGTTCGATTCGCGCACCCTGCACGGCCGCGAGGCCATCGAGATCCTCAAGGAGAACTTCGGACCGCTCGTGTTCAACACCGTGGTGCGCAAGACGATCAAGTTCGCCGAGGCGCCCGTGCAGGGCTCCTCAGTGCTGAAGTACGATCCCAGGGGCAAAGGCGCAGAGGCGTACCGCAGCCTCGCTCGGGAGGTGCTGAATGGGAAATCGGCCTAGCATGCGCGATGGTCTTTCAGAGCTGTTCCGCCGCACCGACATGAGCGGCGAGAGCGTGCCTCCCGGCACCGACGCCGACGATCAGGTCGTCACGGGCCGCGCCTACGTCACCACGATCAAGGTCGTGGGCGTGGGCGGAGGCGGTACCAACGCCGTCAACCGCATGGTCGATTCCGGCATCCGCGGCGTCGAGTTCATCGCGGTGAACACCGACTCCCAGGCGCTGCAGACCTGCGATGCCGACGTCAAGATCCACATCGGGCAGGAGCTCACGCACGGCCTTGGCGGCGGCGCCGTCCCCGACGTGGGCCGCCAGGCGGTCGAGCTCTCGCGCGATCAGATCAAACAGGCTCTCAAGGGCGCCGACATGGTCTTCGTGACCGCCGGCGAGGGCGGCGGCACGGGCACCGGCGCCGCCCCGGTCATCGCCGCCGTCGCGCGCGAGCTCGGCGCTCTCACCGTGGCCATCGTCACGCGACCGTTCTCGTTCGAAGGCCGCAAGCGCGAAGAGCAGGCGCTGCACGGCATCGACGAGCTCAGGGCGGCCGTCGACACGGTCATCGTGATCCCCAACGATCGGCTGCTGCAGGTCGTCGAGCGCACCACCACCATCGTCGAAGCATTCCGCTACGCCGACGACATCCTGCGTCAGGGCGTGCAGGGCATCTGCGACCTCATCACGGTGCCGGGCCTGATCAACCTCGACTTCGCCGACGTGCGCACCATCATGAGAGAGGCCGGCACGGCGCTGATGGGCATCGGCACGGGGCGCGGCGAGACGCGCGCCAACGAAGCGGCTCGCATGGCGGTCAGCTCGCCGCTGCTCGAGACCTCGATCAGCGGCGCGCGCGGCATCCTGCTCAACATCACCGGCGGGCGCGACCTCTCGCTGTACGAGGTAAACGAAGCCGCCGGCGAGATCGCCCTGGCGGCCGACGACGACGCCAACATCATCTTCGGAGCGGTGGTCGACGAGCGCCTCGAAGGGCTCATGACGGTGACCGTGATCGCCACCGGGTTCGGCCCCGAGGCCCTGCAGCGACCGGCGCCGCCGGTGACCGGACGGCGGGCGCCGGCGCCCGAGCCTCAGGGCACGCCCTTCGAGCGGCCGCCGAGCTTCGACACCGGCGACCTCGACATCCCGCCCTTCATCAGGCAGCCCGACGAGTGATCCGCGCGGTCGGGTCGTTCGACGAGCTTTACGTAGACCTCGAGGTCTTCGACGGTCCCTTCGACCTGCTGGTCACGCTGATCCTGCGCGACGAGGTCGACCTCTGGGAGGTGCGCGTCTCGCGCATCGTCGCCGAGTACATCCTCAAGCTGGCCGACTCCGAGGAGTTCGACCTCGAAGCGACCTCGCATTTCATCGTGCTGATCGCGGCGCTGCTCGAGATGAAGTCGCGACGCCTGCTCGATGCCGGCAGCCCGTTCGTCGACGAGCTCGCCGAGCTAGACGAGGAGGCCGCCGGCGAGGAGCTCCTCGAAACGCTCCTGCGCTTCGCGAAGTTCAAGGGAGCGGCCCGGCGCCTGGGCGACCTGTTCGCCGAACACGCCGGCCGGCTGTACCGCACGGCTCCTCTGCCGGCCCGGTTCCTTCGTGCGACGACGAGCGGACCGGCGCTGCCGGCCGGAGCGCTCTCCTGCGCCCTCGGCGTGCTGCTCGCCGAGCCGCCGGCTCCCGATCTGAGCCACATCACCGACATCGCGGTGACGCTGGTGGCCGAGCTGCGCCGGCTGCGCGACCTGCTGGCGGCCGAGCACAGCTTCACGTTCTCGGCGGTGGCGCCGCGCGACCGGCTCGAGAAGGCGGTGACCTTCTTCGCGCTGCTCGAGCTGCACAACCAGGGCGAGGTGAGCCTGCGGCAGAGCCGTCCGTTCGCCGAGATCACGGTCACGCGCGCACGTGCCCCAGGCGGCGCCGGAGGGGCTGCAGCGGGGCCCGCCGGGGGACCATCTGATGACGCACTCGCGGCCGTGGGGTAGGATGCTTCGGTAGGCAGGTTGTCCGCCCCCCGAACCCCACGTCTCATGAATGACTTAGCGCGCCGCCTCGAAGCGGTCATCTTCATCTCTCCGCGTCCCGTCGCCACAGACGAGCTGGCCGCCGCCTGCGACGAGGGCGCCGAGCTCGTGGCGGCGAGCCTTGCCGAGCTCGCCGCCGAGTACGCCGAGGCTCGCCACGGCATAGAGCTCGCCCAGGTCGCCGGCGGCTACGCCTTTCGCGTGGCGCGCGACTGCGAAGCGCCGGTCGAGCGTTTCGCAGGCGCGCGCCGTCCCGACGACCTCTCGCCGGCGCTGCTCGAGACGCTGGCCGTGGTCGCCTACCTGCAGCCCACCACCCGTGCCGAGGTCGCCCAGGTGCGCGGCGTGTCGTCTGAGTGGGCCCTCACCTCTCTCGTCGAACGCGGCCTCGCCGAGGAGCGCGGCCGCGCCGACACTCCAGGGGCGCCGATCCTGTATGCCACGACCGAACGATTCCTGCAGCTCTTCGGGCTGCCCAGCCTGGCCGATCTCGACGACCTCGAGGCTTTCGCCCTGTCGGCCGCCGAGACCGACGAGCTGCGCGCGCGCCTGCTGGCGAACGCCGAAAGGAGAACTCTGTGAGCGACGAGCAGGATCGGCGCAGCGAGCACGACGGGCGCAACGAGCCGCCGACGGGTCGGCCGGGCGACATGCCTTCCGACAAGCCGGTCGACAAGCCGGCGGACAAGTCGGACAGCCAGGCGGGCGGCCAGGCGGGCGCGGGTGGTCAAGGGACCGGTAGGCCGTCCGAGCAGCCGCCCAGGCGCGGCGGCGGCCGCGGTGGTCGCGGCGGTCGTGGCGGCCGTGGGCAGCGGGGGCGCCGGGGCGACGATCGCGGCCGCGGGGAACCTCGTGGCGAACGCGAGGCCGGCGGTCGCGAGGCCGGCGGTCGCGAGGCCGGCCGGCGCGAGAGTGGTGGTCGCGAGGGCGGCGGTCGCGGCGGACAGCGCAACGACATGACGCTGGTGGTCTATCTGGCGCGCGCCGGCGCGGGCTCGCGACGGCGGTGCGACGAGCTGGTGCGCGAGGGCAAGGTGGCGATCGACGGCGCCGTGGTCACGTTCCCGCGCGAGAAGGTGGGCGAACACGCCGAGGTCACTCTCGAGGGTGCGATCGTGACGCCGCGCGAGTATCGGTACGTGCTGGTCAACAAGCCGCGTGGCGTGGCCTCGACACGCAGCGATCCCCACGCCGAACGCGTCATCGTCGACATGGTGCCCGACGGGCGCACGCTGTTTCCGGTCGGCCGACTCGACCTCGAGACCACCGGTCTGATCATCCTCACCAACGACGGCCCTCTGGCCAACCGGCTCATGCACCCCCGCTACGGAGTCACCAAGACCTACAGCGCGCGGGTGCGCGGCCAGGCGACCAAGCGGGCGCTCGCCGAGCTGCGTGCCGGCGTCGAGCTCGAAGATGGGCGCACGGCGCCGGCCGAAGCTCGCGTCGAAAAGCAGAGCGGCAAGACGGCCCTGGTCGAGCTCACCATCCACGAGGGGCGCAAGCACCAGGTGCGCCGCATGCTGGCCGCGCTCGACCTGCCGGTCGAGGAGCTGCATCGCCGCCGCTACGGCCCTCTGTCCGACAAGAACCTGAAGATCGGCGCCTGGCGCCTGCTTTCGGGCGACGAGGTCGAGGCCCTGCGGCGCGCCGGCGAAGAGGTCGTGCGCAACGTCGCCGGAGACGACGCCGGAGAGGCCGTCGAGCTGGCCGCGGAGGGCGTCGAACCGGGCCCGGCGCATCGCGACGACCCGGCGCTCGACGAAGCCATCGCCGCCGCCCTCGCACGGGGCCTCGAGCCGCGCCGCGACGAGATGCCCCCCGAAGGCGACGACGACGAGCCGCCGGCCGACGCGGTGGCGCTTCAGACCGCCGACGACCTCGATGCCGGCGACGAGGCAACGCCCCTGGACACGCCCGAGCAGCCCGAGCTGAGCGGCGACGAGGCAACGCCCCTGGACACGCCCGAGCAGCCCGAGCCGAGCGGCGACGAGGCGACGCCCCTGGACACGCCCGAGCAGCCCGAGCCGAGCGGCGACACATCGAGCATCGGCGGCGAGCCCGCGCCCGAAGGCGACGACCCGTCGCCGAGCACGACGCCGGCGGCGTAAGGTCGGCTATACTGATCGTCCGCCGTGAGGACATCCGGAGACGCCCATGACCGACGACCAGAACCCCCGGCTCGTGGCCCTGAGGGGCGCGACGACCGTCGACGCCGACACGAAGGCCGACATCAGGCAGCGCACCGAAGAGTTGCTCACGCAGTTGATCGAGCGCAACGCTCTCGCCGCCGACGACATCGTGAGCATCGTCTTCACCGCCACGACCGACCTGAAAGCCGACTTTCCGGCCGTCGCCGCGCGGGCGCTGGGGCTCTCCAGCACCCCGCTTCTGTGCGCCCAGGAGATCCCTGTCGAAGGAGCCATGGCACGCTGCATCCGTGTCCTGGTCCACTGCTACGGACCCGCCGGGGCGACGCGCCACCACGTCTACCTGCACGAGGCGCGCCGGCTGCGCCTCGACGTGCCGTCGTGAACGACAGGCGAAGGGAGGACCACTGAGCATGATGATCATCATGCACGAGGGTGCGACCGAGCAGGAGATCGCTCACGTCGTCGCCCGGATCGAAGAAGTGGGGGCCAGCGCTCACGTCTCGATGGGCGAGCGGGTCGCGGTGATCGGCGCTATCGGCGATCGCGAGGAGCTCACCGGGCTGCCGCTCGAGGCGTGTGCGGGGGTCGACCGGGTGGTCGCCATCCTCAAGCCGTACAAGCTGGTGAGCCGCGAGTTCCATCCCCACGACACCGTCATCGACGTGCGTGGCAAGAAGATCGGCGGCGCGCACTTCGCGCTCATCGCCGGGCCCTGCTCGATCGAGACCGAGGACCAGGTCATGGCCGCCGCCCGCGCCGTCAAGTCGGCGGGCGGCTCCATGCTGCGGGGCGGCGCCTTCAAGCCGCGCTCATCGCCCTACGCGTTCCAGGGCCTCGGGCTCGACGGTCTCAAGATGATGGCCGCGGCGCGCGACGAGACCGGGCTGCCGATCGTCACCGAACTGCTCGATCCGCGCGACCTCGAGGGCCTGCTGGCCTACGCCGACGTCGTCCAGATCGGCGCCCGCAACATGCAGAACTTCCAGCTCCTGTCCGAAGTCGGTCGCTGCGACAAGCCGGTGCTCCTGAAGCGCGGGCTGTCCGCCACGATCGAAGAGTGGCTGATGGCCGCCGAGTACATCGTGAAGGAGGGCAATCGCGAGGTGATCCTCTGCGAGCGCGGCATCCGCACCTTCGAGACGGCGACGCGCAACACGTTCGACGTGAGCGCCGTGCCGGTCGTGCAGCTCGCCTGCCATCTGCCGGTGATCGTCGATCCGAGCCATGCCACCGGACGCCGCGACCTGGTACTGGCCCTGTCGCTCGCCGGCATCGCGGCCGGCGCCAACGGTGTACTGGTCGAGATGCACCCGAACCCCGAGCTCGCGCTCTGCGACGGGCCGCAGTCGCTGTCGCCGGCGGCCTTCACCGAATACGCCGGGCGCGCCGGCGAGCTGGTCCGCTGGACCGGCAAGGAGATCTCGTAACGGTCGTGGCCTCGCCGGTCCAGCCAGACTGCACGGTCGCACTCATCGGCGTCGGTCTGATGGGCGGCTCCCTGGGGCTCGCCGCCCGCGAGCTGGCCGGCGTCGGGCGCGTCGTCGGCTACAGTCGGAGTCCCGAGACGATCGCCGCCGCGCTCGAGTGCGGAGCGATAACAGAGGCGGCGGCCAGCCTCGAAGAGGCCGCCTCCGCCGCCGACCTCGTGTTCGTATGCACGCCGGTGCGGCTGGTCGTCGAGCACGTGCGCCGGGCGCACGCGGTGGCCGCTCCCGAAGCGGTCGTGAGCGACGTCGGCAGCACCAAGGCGATGCTCATGGACGCGCTCACACCGGGTGAGCAGAGTCGCTGCGTGGGCGGGCATCCGCTCTGCGGCTCCGAGACGGCGGGGGTCGGCAACGCGCGCGCGTCGCTCTACCAGGGCGCCACCTACTTCCTCACGCCGGGCACGCACGTGCGACCGGCCGCCTTTCAGAAGCTGTACGACTTTCTCGTGCGGATCGGTGCCCGACCGGTCGCGGTCGAGCCCCACGAGCACGACCGCGTCCTGGCCCTCGTGAGCCATCTGCCGCACGTCCTGGCCAACGTGCTCATGACCCAGGCCGGCGAGCACCAGGGCACGCGCGACGCGCTCCTGGCGGCCGGTCCGAGCTTTCGCGACATGACGCGCATCGCCGGCAGTAACGCCCGCGTCTGGGCCGACATCTTCCTGGAGAACCGCCAGGCCCTGCTGGCCTCGCTCGACGGCTATCGCAAGGGCCTCGACGAGATGACTCAGGCGCTCAAGGCGGCCGACGAGAGCCGCCTCGCGGCCCTCGTCGGCCGCGCCGCCCGCCAGCGCGAGCGCCTGCTGGCCGCCGAGAGCCTGTCTGCCGACCAGCTGTTCCGCGTCATGGTGAAGATCCCCGACCGGCCGGGCGTGCTGCAGCAGATCATGGTGGCCCTCGGCGACGCCGCCATCAACGTCGAGGACCTGGCCCTGCATCACATGAGCGCCGAGCTCGGCGGCGAGCTCACCGTCTACGTGCTGGGCGGCGCCGTGTGCGAACGGGCGGCCGAGCTGCTGGGTGTGCTGGGCTACCAGGTGACGACCGGACGGGGCGTCGAGTGAACGGGCGGCGTGGCCGGCGAGTCTCCGCCGTCGCGCGCCGGGCGCGATGAGCGCCGGCGCCGACACGATCACGTTCCGTCCGGCCGGCCCGCTGCGGGGCCGCGTCAGAGTGCCGGGCGACAAGTCGATCACCCAGCGGGCGCTGCTGATCGGCGCCGTCTGTGACGGCGCGGTCGAGATCGTCGAGCCGGTCTGGGCCGGCGACCCCCTGGCGACGGCCGGCATGGTCGCCGATCTCGGAGTGGCGATCGACGGTCTCGCGTCGCGCGGGCGGCGCGCCGTGGTGCACGGTGCGGGTCTGCGCGGCCTGCGAGCCCCCGGCCACGATCTCGACGCCGGCAACTCGGGCACCGGCATGCGGCTGCTGGCCGGCCTGCTCGCCGGCCAGCGCGGCAGCTATGTGATCGACGGCGACCGCTACCTGCGGGCGCGGCCCATGGGCCGCATCGTCGCGCCCCTGCGGGCCATGGGCGCGCGCATCGCCGCAGGCGACGGCGACCGGGCGCCGCTCACGATCGACGGCGGCCTGCTGCGGGCGATCCGCCACGACTCGCCGGTGGCGAGCGCGCAGGTGAAGTCGTGCGTGCTGCTGGCCGGCCTGCTCGCCGACGGCGAGACCGTCGTGCGCGAGCCCTCGCCCAGCCGCGACCACACCGAGCTCATGCTCGAGGCCGCCGGAGCGGCGGTGACGCGGCGGGGCGCCGAGGTCTCGGTGCACGGCGCCGAGCGTCTCGACCTTGGCCGCGTCACGATCCCGGGCGACCTCTCTTCGGCCGCCTTCCTGGTCGCCGCGGCGCTGCTCGTGCCGGGTTCCGACCTCGTCGTCGGCGACGTCGGGCTCAATCCCACGAGACTCGGCTTCTGCGAGACCGTGCGCGACATGGGCGGCGAGATCGAGTGGACGGTGAGTGCCACCGACGGCGGCGAGCCGCGCGGCGAGCTTCGCGTTCGGGCCTCGGCGCTGCACGGCACGACGGTGCCGGCCGCCGCCGTGGCCTCGCTGATCGACGAGGTCACCTTGCTCGCGCTGCTCGGCTGCTTCGCCGAAGGCGAGACGGTGATCGAAGGCGCGGGCGAGCTGCGCGCCAAGGAGACCGACCGCCTCGCGGCGATCGTCGAGATCGTGCACGACTTGGGGGGTGTGGCCGAAACGAGCGGTGATACCCTGCGCGTGGCGGCGCACTCGTTGCGCGGCGGGGCGCTGTCGAGTCGGGGCGACCACCGTCTCGCCATGCTGGGGGCGGTCGCCGGCCTCGTCTGTCCCGCCGGGGTGACCGTGAGCGGCTTCCAAGCCGCGGCGGTCACGTTTCCCGGCTTCACCGATGTCCTGGCGGAGGTGCTGCCCTCATGACGGTGATCGCCATCGACGGACCCGCGGGCTCGGGCAAGAGCACGCTGGCGAGGCTGCTCGCGGAACGTCTGGGTTACGCCTACCTCGACACCGGCGCGATGTATAGGGCCGTGGCCTTTCTCGCCCTGAACGAAGGCGTGGCTTTGGACGACGGCGCTTCGCTCTCGGTGCTGGCCCGCGAAGCGCGCCTGGCGTTCGCGGCCGACGGCCGCATCGTGGCCGCCGATCGCGACGTCAGCGAAGAGATCCGCCGGCCGGCCGTGTCGGCGGCGGTCTCAGAAGTCTCGGCGCACGCCGAGGTGCGCGCCGTCCTGCTCGACGAGCAGCGGCGCATAGGAGCGGCTCAGGACGTGGTGATCGAAGGCCGCGACATAGGCACGGTCGTGTTTCCCGAAGCGCCCGTCAAGCTGTTCCTGACGGCCTCGCCCGAGATCCGCGCCGAACGGCGCCGCAAGGAGCTGATCGCCGGCGGCGAGCACGTCGGGGCAGACGAGACGCTGCGGGCCATGATCGCGCGCGACGCTTACGACTCGGGGCGCGCCGTCGCCCCGCTGCGCCGGGCCGACGACGCCGTCGAGCTCGACACCTCGGGCCTCGACATCGAACAGGTCGTCGAGGCCGCGCGACGTATCGTGGCGACCCGCCTGGGGGCGAGCGCATGAAGCACGTGCCCCTCTATGTGCCCGGCGACCGCTGGTTCTACCGCACCGTGCGCGTCGTCTCCGGCCTCACGCTGTGCGCCACCTACCGGCTGTCGTGCGAGGGCGCCGAGAATCTGCCGGCGAGCGGCGGCGCGCTCATCGCCGCCAACCACAAGAGCGAGCTCGACCCCTTCTTCGTAGGGCACGCGTTCCCGCGGCCGGTGCGCTACTTCGCCAAGTCGGAGCTGTTTCGCAACGGCGCCCTCAGATGGGCGGTGACCGAGCTCGGCGCCATCCCGGTGCGTCGCGGCGAGAGCGATCGCACGGCGCTCGAGGCGGCCCTTGCGGCGCTGGCCGCCGGCGAGGCGCTCATCATCTATCCCGAGGGGACGCGCATGCGCGACGACGCCGTGCATGAGTTCCAGCCCGGCGTGGGCATGCTGGCGCTGCGCAGCGGCGTGCCCGTCATCCCGGTGGGCCTGAAGGGCAGCGGCGAGGTCGTGCGCAACGGCCGTCCCGGGCTGCCGGTGGTGCGCCTCAAAGCCGGGCCGGCGGTCGATCTCACGGGCCTCGAGGGTAAGAAGAGCCAGATGTACGTGCAGGCCGCGATCCGCATTCGAGAGGCAGTCGAAGCGCTCTATGAATCCCTCTGAACGGCGCAAGCAGGCAGGCCCGGGCGCCGCTGGTGATGCCGGCGGCGTCACCGGCGCCGCGGCTGCCGGTGGTGTCGCCGGCGCGTCTGCCGGCGCAGGCCCCGGTGCCGCTGCCGCCGGCGCCACCGGGGACGGCCCCGAGATCGTCGTCGCCCGCTACGCCGGGTACTGCTACGGGGTCGAGCGCGCGCTGCGCATCGCCGAGGAGTCGGGCGCCACGCTCGCCCCGCCGATCTACACCCTCGGCCCCCTGATCCACAATCCCTCGGTGGTGGCCCGGCTCGCCGCTCGCGGCATCGCGGCGGTCGACGACCTCGACCAGATCTCTCACGGCACGGTGATCGTGCGCACTCATGGCGTCGATCCCGAGCTCGTGGCGGCCGCGCGTGCCCGCGGCCTGGCCGTGATCGACGCCACGTGCCCGTTCGTCAATGTCGCCCAGCAGAAGGCCGACATGCTGCGCGAGCAGGACTACATCCCGGTGATCCTCGGCGAGCGCGACCATCCCGAGGTCGTCGGCCTGCTGGCCTGGGCCGGCCCCAAGGCGATCGTCGTCGAGGACGCCGACGAGCTGCGCCTGAGCGGGGTCAGGGGCAAGCGCGTCGGGGTGATCGTGCAGACCACCCAGACGCGCGACAACTTGGCGCGCCTCGTCGCGCGGCTCGCTCCCGCGGCCCGCGAGACGCTGGTCTTCAACACCATCTGCGACGCCACCGGCAAACGTCAGGCGGCCGCCCAGCAGCTCGCCCGCGCCGTCGACGTCGTGATCGTGGTGGGCGGCCGCAACAGCGCCAACACGACCCGCCTGGCGAGCCTCTGCCGCGTCATCCAGCCCCGCACCTGGCACATAGAGACGGCCGCCGAGCTCCAGGGGGATTGGCTCTCCGGCGCGCGGCGGGTGGGGGTGACGGCCGGGGCCTCGACCCCCGAAGACGAGATCGACGCCGCCGTGGCGCGCATCCGCGAGCTGGTCGGGCCGTGAGCCCGCCGGTCCGCCCGCGGTGAGCGACGCCGCCGCCGGCGGTTCGCCGCTGAGCGGTCTCGCGGTAGACGAGGCGACCGCGGCCGCCGCCAGGGCCGGCGTACGCGCCGGCGATCGCATCGTGGCCATCGACGGCCGGCCGCCCGAGGACGTGCTCGACCTCGAGCTCGCCGCCGCCGACGGGCGCTTCACGCTCGACCTCGAGCGCGACCGCCGCCGGTTCACGGTCGAGGTCGGCCTGCGGCGTGGGGAAGAGCACGGCGTGACGCTGCACGACGGTCTCGGCGTGCCGGTGCGGCGCTGCGCGAACGATTGCCTGTTTTGCTTCGTAAGTCAGCTGCCGCCCGGTCTGCGAGCGTCGCTGTACGTCAGAGACGACGACTACCGCCTCTCGTTCCTGCAGGGCACGTTCATCACGCTGACGAACCTGAGCGACCACGACCTGCAACGCATCGTCGCCCTGCGGCTGTCGCCGCTCTACGTCTCGCTGCACGCCTGGGACGACACCGTGCGGGCGCGCTTGATGGGGCCGGGCGCGGGGCCCGCCCGTGCCCTGCTCACGTGCATGATCGACGGCGGGATCGAGGTCCACGTGCAGATCGTGCTGTGCCCGGGTGTGAACGACGGCGCGCTGCTGCGCGAGACCGTGCGGCAGCTCGGCGCCCTCGCGCGCGGGCGCGCCCTGCCGCTGCGCGCCGGCGCGCCGGCAGGCGCCCGTGCCGCCGAGGGGCCGGGTGAGGGCGCCCGCGATGAGCCGCGCGACGAGCTCCGCGGCGGCGTCGTCGACATCGGCGTCGTGCCGGTCTCCCTCTCTCACGAGTCGCCCGGCCTGCGGCGCGTCACGGCCGCCGACGCGGCGGCGGCCGTGACGGTGATCGAGGAGCTCCAGGCGATCGCCGTCGCCGCGCTCGGCCGGCGGTTCGTGCATGCCGCCGACGAGCTGTACCTGCTGGCGGGCCGGCTGCCGCCGCCGGCCGACGCGCCCTCCCAGTACGAGAACGGGATCGGGGTCTGCGCCGCCCTGCTGGCCGAGGCCGACCGGATCGAGCTCGCCGCCACCGGGCCGAGCCTGGCCCTGCTCGGCGGCAGAGCGGCCGCGCCCGTGCTGGCTCAGGCGAGCCGCCGGATCGCCACCCGCACCGGCGCCGCCGTGCGACCCTTCATCGTCGCCAACCGGCTGTTCGGCGAGACCGTGACCGTGACGGGCCTGCTCGGCGGTCGCGAGGTCGTGGCCGCTCTGCGGGGGGAGCCGCTGGCGCCCGGTGAGTGGCTGCTCGCGCCGCGCGCGTTCCTGCCCGCGGAGCTGGGGCGCACCCTCGACGACGTCGGTGAATCAGAGCTCTCGGCCGCCTGCGACGGCCGGCTGGCGTTGGGCGACGATCTGAGCGCGGCCGTCGCCGCGGCGGTCGCTGCCGGTGGCGGCAGTGTCCGCGACCTTGGCGGCGGTGGCAGTGGTGGCAGCGGTGGTGGTGGCGGCGGTAGGAGTGGCCGCGCGGGTGGGGGCAGTGAGGGTCGCCGGCCCGTCAGCCGTCGACCACCGCGATGAGCTCCCGCGGTGTCGAGACGAGGTGATCGGGCGCGGCGGCGCGCAGGCGTTGCTCGCCGTGCCAGCCCCAGGCCACGCCGATCGTGCGCACTCCGGCCTTGCGACCTTCGATGATGTCGCCGGCAGTGTCGCCGACATACCAGGAACGGGCCGCGCGACCGTGGGCCGCGACCGCAAGCTCGATCTTGCGCACCTTGCTGGTATCGACCTCGGCGCCCATGACCTGGTCGATGCCCGAGAGCTCATGGGCGGCGAGAAAGCCATTGACGATCTCTGCCGTCGACGAGGTGATGACGATGAGCGGGTGGCACCGCGCCAGGTCTTCGAGCATCTCCGGCACACCGGGAAAACAGCGCAGGAGGGTCGGCGGTCGAAGGGCGGCGGCGAAGATGTCCTCGACCACGCCGGCCTCGGCGGCGGAGACGCCGGCCCGCTCGAGTGACGCGAACCAGTTGTCGTCGAGCAGCGCCAGGACCTGCTCGCGGGTGGCTAGATCGGGCCGGCCGATGCCGGCGAACGCCGCCGCCATGGCCGCGCAGAACGCATCGAGCGTGTCGGCCAGGACACCGTCGAAATCGAACATGACCAAGGCATCGGGATGATCCATGCGCGGGCCGCCCTCACAGTGATCGGAAGTAAAGCAAGCGCGACCGGGAGCATACGACAGGGGCGGCGGCAGCGCATCCCGGCCGGCCCGGCGGCGCACGGTGGCGCATCCCGGCCCGCCCGACGGGCGCACGGCGGGCGCACGAGACAGGGCGGATCACACAGAGCTTGCAGTGGAACGCGCTTTAACGTACTTTTCACAACAACATCGCACTACATGGTGGTCCGGTCGAGCCTGTCGTCGTTTTCGATTCTGTTCGATTGCGTCGAGTCCACTGTCACTGGGGGTGTCGTGCTCACGTCGACTGTTGCCTGGCGAGTCTCGCTCACGACGCGCGTGGTGCGACTTGGCCGGGGCCGGTGGCCGGTGACCTCGCTTCCCTCTCTCACGGGCCGCCGATGAACGTGCGCGCGGCGCGTCAGACTCTCGTCGCCGGCATCACTGCCGGCCGCGCCGCCGTCGCGATACGGCCGCGTAACTGGGCAACCAATTCGTCAGGGATTAAGCTAGCGGCAGGGCGCGGTTGCGGATCGCAGTCCTTTCCCGGCACTCTGGCGCGAAAGGGGTGGGTGGACAGATGAACGTGGACACCACGAGGCTCGAAGGGGGTTCCCTGTGAAGGTGCGGCTCTTCTTCGCGACCGACGTGCACGGCTCCGAGGTGTGCTGGCGTAAGTTCATCAACTCGGCGAAGCACTACGAGGTCGACGTCCTCATCCTTGGCGGCGACATGACGGGCAAGGCGATCGTGCCGATCGTCGAGAACGGGCCCGACCAATGGCAGTACCACATGCAGGACCAGGCGCACGACCTTCAGGGCGCCGACGAGCTGGCCAAAAACCAGAGGCTGATCCGCGACCACGGCTACTACCCGGTCATCCTCACGCGCGAGCAGGTGCAGGAGTACACGGCCGAGCCCGAGAAGCTCGACGACGTGTTCAGGCGCGAGATGCGGCGCACGGTCGAAGAGTGGGTCGCCTGGGCCGACGAGCGCCTGGCCGGCAGCGGTATCCAGTGCATCGTGTGTCCTGGTAACGACGACCAGCCCGACATCGACGAGATCCTCGCCACCTCCAAAGAGATCATCGTGGGCGAAGGCAACGTCATCGACATGCCCGGCGACTACCAGCTCGTCTCCAGCGGCTGGACCAACCTCACGCCCTGGGACACGCCGCGCGAAGAAGACGAGCCCCTGCTGCGCAAGCGCATCGAAGCGATCATCGCCCAGGCCAGCGCGCCGCCCGAGCGCCTCGTCCTGGGCCTCCACGCGCCGCCGTACGACACACAGCTCGACGTCGCCCCCAAGATCGACTGGGACACCCTCACGGTCCAGGGGCAGGACACCGCTCACGTCGGTTCGACGGCCGTCAGGGAGGTGATCGACAAGTTCCAGCCGCTCCTGTCGCTGCACGGGCACATCCACGAAAGCCGTGCCGCCGTCCGCATAGGGCGCACGCTGGCGGTGAACCCGGGCAGCTCCTACGTCGAGGGCACGCTGTCGGGTTGTGTCGTCGAGCTCGACGGCAAGAGCAAGGTAAAGCGTTACAGACTGACCATGGGATGAGCCTGCCCAGGGACGTCTTAAGGGGGGGACGGCGCCACGCGCCGTCCGCAACGGTCGTTTCACAGGAGGTCCACTAGATGGCGACAAACGCCGGAGCACCGCCACAGGAGCAGACGCTCTTCGTGCGCAAGGCGAGCGGTCTCGTCAAAGGCTGGTCAACGACTGACGGCTTCAGATACTCGTTCTTTTCGACCAACATCTTCCTGGGGATCTGGGGCTTTCTCTACGCGGTCTTCATCCCGGGCGGCAGCGTGTTCTGGGCGGTCGTCATCACCACGCTCTGCGTGCTGCTCGAGGTAGTGGTCTACGCCGGCCTGATCTCGGCCATGCCGCGCGCCGGCGGCGACTACGTCTGGCAATCGCGCGTGTTCCACAGCTCGGTCGGATTCGTGCTCGGCTCGACGGGCTGGTGGTTCATCCTCTGGCTCTGGATCCCCATCTACGGAGCCCTGTGCGCCAACTCGTTCATCAAGCCGATCCTGCGCATCGTCGGCGCCGGCGGTGCCGCCGACTGGCTCAGCAAGCCCACCGGCTCCTTCGTCGTCTCGCTGGCGACGATCGCTCTGGCGACCTACCTGGTCGCGATCGGCATGAGGGGCTACGCCATCTTCCAGAAGTGGGCCCTGTGGATCGGCCTCGTCGGCATCGCCGTCGCGGCGATCATCCTCCTCGTCACCTCGAAGGCCAGCTTCATCCACGCCTTCAACCGCGAGAGCCTTCATCTGTACGGTGCGGGCGCCACCAGCAACGCCTATCTCGCGACCCTCAAGAACAGCGGCTCCGGTATGCCTTCCTCCATGTTCAGCGGGACGCTGTGGCAGACCCTCAAGCTGGTCCCCTTCATGTGCTTCTGGCTGCTGTGGCCAAACTGGGGCGCGACGCTCTACGGCGAAGTCCGCGGCGCCAAGGACTTCCGCAAGAACATCTATCAGATGGGCGGCGGTCTTCTCTCTGCCGCGGCCATCGGCATCATCTTCCTGTTCCTCGTGAGCAAGACGATGGGCTACAAGTTCTTCATGGCCAGCGCCAACGGCTACATGGGCGTCCTCTACGGCTACGTCAAGGCGACGCCGCACGCGGGCGACTACCTGTCGCCGACCGCCATGATCGCCTGGGTCGTCAACAACGCGGCCTTCCAGGTCATCCTGATCGCCCTGATCTCGCTGCTGGTCTTCGGCTGGTGGGGCACCGTGTTCCTTTCGTCGACACGCATGATCTTCGCCTCCGCTTTCGACCGCATCCTGCCCGAAGGCGTGGCCAAGGTGACCTCGGGCGGCGTGCCGGTCGTGGCCCTCGTGCTCATGGTCATCCCGTCGATCATCGTCTCGGCCTTCTATGCCTACCAGCCCACCTTCGTGCGGCTCACCTACGACGCCACCCTCGTGATCGCCGTCATGTTCCTGGGCTCCGGCCTGGCGTTCATGATCATGCCGTGGCGCACCAAGAGCATCTGGGACAACTCGGCGCTGCCCAAGCTCAAGATCCTGGGCCTGCCGATCATGACCATCGCCGCCGCCCTCTACTCGGCGTTCATGGTCTTCAACCTGTACCTGTGGATCTACGACCCGACCAACACCTACGGTGTCGGCTACAAGAACGGCAGCTCGATGGTCTTCATGGGCATCCTGTACGCGGCCGCGATCATCATCTGGATCATCGCCTGGGCCGTGCGCAAGCGTCAGGGCATGGCCCTCGAAGCGGTCGCCAAGGAGATCCCGGTCGAGTAACGGTTCGTTTCGTCAACTACCAGTATCGCTCGGCGTGACCGCGGCGGCGGTCCGGCCCCCAGGGGTCGGACCGCCGCCGGCGTCGCGACTTGCGGGCGACTGGAGAAGGAGGTCGATACATGGCACAGCCGTTCATCCTGCCAAAGGACATCCCGATCGAGCAGTACCCCAAGCCCGAGGTCTTTCTGGCCGAGGGCAAGCGTCTGACCGAAGAGGCCCAGAAGCGGGGCATCATCATGCGGGTCATGGGTCCGCTCGCGCTGCACTACTACTTCCCCGACCAGATCGACCTGTACGCGAAGCTCGAACGCCTGGGCGAGCGCTACTTCACCGACATCGACTATGCCGCCTACAGCAAGACCGGCGGCAAGATGCGCGACTTCATGAAGGACATGGGCTACGAGTGCGACCTGCAGACCATGGCCATGTCGGGCAAGACGCGGCACATCTACTACGCCGGCCCGGTGCCCATGATCGACGTGTTCTTCGACAAGCTCGACTACTGTCACGAGGTCCTCTACAAGGACCGCCTCGAGCTCGACCCCTACTGCGTCACGCTGACCGACATCCTGCTGCAGAAGCTGCAGATCGTCGAGATCAACGACAAGGACCTGAAGGACATCGAGTACCTCTTCGTGACCTGCGAGATCGGCGACGACGACGAGCGCAAGATCAACCAGAACTACCTTGCCAAGCGCTTCGCCGACGACTGGGGCTTCTGGTACACCGCGACCCAGTTGAACCTGGAGCGCGTCAAGAAGCACTGCGACACGGTGCCGGCCCTCACGCCCGAGATGCGCGAGCGCGTCAAGGCGCAGGCCGACAAGGTGATCGCGCGGGTCGACGCCGAGCCCAAGACCAAGGCCTGGAACAAGCGCGCCAAGAAGGGCGCGTCGAAGATCTGGTACAACGACGGCTTCTCCGACTGGTGAGCGGCCGGCACTGTCTTCATTCGAGTCAGCAGGAAGGCTGAGGCATCTATGAAGATACTCACGAGAATGGGCGACAGCTCAACGGTCGAGATGACCCGCGACGAGCTGCGCCACGATCTCGAAGAGGGCACCGAGGCGGCCGCCACCAAGGCCAAGATCCCGCCCCTCACAGAGAACGAGCTCGACTACCTCGATGACATGTTCGCCTGCCCCAGCCGCATCTGGGGCGTCGAGCGTGGCCACGAGGTGGTCATGACGAAGGACGGGTGCGTGAACGCCCTGAACTCGTCGCGCATGTCGAGCGGCGTCGTGGCGCCGGTCAACCGCGAGGTGGGCGTGCGCCTCTTCGAGTCGATGCTGGGCTTCGACTCGATGGAAGTCTCGCACAACGACTACTCGGTCAAGCCGCAGCGCTTTCTGAAGGCGCTCGAGCAGCTCCACATGGAGCTGCTGCAGGAGACCACGATCTTTCCGCTCCTGTACGGCTTCATGCCCAACCTCGGCCTCTACTACCGGCCCGACGGCTCGTTTCCGAACCCGTCCGACCTGCTGCCGCTGGGCAAGATCGACGAAGCCCGCAAGACTCAGGAAGAGGCCCTTCAGGCCTGCCAGGACGACTGCATCCTGATGAGCGACTGCATGCTCGAGATGGGCGCCGACGGCATCGACTACGACACCGTGGCCTCCACCGGCGACGCCGAGTTCCTGGCCGTGCTCAAGACCACCGAGCACGTCGCCGGCGAGACCGGCCTGCCGGTCGAGATCGGCATGTCGTCCGAGATGGTCCTGGGCTTCCACGGCCAGCTCGAATACGAAGGCACTCGCCTGGCCGGGCTGTGGCCGCACCAACAGCTCGCGCTCTGCGAGAAGGCCGGCACGGCCATCTTCGGGCCGGTCGTCAACACCAACACCAAGCGCTCGACGCCCTGGAACCTGTCGCGCGCCGTGACCTTCGTCAAGGCCTGCTCCGAGGTCGCCAAGATCCCGATCCACGCCAACGTGGGCATGGGCGTCGGTGGCGTGCCGATGTTCGAGACACCGGCTGTCGACGCCGTGACCCGCTGCAGCGCGGCCATGGTCGAGATCGGCGGTGCTGACGGGTTGTAGGTGGGTACAGGCGATCCAGCCGGCATGCACATGGCGCATCTGCTGGCCTCGTCGATCGGTGGCATCAGGGCTGCTGGAGATCTGGTAGCCCGTATGCAACTGCAGAAGATGAGGATCACGGAAGCCAAGAAGTACGTGGCCGACAAGCTGCACGTCAGCCCGCTCGACCTCTCCGACCCGCACACCATGCGCAACCTGCGCGAGGAGCTCGACATCGGCACCATCACCGGTGTGCCGGGCGTCGCCAAGGGCATCGCGGCCAAGGTCAAGATCGCCGAGCTGCTCGACATCAAGATCAACTCCGTCGAGCAGTTCAAAAAGAGGACCGGGCTGCACTCCTAAGGGCCCGGCAGGGTGAGCCTTCCGCGCTCGCCCGACAGACAAAGAGAGGGCCGCGGCCGCCGGATGGCGGCCGCGGCCCTCTCTTTTATGTCCTCAGTGCGCGGCCGAGCGGCACAGATGGACCGCCCGAGAATGGACCGGCGCAGACGGACCGCCCGAGGCAGCGGGCGTTCTGGGGCAGGCCGTCTGGGACGGGCCGCCTAGACCTGCTCGAGCCAGCCTTCGAAGTCGGGGTGCCCGGCGTTGTCGCAGAAGCGCGCGATGCGGGCGACGCCGTACTCGTAGAAGTCGAAGTCGATCTTGGACACGCGGACCTGGATCATGGCCCAGATGCTCCACCACAGGTCGGCCACGAGCTTGTGGAGCATCATGCGGGCGTAGCGGTGCTCGTCCATGCCGCCGCAGTAGGCGCTGAGCACGAACCTCTCCTCGGCGGGCGAGAGCGGGTGCTCGACGCAGAAGTCGCCGAGGTCGAAGTAAGGGTCGGTCATGCCGCCGTACTCCCAGTCGATCACCCACATCTTGCCGTCGGGCGCGAGGATGAAGTTCTCGGACAGGAGATCGTTGTGGCAGGCCACCGGCGCGGGCTTGTCGCGCTCCATGGCACGCTCGATGCGCGCGCCGATCGCGAGCATCGAGTCGGTCTGCTCGGGCCGGGGCGCGTCGCGCTCGAGGGCCATGCGCGTGTAGTCGCGGATCATGTCGAAGACCCGGATCTCGTTGTCGAAGACAGCCTTGTCGTGGTAGGTGCGGACCGCCGTCACGATCTTCTCGAGGCGGTCGGGATGCCCGGCGATGGTGTCCGGGTGCAGGGTCTCGCCCTCGATGAACGGCACGATCGAGCAGTAGCCCGGCTGGATCAAGTGCAGCACCGGCGGGGTGACGCCCGACGCCGCGGCGGCGACGTGGTTGCGGTGCTCGCGCTCGCGGTCGATGAAGGCGTCGGTGCCGTCGCCGGGTATGCGCAACACGAACCTGCCGACACCCGGCGCCCCGGGCTCGCCGGCGACGGTGATCAGGTAGTTGTGGTTGGTGATGCCCCCGCCGAGCGCCTCGCAGCGGACGTCGAGCGCCTGCCACTCCGCGATCTGGGCGATGACGTCGTCGGGCGTGATGCGACTCATCTCAGGGATCCCCTTGTCGGTGTCATGTCCTGTCGGTGAGGGGCCGCGAGCGCCGAGCCCGAAGGCTCGGCGCTCGCGGCCGCATGCGCGGGCCGTGCTAGCGGCGACGCGTCACTCCGGCGGCACTTCGAGGAAGGCATACGAGACGTCGATGCCCTTGCCCTTCTGGTAGACGCGGCCGATCCAGTAGACGACCACGGCGAAGAGGAAGATGCCGACCACGATCGCGTACGTCAGGAACGGCGAGGTGCCCGTGAGGCCGTAGCCCTTCTTGACCAGGAACGCGATCACGGCAGCCGTGCCGAAGATGAAGCCGATGATGCCGAAGATGGTCACCAAGGGGATGCCGGCGAACTTGTACTTGGCTCCCGGCGACGCTTCGTAGAGCGCCTTGGCGCGGTAGGGCAGCAGGGCCGCCGCGAGACAGCTCAGCACGAACACGTAGCCGCAGGCGAACGTCACGCCGAGGGTGACCGTGTACCACTTGGTCACGTAGCTGTAGCCGACGATCGCCCCCACGCCCAGGATGAAGTAGATGAGGTGGGCGTTGACAGGCGTACGGAAGCGCGGGCTGACCTTGGAGAACCAGGCCGGCAGCGTACGGTCGAGCGACATGCCGACCATGATGCGGGTGACCCCGATATAGCAGTTGCAGGTGATCTGCAGCGAGGCCAGCATGAAGCTGACGGAAGCCAGCACCGTGATGATGGGGTTGGGCGAGATGATGATGGCGAACATGCCCGGGAACGGGAGCACGCTGCCTATGCCCGTGCCGGACTTGGTGAAGCCGCCGTAGTACGAAGCCGAGGCGGCGTTGAAGAAGCCGGCGCCCACGGCACGCTGCTCGGTCCAGGCGATGAGGGCCAGGACGCAGCCCACGGCGATCAGCGAGCCGACGATGATGAACATCTGATTCTTGAAGACGCGGGCCCCCTTGATCTCGCCGCCCTGCTCGACGCTGTAGGTGGCCCACTGCGTGCTGGTCCAGGC
Source organism: uncultured Actinomycetes bacterium (assembly GCA_963733255.1). Classification (GTDB taxonomy): domain Bacteria; phylum Actinomycetota; class Thermoleophilia; order UBA2241; family UBA2241; genus Bog-752. Next base: position 90,623 of record CAVTCH010000019.1, read on the forward strand.
GATCGGCGCGGCCAGCAGCGTCGCGCCCAAGGCGAACTTCGGGTTGATGTTGAAGCCGGCGCCGCTCACGTCGTGCTGGAGCCACGTGTAGTAGGCGGGGTTCTTGTCGACGATGCCGTTGAAGTGGTTGATCGCCACCGCGAAGTGGGCGGGGTCTGTGCGCAGGAACTGAGCCAGCATGATGATCACGAGGATGCCGGTACCGGCGAACATGAAGTACTGCAGGCGGACGTAGTTCTTGAAGCCCGTCACGAGCAGGATCGCCATGAGCGCCGCGCCGATGATGCTGGTGATGACGACGCCGCTGTGCGACTCGGCCCAGATGCCGGCGTTGATCAGGCCCGTGCTGTTGTAGTGGACGCCGAGACCCAGGAAGAGCGGAGCCAGGCCGAGGTTGGCGAACAGCCAGCCGGCCAGGGCGAGCCACTGCAGGATCCAGATGACGAAGCCGCTCATCACGACCGGGAAGCCGATCGCGCCGCCGAGCACGCGGCTCTGGAACACGTAGTCGCCGCCGCTGCGGGGCATGGCCGTCGCCATCCACACGTAGGCGAGGGCGATCGGCAGCTCGAGCAGCGTGGCGAACAGGCACGCCATCCACACCGAGACGCCCGGGAACGCCTCGGGTGCCCACACGAACGTCCACGGGAAGATGACGCCCATGGTGAGGAAGTTGTAGATGAACGCCGACCAGGGCGACATGACCCTGGAGAGGCCCGAGGCCTTGCGGCTGAAGACTTCCGGTTTTGCTGCGGCTGTTGCTTCCATCTCGACCCCCAGTTTCAGTTGACGATTCTTGCTGGCGACATGCTTGTCCCGCTTCGGTCGGGCCCTAGCCCGCCGTCATTTGATAACCGACCAGCTTGCCCGGCGCGAGCGTGATGATGCACCCCCTGATGATCCCTTCGCCGTACTCGCTGCCGGGATTGATCACTGTCGTCCTGCCGAGGTTGACCAGCCCGCGCGACTCGTGGATGTGACCGGTCAGGGCGAGCAGAGGCTTGTACTTCTCGATGATCTTCCTGACCGCCGTGCTGCCGGCCGGAGCGGATTGCGCGACGCCGCCGACGACGATGGGAGAGGGCGGATCGGTCGACCAGTCGAGCTTGGGGCAGTCGTCGAGCGTGCAGTCGTAGGGCGGTACGTGCAGGTTGAAGATGGCGCTGGTGTAGTCGTCGACGTCCTGCACGGCCTTCTCGAGGAGCTCCTCGAGCGTCGTTTCGTCGACCTCGCGCGGGGTCTGCCAGGGGGTGGGGTTGCTGTAGCCGCAGTTGGCCATCGGGTAGAGGCCGTCGACCATGACGACCCGGCCTTCGCAGTTCACGACGTGCTCGCTGCGCACCTCGTCGAAGACGGTGAGCACGTCGGGCGGGTCGTCGTTGCCGCCGGTCACATACCACTTCACGCCGGTACCGTCGAGGCGCTCGTCGGCCAGCGCGATCCAGCGTTCGATGCGTTCACGTGCCAGCCGATGGAAGGTGGCGTCGATCTGGGCCTGGTCGGCTTGCATGGCGTGGAGCTCGTCTTCTTCGACCGTGATGTGGTAGAAGCCGAGCGTCTCTATGCGCTCCTTTGCCGCTTGCAGGGCGTCGGCGCCCTCCATGTGCTCGAGCGCGCCCTGCAGCGTCATGCGGTAGTGGCTGTCGCGCTCGTGCACGATCGGCACGAGGAACTTGCCCATGATGTCGCCGCCCATGATGATGTGGTCGACCTTGTAGAACTTGGCGCAGTTCACGAACTTGCGGAACGTGCGCTCCGAGCCATGGAGGTCGGTCGCAAAGAAGAGCCGTGAGCGCTTCGCGTCGTCTTTCTTTTTGAACAGTGCCATGCCGCCGTCCCGCCTCTCGTCGTCGCCTGGAGTGCCGAAGCCTGACCGCCCCTAAGCCGCCGAGCGACTGCGTCGTCGGCGCTCAGGCGAGCGTGACTTGCGTTGCGCGCCTAGTCGATCACGTTGTACCACTTGACCTTGTCGCCCACCTTGGCGCGCAGGCGCCACTTCGTGCCCTTGGGGCGGTCGTCCATGGCCTTCAGAATCTCGCCGACGCGCTGCGCGACGACGCTCCTGTCTTCGTCGCTCAGGTCGAAATGGGGGAGATAGTCGCGCACCTTCTCGAGGTTCATCGAGGTCGTGCGCCACAGCCCCCATTCGCCGGCGCAGAGCTCGGCTACGCGGTCGGCGTTCACGTGGTCGTCGTCGTCGGTGGCGACGGCGTGCTCGCGCAGCAGCATGATCGTGTCGATGATGTCCTTCTCGTTGATCTTCACGATCTGCATCTTCTCGAGGACGAGCTCGGCCAGCGGGATCGTGAACGTGTCGATCTCGAGACGGTTCTTCCAGGGGATCGGATGGCAGAAGTCGAGCTTGTCCATGAAGACGTCGACGTGGATATGGCTCGTCGGGTTGTTGAAGATCAGCCTGCCGGCCTCGGCATGGAAGCTGTTGATCTCGAGGTCTTCGTCGTAGCCCAGCGAGACGAACAGGTCGCGGATCGGCTTGGACTGCCTGGCGTAGGCCGCGAAGTCGATGTCGGTGTAGACGCGGTTCAGCTTCGCCTGGATCCAGCCGAACTGCGGGCAGTGATGGTGAAAGGCAAGGGCCCCGATGATACGCAGGGGGATGCCCTTCTGCTCGCCGGCCGCGACGACCCGCAGGGCTTCGTCTTCGAAGAGCCTGGCCACGTCGGCGTCGGGCTGGCCCAGACCTACTTCAGCGCCGACCTCGCCGGCGGGTCGTGTCGCGTCGTCAGTCATCTGCTACTCCCGAGTCGTCGAAACAGGGCTGCACTAGTGCTCTCTCGCGCAGGCGGATCGTCGGGCGCACCATGCGCCTACACCACCTCGCATTGTGGGCCCGCGCGCCGGACGAGCTCGCAGGTCTCGGTATCGATGCCGTCGTCGACCAGCACGACGTCGATCTGATCGAGCGGACACACGACCACCGCGCCCACGAGCCCGAACTTGCTGCTGTCGGCAAGGACGGTCACCTCGCCGCGCGTGCGCCGGATCATGGCGAGCTCGACCGCGGCCACCGCGATGCTGGGCGTCGTGAGGCCGCCTCTCGGGTCGATGCAGTCGGCGCCGAGGAACGCCTTGTCGGCGTTGAAGTGGGCGATCATGTCGAGCGCCCACGTACCCTCGACCGCCCCGATCGCCGGGCGATAGAGGCCACCCAGAAAGACGAGCTCGACGCTCAGACCGCGGGCTTCGGCCACGGCCGCCAGGTTCGGGGTGACGACGCGCGCGACGAGCTTGGGGTCGATGTGGCGCACCATGTGCGCCACCGTGGTGCCCGAGCCCAGAAACACGGTGTCGCGCGGCTCGACCATCGCAGCCGCGGCCTGGGCGATACGGTCCTTCTGCGCCGCGTGGGTGACGGCATCGGCTTCGTAGCCCGGCTCGTAGGTCGGCTGCCGGCGGCGCATCGCGCCGCCGTGGGTGCGGGCCAGCACGCCTTCCTGTTCGAGCAGCACGAGGTCGCGACGGATGGTGATCTCGGAGACGCCGAGCTCTTCACTGAGGGTGGCGACTCGCACGGCGGGGTGGTGCCTGAGCGCCGCGACGATGCGCGCGCGCCGTTCGGCCGGCAGCATCTCGCGAACATCCGGAGTGGACAATGGCTTCCTTCCCCAGAGGCCTCAACGATCATGACCCCGCATGACCGTTCAGAGGTGATCAGATTCTAAGATCGCTTTTGGGCTTGTCAAGAGCTCGAGCGCGAGACGATCAAAGGCCTGCGCGAGAGGAAACAGCCGCTCCCTGTTCGGCACACTTCCAGGCGATCATATTCGATCATGACAGCCTGCGGCGCCGTCCGATGGCGGCCGGCAGCGGCGCGGACGTGTTCTGCAGCGGCGCGGACGGCGGTGGGTGACGGCGGTGGGTGACGGCGCGATGGCCGGCAACGAGGCGGCAGATCTTGAACGATGCCTGCCGGGTCCGGTCGCCAGAGCGCGTGACGGAACGGCGAAGGGCGCGGGCGGGCGGCGCTGAAAGCGCCGCCCGCCCGCGCCCTGTGTGCGCGGTCGGTGTGGTCAGACGATCAGCTGACGGGCACCTCGAGGCCCATGGCGCCGAGCTCGGCGCGCACGTCGTCCATGGCCTTGCGGTAGTCGTCGTTGACGATCCGCTTGGTCCTGGCGTCGTAGACCTCCTGGAAGGTGAAGCCCTTGTCGGGGTCCTTCAGCTTGTCGCCGAAGAGCGGGTAGAGCTTCTGGGCGAGGGGCTCGGCTTCGGCGCGCGTGAGCTTGGCGGCGGCGAGGCCGATCTCGGCGTGGAACTTGTGGTCGTCGGGCACCAGCGAGTCGGACTGCACGGCCATGGCGGGATGCCCCGAGAAGACGTTGCCGCCAGAGGTGACCACGGCCAGCATGTAGCAGGCCATCTCATAGTGGTACTGCTTCGTGCCGGAGCCGCCGCCGAGGTAGGGCAGGTTGACCATGGGATAGCCCATGTTGCGCCCGATGGCGGCGTTGGACATGGCGATCGCCCAGATCAGCGGTCGCGTCGAGGACAGGTGGAGCTTGCTGTGCAGCGGCGCGTTGTAGTGGTAGCTGCCGCGGAAGATCAGAGCGCCCATGATCATGTAGCAGGTGGCCGTCACGGCGACGCCTTCGGCGCCGCCGGCGTAGCCGCCGAACAGGGGCGTCGAGGTCGAGCCGATGTTGGCGCTGATGCTGTTGTAGAAGGCGACCTTCTGGAGCGCCTCGTAGCCGACCACGAGTTCCGACAGGAAGTCGATCAGAAAGCCGTCGCTCGGCCGCAGGCCGAAGTCGGGGTAGCTCGCCGCGAACATCGAGGCGGGCTGTGAGGCGGCGGAGATGCCGTTGATGATCGGCAGGCCGGCGCGCCCGGAACGGCGGATGCCCTCGCGGGCGAGACGGACGGTCTTGCAGGCGGCGAGGATCTCCTGCGGCGAACGCACGCGGGCGTCGGTGCCGCGGATGTGCAGGATCGAGGGCACGCTGACCGAGTCGACGATGTTGAACGACGCCATCTTCTCGACGGTGTCCATGAAGACCTGTTCGTCGGTCGTGTAGATGCCGCCGCCGACGTGCACCCACGGACGGTCGTCGGTCGTGTCGGGCCGGCGGCCGCGCATGACCTTGCGCTCGCGACCCTCACCGAAGGTCGCTTCGGTCGGGCACTGCGCGCAGCCGGTGAGGATCTCGTCGCGGGTGAACTGCATCACGCGGTTGGTCTCGGGGCAGTAGGCGCCGGCTTCGGCGAGCAGGTCGACGGCCGCCTGAAAGACGCGGTCGGTGAGGTCGTCGTCTGTGTTGACGATGGTGTTCTTGTCCCACTTGATCGCGTGGCGAGCGATGACTTCGCTCAGCTTGGGGACGAAGCGCTTCATGTAGTAGTCGGTCTCAGAGGTGAGCGGCCCGATTTCGGCGCGCTCGAAGACCTCCACCAGATCGATCATGACGTTCTCCTGGGAGTCGGGGTCGACGGAGCGGGGCGGCTGTCGGCGGCGGTCACCGCCTGGTGACGGCCGGGGCGCTCCCTCACGAGACCAGCTTCGTGGTCAGGTTGACGGCCTCGTAGGCGGTGCCCGCCCAGCCGTCGGCGCCGATCGTGTCGGCCCACGCCTGAGTGGTCGCGCCGCCGCCGATGATGATCTTGTAGCGCTCGCGGGTGCCCTGGTCCTTGAGCGCCTCGATCACGTCGCGCTGACCGACCAGGGTGGTCGTGAGCAGCGCCGAGATGGCGATCACGTCGGCGTCGACCTCTTTGGCCTTGTCGACGAACTTGAAGAGGTCGACGTCGATGCCCAGGTCCCATACCTCGAAGCCCGAGGTCTCGTAGAGCAGCTTGAGGATGTTCTTGCCGATCGAGTGCAGGTCGCCCTTGACGGTGCCGAGCACGATCTTGCCCTTCTTGGGGCCTTCGTTGCCGCTCTCCTTGATCTTCGGCTCGAGCACGCTCATGGCCGACTGGAACGCCAGGGCGGCCTGCATCAGCTCGGGCAGGAAGATGTCTTCGCACTCGAACTGCTCGCCGATGACGTTCAGGCCCGGCAGCAGGCCCTGGTCGATGATCGTCTTGGGCTCGACGCCGGCGTCGAGCGCCGCGTTGACGCTGGTGAGGACGGCGTCCTCATCCTGGTCGATGATCGCTTGCTTTAATTGCGCGAAAAGCTCCTCGTGCCCCATGGGCGCACTCCTTCGTCTCGCAGGTGGCAGGTACGGGTGACAAGCTGACGATCGTGACGCACGATCGCGACCGACTCGGTGGGCGTTCCTGTGCGGCTACACCTGAGGCGCCTCCAGGGGGAGGGCGTCGCCGGCGACGAGGCCGGGGAAGTGCGCCCGGATGGTCGCGTCGAGCGCGGCGTCCCAGACGGCGGGGTTCGGCTGAGAGAGGATCCGGCGCGCTTCGGCCATGGCGCGCGAGTGGATGTCGGGCCGGCCGGCCTCCTGCCACTGTCCGCGCATGCCGCGGTCGGCGAGGCGGGGCAGGACGGCGGTGGACTTCATGCGCGCCTTGGTGTGCTGGCGGCCCATGTAGCTGCCGCCGGGGCCGACCGCGGCGATCTCGGCCAGCGCCAGGTTGTCCTCGCTGAACTCGAGCCCTCGCCAGACACGCTTGTCCATGAGGGCGATCTCGTTGTCGACGACGCACTTGGCGAAGTCGAAGGCCATGAGCGAGCTGAACAGGCCGCCCATGTTCAGGAGGGTGGCGCCCGCCGTCACGCCCAGGACGGTGTTCATGCCGGTCTCGAAGCCCGACTGGGCGTCGTTGCCGTGGGCGTTCGTCAGGCCGATGTAGCCGCCCGACGGCACACCGTAGAAGTGGGCGAGCTGCGCCTGGGCGGCGAGCAGCATGCCGGTCTCGATGGCGCCCGGCGCATAGGCGCCGGTGCGCATGTCGGCGACGGTCGGCAGGCCGGCGTAGATCACCGGCGTGCCCTCTTTGACCATCTGCTGGAACGCGGTGATGGCGAGGAACTCGGCGTTGCCGACCACGAGGCAGCCCATCATCGTCATGGGCGCGGTGAGGCCGGCGTTGGGCACCACGGTGGTGTAGACCGGCAGCCCGCGCTCGGTGAGCCAGAGCACAGCCTCGGTCGAGTCGACGTCCATCGTGAGCGGGCTCACCATGGGGCAGTAGTGGTGGTTGATGACGGGCCGTTCACGGTAGGCGTCGGCACCGCCGGCGATGAGCTCGCCGAGCTCGATCACCTGACGCAGATCGGCCATGTTGGGGGTGTTGCTGCGCACCGGCTTGAGGCAGTTCTTGAGCGCCGGGTAGAAGCGGCTCAGGCTGAACTGCCCCTCGGGAGCGTCGTCGGCGAGCGTCGAGATCGAGAAGACGTCGAAGCCCGGCAGCTCGTTGATGAGATGGGCGATGGTGGCGATGTCGGCCGACGTGGCCCGGCGCTCGACGCCGGTGACAGGGTCGACCACGTTGGGCGCCGACGACCCGGTGACGACGATGGGGCCGTCGTCGGGGATGGTGCGGTCGTACTGCGGGTCGCGGCCGTGGAACGTGAAGCTGGGCGGCGCCATGGCGCGGTAGGTCTCGATGACCTCGGCCGGGAACCGCACCACTCCGGTCTCGGCATCGACGGTGCAGCCGTGCTTTTTGAAGACCTCGCGAGCCCGCGGGTTGTGGGCGGCGATGCCCACCGCCTCGAGCACCTCGAGCGATGCCTCGTGCGTGCGGCGTACCTCGTGCGGGGTGAGCAGTTCGGCGAATCCCATCCGGATCACACCCTCTCCTGGTCGTGGCCGTGGCCGGGATCGCCCGGAGAGTCGGCCGCGCCGCGCGCGTCCGCCAGGTGAGCGAGCTCGTGCTGGTGGGCCTCGATGAACTCCATCAACATGACCTGGTGCTGCAGGTACATCAGATACTCGTCGTCGTTCACGGCCTCGTCGGCCTCGTAGTAGGCGCTCACGTCCCAGTTCAACACGTACAGGTTGGCGTTGGCGATCATGCGCGGCAGGGCGGCGAGCTCGGCCGGCGACATCGGCCCCGGTGTCTGGAAGCGCGTGGCTTCGTCCTGGTAGGCGCGCACGAAGAGCGCCGCCTTGTCGAGCCACAGCTCGCCGCTGTCGCGACCTTCCCACGAGCTGCAGAAGTAGACGACGCCTTCGGCCACATCGAAGATGCGGTAGTCGAGCTTGGACCAGTCGAAGTCGAAAAGTCCGCTGCACGAGGAACCGGACGTCTCCACGGGCCGAAAGGCGGCTGCTTCTTCTCCGACCCACTTGAGGTTGCCGGGATGGTAGTCGCAGTGGACGGGGATGTAGGGCATCCCTTTGAGCTCCGGCTCCTGTTCGGCGCCCTTGCGCAGGGCCTCGTCGATGGCGGGCAGCCATTCGAGGTAGTACTGGTCGACGACGCTGCCGCCGGCCCTGGCCTGCTCCGCGTAGCCGGCGAAGGCGGGACGCAGGTCGCGCAGGAACTGCATGATCGGCGGCTGCTGACGACCCAGACCCTTGGGGTCGAAGTCGTGCGCCAGGTAGTGGAACTGGGCCAGCACGCGGCCGCCGCTCGCGAACTCGCGGTCCGTGCAGCGGTTCTTGACCCAGGTGTACTTGTCGAGGCCCTCGAGCATCTCGTACACCGCGAACGAGCGCGTGAGAGGCTCGCCGCCCGCCGTCTCGTCACGTGTGACGAACGTCTCGCCACGCTTGGCGGGATAGACCCGCGCGGCGAGGTGGAAGCCCTTGGCGTTGATGTGGTTGACGAGCGCGTGCTCGAAGCGGATCTCGCCCTCGGTGATGGCCCTGTTGTACTTGCGCACGAAGTACCGGTGCTCGCCGTCGGCGTCGCGCGTGTGCACGGCGAAGCTGAGATTGACGTAGCCGCCGAAGATCTGCTCGACGCCGACGACCTCGCCGAGGTCGTAGTCGGTGGCGACCACCTCGGCGAGCTGGCTCGTGATGAACTCGACCTCGAGCTCGTCGCGCAGCTTTTTGGCGTCGGCCGCAAGCCTCTCCGCCACCTCGAACAGCTCGTTTGCTCTGTGTGGGTCCAACCTCACCCTCCGATGTTCGTCGTGGCCGCCACGCCGCGCGGCCAACAGGGGACCGATCTCTGCCCCTACACCACCATGCAGCGCAGGCCCAGCCGTCGCATGTCTTCTCGCACGCCGTCGTCGACGCCGTCGTCGACCATGACGACGTCGACCTGGTCGAGACCGCAGATCACGACGTCGGCGACGACGCCGATCTTGCTGCGGTCGGCGAGCACGACGACCTCGCCGCGCGTGTGTCCTATCATGGCGCGTTCGATGCTCGCGATGCCGAGCGTCGGCGTTGTGAGGCCCTCCTGAAGGTCGAAGCCGTCGATGCCGAGAAGCATGCGGCTCGCGTGGAAGCGCGCCACGAGCTCGACCGCCGTGGCGCCGTCGACCACATTGGAGCGGGGGCGAAAGCGTCCGCCCAGCAGGATGATCTCGAGCCTCAGGCCGCGGCCCTGCGTCTCGGCGAGGGCCCCCACATTGTGGGTGACGACCCGCGCCTCGAGGTCGGGGCTCACGTGACGCAGGACGCGGGCGGCGGTCGTGCCGGAGCTCAGAAAGACTGTCTCTCCCGGCTCGATCATGAGGGCGGCCGCGCGTGCGATCCGTTCCTTTTCTTGCGCATGGGTGGCGACGTTGTCGACGTACTGCGGCTCTTCGGCCATGTGCTGCTTTAAGATGGCGCCGCCGTGGGTGCGTGAGAGCAGGTTCTCGGCCTCGAGACGCTCGAGGTCCCTGCGGATGGTCATCTCGGAGACTTTCAGATCGTCGGCGAGCGATGAGACACGCACGGCGCGCCGCTCTCTCAGGATCTCGACGATGCGCACACGGCGCTGGGCCGGGATCATCTCGCGCACTTCAGGGACTCCAGGCAGCGACATAGGCTCCCCCCACGGATCGCGGCCCCACGTTCGGCGGGACCAGGTGTTCGGCAATTCCGCACACAGTCGCACACATCATAGCACCGTGCGCCTGCTGTCAAGTGTGACTTTCTGGGAGATGTCGGTTCTCTTGGGACTGGCGATGTCCTATAGTCGGTCACCGTACACACGTTGCCGGCGCCGACCACAGGAGTTGCACGCTATGGCCAACAAGGACGAGCTCATCCAAGAGGCGATCGAGGCGATCGTCAACTACGACGCCGTCGCCGCCGACGACGTCGCCCGCCGCGCCCTGGCGGCCGGCATCCCCCCCGGCGAGATCATCAACCAGGGTTTCGTGGTCGGCATCAGCCAGGTCGGCGACTCCTTCGAGAGCGGCGAGGTCTTCCTGCCCGAGCTGATGCTGGCAGCCCAGGCCATGGACGCCGCCACCAAGGTCTGTAACGCCGCCTTAGAGGGCGGCCAGGCCGAGACCAAGGGCGTCGTCGTGATCGGCACCGTACAGGGCGACGTGCACGACATCGGCAAGGCCATCGTGATCGCCTACCTGAAGGCCCACGGCTACGAGGTCACCGACTGCGGCCGCGACGTGCCGGCCGCCACCTTCATCGCCCGCGCCAAGGAACTCAAGGCCGACGTCATCGGCATGAGCGCCCTGCTGACCACCACGATGGAGGAACAGAAGAAGGTCATCGCCACGATCCGCGCTGAGGACCTGCCCTTCAAGACGGTCGTCGGCGGCGCCCCCTGCACGCAGCGCTGGGCCGACTCGATCGGCGCCGACGCCTACGCCGAAGACGCCTCCGACGGCGTCAAGAAGATCGACGCCCTGCTGGGCAGGTAAGACACAGCCGCAAAGGCCGGCGCCGCAGGGCGCCGACACTCAAGAGCCCGCCGGGGGCGGGCCCGCGTGGGCTGCCCGCCGGCCCGCCTGCGGCGACCCTGGGCGCTCGGGACGCGCTCCGCGAAACCAGAGTAGTGGTCCGCGGCCTGCCGGCCGCCGACGGCCTCACGCTGCGAAGCGTCCCACGTCCCCCGTGGGCGTCTGCGGCCAACAGGGGCTCTCGCGGGCGCGATGGGGGATGATTGACGTCATGAGCGACACGGAGTGCGTGGTGCACAACCCGGGGGGGCGTTGGCGCGTCGTTTCGACCAAGCCGCTGCCGGGTGAGCGCTGGCTGGAGATCCTGGTCTCGGCGGGCTGCCGGGTCGACGTCTGCGGCGCGACCAGACCGCTGAGCGTCGCCGACGTCGCGCGCATCATGGGCGGCGACTGTCAGGGTGCGATCAGCCAGCTCACGGAGCGCTGGGACGCCGCCGCCTTGCGGACGCTCAAAGACGCCGGTGGACTCGTGCTCAGCAACTACGCGGTCGGCTACGACAACATCGACGTGCCCGCGGCCGGCGCCCTCGGCATCGCCGTCGGCAACACGCCCGGCATCCTCACCGAGACGACGGCCGAGCTCGCGGTGGCTCTGACCTTCGCCGCCGCCAGGCGCGTCGTCGAAGCGCAGCGCTACCTTGCCGAAGGGCTGTTCACGGGCTGGCTGCCGTCGCTGTTCCTGGGCAAGCGCCTGTGGCGCAAGACGCTCGGGGTGGTCGGCGCCGGGCGCATCGGCGCGGCCTACGCGCGCATGCTCGTCGCCGGCCACGAGATGGACCTCCTGTACTACGACCTGCGCGCGAACGATGAGCTCGAAGCCTTCGTGGCCGGCTACGGCGCCTTTCTTGCCGGGCGCGGCGAGCGGCCGGTGACCTGCCGGCGCGTGGCGACGCTCGACGAGCTCCTCGGCCAGGCCGACGTCGTGAGCCTGCACCTGGCGCTGAGCGCCGAGACGACTCATGTGATCGACGCGGCTCGGCTGGAGCAGATGAAGGAGACGGCCATCCTGGTGAACTCGGCCCGTGGCCCGCTGATCGACGAGCGCGCGCTGGTCGCCCACTGCCGCCGGCAGCCGGCCTTCACGGCGGCCCTCGACGTCTTCGAGAACGAACCGCTCCTCACGCCCGGACTCGTCGCCTGCGACAACATCGTCGCCCTGCCGCATCTCGGCTCGGCGACCGGCTGGACGCGGCGTGCCATGGCCACGCTCGCCGCGGCCAACGTCGCCGGCGTGCTCCGCGGCTGGCCGGGCTGGGACGGCGACGCGACCGACTTCCTGTCGTCCGACCCGCCACGCGCGACACCCAGTATCGTCAATGCCGCCGAGCTGGGCCGGCCCGGCGCCGAGGCGTCGCGTCCCGCCTCGGGGGCGGTGACGAGCGACGGCTGAGCGCCCCGCGCTCGAGGTGGGCTCGAGAGACTCTGCAAGGGCCTGCCTGCTCTCCCTGTTCGAGGCGGCCGTGGCGGCCGCCTCGGCCGACACGGTCATGGCCGGCCGGCTGCCTGAGCCCCCGGCCGGGCGCACCGTCGTGGTCGGAGCGGGGAAGGCCGCGGCGGCCATGGCGCGCGCCGTCGAGCACGCCTGGCGCAAGCCTCTGTCCGGTCTCGTGGTCACACCGTACGGTCACAGCGTGGTCTGCGCTCGCATCGAGGTCGTCGAGGCGGCCCATCCGGTGCCCGACGAGGCCGGCAGGGCGGCGGCGGCGCGCATCGTGGCGCAGGTCGGCGGGCTCAGCGCCGACGACCTCGTACTGTGCCTCGTCTCGGGGGGCGGGTCGGCGCTGCTGGCGCTGCCGGCAGAGGGCATCGGTCCCGACGACGAGCGCCGGGTCGGGGCGGCGCTGCTGCGCAGCGGCGCGCCGATCGCCGAGATCAACTGCGTGCGCAAGCATCTGTCGGCGATAAAGGGCGGCCGCCTGGCGGTGGCCGCCTGGCCGGCGCCGGTGGTCACCCTGATCATCTCGGATGTGCCGGGCGACGACCCCTCTGTCGTCGCGTCGGGGCCTACGGTCGGCGACCCGACGACGTACGCCCAGGCCCTGGGTGTCCTCGAGAAGTACGGCATCGAGGCGCCGCTCGCGGCCGCGCGCCACCTGCGCGCCGGCGCCGCCGGCGGGCGCGACGCACCGGAGGAGACGCCGAAGCCGGGCGACCCGCGGCTGGCGCGGTCGACGACGGTCGTGCTGGCCACGGCGCACGACGCCGTGGCGGCCGCCACGGCCGCTGCCGGCTCGTGGGGGCTGCGGCCCATCGTGCTCGGCGAGCAGATCGAAGGCGAGGCCCGCGAGGTCGGAGGCAGGCACGCCGAACACGCTCTGCAGCTCCTGGACTGGAGCGGCGGCGAGGCGGTCGCCGCGGTGCTGCTGTCGGGCGGCGAGACGACCGTGACGGTGCGCGGCAACGGCCGCGGCGGTCGCAACAGCGAGTACCTGTTGGGCCTGGCGCTCGGCCTCGACGCGCAGCCGGGCGTGTACGCCCTGGCGGCCGACACCGACGGCATCGACGGCAGCGCCGCGAACGCCGGCGCCTTCGTCGCTCCGGACACCCTCGTCCGGGCGGCGGCGGCCGGGCTCGACCCCCGTGCGCTGCTCGCCGACAACGACGCCTACAGCTTGTTCGACAGTCTGGACGACCTCGTGATCACCGGTCCGACGCGTACGAATGTCAACGATTTCCGGGCGATCCTCGTGACGCGACCCGGACCCGCCGGGTAGCTTCGGGCGGCGGGCGTGGGCCGTGCGCGTGGACCGGTAGACACGTAGGGCAACCTCAACTACGATGCCATCTATCAGAGGAGCGAATGTGTGCGATTCAGTGAGTGCTTGTTTGATTACGATGCGGGGGACTGTCTGCAGAGGCTCGCCGTCCGGGCGCTATCAAGGGTCTCCCGTGCAACATTCGTGCCCTCGATCCGATCATCTCCGACAAGGCTCCTAGGAGGAGAAAATGCAGGAACGCAATCTCTTGGAAGAACTGGTGGCGGTCAGCCCCGGCATGGAGATCTGGTGGGACTCCTCGCCGGTCATCTTCGCCAACTGGTGCAAGAAGATGCTCGCCAAGGCCGACGCGGGTGACCAGGAGAACCTCAAGCGCCAGTTCACCCGCATGTACAACCTCGACGATCCCATGAGCCAGCTCTTTCGCGGTGTCACCACCAACCCGCCCCTGTCGCTCGCGGCGTTCAAGGACGATCCGCCGTACTGGCAGAAGGTCGCCGACGGCATCATGAAGGAGCACCAGGGCCTCGATACGGAGTCGCTGTTCTGGCTGCTCTACAAAGAGGTCGTCAAGCAGGGCTCCGACATGTTCCTGCCGCTGTTCGAGGCGTCGGGCCACAAGGAAGGCTTCCTGTCGGGCCAGTGCGACCCGCGCAGCGCCTTCGACGGGGAGGCCATGCTCAAGCAGGCCGCCGAGATCCACGCGGTCAACCCGAACGTGATGGTCAAGGTCCCCGGTACGGCGCAGGGCTACGACGTCATCGAGGAGCTCACCGCGCAGGGCATCGCCACCAACAACACCCTCACCTTCGTGCTGTCGCAGCTCCTGGACTGCGCCAAGTCCGTGATGCGCGGTCTCGAGCGCGCCAAGGCCAACGGCGTCGATCTCTCGAACTGGCGCTCGGTCATCACCCACATGGAGGCTCGCTACGGCGACCTCGGCGGTCTGCGCGACGCCGGCAAGGAAGTGGGCATCGAGCTGAGCGAGGGCGACGTGCGCCTGGCCGAGCTCGCCATCTTCAAGAAGGCCTACCGTACGGTCAAGGAGCGCAACTACCAGAGCAAGATGCTGTCGTGCTCGCTGCGCGTGGGTCCCACGGTCGACGGCAAGCTGCGCCTCTGGCACCTCGAAGAGAAGGCCGGCGCGGGTGTGGTCGTCACCTGCCCGCCGAGCTTCATCGACGAGTGCATCAACTTCCCCGACGCCAAGGACATCGTCTTCAAGCCGGGCCAGATCGAGGTCGATCCGCCGCAGGACGTCATGGACAAGCTCCTGCGGATCCCGTACTTCGCGCGCGCCTACGACGAGAACGGTTACACGCGCGAGGAGTACAACACGCATCCGGCGCTCGTGAAGACCGCGGAGGCGTTCTCCAAGGCCACCAACGAGATGGTCGCCTTCGCGGACAGCTGCCTCAAGGGTAGCTGCAGCACCGACTGAACCCCTTCCTAGCCGTCACGAGAACGACGAAAGGACGCTGACAGATGGCAGGCATCAAAGACAAGATCGTGCCTTGGGTGTTCACGGCCCCCGAGTACAACACGAGCATCCTCGACAAGGCCTGGGCGCAGCCTGAGTGCGGCCGCATGATGCTGAACGAGAACCCCGTCCCGCCGTCGGCGGCGGTGGTCGACGCGATCACCGAGATCGCCAAGAAGGGCAACCGCTACCCGGACCGCGCCTATCGCCTGCGCACCAAGCTGGGCAAGCTGCACGGCGTCGCGGCCGAGAACATCGCCCTGGCCAACGGTTCGTCCGAAACGATCGACGCGATGATGCGCATCTTCCTGCAGCCGGGCGACGAGTTCCTTTGCTCCATCCCGACGTTCGAGATGTTCCCCTCGCGCGCCGGCCTGTGCGGCGCCAGGACCGTCCAGGTCCCGCTGCGCGATGAGGACCTGCAGTACGACGTGCAGGGTATGCTCGACGCGGTCACCGACAAGACCAAGCTGATCCTCATCATCAACCCGAACAACCCGACCGGCATCTTTATCGACGACGCCGACCTCATCAAGTTCTGTGAGCTCGGTATCCCGATGTGCGTCGACGAGGCCTACCTCGACTACCATCCGCAGGTCGAAGCGAAGATCGACCTCGTCAAGAAGTACCCGCACGTGTTCTTGTCGCACACCTTCTCGAAGGCCTTCGGTCTGGCCGGCGTGCGCTTTGGCTACGTGGTCGCCGCGCCCGAGCTCGTCGAAGCCTTCAACCTCATGTACCTGCCCTGGAACCTGAGCCTCATGGCCATGGCCGCCGCCGAGACCATCCTCGACACCGGCGAGGTCAAGGAGAAGGTCAAGTACAACAACGACTGGATGGCGGCCTTCGTCAAGGAGCTCGAAGCGGTCGGTCTCAAGCCCTATCCGCCGCACGGCAACTACATGCTGGTCGACGCCTCGGTCACCGGCAAGACGACCGGCGAGATCGTCCAGGCGGGCATGGACATGGAGAAGCTCTTCCTGAAGACGATCAAGCCCATCAACGGCAAGGACGGCTACTTCCGCGTCACGCCCGGCACCCCCGAAGAGAGCGAGCGCTTCGTCAGGTTCGTCAGGAACTACTTCGGCAAGTAAGGGGCCCTTACACCAAGCCATCACGCCCGCACTGGCCTCTGCCCTTTCGCCCCGATGGGGAAGGGCAGAGGCCCGTCTATCTTTTCAGTTGAGCGCACGAGCGAAAGGACGCAGATGAGCCCAGTGGCAGTTGAGCAGGCGCTCGAAGAGCGCTGCATCGACACGATCCGCTTTCTCGCGGTCGATGCCGTGCAGAAGGCCAACTCCGGTCACCCCGGCATGCCCATGGGCACCGCGGCGATCGCCCACACGCTGTTCACCCGGCACCTGCGCTTCGACGCCGGCGACCCGGCCTGGCCCGACCGCGACCGCTTCGTGCTCTCCGCCGGCCACGGCAGCATGCTGCTGTACTCGCTGCTGCATCTCACCGGCTACGACCTGAGCCTCGACGACCTGCGCGACTTTCGCCAGTGGGGCTCAAAGACGCCCGGTCACCCCGAGCAGGGTCACACCGTCGGCGTCGAGACGACCACCGGTCCGCTCGGCCAGGGGTTTGCCAACGCGGTCGGCCTGGCGGTCGCCGAACGGTTCCTCGGCGCCACGTTCAACGGCGACGGGCCCTCGGTGGTCGACCACTTCACCTACGTGCTGGCCGGTGACGGCGACATGATGGAAGGCATCAGCGGCGAAGCCGCCTCGTTTGCCGGCCATCAGGAGCTCGGAAAGCTCATCGTCCTCTACGACGACAACCACATCAGCATCGACGGCTCCACCGACCTGGCCTTCACCGAAGACGTCTGCACCCGCTTTGCCGCCTACGACTGGCAGGTGCAGCGCGTCGCCGACGGCAACGACGTCGCGGCCATCGACAAGGCCATCGCGGCGGCCAAGGCCGAGACCGGCCGGCCGTCCCTGATCGCCGTGCGCACGCACATCGGCTTCGGCTCGCCGAACCGGCAAGATACCGCCAAGGCGCACGGCGCGCCGCTGGGCGCCGACGAGATCAAGCTGACCAAGGAGAACCTCGGCTGGCCGCTCGAGCCGACCTTCCTGGTGCCCGCCGACGTCAGGGCGTTCTACGAGGCGGCCGCCGCGCGCGGCGCGGCCGCGCACGCGGCCTGGAGCGAGCGCCACGCGGCCTGGAAGGCCGCCGACGCCGCCCGCGCCGCCGACTGGGACGCGGCCTGGAACCGTACGCTGCCGCAGGGCTGGGATGCCGATCTGCCGGTGTTCAAGCCCGAGGACGGCGGCCTCGCCACACGCGCCGCGTCGGGCAAGGCGATCAACGCCTTGGCCCCGCGGGTGCCCACGCTGATCGGCGGTTCGGCCGACCTCGCGCCCTCCAACAACACCTGGATCAAGGACCTGGCCGACCAGCAGGCGGCTACGCCGGCCGGCCGCAACTTCCACTTCGGGGTGCGCGAGCACGCCATGGCGGCGATCGCCAACGGCCTGGCTGTGCACGGCGGCGTGCGGCCTTACGTGGCCACGTTCTTCGTCTTCACCGACTACATGCGACCCGCCCTGCGGCTGGCGGCGCTCATGGGCCAGCCGGTGATCCACGTGCTCACCCACGACAGCATCGGGGTCGGCGAGGACGGGCCCACGCACCAGCCCGTCGAGCACCTGAGCATCCTGCGGGCCACGCCGAACATGACCGACCTGCGGCCTGCCGACGCCAACGAGACGATCGAGGCCTGGAAGGTCGCTCTGCAGCACGATGACGGCCCCGTGGCGCTCGTACTGACCCGCCAGAACCTGCCCACCATCGATCGTAGCGTCTACGGCCCGGCCAGCGGCGTGGCGCGCGGCGCCTACGTTTTGGCCGACGCAGACGGTGACGACGCTCCCGAGGTCATCCTGATGGCGAGCGGCAGCGAGGTGCAGCTCGTCCTCGCGGCCCACGAGCGCCTGGTCGCCGAAGGCGTGCGCTCGCGCGTCGTGAACATGGCCTCGTTCCGGCTCTTCGAGCGCCAGGACGCCGCCTATCGCGAGAGCGTCCTGCCGGCGGCCTGCCGGCGTCGTCTGGCGGTCGAGGCGGCCGTGAGCTTCGGCTGGGATCGCTGGGTCGGCGACGGCGGCGAGATCATCGGTCTCGACCACTTCGGCGCCTCGGCTCCGGCCGACACCATCTTCGAGCAGTTCGGCTTCACTCCCGAGAACGTCTATCAGCGGGCCAAGGCGATCGCGGGCCTCGACGCGGTGACGGTCGCAGACTAAGGCGACCAGGCGGTTCCGGCGCAAAGAAGGCGCCGCGGCCGACGCGTTGTAGCGTCGGCCGCGGCGCCTTTTCGTGGTCTGGGGGCCGCTACGGGCTGCTCGTCCGGGCGACCGACCCCGGCCGCGGCCATCTCAGTGCTTGCGACCTCCGCGCCGCTGCCGCTGTCGCGCCTGTCCCGAGCTTTGCGACGTCGGCGGGGCCGAGGGGCCGGGAGCGGCCCCGCGGGCGCTTGCCGGGCATCGGTCCCGCCATGCGTGCCAGCAGCATGCTGAACACGAAGCCGATGGCCGGCAGCAGGAGAAAGCCGGTCGCGACGATCGCCAGTTGCTGGCTGCCCGCGAACCCCAGCCCGATGCCGCCGGCGGCGAGGGCGAAGGCCACGACGATCATGGAGGGCACGAGGCGCCGCGAGGGGAGGCGCGTTGACGAGAGACAGCGGCGTTCACGAGGGTGAGGCCAGCGCCCATGAGGGCGGCCGATGCCGCCCGCCGAGGATCAGGGCAAGAGGTGCGTTCAGGCGACAGAGCATCAGCAGCGAGGCCCCATCGTGCGAGCGAGCGGCACGTACCTGGGCCCCGCAGGTATCGCGGCGCGTAGAAGGTGAGTCGCCAGGAGACCGAGCAAGCTGCGCCGATGGCGACGAGCGCCGAGAAGGAAGGCTGACGGTGGGCCGGGCCCTGAGCGGGGGGGCCGCGGCGACCGGCGGTCGCGAGGACGGTCGCCCATCAGGGCTCTCGTCTTCCCGCTGTGGAGCGCTCGGCCTGCACGCATCGAGTCTCTCGAGGAGCGGAACATCGGCTCAGGGCATCCTTGCCATCTTGTCACGCCTGGGCGAGCCAGGTGCGGTAGTCGGGGTCGTTGAGGACGCGACCGGCGCGCCCGACGCCGCGCTCGAGGCCCCACTCCATATAGTCGAACTCGATCTGCGAGACCGTGTGCTGGATCATGGCCCAGACACCCCACCACACGCCGGAGACCATCTTGTAGAGCATCATCCGCGCGAAGGCCTTGTCGTTCATGCCGCCACAATACGTCTCGATGATGAGGCGTTCCTCTTCGCGCGAGTAGGGGTGCTCCATGACGTGGTCGCCGAGGTCGAAGTACGGGTCGGTCATGCCACCGTATTCCCAGTCGATGATCCACATCTTGCCGTCGGCGTCGATGATGAAGTTCTCGCTCAGAAGATCGTTATGGCAGGCCACGTAGGGAACGGGATCGCGGGCGGTCGCCGCTTCGATCTCGTCCATCACCTTGAGCATGGCCTCGAGGTCGTCGGGCATCGGCGCGCTGATCTCGCGGGCGATCTTGGTGTAGCGCCGGATCATGGGGAAGATCTCGATGGTGTTGCCGAACTTCGCCTTGTCGTGGAACACCTTGACCGTCTCGACGGCCTGGCGGAGACGCTCGGGGTGCCCCGCGAGGGTGTCGGGGTGCATGATCTCGCCGTCGACGAACACGATGGTCATGGCCTTCTCGGGCTCGATGATGTTGGTCACGGCGGGGGCCACGCCCACCCTGGCGGCTTCGAGCATGCACTCGCGCTCGACATCGCGGTCGATGAACATGTCGGTGCCCGCCCCGGGCACGCGCAGCACGTACTTGCCGCCGCCGGGATTGCCCCAGCCGCCGTTCACCCACACGATGTAGTTGTGGTTGGTGATGCCGCCGCCGAGCTCCTCCCAGCGGATGTCCTTGCCTTTCCAGTCGGCGATGCGCGCGACGGCCTCCTCGGGCGTCAACCCATGTGCCATGGCCTCTTCCTTTGCTCGAACACTAGGACTGACGACGAGACAGGAGCGGGCGGCGCTGTCGCGCCGCCCGCTCCGTCACGCCGGATGCGTATGAGGGTGCTACGCGACGCTCAGATCGAGAGCTCGCGTTCGATGGCTGCCAGCTCTTCGGCCGAGCCCTGGATCTTCGGACCCTTGAACCACTTGCGAGCCGAGACGGCGTACCAGATCCCGGCGCCACCGACCACGACGGCCACCGCGATCGGCGCGTAGTTGAAGGTCAGGTGAGTGATCGGCTTGTACTGCGGCAGCAGCAGCACGATGCAGATGAACACGACCCACACGATGGCGATCCAGCCGATGATCGGACCCCAGGTGTGGTTGAGCTCATAGGGTCCGGGCTTGAACGCCTTGCCGTTGATGCGCCGCAGGAAGACCGGCGTGAGGTAGGCGATGTAGAGCCCGATGACCGCGATCGAGGTCACGGCGCCGTAGGCGGCACTGTTGATGAGGTAGGGCGACGCCAGGATGAACGCCCCGACGGCCCCGAACCAGGCCGAGCGCACGGGCACTCGGCGCTTTGGGCTCACGTAATGCCAGAAGTTCGAGAACGGCACGGCGCCGTCGCGCGAGAAGGCGAAAATCATGCGCGAGTTGGCGGTGACCGACGACATGCCGCAGTAGAACTGGGCGCCGATGACGATCAGGATCATGATGAGCGCGACTGTGCGGCCAGCGGCATACTTGAAGACGACCGCCCACGAGACGATGGTCGTGTTGGCCAGGTCGGAGTAGCTCTTGAACGTCTGGCCGCCGAAGACGACCGGGTGCACGAAGTGCGGGATCGCGTAGCTCACACCGGCGAGCAGGATGAAGCCGGCGATCATCGAGACCCAGATCGACCTGACGATGCCCTTGGCCGCCTGGACGTTGGCCGAACGCGTCTCTTCGGAGACGTGGGCCGAGGCGTCGTAGCCCGTGAAGGTGTACTGCGCGTTCAGCAGACCGATGATGAAGATGTAGAACGGCAGCGAGAAGCCCGAGAACCCCGAGAACGCGTCCCAGCCGGCCTTGCCGAACATGAATCCGGCGGACTGGTGGGCATGCGACGAGGGCGCCCAGTACAGGATGATGACGATGACGGCCACGCCGATGAGATGCCAGTAGACCGAGACGTCGTTGAGCAGGGCCACCAGGCGGACGCTGAAGGTGTTCAGCAGGCCCTGGATGAAGAGCACGATGGCGAGGATGCCGATCACGTGCCCCGGCGACGACCAGTATGAGTTGCCGGTCAACTCCGACAGGAAGGCGCCGATGGAGTAGGCGCAACCGAAGCTGATGCCGGCGGTGACGGCGACCTGGCCGAGGAGGTTGAACCAGCCGGTGAACCACGACCAGATAGGCGCGCTGTCGCCGGGGGCGAGCTTGGCGGCCCAGTAGTAGAGGCCGCCGGCCGTGGGATAGGCCGAACAGATCTCGGCCATCGACAGGCCGGCGAAGATCACCAGGGTGCCGACGAGCAGCCAGCCCCAGAGCATGACCGGCGGGCCGCCGTGCTGGAGGCCGAAGTAGTACAGCGTCAGGCACCCCGACAGGATCGAGATGATGGTGAAGGAGATGGCGAAGTTGTTGAAGCCGCTCATGCCCCGGTCGAGCTCCTGGGCATAACCCATCTCGTGGAGCCTGCGGGTGTCGTCGTCAACCTCGGCCACCGGCTTTGGCGGCGGGGCAGCGGCGCCCTCACCCATGCCCGTCGGCGGTGTGTGGAGATCGTCAGCCATGGCTGCCCCCGTAGTCCGTGATGGCCTGCACGTGTGTCTGATGGTGACTATCTAGTGGGTAAGCGTTCAATCGTGTCAATACCGCGAACATGAATAGACATGCTGTGTGATACCCCCTTCCACGAGCGTCGTCACTCACTCCTGTTGCGTCGGCGACGCCCGACGGGCCGGTTAGCAGGGTATTAGCCCTGGAGAGCGCCGTTTGGAGTGCCGTCGTAGCCGCTTCGCCGGCACGAACGCGGCAGGCTGCGACCCGTCGTTATTGCCTATAAACTAGTTAGCTACGCACACTCAGCTACGCACACCACCGCGCCGGTCGCTTGCGACCCGCACGGCGTCCGACGAGACCGGCGGCGGCGCCGCCTTCGAGGAGGACCGTGAGATGACAGATAGGGTACGCGAGATCCTTTCGTGGTATGAGAGCGACAACCCCGGCACGCGGGCCAACCTCTACCGCATGCTGATGAGCGGCCGTCTGGCCGGTACCGGTAAGCTCGTCATGCTGCCGGTCGACCAGGGCTTCGAGCACGGCCCGGCGCGCAGCTTCGCGCCCAATCCGGCAGGCTACGATCCGCGCTATCACTTTCAGCTCGCCCTCGACGCCGGCTGCAATGCCTATGCCGCGCCGCTGGGCTTCATCGAAGGCGGCGCGGCCGAGTTCGCCGGTCAGATCCCGCTGATCCTGAAGGCCAACAACTCCGACAGCCTGTACGGCGGCGGCGACCCGATCCCGGCCGTCACCGCGGGCGTCGACGACGCCCTGCGGCTGGGCTGCGGCGCGATCGGCTTCACCATCTATCCCGGCTCGTCCGAGCGCAAGCAAATGTACGAGGAGATCCGCGAGCTGGCGGCCGACGCCAAGGCCGCCGGCCTCGTCGTGGTGATCTGGTCGTACCCGCGCGGCTCGGGCTTGAGCAAGGCCGGCGAGACCGCCGTCGACGTGTGCGCCTACGCCGCCCAGATCGCCGCTCAACTCGGCGCTCACATCATCAAGGTCAAGCCGCCCAGCGATCACATCGAGCAGGACGCCGCGCGCAAGGTCTACGAGAAGGCGCAGATCCCCATCGGCACGCTCGCCGAGCGTGTCAGGCACGTCGTGCAAGCGGCCTTCAACGGCCGACGCATCGTGATCTTCAGCGGCGGCGAGACGGCCTCGACCGAAGCCGTCCTCGAGACCAACCGCCAGATCGCCCTGGGCGGCGGCTTCGGCACCATCATGGGCCGCAACTCGTTCCAGCGCGGGCACGACGAGGCCGTCAAGCTGCTGCAGGACGTGATGGAGATCCATCGCACGACCATGCCGGCCTGACTCAGGTCGACGCGCGCGAGGCGGCGCGGCGCGCCGCACCGCCTCGCGCGCAACTGAAACAATGCAGACCAGGAGAGTAAACGGACGGCCGCGTGAGGCACACACGGAAGGCCGCCAGAAAGCCGCGGGAGGGCTCATGAACAACGTACGGCGGATCGGGATTCTCACCGGCGGCGGCGACGTGCCGGGCCTGAACGTGGCGATCAAGGCCGTCACGCTGCGCGCCCGCGACCACGACATCGAGGTGCTGGGCCTGCGTCGCGGCTGGGCCAGCATGCTGATCGACCCGGGCGACCCGGCGGCGATCGCCGCGACGACCGTGCCCCTGACCCCCGACGCGGTGCGCACGATCGACCGCACGGGCGGCACGATCCTGCACTCGTCGCGCACCAACCCGAGCAACGTCAAGCCCGACGCGGTGCCCGCCTGGGTGCGCGCCGACGAGCGCGTCGCCAAAGACGACGGCAAGGTCGACTGCACCAAGCACGCCGTGCGCGTCATCGCCGCCCTCGGCCTCGACGCCCTCGTGGCCATCGGCGGCGACGACACACTGAGCTTCGCCAACCGGCTGCATCACGAGAACGTGAACGTGGTGGCCATCCCCAAGACGATGGACAACGACGTCGTGGGCACCGACTACTGCATCGGCTTCTCCACCGCGGTGACCCGTGCGGTCGACATGATCACGAACTTCCGTTCGGCGGTCGGCTCGCACGAACGCATCGGTGTGGTCGAGCTCTTCGGCCGCCATTCGGGCGCGACCTCGTTCTACGCCGCCTACCTGGCCGCCGCCGACCGCGCGATCATCCCCGAGGTGCCGTTCGACATCGAGCGCCTGGCGGGGTTCCTGACCGCCGATCGCGCCGGCAACCCCTCCAACTATGCCGTCATGACGATCTCCGAGGGCGCGGTGCCCAAGGGCGGCACGCACATGGAGTCGGGCGAAGAGGACGCCTTTGGCCACAAGAAGCTCGGCGGCATCGGCGACGCCGTGACCAAGGAGCTCAAGCGCCTGACCGGCATCGACATGATGTTCCAGCAGCTCGGCTACGTGATCCGCTCGGGGCCGGCCGACACGCTCGACCGCATGGTGGCGAGCTCGTACGGTGTCCTCGCCCTCGAGCAGCTCGCCGCGGGCGTGTCGGGCACGCTTGTCGCCCTGCAGGGCGGCACCTACACGACCGTGCCGCTCGACGTGGTGGCCGGCGGCATGCGCCCCGTCGATGTCGCCGCCCTCTACGATGCCGAGAACTACCGGCCCAGGGTGGGCGAGATCGCCGGCAAGCCCATGTTCATGTACTGAGGGTCGATGGACTTCGAGGGTGTCATCTTCGATCTCGACGGCACCCTCGCCGACACCCGCGAGGACCTGGCCGACGCCATGAACCGGGTCCTCGCCGGCGAAGGGCTGCCCCTGCACGACCACGCCGCGTTCGGCGCCATGATCGGCGCCGGCCTGCGCAACCTCGTGGCGACGGCGCTGCCCGCAGAGCGGCGCGACGACGACACGATCGAGAGGTGCGCCGCGGCGATGATGGCCGACTACGGGCGGCACTGTCTGGTCAAGACGCGGCTCTACGACGGCGTCGCCGAGACGGTGAGCCGTCTGCACGCCGAGGGGGTCAGGCTGGCCGTCCTGTCGAACAAGCCCGACGAGCTCACGAAGCACATCGTGCACGGCCTGCTCGGCGCCGAGGACTTCGAGGAGGTGGTCGGGGCCCGACCCGATACTCCGGCCAAGCCCGATCCCGCGGCCGCCCTGCTGCTCGCGGAGCGCCTCGGCTGCGCCCCGGGGCGCATCGTGTTCCTGGGCGACACGGGCATCGACGTGGCCACGGCGCTCGCCGCGGGCATGATCGCGGTCGGGGCCGCGTGGGGCTTTCGCACGGCCGGCGAGCTGCGCGACGGCGGCGCGACGGCGGTGCTGGCTCACCCGCTGGAGCTGCTCGACCTGCGCCACCGCGAAGCGCTCTGACTCGCGGCCGCTTTGGTCGCGCCGGCCGGCGCTCTGACTCGCGGCTCGCTTTGGCCGCACCGGCCGAAAGACAGTACAATGAACCAACGGCGCGCCGGCCGCGGGCGGCTGCGACAGCGGGGGGAGAGTCGCCGGCGGCGAGGCGCGATGTACTGAGACGGACTAAGACGAAAGGACGTCGGGACTGAGGTAGAAGAGCCGGCAAGCGGCATGACTCCCGGTCGAAGGTCGCGTGAGAGAGCGCCCACCGCACGTGGCGGCGGCGCTCGCCGAAGGGGCAAGGCAGCTCAGGCTGTCCGAAACTCTCAGGCCAACGGAACGCGACCGGACGGGTCCCTGAACGTGCTCTGAGCGCTTGACGCGCCGCGGGCGGCACGAAGGACAGGGCGAAGCGAAGTGCTTCGCGCTGTCTTTTCTTTTGGCTGAAAGGGGACGACGATCATGGACCATGAGCTCGCCAGTGAGGCCCGGGTGTCGCCCGGCGATCCGTCGAGTCGCGGCGAGGCCGGGAGGAGACGATGAGCGGTGTAGCCCGACCACGGCTTGCCGAGCGCATCGCGCGCCTCGGCACCGAGACGGCCTTTGCGGTGTCGGCCGAAGCGGCCGCGTTCGCCGCCAAAGGCAACGACGTCTATCCCTTCCACCTCGGCGATCTCAACATCCCCACGCCGGCGAACATCGTCGAGGCCGCCTTCAAGGCGATCGCCGACGGCAAGACCGGCTACTGTCCGAACGCCGGCATCCCCGAGCTGCGGGCCGCGGTCGCCGCCGACGTGAGCGCCTCGCACGACCTCGCCTACGCCATGGAGAACGTCGCCATCGAGCCGGGCGGCAAGCCGGTGATCAGCAAGTTCATCCTGGCGCTCATGAACCCAGGCGACGAGGTGCTCTACCCCAACCCGGGGTATCCGATCTACGAGTCGCAGATCGAGTTCCACGGTGGCGTCGCCAGGCCCTACGGCTACGTCGAAGACGACGACGGCTTCGCCATCGACCTCGACGCGCTCGAAGCCGCCATCACGCCGCGCACCCGGCTGCTCATCGTCAACGACCTGCAGAATCCGCTGGGCGCCGAAGCCTCGCCGGCCGAGCTCGCTCGCCTGGCGGAGCTCGCCGTGAAGCACGACCTGCTCGTGCTCTGCGACGAGGCCTATTTCAACATCCGCTACGCCGGCAGGAGCCGTTCGCTGGCCTCACTGCCGGGCATGGCCGAGCGCAGCGTGATCCTCTACACGTTCTCCAAGAAGTTCGCCATGACGGGCTGGCGCCTGGGCGCCGCTCTGGGGCC
The DNA here is from genome assembly GCA_963733255.1 of uncultured Actinomycetes bacterium. Classification (GTDB taxonomy): domain Bacteria; phylum Actinomycetota; class Thermoleophilia; order UBA2241; family UBA2241; genus Bog-752. The sequence continues at coordinate 116,890 of CAVTCH010000019.1, forward strand.
GCGCGAGGTGATCGACGTGATCGCCAAGCTCAACGTGAACGACGAGTCGTGCCCCAACCACTTCATCCAGTACGGCGCGCTCGAAGGGCTGACCGGCGACCAGAGCGGGCCCGAGCACATCGTCGCGGTCCTGCGCGAACGCCGCGACGCGGCGGTGGCGCTCCTGAACGAGATGCCGGGGGTGCGCTGCTTCAAGCCCACGGCCACCTTCTACCTGTTTCCCAACGTCACCGAGGCGATGCGGCGCATGGGCCTGACCGACGTCGAGACCTTCCGGCGGATCGTGCTGCACGACACCGGCGTCGCGGTGTGCTCCCGCGTGCACTTCGGCCGCCGACAGCCCGACGAGCGCGAGCGGTACGTGCGGCTCGCCTACTCGGGCATCGACACGCCGCGGATCGAAGAGGGGCTCGGCCGGCTGAAGGCCTATCTGACCGGCGGTCAGAGCCGGGCGCCCCTGCCGGACAACGCCGGCCGCCAGGGGTCGGCCGACCGATGACCGGCGGCGACGAGCTCCAGCGCACGTCCCTCTACGAACGCCACGTCGCCGCCGGCGGGCGGATCGTCGAGTTCGCCGGCTGGCAGATGCCCATCCAGTACGCCGGCGGCATCGTCGCAGAGCACCTGGCCACGCGCCGGCACGCCGGCCTGTTCGACGTCTCCCACATGGGTCGCTTCGTCATCGGCGGGCCCAGCGCGCTGGCCTTTCTGCAGCGCGGGCTCACCAACAACGTGGCCGCCCTCGAGGTCTGCGAAGCGCAGTACACCATCATCGGCGACGAGGCCGGCGGCGCCATAGACGACGCCTATCTCTACCGGTTCAGCGCCGACGAGTACCTGCTCGTCGTGAATGCTTCCAACCGGCTCAAGGACTGGGCGCACTTCGCCCGCGAGGCCGAGCGCTTCACCGGCCTCGAGCTTCGCGACGCCACGCTCGAGATCGCCATGATCGCCCTGCAGGGGCCCGACTCGCGCGCCATCCTGTCGGCGGAGATCTCGCAGGGCGAGCTGCCCGAGCCGCTGCGCAACCGGCTCTCGATCGTCACCGCCGCGGGGACGACCGTGCGCGTGGGCCGCACCGGCTACACCGGCGAGCCGCTCTGCTTCGAGCTCTTCGTGGCGGCCGACGCCGCTCCCGCGCTGTGGGACGCGCTGGTGGCCGGCGGGGCTACGCCGGCCGGCCTGGGCGCCCGCGACACGCTGCGCCTCGAAGCCGGGCTGCCGCTCTACGGCTTCGAGCTGGGCACAGACGAAGACGGCGCCGAGATCCCGGTCTTCGCGATCCCACTGGCCAAGCTGGCGGTGAGCTTCTCGCCCCTGAAGGGCGAGTACATCGGTCGCGCCGCGCTGGCGCGCCAGCACGACGCCTTCGCGGCCATCGTGTCTCGCGACTACTCGTCGCGGGCCGATCTGCCGCGCCTCGTCCAGCCGCTCGCCGTCGCCGGCCGCGGCGTGGCCCGCACGCACGCCCCGGTGTTCGCCGGCGACCGCCGCGTGGGCTCCGTGACGAGCGGCACCTCGGTGCCGTACTGGATCGTGAGCGGCGAGGGCCTCGACTCACGGCAGACCGACGAGCACGCCCAGCGCTCGATCGCCCTGGCGCTGCTCGACTGCGACGTAGTCGAAGGCGACGCCGTCACGGTCGACATCCGCGGCAACCAGGTGGCCGGCCTCGTGGTGCCCTTCCACCTGCGCAGCGACGCGCCGCCGCTGGCCCGGCCGATCGTCTACGACCACGAGCTGCCCGCGGTCGAGCTGCCGCGGGGCGAGCCCGCCGCCAAGGCGCGTCTCCTGCTCGCCGAAACGATCGCCAACACCGCCTGGCGGCAGCGCGAGACCATCAATCTCATCCCCTCGGAGATGACCGCCTCGCCGCTCGCGCGGCTGGCCTCGATCATGGACCCGGCCTTCCGCTACGCCGAGCACCGCCGCTCCGAGGCCTTCTACGACGACGAGGTCTTCTACTACCAGGGCACGCGCTTCATCGCCGACGTCGAGCAGCGGCTCGAAGCCGAGCTCAGCGAGTACCTCGGCTGCGCAGAGACCGAGACCCGTGTCGTCTCCGGCCAGATGGCCAACATGGCGGTCTTCAGCGCCCTCGTCGAGTATGCGAACCGGGCCGACCCCAAGGCCGAGCCGCGGCGCATCGGCATGGTGATGAACAACCACATCGGCAAGGGCGGGCATCTGAGCGCCCAGCCCATGGGCGCCCTGCGCGACTTCGTGGCTCGCGACCCGCGCACCGACGCCCCGGCGGTCGTCAACTTCGTGATGCGCGAGGACAACCCGTATCTCATCGACGTGGCCGCGAGCGAGGAGCTCATCGCCCGGTACCGGCCCGAGCTCATCGTGTTCGGTCGCAGTATGGTGCTGCATCGCGAGCCCGTCGCCGAGATCAGCAGGTTCCTCGCGGAGCAGGGCATCGACGCCGTCGTCCTTTACGACGCCGCCCACGTGCTCGGCCTGCTCGGGCCACACTTCCAGGAGCCTTTCGCCGAAGGCGCCGACCTGGTGACCGGCTCGACCCACAAGACCTTCTTCGGCACCCAGCGCGGGGTCATCGGCGGCCGCTTCGTCGAGACCGACGAGCGCTACGACCTCTGGGAGGCGCTGCGCCGGCGCGCGTTCCCGGGGTCTGTGTCGAACCACCACCTGGGCACGCTGCTCGGGTTGCTGTTCGCGACCTACGAGATGCGCGCCTTCCGCGACTCATACCAGCGGCAGGTGATGACCAACGCCAAGGCCTTCGCCCGGGCGCTGCACGACGCCGGCCTCGACGTGCAGGGCGATCCGGCCATCGATTTTACCGAGACCCACCAGGTGATCGTGCGGGTCGGCTACGGTCGCGGCCACGAGATGGCGACTCGCCTCGAGGCCAGCAACATCCTCTGCAACTACCAGGGCCTGCCCGACGAGGAGGCCTTCACCGCCGCCGGAGGCCTGCGCCTGGGGGTCGCCGAGATGACGCGTTTCGGCATGCGCGAGCCCGACTTCGCGGAGCTCGCCGGTCTTATGGCCGACGTCATCAGGCACGACGCGGCGGCGGCCGAGCCGGTCACGGCGCTGCGTGCGCGCTTCCTCGATCTGCAGTTCTGCTTTGGCAGCGACGAGCTGGGCGCCGAGCTCGACGGGCTCATGGCGTTCCTGCGTAAAGGAGCCACCTGATGGAGTGCGTCTTTGGACCACGGCGAGCGACCTGCGTCGATGTGGGGCGGGCCGCGACGGCCGCGGAAGCGCCACTGACGGCGGCCGAGCTCGCCGCCTTCGAGAGCCTCGACGTCGCCTATCGGGCATTGTGCGCCCTGCTCTACAACTACGTGCCGACCTCGGGTCACCCGGGCGGCTCCATCTCGTCGGGTCGTTTCGTGGCCGCCCTCGTGTTCGACGCGCTCGACTACGACCTCGCCGATCCCGACCGCGACGACGCCGACATCCTGTCGCTGGCGGCCGGTCACAAGGCCATGGGCCTCTATGCGATGTGGGCCCTGCGCGACGAGATCGCGCGACTCGCGGCGCCCGAGCTGCTGCCCGACGACCCGCGCCATCGTCTGCGTCTCGAAGACCTGCTGGGCTTTCGGCGCAACCCGACGACGGCCACGCCGCTCTTCGCGGCTCAGCACGCCAAGGCTCTCGACGGCCATCCGACGCCGGCGACGCCCTTCGTGCGCCTGGCCACCGGCGCCTCCGGGGTCGGCCTCGCGAGCTCGATCGGCCTCGCCATCGGCGCCCGCGACCGGTTCGGCGCCGACTGCCCCCGCGTCCATGTCTCCGAAGGCGAGGGCGGCCTCACACCGGGGCGCGTGGCCGAAGCTCTCGCGGCGGCCGGCACGGCCTCGCTCGGCAACGTCGTCGTGCACCTCGACTGGAACCAGGCCTCGATCGACAGCGACCGCGTCTGCCGCGACGGCGACCGGCCGGGCGACTATGTGCAGTGGCAGCCCGACGAGCTGTTCTACTCGCACGACTGGAACGTCGTGCGGGTGGCCGACGGTCACGACTTCCAGCAGGTGGTGGCCGCCCAGCGCCGGGCGCTGTCGCTTGCCAACGGTCAGCCGACGGCGGTCGTCTACCGCACGCAGAAGGGCTGGAGGTACGGGGTCGAGGGTCGCGCCTCGCACGGCGCCGGCCACAAGCTGTGCTCCGAAGGCTTCTATCAGGCGCTCGCCGAGCTGACCGCCGGCGGCGAGGCCGCGCTGCCGACCTGCGCGCCCGGTGACCTGCGCTGCGCCGGCCCGCGGGGCGACGAGGTGCGCGAGGAATGCTTCTGGGAGGCGCTGCGGATCGTGCGCCGACGGCTCACCGACGACACGACGCTGACGCGGGCGCTGGCGGACCGGCTGGCGGCGGCGCGCGAGCGGCTCGAGCGGCGCGGCCGCAGGCCACGCCCGGGGGCGCCGCGCGTCGCCGCGGTCTTCGAGGCCGCCGCGCGTGCCGCGGCCGATCCGACCGACGTGCCCGGCGAGCTGCGCCTCGAGGTCGGCGCCACGACCACCCTGCGCGACGCGCTGGGCCGCTGCCTGGGGTTCCTCAACACGACCTCGGGGGGCGCGCTCCTCACCGCTTCGGCGGACCTGCTGGGCTCGACCAGCGTGAACCTGATCGCGTCCGGGTTCCCCGGCGGCTTCTGGAACGCCGAGAGCAACCCCGAAGCGCGCCTGCTCGCGACCGGCGGCATCTGCGAGGACGCCATGGCCGGCATCCTCGCCGGCGCCTCCGCCTACGGTCACGACATCGGCGTGGGCTCGTCGTATGCGGCCTTCATGGCGCCGCTCGGCCACATCGCCGCCCGCCTGCACGCGATCGGCGCCCAGGCGCGCGAGCACGTCTCGGGCGAGCCTTACCGGCCGCTCATCCTCGTCTGCGGCCACGCCGGCCTGAAGACCGGCGAGGACGGTCCGACGCACGCCGACCCACAGCCGCTGCAGCTTCTGCAGGAGGACTTTCCCCGGGGCACCGCGATCACGCTCACGCCGTGGGAGCCACAGGAGATCTGGCCGCTGCTCGCGACGGCCGTGGCGCGGCGGCCGGCGCTCATCGCGCCGTTCGTGACCCGGCCCGCCGAGCGCGTTCTCGATCGAGGGGCGCTCGGCCTGGCGGCGCCCGCGGCCGCGGTGACGGGGGTGTATCTGCTGCGGGCGCCGCGGGGCGCCGGCGACGTCACCCTCGTCCTGCAGGAGAGCGCCGTGACCTACGCCTTCGTGACCGAGGCGCTGCCCCTTCTCGAGGCCGCCGGCATCGACACCCGGGTCTACTACGTGGCGAGCGCCGAGCTCTTCGATCTGCTGCCACCCGAGCGGCAGCGGGCCCTTCTTCCCGAACAGCGCGGCCTCGAGGCCATGGGCATCACCGGCTTCACGCTGGCCACCCTGTACCGCTGGGTGCGCTCCGACGCCGGCCGCGAAGCGACGCTTCACCCCTACCGCGAAGGCCACTACCTGGGTAGCGGCCAGGGCGAGGTCGTGCTCGCCGAGGCGGGTCTCGACGGGGCGAGCCAGTTCGCCGCCGTCAGACGGTATCTCGACCGGTCGGTGCGATCACGCCGACCGTCGGGGGGCGGCGGAGAACCTGCAGCGCCCGGTGGCGCTCACGGTGACCGCGACGCCAGGGGATAGCCGGTGAGAGGCCCGCGCTCTGGTACACTCTCGCGCATGGCCCATGTCCCCACCTTCGCCGTCGTCGGCGTGCCCAATGCCGGCAAGTCCACCCTGATCAACCGCCTCACCGGCACGCGCATCGCCGTGGTCCACGAGACTCCCGGCGTGACGCGCGACCGTAAGGTGGTCGAGACCGAGTGGACCGGCCACCCGCTCAAGCTCATCGACACAGGGGGTTTCGACACCTCCGACGAGTCGCTCCTGGCGGGCGACATCCGCAGCCAGGTGAGGGCGGCGATCGGCGAAGCCGACGGCGCCCTGTTCGTCGTCGACGGGCGCGCGGGCCCGCTGGCCGGCGACCACGAGATCGCCGACGTCTTGCGCCGGGCCAGGATCCCCACGCTGCTCGTGGCCAACAAGGTCGACGACCCGCGCCACGAAGCCGACCTCGTGGCGTTCTACGAGCTCGGCCTCGGTGAGCCGCTGGCGGTCTCGGCGCTGCACGGCACCGGCAGCGGCGACCTGCTCGACGAGCTCGTCGCCCTGGCCGGCCGCCTGGCGGTCGGGGGCGGGGAGGAGGCAACGACCGGCGAGGGCAAGGCAACGACCGGCGAGGGCACGGGGAAGACCGGCGGGGGTAGGGTGAAGACCGGCCGGGGAAAGGGCGAGACCGTCGGGGTCGACCAGGTCGACGCCGCCGACGCCGCCATCCCGGTGGCCATCGTCGGGCGCCCCAACGCGGGCAAGTCGTCGCTGCTGAACGCCCTGGCCGGCGAAGAGCGGGTCATCGTGAGCGAGGTGGCCGGCACCACGCGCGACGCCATCGACACGCTGGTGACCTGGCGCGGCCGCGACTTCAGGTTCGTCGACACGGCCGGCATGCGCAAGGCGGCCAAGATCTCAGGCGTCGAGTACTACGCCTATCTGCGCAGTCTCGCCAGTCTCGACCGCGCCCACGTCGCCGTGATCGTGGTCGACGCCACGGTCGGCCTCGGCGAGCTCGACCTGCAGATCGCCGGCGAGGCCACCCAGCGCGGCTGCGCCACGGTGCTGGCTGTGAACAAGTCCGACCTGAGCGCTCCCGACCTCGCCGACCTCGACGCCATGGTCGCCCACAAGCTGCGCCAGCGTCCGCAGGCGCTGGCCGTGTCGGCTCGCACCGGGCGTGGTCTCGAGCACCTGCTGCAGGTAGTTGCCGATCTGCAGACTCGCTATACTGCCCACATCCCGACGGGGGCCTTGAACCGGGCCCTCACCGCCGTGACCGAACAGCGCGCGATGCCGGGCAAGGGACGCAAGAAGCTGAAGGTCTACTACATCTCTCAATACCAGACGGCGCCGCCGCGTTTTGCGATCAGCATCAACGACCGCGACCTGGTCACGCGCGACTTCGGCTTCTTCGTCGAGAACCGCCTCCGCGCGGCGCTCGACTTCGCCGGGGTGCCGCTCATCATCGACTTCAAGGAGCGCTAGAGGGTGATCCTGGACATCATCGCCGGCATCGCCCTCGTGATCGTCGCCTACTTCATGGGCGCGATCCCGTTCGCCATCGTGATCGGCAAGTGGCTCTGGCACGTCGACGTGCGCGATCACGGTTCGGGCAACGTCGGCACTACCAACGTGTTCCGCGTCCTGGGCGTGCGGGCCGGCACGCTGGTGCTGATCGGCGACATGGCGAAGGGCTTCATCCCGGTCTCCGTGGCGGTGCACTTCTTCCCGACCTGGTTCGCCCTGGTCGTCGCGCTCGCCGCCCTGCTCGGTCACATGTATTCGGTGTTCCTGCGCGGCGGCGGCGGCAAGGGCGTCGCGACGGGCGCCGGCATCGTGCTGGCGCTGGTGCCCTGGATCTTCATCATCGCGCTCGGCGTCTTTTTAGTCTTCCTGCTCACGACGCGCATGGTGAGCGTGGCCTCGATGGCGGCGGCGCTCACCTTCGCGGTGTGTACGATCGCCTTCGGCGAGCCGATCTGGTATGAGATCCTGGCCGTCTTCGCCGCGCTGGTGGTGGTCTTCCAGCACCGTTCGAACATCCGCCGCATCGCCCTGCGCTGCGAGAACAAGGTGACGTTCCCCTGGGACCGCCATCGCGGCTCATCGGGTTCCGGACAGGCCGGCGCCGGCCGGGCCTGAGGGCGGGTCGGCAGTCGTGCGCGTCACCGTCATCGGCTCGGGGAGCTGGGGCTGCACCTTCTCGCGTCTGCTGTGGCGCCGCGGCCACTCCGTGCAGGTCCTCACGCTCACGCCGGCCGAAGCCCGGGAGTTGAACGAGACCCACGCCAATCCCCACTTCCTGCCGGGCGTCGAGTTCTCGCCCGAGATCCGCTTCGTGGCCATGGCCGACGCCGTGCTCGACGACACCGAGCTCGTGGTCTACGCGGTGCCCACCCAGGTCGTGCGCTCGGTCGCCGGCTGGGTGGCGCCGCGACGTCCGGGCAAGGCCCTGCAGCTCTCCCTGGCCAAGGGCCTCGAGCTGCACACCCTGCAGCGGCCGACCGAGATCATCGCCCAGGAGACGTCCGCCGCGGTCGCGGCGCTGTCGGGTCCGAACCACGCCGAAGAGATCTCGCGCGACATGCCGGCGGCCACGGTCGTCGCCGCGTCCGACGGCGCCCTCGCGCGCCGTTTGCAGCGCATCGTCACCGGCGACACGCTCCGTGTCTACACCAACGACGACGTGATCGGCGTCGAGTTCTGCGGCGCCGCCAAGAACCCGATCGCCATCGCGGTGGGCATCGCCGACGGCCTGGGCTTCGGCGACAACACGCGAGCGGCGCTCATGACGCGCAGCCTGGCCGAAGTGGCGCGCCTCGGCATGCGACTGGGCGCGAACTTCGCCACGTTCGCCGGCCTCGCCGGCATCGGCGACCTCATCGCGACCTGCACGTCGGCGCACAGCCGCAACCGCCGGGCGGGCGAGCTGATCGGTCGGGGCGACGATGTGAGCAGTGTCCAGGAGACGATCGGACAGGTCGTCGAAGGCATCCCGACCACCTATGCGCTGCACGACCTGAGCCGCAAGCTCGGCGTCGAGATGCCGGTCACCGAAGCGGTCTTCGGCGTGCTCGAGCAGCGCGTCTCGGCGGCCGAGTCGGTGGGCAGCCTGATGGGCCGCGAAGTGACCGCCGAAGCAGGGCAGGACATGATGAGCCTGATCATGCAGTTCCGCCAGACCGCCACCAAGACGGCCAAGCGCACCGCTCGCAAGCTGCTGCCCTGAAAGAAGGCGGCGAACCGCCGCCTCGCCGCCCTGTCGTCGGCAAACCGCCGCCTCGCCGCCCTCTCGCCGCCGGCGTCACCCGACGCGTCGCGGCAGGCGTTGCCGGGTCCCTGCCCCTCTGGTAGACTCGCCAGCAGGTCGCACATGACCCATCAAGAGAGAGGCCGCCGGCGCGCAAGAGGGCGAGGCGGTCCTGGCTGAGGGACTGGCCCTACGAAGCCCGGCAACCGGTCGCACGGCACGGTGCCAACTCCAGCAGGCTTGACGCCTGACAGATGGGTCGGACTGGTAAGCTGCAGTCGTCAACCGTCATGACGTTCGCGCATGCCGTGACAAGGGCGCGGGCCAGGAGGACCACGTGGACAAACACGAGTACCTGTTCAGCTCGGAGTCGGTGACCGAGGGGCACCCCGACAAGATCGCCGACCAGATCTCCGACGCCATCCTCGACGCGGCTCTGACAGAGGACCCCCTCAGCCGCGTCGCCTGCGAGACCCTCACCACCACGGGCCTCGTCATGGTCTCGGGCGAGATCAGCACGCAGACCTACATCGACATCCCCCGGGTCGTGCGCGACGTCGTCAAGGACGTCGGCTACTCGCACTCCTCGTTCGGGTTCGACCACGAGACCTGCTCGGTCATCACCACCATCCACGAGCAGTCGCCCGACATCGCCCAGGGCGTCGGCGCGGCCTACGAGGTCCGCACCGACGTGAACGACGACGACGAGCTCGACAGCCAGGGAGCGGGCGACCAGGGCATGATGTTCGGCTACGCCTGCAGCGAGACGCCCGAGCTCATGCCGCTGCCGATCATGCTGGCCCACAAGCTGGCGCGGCGCATGGCCCAGGTGCGCAAGGCCGACGTCCTGCCGTACTTGCGTCCCGACGGCAAATCGCAGGTCACGGTGCGCTACGAGGGGCACCGGCCCATCGAGATCGTGCGGGTCGTGCTGGCCACCCAGCATGCTCCCGAAGCCGACGTCGACACGCTGATCAAGCCCGATCTCCTCGAACACGTGGTCGAGCCCATCCTGCCCAAGGAGCTCTACGACGTCGCCAAGATCGACGAGCTCACGCTGGTCAACCCGACCGGCCGCTTCGTGGTCGGTGGGCCCATGGGCGACACCGGCCTCACCGGTCGCAAGCTCGTGGTCGACACCTACGGCGGCGCCGCCCGCCACGGCGGCGGCGCCTTCTCGGGCAAAGACCCGAGCAAGGTCGACCGCTCGGGCGCCTACGCCGCCCGCTACGTCGCCAAGAACGTGGTGGCGGCGGGGCTGTGCGAGATCTGCGAGGTGCAGGTCGCCTATGCCATCGGCGTGGCGCACCCCGTATCGGTCATGATCGACTGCCACGGCACCGAGAAGCTCTCCGTCGACGCCATCGAGGCGCTCGTGCGCGAGCACTTCGACCTGCGTCCGGCGGCCATCATCCGCGACCTCGACCTGCGGCGGCCCATCTATCGCAAGACGTCGACCTACGGTCATTTCGGGCGTTCCGATCACGACTTCACCTGGGAGCGCACCGACAAGGCGGCCGCCCTGCGCGCCGCGGCCGGCCTCAAGGCCTCGGCGGAGCCGGTCGTCGGCTAACGACTCGTCCGTGGATCTTCGACCCGCGCGGAGCAGTGCGACGCTGCTCCATCGGGTCGTCGATCCGCCGCACGCGTCGTCCCGCGAGCCGTTTCGCGGCCGCCGGTCGTTCCGCCGGCGCGGACCGGCCGGCACGTCGCGCGACAGAGCGGCGGGGCGCTCGGCGGCGTCGGTGGCGCACTCCGGCACATCGTGACCCTTCCGTCCCCGACCGAGGTCAGACTTGAGGGCAGGTGAGTCCGTGTATGCCGCCGTCTTTCCACTCCTGAGTACGCGGGCGCTCGAGGAGCCGTTCGACTACCTCGTGCCCGAAGAGCTTTCCGGCGCGGTGCGTCGGGGCTCGGTCGTGGCCGTGCGCCTGGGCGCTCAGACCGTGCTCGGCGTCGTGCTCGCCCTGTCCGCGACCTCGGGGCACGCCGGTCGCCACGTGAACATCCTCAGCGTGATCGACGTGCCGAGCGTGCCCGAGGAGCTGCTCGATCTGGCGCTGCAGGTGCGCGATCACTACCTCTCGACGCTGGGCGCCGCCCTGAGTCTCGCTCTGCCTCCCGGGGGCAGCCTGCGCCTGCGGCGCGTCCTCGTTCCGAGCGCCGCCGGCCTGGCTGCGCTGGCCGCCGGCGAGCGCGGGGCCCAAGCACTCGCGCAGTACATCGACGGCACGAGCGGCGATCGCCCGGGCAGCCGCCGGGCTACGGCGGAGCGCTTGCGCCGCAAGGGCTGGCTCGTGGCGAGCTACCGCCTCCACGTGGTCCACGAGCGTCCCTCGGTGCGCGTGCTCGAGGCGGGGGAGGGGCAGCCCGCACGGCTCGGCGCGCGTCAGCGGGCGGCGCTCGACTACGTCGGCCGCCGCAAGGTCGACGAAGCGACGCTGCGCGGTCACACGGGGTTGAGCCGCGCCGGCCTCGAGCGCTTACTGGCCGGCGACCTGCTGCGGGTGGCCGGCGCCGGGTCGCGTCGTGGCGCCGCCGGGACGGCGCCGGTCCTGCTGCCCGAGCAGGAAGCCGCGCTGTCAGAGATCCTGGCCGCGTCGGGCCGCGGCGAGAAGGTATTGCTGCACGGCGTGACCGGCAGCGGCAAGACCGAGGTCTACCTGCGCGCCGCCGAGGCGGTGCTGCGCTCGGGGCACGGGGTGCTCGTGCTGGTCCCCGAGATCGGTCTGACCGGCCAGACCATAGGTCGCCTGGCGAGGCGCTTTCCCGGCGAGCGCATCGCGGTGTTCCACTCGGGCCTGTCGGCAGGCGAGCGCCTGGCCGCCTGGCGCGACGCCGCTGAGGGCCGTGCCCGCGTCGTGCTGGGCGCCCGCTCGGCGGTCTTTGCGCCCATCCGCGACCTTGGCCTGATCGTCGTCGACGAGGAACACGACGCCTCCTACAAGCAGGACAACGAGCCCCGCTACGACGCCCGCACCGTGGCCGCCTGGCGCGCCCGCCTGAGCGGCGCCGCGCTCGTGCTGGGTTCGGCCACGCCGAGCGTCGAGGCGTTCGCCGGCACGGTCCGCCACGCCGACCTCTCGCGGCGCGTCGACGGCTCGCTGCCGCCGCGTCTCGAGATCGTGGACCTGCGCGACGTGCACGGTCTGCTCTCGCCACAGCTCTCGCGCGCCATGACCGAGGCCGTCGAGGCCGGCGAGAAGGTCATCCTGTTCCTGAACCGCCGCGGCTACGCGTCGCTGCTGGCCTGCAACCACTGCGGCCACACCTGGACCTGCCCGCGCTGCGACGTGGCCCTCGCCTACTTCGCCCGCGGCCAGCGCCTGCGCTGTCGCGTCTGCGACTACCACGAACCGGCGCCCGGCGTGTGCCCGGCCTGCCAGAGCGCCGAGCTCGCGCGCTTCGGCTACGGCACCGAGGCGCTCGAGCGCGAGGTCTCCGGCCTGCTGCCGGGCATCGAGCTGCTGCGCCTCGACTCCGACGTGGCTTCGTCGCTCACGCGCCTCTCGAGCGTGCTCGAGCGCTTCGGCGCGCCGGGCGCCAAGGTGCTCGTGGGCACCCAGATGATCGCCAAGGGCCACCACTTTCCCGAGGTCACCCTGGTGGGTGTCGTCAACGCCGACTTGACGCTGCACTTTCCCGACTTCCGCGCCGAGGAGCGCACCTTCGCCATGCTGGTCCAGGTCGGGGGGCGCAGCGGCCGCGGCGAGCGGCCGGGCCGGGTGCTCGTGCAGACCCTCGACCCCGACGCCCGGCCGATCGCTCTGGCGGCGTCGGGCGAGCACGAGGAGTTCTATCGCGACGAGCTGGCCCGCCGCGTCGCCCTCGAGTACCCGCCGGCGAGCACGCTGCTCGCGGTCGAGGTCTCGTCGCCGTCGGCCGACAAGGCGACTGCTGCCGGCGTCTTCGTGAGCGAGCGCCTGGGTCGCGCGCTGCGCCACGGCGAGCACCTGATCGGTCCGGGGCCCCTGTCTCGTGAGCGCAGCCGCTACGTGGTGCGCATCGTGGTCAAGAGCGCTGCGATCGAGGCGACGCTGCCGGTCATGCGCGAGCTGCTCGCGCGCTACAGCACGAGGTTCGCGCAGCGCGGAGCCCGGCTCGTCGTCGACGTCGAACCGCAGTGGTTGTGAGCGAAGTCCACGGGAGGGCTTTGTGAGACGAGCGGCAAGACGCCGCGTGGGACCGGCGCCGGCAAATCGGTCTTTCACCGGCGAGGCGCCGGCGCAGCCCGGTCGACTGCCTTTGACCCCAGCGTTACGCGTGCGGCGTTTGCGCGGCCTTCGGAAGGCCCTTCCCGCGATTACTCACAAAGGCGTAGGCTGTCGCCGACTTTACTCAGTAGGCAGAACCACTGTTAGTCTGACCTCAGGCAAGCCGTTGCGTTTGCCCACTGTGGTCACCGGCCTCCGAGCCGAGTAGCATGTCCGCGGAGGTGATGCGCAGTGGTCGCGATGCTGCAAGACAAACGTGAAGCCATCGCCGAGTTGTGCGCGCGGTACGGAGTTGTGCGTCTCGACGTCTTCGGATCTGCCCTGCGCGATGACTTCCGGCCGGGCGAGAGCGATGTCGACCTGCTCGTCGAGTTCGGCTCCATGGACGGTTACGCGAAGGCGGTCGCCTATTTCGACCTGCTCGACGAGTTACACGCGCTGCTCGGCGTCGACGTCGACCTGGTCATGACCGGCGCCGTCAAGAACCGCTATATCGCCCGCGATATCGAGCGCACACGGCAGTCGCTGTATGCCGCGTAGCGCAGCCGCCTACCTCGCTGACATCGTTGACGCCTGCGACGCGATCAGCGAGGTGCTCGCCGGTGTCGATCTGGCGACGTACGGCCTGCGGCGCCCCATCCGTTCCGCCGTGGAACGCGAGTTCACCGTCATCGGTGAGGCCGTCGCGGCCCTCGGCCGTCGTGATCCGGCGCTCGCCGCCACCATTTCGCATGCGCGCCTCATCGTCGGGTTCCGTAACCGGCTCGTGCACGAGTATCCGCAGATCGACGACGAGGCCGTCTACTCCATCGCCCTGCACGATGTGCCGACTCTGCGCGCGGAGTGTGGCGCCCTGCTCGGGCAAGTGGGAGACGCAGACTAACAAGCACATTGAGCAGATGCCGTCAGGGCGGCACAGCTCATGTGCCACCCGTTAGGCAGAACCTCCCCGAGGGATACCGGTGAGTCCGCTCTCATATCGCAAGATGACCGAAGCTGAGCTCCCCAAACTCGCCGACATCGACCGCTCGGAGACCGTCCGTGTCGGCTTCGAGTTCCACGACGGCGATCTCCTCGAGATGAGCGTGCTCTGGGACATCCCCAACTTCTTCGGGCAAGGCGATGGCGACCACACGCTCGCTCGGCAGCTCGACTTCTGCAGGCGACACCTTGCTGCCGGGGCCATCATGGTCGGCGCCTTCGACGACCAGACACTTGCGGGGATTGGCCTGCTGACTCCGGAGGTCAGGCCCGGGCTTGCTCAGCTGGTATACCTGCACGTGAGCTCACCGCATCGTAGAGAGGGTATCGCATCGTCGATTGCCCAGCGGCTCCTCGAGCTGGCCCGAGGACTGGGTGCTGAACGCGTGTACGTGTCGGCGACGCCTTCCCAATCGGCAGTCGAGTTCTACAGGAGCGTCGGATTCGTACCCACGGCGCAACCACTGCCGGAGTTGTACGCTGAGGAGCCTGAAGACATACACATGGTCCTGCAACTGGGCGCCAACGCATGAGTTGGCTCTGCCCAACAAGCGGATCGAGCAGACGACGCCAAGGCGGCGCAGCTCATCCGCCACACGTTCGCGCCAACACGCCCATTGTCATCTTGCGTCGCTTGAGGGCTGCGGCGGTACAATCGGAGTGCTCCCTTTATCCGCTGCGAGGTGTGACGCGATGACCGTTGACGAACTCAGACGCGAGGCGCTCCGGCTAGATCACGCACAGCGTGCGAAGCTCGCCCACGACCTGCTCGAGAGCCTCGATGATCTGTCCGAGGGCGAGATCGAGCAACTCTGGCTGCAGGAGGCCGTGCGCCGCCAGGATGCCATCGCCGCCGGTGAGGTCGAGACCATCCCGGCCGACGAGGTGCTGGCCCAAGCTCGCGCCAGGCGCGGGTGACCCGACCGATACGCTTCGACCCTGCCGCACAGCGGGAGCTCAACGAGGCGGCCGAGTTCTATGACGCGGAAGACCCCGGTCTAGGCGACGCCTTTCTGGACGCAGTCGAGCGCGCCTTCAAGCAGATCCAGGCCTTTCCCGAGTCCTCGCCGATCTCCCTCAACTCGCTTCGCCTGAAGGTCCTTTCCGCGTTTCCGTTCTCGATCATCTACTGGGTCACCGACGGCGCCATCGTCGTTCTCGCCGTAGCACACCATCGCCGTCGCCCCGGCTACTGGCGCGGTCGTGAGTAGCCTCAGGTGTGGCGCTAACAAGGCGTTCGAGCAGACTCGCAGAAGCTCTATGCAAGCACGGGGCGTGAGCGCTCGCGGTTCAGCCCCCAACCGTTAGGCCGAACGCGCGCGCCAGTGAGCCAGCGCGATTCACGAAGCCGCACAAGAGACCAGAAGGAAGTCCCGATGCAACAGCACTTCTGCACGTGCAGCGACCTGAGCTGTCCACTCAACCCCAACAATCCCGACTGCAAACACAGGACCTGTGACCGCTGCATCAGGAAGTGCCTCAGGGCAGGCGAGATCCCGTCCTGCTTCTTCAAGGACGTCCACGCGGATACGTCATCCCAGACGGACTTCTCCTATGCGGGCTTCTGCAGGTACCTTGCCGATCACTCTTCGGATTCGTCGTGCGGCGGCCGCCTTGCGCCTGGCGCGCTACTTCGGCACCACTCCGCAGTTCTGGCTCGGGCTGCAGGCCGACTATGATCTCGACGTCGCGGCCGACGAACTCGGTGAGCGTCTGGAGCGCGAGGTCCAGGTGCGCGCCAAGGCGAGCTAGTGCTCGCGGCGGCTGGACGAAGTCCACGCTCCGCGAGGAAGTGAGGACGCCGTTCGACCGGGTGTCGACATTCCAGGCTCGCAGGCACGCGTCGGCATGAAGCGGGGTAGAATAGGCTCATGAGTCAGACCGAACGCAAAGACGAGAGCCGTCCGCGCGAGCGTCGCTCGCGGCCCGAGATACCGCCCGAGCGCCGGTCGGCCGCGCTGGCCCAGGTGCGCACGCTCGGCGACCCGGTGCTGCGCGAGACCGCCCGCCCCGTCGAGACCTTCGACGCAGATCTCGCCGCCCTGTCGCGGCGCATGATCGCCGTCATGCGCGACGCGCCGGGCATCGGCCTCGCCGCGACCCAGCTCGGCATCGTCAAGCGCGTCATCGTCTACCAGGTCGACGACGATCCGGTGACGCTGGTCAATCCGCGCATCGTGCAAGCCTCCGACGACACCGAGGTGCTCGACGAGGGCTGTCTCAGCCTGCCGGGCGTGACCGTCCCGGTCGAGCGTCCGGTCGAGGTCCGCGTGCGCGCTCGCGACCTTCGCGGTCGCCGCCTCGAATACGACGCCGAAGACATCGAGGCCAGAGTCATCCAGCACGAGATCGATCATCTCGACGGCGTGCTGATCCTCGAGCGCACCTCGCGCGAGGAGCGCGGCCGCGTGCTGCGCGAGCTGCGCGAGCGCGAGACCGCCGCGGTCTCCAGCGGCTCGGCCCTCTAGGGCCCCGGCCGTATGAGGATCGCCTGGGCTGGCACGGCGCGGTTCGCCGAACTCGTGCTGGCGCGCGTCCTCGACTCACCTCACGAAGTCGTCGTCTGCCTGACCACGCCCGACCGCCCCAGCGGGCGCCACGGCTCGCCCCAACCGTCCGTGCTCAAGACGGCCGCGCTCGAGCTTGGGCTGCCGGTCGTCCAGCCCGCCGACCTGCGGGCGCCGGGAGCGCTCGTCGACCTGCTCGCCTACGAGCCCGATGTGCTGGTCGCCTGCGCCTACGGCCGCATCGTGCCGGCCGACGTGTTCGACGCGCTGCCTTCGCTGGTCGTGCATCCTTCACTCGTGCCGCACTGGCGCGGCGCCGCGCCGGTGGTGCGCGCCCTCATGGCCGGCGAGACCCGGCTCGGCGTGGCCACGCTCGAGATGACCGCCGGTGTCGACGAAGGACCGGTCGCCGAGCAGCGGGTCGTCGAGGTGCCGCGCGACGCCGACGCCGGCAGGGCCTACGAGCTGCTCGCCGCGGCCGGAGCCGACAGCCTGCTGGCCACGCTCTCCGGCATGGCCGACGGCTCGGTCGTCTTCACGCCCCAGACCGGTGTCGCCGACTACGCCGCGAAGATCACCGAGCCCGACCGCGTGATCGACTGGCAACGTCCGGCCCAGGCGATCGCCGACCAGGTGCGGGCGCTATCGCCCGACGTCGGCGCTCACACCGAGCTGGGCGGCCGCCGGCTGGTCGTCTGGAAGGCGGTCCCGCGAACGTCGCTGCCCACCGGCGGTGAGACGCGCGATCGCCTTGTGGTGCCCTGCGGGCGCGGCTTTCTCGAGATCGTCGAGCTGCAGGAGGCCGGGCGGCGGCGCATGAGCGCCCAGGACTACCTGCGCGGCGCCGGCCGCCGCCTGGCGCAGCGGTAGGTGCCGGTGTCCCTCGCCCAGGTCGCGCCCGCGCGGCGCGCCGCCTACGCGGTGCTGCTGCGCGAGTCGCGCAGCCGGGCGGCGTTCGACCTCGCCGCCGCCGCCGCGATCGAGCTCGCCCCTCTCGAAGCACGCGATCGGGCCCTCGCCTACGAGCTGGCGATGGGCACGATCAAACGGCGCAACTCGCTCGACCGGGTGGTCGGCGCCTTCTCCGACGCGTCGTCGTCGCGCCTGCGCCCCGAGGTGCGCGAGGCGCTGCGGCTCGGCGCCTTCCAGCTGCTCTACCTCGACCGCGTGCCGGCCCATGCCGCGGTGAACGATGCGGTGGAGCTCGCCAAGGCATACGGCCGCCGCACCGGCGCCTTTGTGAATGCCGTCCTGCGCAAGGTCGCGGCCGACGGCCGCGCCGAGCTCGACCGCCTCTCGAGCGATACCTCGATCGAAGCGCAGGCGCTGCGCTACTCGCACCCCGAATGGCTCGTGTCGCTCTGGCGTGACGAGCTCGGCCCCGCCGCCTCTCAGGCGCTGATGGAGGCCGACAACCGGCCGGCGCAGCGCTGTGTGCGAGTCAACCGCCTGCGCGCCACGGTCGCCCAGGCTCAGGCCTCGCTGTCGGCCGACGGCATCACCTCGCGGCTCGCCCGACAGGCGTACGCCGAGGCCCCCGCGGACACTCCCGACGCGCTCCTGCTCGAAGGCCCGGCGCTCGAATCGAGCGCCGCCTTTCGCGAGGGCCTGGTCACGCCCCAGTCACGCGGCTCGCAGCTCGCCGCGGCGATCGCCGCCGGTGCCTTCGAGCCGGCCGCCGGCCGGGGCCCGGGGCGCGCGGCCGACCTTTGCGCGGCGCCCGGCGGCAAGACTTCGCAGCTCGCCCAGCTGCTCTCGGGCTGGCGCCTGCTGGCCGCCGACGACGAACCTCGGCGGGTCGCGGCGCTGCGCGCGAACCTGAACCGGCTCGGGGCCGACGACGTCGAGGTCTGCGAGCGCGACGTGCTGGCGCTGGGCGACGACGAGTCCGAACGCGGGCAGTACGACATCGTCCTGCTCGACGCGCCCTGCTCCGGCCTCGGCACGCTGGCTTCGCGACCCGACCTGCGCTGGCGACGCCGCGCCGGCGACGTGCGCCGGCTGGCCGGGTTGCAGCGCGACCTACTGGGAGCCGCCGCGGCGCTGGTCGTGCCCGGTGGCGCCCTGACCTACTCGGTCTGCACGCTGACCCGGGCCGAGACGCTGGGGGTGGTCGACCGCTTCGTCGCAGGCAGCGCCCGCGACGCGGGGGGCGGCGGCGAGCCGGGCGCGGCCTGGACGCTCGACGACCTGGGCGCCGCCTACCCGCGGTACCGGCACCCCGCGAACGGCGCCTATGTGCAGACGCTGCCTTCTCGCGACGACACGACCGGGTTCTTCGTCGCGCGGCTGCGACGAGTGACATAGCATGACACCCGGACGCGCCGCGTGTGGTAGCAAACGAGACGGGGAGGATGGCCGATGAGTGTGGACCTGAGCGAACGCCTGGTGGCGCCGTCGATTCTGTCGGCGGACTTCGGGCGTCTCGACGCCGACCTGGCGACCGTGATCGACGCCGGCGCGCGGCTCATCCACGTCGACGTCA
Organism: uncultured Actinomycetes bacterium; assembly: GCA_963733255.1. Lineage (GTDB taxonomy): Bacteria > Actinomycetota > Thermoleophilia > UBA2241 > UBA2241 > Bog-752. The sequence continues at coordinate 135,909 of CAVTCH010000019.1, forward strand.
TGGACGGCCATTTCGTGCCCAACATCACGCTCGGCCCCGGGGTCGTCAAGGCGATCGCCCCACGTGTTCACGAACGTGGCGCGGCGCTCGACGTGCACCTCATGATCGAGCAGCCCGAACGCTACATCGAGGCGTTCGCGGCGGCCGGCGCCGACGCGATCACGGTGCACCAGGAGGCCTGCATCCACCTTCACCGCACGCTTTGTCAGATCCGTGAGGCCGGCGCTCAGGCCGGCGTGGCGCTCAACCCGGCGACGCCCCTCGAGACGCTGGCCGAGGCGCGCGAATACGTGGACCTCGTGGTCGTCATGTCGGTCAACCCGGGGTTCGGCGGTCAGCGCTTCATCGCCGGTTCGCTCGACAAGCTGCGCCGCGCCCGCGCCTACCTGCCGGCCGCGGTCGCGATCGAGGTCGACGGCGGCGTCTCGCTCGACAACGCCGCTACGCTGGTGTCTGCCGGCGCCAATCTGCTCGTGGCCGGCAACAGCGTGTACGGGGCGCCGGACCCCACGCTCGCCTTTCGCGCCCTGGCGGCCGCGGCGGCGCAGGCAAAGTAACGCGGCGAAACCGGGCGCGGACCGGTTCGGGCCACTCGCCGCGGTCCGGTGCGGCCCGCGCCGGTCGTCGCGGCCAGCGGTGTCAGTCGCGGCGCTCGCGACGTTGCGCTATACTTACCACCAAGAGAGTGTCTTCAGGGCGGGGTGAGATCCCCCACCGGCGGTGAAAGCCCGCGAGCCCCATGCTGTGGGGCCGACCAGGTGAGATTCCTGGGCCGACGGTCATAGTCCGGATGAAAGAAGACCAGCGCGACAAGCGACAACAGCCCTGGAGCCACGTGTGCACCGGGGCTTTTTTGTGGCTGAAGACAGGTATCTGGACCGCGCTCTGCAACTGGCTCGCCTGGGCCGGCGTCTGGCCCACCCCAACCCTCGTGTCGGAGCGGTCGTGGTGACCGGCGGCGAGGTGGTCGGCGAGGGCTATCACCGCGGGCCGGGGACGCCTCACGCCGAGGCCGTCGCCCTCGAGCAGGCGGGGCCGCTGGCCCGGGGCGCCGAGCTCTACACCACTCTCGAACCGTGCTGTCACCAGGGTCACACCGGCCCCTGCACAGAGAAGATAGTGGCCGCCGGCGTGAGGCTTGTGGTGGTCGGGGCGGTCGACCCGAACCCGGCGGTCGACGGGCGCGGCATCGCCGCCCTGCGCGCCGCCGGCGTCGAAGTCGCCGTCGACGACGGTGTCCCGCATGCGCTCTGCGAGGAGCTGAACGAGCCGTTCGCGCGGTTCATCCGCAGCGGCCTGCCCTTCGTCACCTTCAAGGCGGCCGTGTCGCTCGACGGCAAGGTCGCGGCGGCCGGCGGCGAGCCCCGCTGGATCTCCTCGCCGCAGAGCCGCCGCGAGGTCCACGCCATGCGCGCCGCCGCCGACGCCGTGATGATCGGCGCCGCCACCGCGCGACGCGACGACCCCCTGCTCACGGTGCGTGACGCCGACGGCCCCGACCCCGTGCGCATCGTCGTGAGCCGTACCGGCGACCTGCCCGTCGCGGGGCGGCTCGTCGCCTCGGCGGGGGAGACCCCGACGATCCTGCTGACCTCGTCGATCGACCCGGCTCAGGCGCGAGCGCTGACCAGCGCCGGTGTCGAAGTCGTGCGGGCCGGCGGGCTGCGCGACGGGCTCACCCAGCTTGCCGACCGGGGTCTGGTCGAGATCCTCTGCGAAGGCGGACCGACCCTTGCGGCGGCCTTGCTGGCGGACGGCCTGGTCGATCGCCTCGTCGTCTTCGTCGCGCCGCTCGTCGTGGGTCGAGGCGCGCCCGACCTGGTCGCCCTGCCGGCGCCGGTCGCGATGGCTCAGGGTCTCGCCCTGACCGACGTCACCTGGACGAGCTCAGGCCCCGACATGGTGTGCCGGGCGCGCGTCGTCAGGCGCGACGGCGGCGACCGAGAAAGCGAGGCGTCGTGTTCACCGGCATAGTCGAGGAGGTCGGCACCCTGCGCGGCCTCGTGGTCCGCGATCGCGCCGCCGTCATCGAAGTCGAGGCCCACAGCGTGCTCGACGGTCTGCAGGTGGGCGATTCGGTGGCCACGAGCGGCCCCTGCCTCACCGTGACGCGTCTGACCCACGATCGCTTCTGGGCCGATGCCATGCCCGAAACGCTGGGGCGTACCACGCTGGCTCACAAGAAGCCCGGCGACCGGCTCAACCTGGAGCGCGCGCTGACGCTGCAGTCGCGCCTTGGGGGACATCTCGTACAGGGCCACGTCGACGGCGTCGGCACGGTGGCGCGGGTGCAGCACGACCGCAACGCCGCGCTCGTCACGCTCACCGCGCCCGCCGATATCGTCGATCTGTGCGTGCCCCAGGGCTCGCTCGCCGTCGACGGCGTCAGTCTCACGATCGCCGGCCTCGAGACGGGTGCCATCCGCATCTCGCTGATCCCCCACACCGTGGCGGCCACGACGCTGTCCGCCCTGCGGGTCGGCGCCGAGGTCAACCTCGAAGCCGACGTGATCGGCAAATACGTCCGCGCCTACCTTGCCCGGCCCGGGTCCGCCCAGGGCCTCACCTTCGAGAAGCTGTCAGAAGCGGGGTTCTCATGAGCACCACCAAGACGCCCAGCACCGATCGACCAGCCGCAGCGCGCGAGGCCGCGCCCGGCCGCTCACCGTTCGCCACGGTCGAGGAAGCCCTCGCCGACATCCGCGCGGGACGCATGGTCGTGGTGTGCGACGACGAAGACCGCGAGAACGAAGGCGACCTCACGATGGCCGCCCAGTTCGTCACGCCCGAGGCGATCAACTTCATGGCAACGCACGGCCGCGGCCTGATCTGCCTCGCGCTCAGCCCGCGACGCTGCGAAGAGCTCAACCTCGGACCGATGGTCGCCCAGAACTCGGCCCGCTTCCAGACGGCCTTCACGCCGTCGATCGAGGCGCGCGAAGGGGTGACCACCGGCATCTCCGCCGCCGACCGCGCCCGCACGATCCAGGTGGCGGTCGACCCGGAGTGTGGTCCGGACGACCTGGTCCAGCCGGGCCACGTGTTCCCCCTGACGGCGGAGCCCGGCGGCGTGCTCGAGCGCACCGGCCAGACCGAGGCCGGCGTCGACCTGGCGCGTCTGGCCGGTCTGCAGCCGGCCGCGGTGATCTGCGAGGTCATGAACGAGGACGGCACCATGGCGCGCGTCCCCGACCTCATCGAGTACTGCAAGCTGCACGGTCTGAAGATGATCACCGTGGCCGACCTCATCCGTCACCGCCGCCGCACCGAGAAGCTCGTGCGGCGCGTGGCGGTGGCCCAGATGCCGACGCGCTACGGGGAGTTCCGTGCCATCGGCTACGAGTCGGTGATCGACGGCTCCCACCACGTCGCTCTGGTCAAGGGCAACGTCGTCGGCAAGCGCGACGTCCTGGTGCGGGTGCACTCCGAGTGCCTGACCGGCGACGTCTTCGGCTCGCTGCGCTGCGACTGCGGCGAGCAGCTCGCCATGGCTCTGCGGCGCGTCGAAGAGGAGGGTCTGGGTGTCGTGCTCTACATGCGCCAGGAGGGTCGCGGCATAGGCCTGCTGAACAAGCTCAAGGCCTACGCCCTGCAGGAGCGCGGCCGCGACACCGTCGAAGCCAACCTCGAGCTGGGTTTCCCGGCCGATCTGCGCGACTACGGCATCGGCGCCCAGATCCTGGTCGACCTGGGGCTGTCGAGCATCCGCACGATGACGAACAACCCCAAGAAGCTGATCGCCCTCGAGGGGTACGGGCTGACGATCACGGAGCGCGTGCCGATCGAGGTGGCGCCGCACGAGCACAGCGTCACCTACCTGCGCACGAAGCGCGACAAGATGGGGCACCTGCTCGAGCACGAGGAGCTGCTGCCGGCCGAAGGCGACGAGGGCTGACGCCGAAGGTTCAGGGGCTCGACGCTCAAATCCGAGAAGACGGCGACCACCCGCCGCGACTGAAAGGAAGAACAGGGCATGAACACGACCTACGAAGGCAAACTGTCCGGCAAGGGACTGAAGTTCGCGCTGATCGTAGGGCGCTTCAACGACTTCATCTCGACGCACCTGCTCGACGGCGCGCTCGACAACCTGCGGCGTCACGAGACCGACGACAGCGACATCGAAGTGGTCTGGGTGCCGGGCGCCTTCGAGATGCCCCTGGTGGCCCAGAAGCTGGCCGACAGCGGCCGCTACGACGCCATCGTCTGCCTCGGCGCGGTGATCCGCGGCGGCACGCCGCACTTCGACTACGTCGCCGGTGAGGTCGCCAAGGGGATCGCCAGGGTAGGCCTGGACAGCGGCCTGCCGGTCGTGTTCGGTGTGCTCACGACCGACAGCATCGAACAGGCCGTTGAGCGGGCCGGCACCAAGGCCGGCAACAAGGGCTGGGCGGCCGCGCTGACCGCGCTCGAGATGGCCAACCTGCTGCGGGTGCTGCCCGGGAAGCGCGCCTGAGGCGCGCCGGCGCGGGCGGCTAGAGGGCTTTGGCGACGCGCCCCGACTTGAGGCAGCGCGCGCAGACGTAAGCCGACTGGGGCCGACCGTCCAGGACGATATGGACGCGCTGCAGGTTTGGCTCGAAACGCCGTTTGGTAGCTCTGTTGGAGTGGCTGCGGTTGTTGCCCACGGCGGGCTTCTTACCACAGCTCACGCAGATTCGTGACATGCGAAGTCCTTCGCTTGCGAAAGGTGACGGGCCGGAATTATGCTACACGCGGCCGCGCGACGCAACCGCGGCCTTTGTCGTAAGGTCCTTCATGAGCCGGTTTTCCAAACAGATGTCCATCCTCGAGGCGCTCGAAGCGCACACCGACGCGCGCGAGGTCTTCGCCCGCTGGGGCATGGGCTGCAGCCTCTGCATCGGCGCTCAGCTCGAGAGCATCGAAAGCGGCGCCATCATGCACGCGGTCGACCCCGACGAGATCGTCGCCGATCTCAATCATCTCAGCGACCCGGCTACGCCCGAGTGACGGCCGTCCGGGGGCGATGATGGCTCAGACCGAACTCAAGGCACGCCTTCCGGGCGACGATCTGGGCGGCGACGTCACGGTGGCGGACAGCGTCATCGCCAAGCTCGCCGGCCGCGCGGCGCTCGCCACCTACGGGGTCGTCGACCTGCGACGCTCGCGCCTCACGCCGTTCCTGCGTCTCTTTCGCGACGAGCTCATGCGCGGCGTCGAAGTCGACGCCCACGAGTCCTACGCCGACATCGGCCTGCACGTCGTGATCGAGCGCGGGCTCAACCTCGCAGAGGTGACGCGCACGCTCGAGGAGCAGGTTCGCTTCGAGGTCGAGCGGGTGGCGGGGGTGAGGGTCGGCGAGCTGCGCGTCCGCGTCGACCACGTGAGCACATGAGCGCCCGCGGCCACGTCCTCGAAGTGCTCAAGGGGGCGTCGGCGGCCCTCGGTATCGAGCGCGGCTACATCAACGATCTCAACGTCTACCCCGTGCCCGACGGCGATACCGGCACGAACCTCTTCCTGACCGTCCAGGCGGTGATCGACGAAGTCGAAGGCTCTCCGGCCGACGATCTCCGCAGCCTCATGGCCGTGGTCATCCGGGGCTCGCTCATGGGCGCCCGCGGCAACTCGGGCGTGATCCTGTCGCAGATCGTGCGCGGCGCCTGCGAGTCCATCGCCGCCGCGCAGTCCTTCAACGCCGGCGCCGTGCGCGACGCTCTGCTCGAGGCGTCGAGCGCCGCCTACCGGGCCGTGCGCCAGCCGGTCGAAGGCACCATGCTGTCGGTCATCCGGGCGATGTCCGAGGCCGCAGCCGGGGCCCCCGACGCGAGCTCCCTGCCCGCGCTATTAACCACCGTCACGACCGCCGGCGCCGAAGCCGTCGAGCGCACCATCGACCAGCTCGAAGCCTTGCGCCGCGCCGGCGTGGTCGACGCGGGCGGCTACGGTCTGCTCGTCCTGCTGCGCGGCGGTGTGGCCGGATTCCTGCGGGCCGAAACGGGCAGCGCGGCCGCGGCGGCGGTCACCGCCGACGGCAGCGACCGCCGCCGCGGCCGCGCCTCACGCCACATCGAAGGCATCCCGCCCGACGCCCTCGAAGAGTCGCGATATCGCTACTGCACGAGCTTCCTGCTGGTGGGCGACGACGTCGACCGCGACGACCTCGAAAGGTTCGTGAACACCCAGGGGGACTGCGCCCTGGTGGTCGGGGGCGAAGGCATGCTCAAGGTGCACGTGCACACCGACCACCCCGGCGAGGTGCTGGGTTACGCGTCGGCGCACGGCACGGTCGACGACGTCGAGGTCGCCGACATGCGTGAGCAGACCCGCGCCCGCGAACGTCGGCTTCGTCTCGACCGCCGCGTGACCGTCGTCGCGGTGGCCGCCGGCGAGGGCAACAAGGCGCTCTTTGCCGAGCTGGGCTGCGAGGCGGTGATCGACGGCGGCCAGTCCATGAACCCGAGCGCCGCCGAGCTCGTCGAGGCGATCGAGAGCCTCGACGCCGCCGAAGTCGTGCTGCTGCCCAACAACAAGAACGTCGTGCTGACCGCCGAACAGGCCGCCGCGATGTGCGATCGCCGGGTTGTGGTCGTGGCCTCCACCTCGCTGCCGGCCGGCCTGGCGGCCATGGTCGCCTTCGAATCGACCGCCGACGCCGCCGCCAACGCCGTCACCATGGACGAGGCGATGCGCCGCGTGCGCAGCGCCGAGATCACCCACGCCGTGCGCGACTCTGAGATCGACGGCGTCGGCGTCAGGCAGGGCGAGGTCATCGGCCTGGTCGACGGCCGGCTGGCCGCCAGCGGCGACGACCTGCGGCTCGTTTTCAGCGACGTCGTGCGGCGGTTGGGCGCCGGGGGCGCTGAAGTGATCACCATCCTCACCGCTCTGAACGGCTGCGGCCTGACCGTCGCCGACCTGCAGCAGGCGGCCGCCGAAGCCTGCGCGGTCGCCTGCCCCGATGTCGAGTTCCTCTTTCAGGAGGGCGGTCAGCCGCTCTACCCGATCCTGCTGGGCGCCGAATGACGGTCCTCACGCTCGACAACACGGCGATCGTCGTCGACTCGACCTGCGACCCGCCGCCCGGCTACTTCGACCGGCCCGGTCTCGCCATGGTGCCGCTCAAGGTCCACTTCGGCGACGAGACCTATCGCGACGGCGTCGATCTCTCGCCGGCCGAGTTCTTCGCCAAGCTGGCGGCGTCGCCGGTGCTGCCGACGACCTCGCAGCCGACCGTCGGCGAGTTCACCACGGTCTACGCCGAGCTCAGCCGCGAGTACGAGCACGTCCTGGCCTTTCACCTCTCGAGCGCCATGAGCGGCACCTACCAGGCCTCATTGACGGCGGCGCGGCCGTACGCCGGTGTCGAGGTCTACGACACGCGCACCGTCTCGGCGACCGTCTGCCTGCTGGTCGATCGTCTGCGCGCCAGGCTGGCCGACGGCATCTCGAGCGAGGCCGCTCACGCCTACATCGACCACTTCCTCGCCCAGAACCACATGATCTTCCAGCTCGCCACGCTCGAATACCTGCGCCGGGGCGGCCGCATAGGCAGGGCGCAGTCCATGGTCGGGGATGTGTTCGGCATCAGGCCGCTGATCACGGTCGAAGACGGCGAGCTCGTCGCCTACGCGAAGGTCCGCGGCGAGCGCCGCGCACTCGAAGCCATGGCCGGCCTGCTCAGCAAGTACACCACACCCGACGACGCTCCCAAGCTGGTCACCTGGAGCGCCGACGCCGACGACAGGCTGCCGGCCCTCGAAGAGGCGCTGCTCGCGGCGCGGCCCAGGGCGGAGATCGTCTTTCAGGGACGCGTCGGGGCGATCGTCGGCACCCACGGCGGCCCGGGCGTGTTTGCCTTCGCGATGATCGTGGAGTGAGCGACAGGCCTCTCCTGCGCTTTGCCGGCGGCCGCTACGACGAGCGACCGCAGCCCACCCTTCTTGCTCCCGACGCCTCGGGTCTCGCGCGGCCGCTCTCCGAGCTGCCCGGCGTGCGGCCGGCCCTGGCCAAACGGCTGGCCGGCTTTGGCCTCGCGACGGTCGGCGACCTGCTCGAGCACTATCCCCGCCGCTACGAGGACTTCACCGACCGCAAGGCGATCGGTCTTCTCAAGGTCGGCGAAGAGGCGACCGTCAGAGCGACGGTCGACCGCGTCACCCTCGAACACGGCCATCGCCGCCGGGTCACCATTGTGAAGGCCGTGTTGCGCGACCAGTCGGGCGTTATGGTCGGCGTGTGGTTCAACCAGCCCTGGCTTGCCAAGGTGCTCGAGAAAGGCATGGTGCTCAGCCTGCGCGGCAGCGTCCGTCTGAGCGGCGGCGGAGCCTCGTTTACGGTCAAGGCGCACGAGATCCTGGCCGGCGAGGGGGAGACGGTCCACACCGAGGGCATCGTGCCGGTGTATCCGGCCAGCGAGAGCATCTCGGCGCGTGTGCTGCGCGACCTCATGCACGAGTCCCGCCGGGCGGCGCGCAGCGTGCCCGACCCGCTGCCGGGCGCGCTGCGCGCCGCCGAACGCCTGCCGACCAGGGCCGACGCGGTGCTCGCCGTCCACGCGCCGCGCTCTCATCCCGAAGCAGCCGCCGCCCGCGAGCGACTGGTTCTCGAGGAGCTGCTGCTCATGCAGCTCGGCCTGCTGCTGCACAAGCGCGCCGCCCAGCAGGCCGGCAGCGCCGTCTCGCTGGGCCGTCCCGGCGCCACCGCCGCGCGGTTCGTCGCCGACCTGCCGTTCGCCCTGACCGAACATCAGGTGCGGGCCCTGGCCGAGATCGACGCCGACCTCGAGCGCCTCACGCCCATGCGGCGGCTGCTGCAGGGCGACGTCGGCTCGGGCAAGACGGTGGTCGCCCTGCACACCCTTCTGCGGGCGGTCGAGAAGGGTCACCAGGGGGCCTTCATGGCGCCCACCGAGACCCTGGCCGAGCAGCATCTCGAGACGATGACGGCGCTGCTCGGGCCGCTCGTCTCCTGCGAGCTGCTCACCAGCCGCCTGACGGCGGCCGAGCGCCGGGGAGCGCTCGAGCGCATCGCTTCGGGCGAGGCGCACATCGTGGTCGGCACGCACGCTCTGATCCAGGGCGACGTCGCCTTCGCCGACCTCGCCGTGGTCGTGGTCGACGAGCAGCACCGCTTCGGCGTCGTGCAGCGCGACGAGATGGCGCGGCGGGCGGCCGCCGACGGCGGCCGCCCGCCGCACGCCCTCTACATGACCGCGACGCCGATCCCCCGCACACTGGCCCTGACCTTCTACGGCGATCTCGACGTGACCGTCATCGCCGGCGCGCCGGCCGGGCGCACGCCGGTCGTCACTCGCCTCGTGAGCGAGGGCCGCCGCGCGGCCAGCTACGAGTCGGTGCGCAGGCAGATCGACCGCGGCCGCCAAGTCTACGTCGTCTGCCCGCTGATCGACGAGTCCGAGGCGCTGCAATCGGCCGCCGCCGTCGACGAAGCCGAGCGCCTGGCGGCCGGTGAGTTCAGCGCCTACAGGGTGGCCGTGCTGCACGGCCAGATGAAGACCGCCGAGCGCGAGGCAACCATGGCGGCCTTCAAGGCCGGCGACGTCGACGTGCTGGTCGCCACCAGCCTGATCGAGGTCGGCATCGACGTGCCCAACGCCACCGTGATGATCATCGAGGGCGCCGAGCGCTTCGGTCTGGCACAGCTCCACCAGCTCCGCGGTCGGGTCGGGCGCGGCACCGAGAAGTCGTACTGCCTGCTGTTTACCAGCCGCGGCGAGCAGCGCGGCGCCGGGGAGCGGTCCGGCGCCCGGCTGCAGGCCCTGCGCTCGACGTCGGACGGCTTCGTGCTGGCCGACCGCGACCTCGAGATCCGCGGCGAGGGGCAGCTCTTCGGCGCGCGCCAGTCGGGGCTGCCCGACCTCAAGCTGGCCAAGCTCACCCGCGATCGCGACGCCGTGGTGCGCGCGCGCGGCCTGGCGGCGCGCATCCTGGCCGCCGATCCGGGCCTCGAGTCCCCGGCTCACGTGCCGCTCGCCGACGCGGTACGCGACGCCTTCGGCGACGAGCTGGCCTGGCTGCTCAAGGCGTGAGGAGCGGGGTATGGTGGGCCTGACATGAGCGCCACCGAACTCATCGCCACGCACTCCAACACCGACTTCGACGCCTTCGCCGGCATGGTCGCGGCCCACAAGCTCTACCCTGAGGCCGCGATGGTCCTGAGCGGCGCGGTCAACCGCAACGTGCGCGAGTTTCGCACCCTGTTCGCCGACGAGATCCCGGTGATCGACGCCGCGGCCATCGACCTGGCGGCGGTCACCCGCCTCATCCTGATCGAGACCTTCCACGCCAACCGTCTGGCCGAGCTCGGCCCCCTCACCACGCGCGCCGGCGTCGAGATCGTCGTCTTCGACCATCATCGCCCGGCCGGTGCGCTGCCGGCCTTTCTCGACCCCGCGAACGTGATCACGTCCGACGACGGCTCGCTGGTCACGCTGATGCTGCGCATCGTGGCCGAGCGCGGGCTCGAGGTGAGCCCGCTCGAGGCGACGCTGTTCGCCCTGGGCATCCACGAGGACACCGGCTCGCTGACGTTTCCCACGACCACCCTGCGCGACGTCGAGGCGCTGGCCTTCTGCATGCGCCGCGGGGCCAACCAGCAGGTCGTCGAGCGCTTCCTGCACAACCCGTTGAGCGCTCCCCAGCGCGAGCTGCTTTTGCGCGTGCTCGAGCAGGCGCGCCCGGTCGAGGCAGCGGGTCTCGACGTGCTGGTGGCGGCCCTGAGCGGCGACCAGTACATCGAAGGGGTGAGCCTGGTCGTCCACAAGGCGCTCGACGTCGCCAACTGCGACGCCCTCGTGCTGCTCGTCGCCATGCAGGAGCGCGTCTTCGTCACGGCCCGCAGCCGGGTCGCGGCGCTCGACGTCGCCGAGGTGCTGAAGGCGGTGGGCGGCGGCGGCCACGCCGCGGCCGCGTCGGCGATCGTCAAGGACCTGCCGCTGGCCACGGCCCGGCGGCGAGTGGTCGCCGCTCTCAGGCGTGCCCGCGCGGCGGCGCCGACGGCCGCAGACCTCATGTCGCAACCGGTGCGCTGGGTGACGGTCGATACGACGGTCGACGCCGCCCGGCTCGCCTGCGAGCGCTACGGCTACGGCGGCCTGTCGGTCTGCGAGGGCGGCCAGCTCGTGGGCTCGGTCTCGCGTCGCGACCTCGATCGGGCGGTGCGCCACAAGCTGAGCCACGCCCCCGTCAAGGCGGTGATGACGACCTCTGCCGGCGTCGTCGGCGCCGCGACGGCGCTGGACGAGCTGACCAACGTCCTGGCGCGCGATCCGCTCGGTCGGGTCCCGGTCGTGCGCGCACGCACCGCCGCGCCCGTGGCCGTCGCCGACGTGATCGGCGTCGTGACCCGCAGCGACGTGCTGCGCGCCCTGCACGCCGGGGGTGAGAGCGGCGCGACGCCGCCGGAGACCTCGCTCGCCGCCCAGCTCGGCGGGCTCGGGCTCGACGACCTGCTGGCCGAGGTGCAGGCGGTGGCGGCCGCCTATCGCGGCGCCTATCTCGTCGGCGGCGCGGTGCGCGACCTGCTGCTCGGCGAGACGGTGTCCGACATCGACATCGCGGTCGAGGGCGACGGCATCGAGTTCGCCCGCGAGCTCGCGGCGCGGCTCGGCGGCCGCGTGCGCGCTCATCAGAAGTTCCAGACAGCCGTGATCGTGGCCGGGCGTCCGGGCGACGAGGCGGGCGCCACGCTGCGTGTCGACGTCGCCTCTACGCGCACCGAGTTCTACGACTATCCCGCGGCGCTGCCCAAGGTCGAGCACGCCACCATCCGCGGCGACCTGGCGCGGCGCGACTTCTCGATCAACGCCATGGCCGTCTCGCTGAACCCGCGCGACTTCGGCGCCCTGCTCGACTTCTTCGGCGGCCTCGACGACCTGCGCCGCAAGCGCATCAGGGTGCTCCACAACCTGAGCTTCATCGAGGACCCGACCCGGATCTTTCGCGCCGTGCGCTACGAGGACCGCTACGGCTTTCGCATGGATCGCCACACCCTGGCCCTGGCGCGCGCCTGCAGCGAGATGGACCTGATCGGCGACCTCTCGTCGGCGCGGCTGCGCGACGAGCTCGTCCTGCTGCTCGACGAGCCGCGCATCTCGTTCACGCTGCGGCGCCTCAAGGAGCTCGGTCTGCAGCACGCCCTGCATCCGCGCCTCGCGCTCGACGAGAGCAGCGAGGAGCTCATCGCCGTGGTCGACGCCCAGCGGCGTCGCTGCGACCTGACGCGCGAGGTCCCCGCCTGGCGGGCGCGCCTCGTCGTCACGCTGCGCGAGCTCGAGCCCGAGGAGATCGAGGAGTGGGTCGCGCGCATGAAGTTCCGCCGGCGCGACGGGCGCGTCCTGGTGCGCTCCTGGCTCGTAGGTGCGCGGCTCGAGCGGCGTCTGCAGCGCCCCCTGAACGAGGCCGACCTCTACGAGAGCGTGCGCGGTGAGCCCCTCGAAGCCCTGCTCGTGGCGATGTCTCTGAACGCCGGCGCGGAGGTGCGTGAGCGTCTTGCGAGGTACATCGGCCACACCCGCCGCGTGAGGCTCGCGGTGAGCGGGCGCGACCTTCTGGAGATGGGCTATCGCCAGTCCGCCGACCTCGGCGCCGTGCTCCACGAGCTGCTGCGCCTCAAGCTGAACGGCGAGATCTCGGGCCGCCGGCAGGAGCTCGCCGCGGCGCGGCGCCTGCGCGGTGGGAGTGACGGCGGTGGGCGGTGACGGCGGTGGGGAGTGACGGCGCGGTGACGCCCGGACGTGGCGCACAGGGGCCGCCGCGGCCTCGGGACGCGCGCCTCGTGCATCACGACGACGGCGGCCCCGTCTGGTATGAGGCTCGCGGCGACGGCTGGCGCGTCGCCTTCTCGACGAGGCTCGGCGGCTGCTCGGCGGCGCCCTTCGACTCGCTCAACCTGGGCGTCTCGACCGCCGACGAGCCGTCCTGCGTGTGGCGCAACCGGGTGGCGTTCGCCCAGGCCGCCGGTGTCGCGGCCGACGATCTCGTCGTGGCCGGACAGGTCCACGGCACGACGATCGCCGAGGTGGGGAAGGCGGAGCGCGGCCGCGGCGCCCGCGGCCGCGACGACGTCGTGCCCCGCACCGACGGCCTGCTCACCCGCGAGGCCGGCGTGCCGCTGTTCGTGAGCTTCGCCGACTGCGTGCCGGTGCTGCTCGTGGCGGGTCGCCCGGCGCGAGGGCTGGCGCTCGTCCACGCCGGCTGGCGCGGCATGATCGCCGGCGTCGTCGCGCGGGCGGCGCGGGCGCTGGATATCCGCGGCGCCCCCGGCGCGGCCGTGATCGGTCCGAGCATCGGGCCCTGCTGCTTCGCCGTCTCGCCCGACGTCGGCGAGCGCTTCGACGAAGCGTTCCCGGGGACCTGGCGCGACGGACACGTCGACCTCTGGGAAGCCGCCCGCCGGCAGCTCGAAGCGGCGGGCTATCCCAGCGCCGACATCGTCACCAGCGGGCTGTGCACCTGCCACGATCACGAGTTCTTCTCACACCGTCGCGAGCACGGCGTGACCGGCCGACAGGCGGCCATCGCCTGGCTAACAGGAGGTTCCCCGGAGTGAAGCAGTTCAGCGGCACGGCCGACCATGTGCGGAGCCGGTTCGAAGAGGTCTCGGAGCGCGTCGACGAAGCCGCCCGGCGCGCGGGGCGCAGCGGCGCGGACGTCGAGATCCTGGTCGCCACCAAGTACGTCGCGGCCGACGACATGGGAGTGCTGCGCGAGGCCGGCGTGGCGCTGGTCGGCGAGAACCGCGCCCAGGACCTGGCCGCCAAGCACGAGCGCTTCGCCGGCGACTTCGTGTTCGACTTCATCGGCCACCTGCAGAGCCGCAAGGTCAAGCTGGTACTGCCCCTCGTGCGGCTGATCCACTCCGTCTCGACCATGAGCGTGGTAGAGGAACTTCAGGCCCGCGCGCAGAACCCAGTACCCGTGTTGCTCGAAGTGAACATCGCCGGCGAGGAATCCAAGTCGGGCGTCGCGGTCGCCGACGTCGACCGCTTCTTGGACGAAGCGGCGGCGTGCGACAAGGTGTCGTTCAGCGGTCTGATGTGCATGCCACCGCTGCTGCCCGAGCCTGAGGACGCGGTGCCGTACTTCGCGCAGACCAGGCGCCTCGCGAGCGAGCTTTCGGCTCGCTGGGCCGGCAGATATACTTTCGCGCAGTTGTCGATGGGCACGAGTGCCGACTATCAGGTGGCAGTGCAAGAGGGTGCGACGATCGTCCGCGTCGGAAGCGTACTGTTCTGACAGGTGGACCGGGAGGGACGATGGGGCTAGGCGATAGCTGGCACAAGGTGATGGTCTACTTCGGTATCTCCGACGACGAGGAGTACGAAGACGAAGAGACGCTCGCCCCGCACGAGGAGCTCGAGCGCTCCTATCAGGACCGGCCGAACGTCCGCAAGCTGAGCCGCGGCTCGCGCGGCCGCCAGAACGATTACGACGACATCTTCGCCGACGAGCCGCCGGCGCGCCAACAACGGGCCGGCGTGGTGCGTCCCCTCGAAGCGCCGCGCCCGCAGCGCGTCGAAGTGCATCTGGTGATCCCCAAGAACTTCAACGACGCCCAGCAGATCGCCGACAAGTTCAAGGTCGACGTCCCCGTGATCGTCAACCTCCAAGGTTCCGACACCGACCTCTCCAAGCGCCTGATCGATTTCGCCAGCGGGCTCACCTACGCGCTCGACGGCGGCATGCAGAGGGTCGCCGACAAGGTCTTCCTGCTTACGCCGCGCAACGTCGAGGTGTCGGCCGAAGAGCGCGCCCGGCTCATCGAGAAGGGCTTCTTCAACCAGTTCTGATGCGAGCGGGATTCCTCGGCGCCGGGCACATCGCACGGGCCCTCGCTGAGGGTTGGCGTCGAGACGCGCCGCAGGCGCCCTCCGGCGGGGCTACGTCCGGCCGGGTCGCCTCCGACCTCGCCCTGAACGTCTACGATCCCCTGCCCGAGGCCGCGCAGACGTTCGCGGCGCGGTTCGACGCCCGCGTCAGCGCTTCTCCGGCCGCCCTCGTGAGCCTGAGCGAGATCGTCGTGCTGGCCATGCGTCCGGCCGACGTGCCGGCGGCGCTCGCGGCGGTCGCGCCGGTCCTCGAAGGGCGCGCCCTGGTCTCGCTCGCCGCCGCCGTGCCGCTCGACGAGCTGCGCGCCGGCCTGCCCGACGGGGCCTGCGTGGCGCGCCTCATGCCCAACGTGGCTGCGGCGGTCGGCCGTGGCGTGTTTCTGCTCGCGACCGGCACGCTCACGACGGCGCAGCTCGCCGCGGTGCGTGATCTGTTCGGCCGGGCGGGTAGTGTGGTAGAGATTCCTGAGAGCCTCTTCGACGCGGCGACGGCCGTGTCGGGCTGCGGACCGGGCTTCACAGCGCTGTTCATCGAGGCGCTGGCGGAGGCAGGTGCCAAAGCGGGGCTCAGCGAAGAACTGGCCCGCGAGCTCGCGGTGGCCGGCGTGGCCGGCTCGGCCGCCCTCGTGGCGCGAGACGGCGACCCGGTAGCGGTGCGCACGGCGGTGGCCACGCCGGGCGGCATGACGGCCGAAGGGGTAGAGGTGCTCGAAGACAGAGGCATGAGAGAGGCGCTCACGGCCGCGGTCGCCGCCGCGGTCGAGCGTGCGAGACGCGGGCGATGATCGTCCTCGTCGTCGGCGCGCTCGTCGAGATCTACTCGTTCGTCATCTTGGCGCGCCTGTTGCTGAGCTGGGTGCCGCTGCGTCCCGGCACGCCCGTCTATCGGCTGTACGGTATCCTCTACTCGGTGACCGAGCCGTATCTGCGCATCTTCAGGCGGTTCATCCCTTACGTGCACCTCGGCAACACCACCCTCGATCTCAGCCCGGTGGTCGGGCTGGTGGTCCTGTTCATCGTTCAACAACTCGTGTTCTTCCTGTAAGAGCGCGGGACTGGAGGCCCGATGAAGCTGACACCGCTCGACATTCGCCACAAGGAGTTCAAACGCGGCATGCGCGGCTACGTCGACGGCGAGGTCGACGAGTTCCTCGACGAGATCGCCGACGAGTTCGAGCGCCTCTTCAAAGAGAACATCGAGCTCTCCGAGCGTCTCGAGACCATGCAGGAGAAGATCGACCAGTACCGCAACCTCGAAGAGACGCTGCAGAACACCCTTGTGGCTGCTCAGCGCAGCGCCGAAGAGCTCAGGGCCAACGCCCAGAAAGAGGCTCAGCTCATCATGAGCGAAGCCGAGCTCAAGGCGCGTCAGATGGTCAACGAGTCGTACGCCGACAAGCAGAAGGTCGAAAAGCAGATCGTCGTGCTGCGCAGCTCCGAAGAGGACTTCCGCTTCAAGTTCCGTTCGCTGCTCGACGGGTACACGAAGCAGCTCGCCGAGGTCGAAGCCGAGGCCAAGAAGACGGGCCGCTTCGCGACGCCCACCGACGACATCAAGCAGGCCATGGCCCACGACGCCGCGAGTCGCCCGGCGACGCCCGCAGCGACGCCGCCGCTCTCGGCCCGGCCGTCGGCGCCCACGCCGCCACCGGCGCGTCCCGAAGCGCCGTCGCCTACGCCGCCGCCTTTCGGCGCGCCCCGGACCGCTCCGGTGGCCTCGCCGCCGCAAGCCGGTCAGACGGGGTCTGCCGCCACCTCCGCGCCGACCGTCGACAAGCCGGCCGCTCCAAAGGCCGCCGATCCGCCGGCGCCGGCCGCCGACAAGCCGGCCGCCCCGAAGGCCGACGAGTCGCCGGCACAGACCGACGACCGACCCGCCGCTCCGACGACCGACGACAAGCCTGCCGGCCAGCCGCGGGCGCCGTTCCTGGGCGAGCCCGACGATCTGCTCTCCGACGTCGAGAACGAGGTCGACGACAACGCCTTCAAGTGGTGAGGTCGGCCCGCTGCGCGGCTCAGCCGACGGGGTGTACCTGGCCGTCTGGGTGACGCCCGGAGGCCGGCGCTCCGAGCTCAGGGGCGTGGCCGACGGACGCTTGCGCGTGCGGGTCGCCGCGCCGGCCATCGAGGGCCGGGCCAATCGCGAGCTCTGCCGCTATCTGGCCGAGACGCTCGGCGTGTCCCGCGGTAGCGTCACCGTCGCGTCGGGCGAAGGCGGCCGTCGCAAGACGGTGCTGCTGAGCGGCGTCCGGCTCGACTTCGCACGGCG
Source organism: uncultured Actinomycetes bacterium (assembly GCA_963733255.1). GTDB lineage: Bacteria > Actinomycetota > Thermoleophilia > UBA2241 > UBA2241 > Bog-752. The sequence continues at coordinate 152,987 of CAVTCH010000019.1, forward strand.
GGCCTTGGGCCTGCCGCCGAGCGTGCCCTGAGGTGGCGGCGATTCCGGCGAGACGTGCGTGTCGATCGCGACAAGACGACGCGACGACTCATGAAAGCCGTGGCGGCGACCGCCGCGGCAAGGCGTGGCGAGCGCACCGAGTCATGAAGACGATCACCGCGGCAGGGCGTGGCGATGACCGCGGCACGTGGAGGACCGACACGGACGGCATGGCAGACGAGACCGGCATGAGAGCGCCCGGCGGAGCCGGGACCCTGCGATGAGCCGCGTGCGTGTGCGAGCGGCGGCGATCGCGGTCGCGATCGCCGCCGCCGACCAGCTCGTCGGCTGGTTCGTGCGCCACCAGGCGGCCCATCTGCCCTGGACCTTCGGTGCCAGCTTCGCCATCCGTATCGAGCACAACACCGGCATCTCGTTCAGTCGGTTCGCCGGTGGCGGCAGTCTGTTGGCCGCCGTGATCGCCTGCGTGTGCATCGGCCTGGCGATCGCCGTATGGCGAGCGCCCGCGCGCTTCGCCCTGCCGCTTGCGATCGTGCTGGGCGGGGCCGCGGGCAACCTCATCGATCGCCTGCGCTTCGGCTACGTCGTCGACTACGTCGGCATAGGGCCGTGGCCGACGTTCAACGCCGGCGACGTGGCCATTCTCGTGGGCGCGGCGCTGATCGTGGTGCGCGTCCTGTGGCCGGCGCCGCGCGGTCGCCTCGACGGCGAGACCTGAGGCGGGCGTGGCCGACTTCGTGGCGAGCGAGACCGAGGCCGGTCAGCGGCTCGACGTCGCCCTGGCGCGGCGCATAGGCCAGAGCCGCGCCGACGCGCAACGTCTGATCGCTACCGCGATGGTCACCATCGACGGTCGGGTGCTCGGCAAGGGTCACCTTCTGCGCGAGGGCGAGGTGGTCAGCTACTCGCTGCCGGCGCCCCGCGCCACTACCCTGAGCGCCGAGGATGTCCCGTATACGCTGGTCTACGAAGACGAGGCCCTGCTCGTCGTCGACAAGCCGGCCGGAGTCGTGGTGCATCCGGCGCCCGGCCACGAGCACGGGACGCTGGTCCAGGGTCTGCTCGCCCGCGGCATCGCCGGCGGACATGAGTCGCGCCCGGGTGTGGTGCATCGCCTCGACCGCGACACGTCGGGTCTGCTGATCGTGGCACGTACGCCCGACGCTCACCGCCGGCTGGTGAGCCAGATGGCCCGTCGCGAGATCGCCCGCCGCTATGTGGCGCTCCTCTCGGGAGCGCTGCCGCACGACGAGGGCACTGTGGACGCGCCGCTCGGTCGCCACGTGCGCGACCGCAAGCGCATCTCGGTCCACACCACCCGGCCGCATCGCGCCGTCACGCATTTCGTCGTGCGCGAACGCCTGCCCGGCTACACGTTGCTCGACGTGCGTCTCGAGACCGGCCGCACGCACCAGATCAGGGTGCACTTCGCGGCCCTGGGCTACCCGGTCGCCGGCGACGTGACCTACGGTGACAGGGCGCGCCGTCCGGCCGGCCTCACGCGCCAGTTCCTGCACGCCGCTCACCTCGAGTTCGCCCACCCGCTGAGCGGCGAGCCGCTGTCGTTCGACGCACCCCTGCCGGCCGATCTCGCGGCCTTCCTGGCGACCCTCAGAAGCGGAGCGTGACGCCAGGTGATGGTGCGGGCGGCGCTCGTCGAGCGCTCGCCCGAATGTCTCCTTGACCCCGCCGTCCTCTCGGACTACAGTCGACAAAACCTTTAATCCAGGTCCTGAGAGACCGGAAAGGGGTCACCGTGATGCACGCCCAGAACAGCCGCGCCGCCCACCAAAGGGCGGTGTTTTTTTATGCCTGACGCCGGCGACAGGGTCGTCATGACGGGCGAGCAGGTAGCGCGCACCGTCACCCGCATGGCCCACGAGATCCTCGAAAAGAACACCGGCGACGATCGCCTAGCCATCGTCGGCATCCACACCCGAGGCGCCTTCCTGGCGCGCCGCCTGCACGCCATCGTGCGCGACATCGCGGCACGAGAGGTGCCGATCGGCGATCTCGACATCTCGTTCTATCGCGACGACGTCGCCGCTCGCGGCGCCTACGGCGTCGTGCCCTCCACCCCGAACCCCATCGTCAAGAGCACCGACCTCGACTTCGAGGTCGACGGCGCCACGGTGGTGCTGGTCGACGACGTCCTCTACACGGGGCGCACCATCCGGGCGGCCATCGACGCTCTGTTCGACTACGGCCGGCCGGCTCGCGTGCAGCTCGCGGTGCTGGTCGATCGCGGCCATCGCGAGCTGCCGATCAGGCCCGACTACATCGGCAAGAACCTGCCGACCGCCCCGCGTGAGCGCATCGAGGTGTGCCTGGCCGAGGCCGACGGCAGAGACGAGGTCGTGCTTGTCAGCCCGGCCGGGGAGGAGTGAGATGGCCAAGCGCGACCTGCTGTCGATCGACGATCTGACGAGAGCCGAGGCGGAGCTCATCCTCGAGACCGCCGAAAGCTTTCTGCCCGTGCTGCAGCGCGACATCAAGAAGGTGCCCACCCTGCGCGGACGCACCATCATCAACATGTTCTACGAATCCTCGACGCGTACCCTGACGAGCTTCGAGCTGGCCGCCAAACGGCTGTCGGCCGACACTATGAACGTGCGCGCCGCGGGATCCGCGGTCGACAAGGGCGAGTCGCTCAAGGACACCATCCTCACCCTGTCCGCCTACCAGCCCGACATCATCGTCATGCGCCACCCCCAGATCGGCGCCTGCCGGCTCGCCTCGCGCTACACGCAGGCCAGCGTGATCAACGCCGGCGACGGCAAGTTCCAGCATCCCTCGCAGTGCCTGCTCGACCTGTTCACCATGCGCCAGGCGCTCGGCCGCGAGCTCGACGGCAAGAAGGTCTGGATCGTCGGCGACATCCTGCACAGCCGCGTCGCGCGCAGCGACATCGCCGGCTTTCAGCTCCTGGGCATGGACGTCACGGTGGCCGGTCCGCCGTCGCTCATCCCGCGCGACGTCGAGAGCCTCGGGGTCGCGGTCGAGTACTCGCTCGACCGGCTTCCCGAAGCCGACGTCATCTACCTGCTGCGCATGCAGATGGAGCGCATGCAGGAGGGCGCCAACTTCATCCCCTCGCTGCGCGAGTACTCGAGCCTCTACGGCATGTCGCTCGAGCGGCTGCGCCCCGGGCAGAAGGTCATGCACCCCGGCCCCATCAACCGCGGCGTCGAGATCAGCCCCGCGATCGCCGACCACGCGGACACGTTGATCCTCGAGCAGGTCGAAGCCGGGCTCGCGGTGCGCATGGCGATCCTGTACCGCACGATCGCGGGCTACGACGAACGCTCGGCCGACGAAAGGGGTGCGGCGTGACCGTCCGTACGTGGTCCAGAGGTGGCGCCGGGGCCGACCTGCTGGTGCGTGGCGCCCGGGTGGTCGATCCGCTGGCCGAGCTCGATCAGACCCTCGATGTGCTGGTCAAGAAAGGTCGCATCAGCGCGCTCGGCAGCGACCTCGAAGCGCCCGCCCGGGTGCGCGTCGTCGAAGGCAAGGGCATGCTCCTGCTGCCGGGATTCGTCGACCTTCACGCTCACCTGCGTACGCCGGGTCGCGAAGACGAAGAAGACCTGACGACCGCGGCGGCCGCGGCCGCCGCCGGAGGCTACGTCGCGGTATTCGGCATGGCCAACACCGACCCGGTCGTCGACTCGGCGGCCGTGCTCAAGGGAATGGCGCAGCGGGCCGCGGCCGAAGCGGCCGTGCCCACCGGGTTCTTCGCCGCCATGAGTCGCGACCTCGCCGGCAAGCAGCTCACCGAGATGCACGAGCTGGCACAGGCCGGCGCGGTGGGCTTCAGCGACGACGGCGTGCCGGTGCCCAGCGCCCAGCTCCTGCGGCGCGCCCTGCAGTACGTCAAGGTCACCGACCGCTTCGTGGCGGTGCACGCCCAGGACGACTCCCTCATGGGCAACGGCGTGATGCACGAGGGCGCGGTCTCGGCCAAGCTCGGGCTCGGCGGCATCCCCGCCATCGCCGAGAGCGCCGACGTGGCCCGCGCGCTCGAAGTGGCGCGCTACGAGCAGGGCCGCCTGCACCTCTGTCATCTGAGCACGGCGCTCTCCCTCGAGCATCTGGAGCGCGCCCGGGCACTCGATCTGCCGGTCACGGCCGAAGCCTGTCCGCACCACCTGACGCTCACCGACGACTGCGTCACGAGTCTCGACTCGAACCTGAAGATGAACCCTCCGCTGCGCCCCGAAAGCGACCGGCGTGCGCTGGTCGCGGCGCTCAAGAGCGGCCTCGTCGACTGTGTGGCGACCGACCACGCGCCGCATGCCCAGCAAGAGAAGGAGGTCCCGTTCGAGGCCGCGCCGTTCGGCACGACCGGGCTCGAGACGGCCTTCGCCGCGCTCTACGGCGAGCTCGTGGTAACGAAGGAGCTGCCGCTCGGCGTCCTCGTGACGCGCATGAGCCAGGCGCCGGCGCGCCTCGCCGGCCTGCCGGTGCCCACGCTGGTGAGCGGGGCGCCGGCCGACTTCTGCCTCGTCGACGGAGCCGCCCGCTGGACCGTCGAAACGGCCGCTCTGCACTCGCGCTCTACCAACTCGGCCTGGCTCGGACGGACGCTCCGGGGACGCGTCACGCTCACGGTCGCCGCGGGACGCCTGGTGTTCGACGATCGTGCCTAGCCCGGCGCTCATCGTCCTCGAGGACGGCTTCGCCTATCGCGGCGAGGCGGTCGCCGGCGCCGGCACGATCGGTGGCGAGATCGTGTTCAACACGGCCATGACCGGCTACCAGGAGATCGCCACCGACCCCTCGTACTGCGGCCAGATCGTCACCTACACGTTCCCTCTGAACGGCGACTACGGGGCCGACCCCTCGCGCGACGAATCGGGGCAGGCTCACGCCCGGGCGATCGTGGCCCGCGAGATCGTCAACTACGCCTTCAATCGCGCGTCGACGGCGAGCTGGCTCGACTGGCTCGGCAGCCACGACGTGCTGGCCGTCGGAGGGGTCGACACGCGCGCCCTGACGCGTCACATCCGCAGTCAGGGCGCGCTGCGCGCGGTGGTCTCGACCGACGACCTCGACGTGAGCTCGCTGCGCCGCAGGGCCCAGAAGCTGCCGCGTATGGCGGGCCTCGATCTGGCCAGCGTCGTCACCTGCGCCGAGGCCTCCGAGACGCCGGCCGGCGACGGCGACGAGCCACTGCATGTCGTGGCCTTCGACTTCGGCATCAAGCGCTCCATCGTGGGCTATCTGGCCGCGTCCGGCTGCCGGGTGACCGTCGTGCCGGCCGGCACGACGGCCCGCGAGGTGCTCAAGATGCGGCCCGACGGCGTCTTTTTGTCGAACGGTCCCGGCGACCCGGCGGCCGTCACCTACGCGGTGAAGACCGTGCAGAAGCTGCTGGGCAAGACGCCGCTGTTCGGGATCTGCCTCGGACACCAGTTCCTCGCGCTGGCGCTGGGCATGTCCACCTACAAACTGAAGTTCGGGCACCGCGGGGCCAACCACCCGGTCAAAGACTTGACGACCGGCGAGATCGAGATCACCACCCAGAACCACGGCTTCGCGGTGCGCGACCCCGGCACGGCAGGCCCCGATCCGGGCAAGGCGGGCCCCGACGGTGCGCCCCGGGTGACCCACGTGAACTTGAACGACGGCACCGTCGAGGGCCTCGCCGCGCCGGCGCAGTATGCCTTCTCGGTGCAGTACCACCCCGAATCGACGCCGGGGCCGCACGACTCGCTCCACCTGTTCGCGCGCTTTCGTGCCGAGATGCGCCGGTTCGCGACGGACCGCGCCGGCAGCGCGGCCGAGGCCACCTAGCCGTGCCGCGCCGCGACGACCTCCACAAGATCCTGATCATCGGCTCGGGGCCGATCGTCATCGGCCAGGCGTGCGAGTTCGACTACTCCGGCACCCAGGCCTGCAAGGTGCTGGCCGACGAGGGCTACGAAGTGGTGCTCGTCAATTCGAACCCGGCCACCATCATGACCGACCCCGACTTCGCCGCTCGCACCTACATCGAGCCGCTCGACCTGCCCACGCTGACGCGCGTGATCGAGATCGAGCGCCCCGACGCGCTGCTGCCCACGCTCGGCGGTCAGACCGCCCTGAATCTGGCGATCGAGCTCAAGGAGAGCGGCATCCTCGACCTCTGGGAGGTCGAGATGATCGGCGCCGACGCCGACGCCATCCGCCGCGCCGAAGACCGCCAGGAGTTCCGCACCGCCATGGAGGAGATCGGCCTGCGCGTGCCGCGCAGCGTGATCGCGACCTCGCCGGCCGACGTCGAGCGCGCCACCACAGACCTCGGGCTGCCGCTCGTCGTGCGGCCGGCCTTCACCCTGGGCGGGGCCGGCGGCGGCATCGCCCACGACCGCGACAGCCTGCGGCGCATCGCCGACAACGGCCTGCGTCTGAGCCCGATCACCCAGGTGATGCTCGAGGAGTCGGTAGCCGGCTGGCACGAGTACGAGCTCGAAGTCATGCGCGACCGCGCCGACAACGTCGTGATCATCTGCTCCATCGAGAACGTCGACCCCATGGGCGTGCACACCGGCGACAGCGTCACGGTAGCGCCGGCCCTCACCCTGACCGACGGTCAGTACCAGGAGCTGCGCGACGCCGCCAAGGCGATCATCCGCAAGATCGGCGTCGACACCGGCGGGTCCAACGTGCAGTTCGCGGTCGATCCCGTGAGCGGCGACGTCGTGGTCATCGAGATGAACCCGCGCGTGTCGCGCAGCTCGGCGCTGGCCTCCAAGGCGACCGGCTTTCCGATCGCCAAGATCGCCGCCATGCTGGCCGTGGGCTACACCCTCGACGAGATCCCCAACGACATCACCCGCAAGACACCGGCGAGCTTCGAACCGACCCTCGACTACATCGTGGTCAAGATGCCGCGCTGGGCCTTCGAGAAGTTCCCCATGGCCGACACCGAGCTGACGACGCACATGAAGAGCGTGGGCGAGGCGATGGCGATCGGGCGCACGTTCAAGGAATCCTTCCTCAAGGCGATGCGCTCGCGCGAGCTCGACAGCACGCCGACCCTGCCGCTCGACCGCAAGGCCATAGCCAAGGCGCTGTCGGTGCCCTCCTGCGAGCGCTACGAGCTCATCCTGCACGCCTGCCGCCAGGGCTTCAGCCGCGACGAGATCCACGACCTCACGGGGGTGCCGCACTTCTTCCTGGCCGAGCTCGCCGACATCGTCGAGCTCGAAGGCGAGGTGCGCCGCGCCGGGCCGCGGCTTACGGCCGACGCCCTGCGCCGCTTCAAGCGCTACGGCTTCTCGGACCGTCGCCTCGGCGAGCTCACGGGCACCGGCGAGAGCGAGATCCGCGCGCAGCGCCTGAGCGACGGCATCGTGCCGGTCTACAAGGCGGTCGACACCTGCGCCGCCGAGTTCGAAGCCGAGACGCCGTACTTCTACTCCACCTACGAAGACGAAAACGAAGCCACTCCCGGCGAGCGCGAGCGCGTCGTCATCCTGGGCAGCGGCCCCAACCGGATCGGCCAGGGGATCGAGTTCGACTACTGCTGCGTGCACGCCGCCATGACCGTGCGTGAGCAGGGCTACGAGGCCGTCATGGTCAACTGCAACCCGGAGACCGTGTCGACCGACTACGACATCTCCGACCGGCTCTACTTCGAGCCGCTCACCTTCGAAGACGTCGCCAACGTCTGCGCGAACGAGAAGCCCAAGGGCGTCATCGTGCAGTTCGGCGGCCAGACTCCCCTGCGCATCGCTCGCCAGCTCGAGGCCGCCGGCATCCCCATCCTCGGCACGCCGCAGGACGCGATCGACCTGGCTGAAGACCGCGGCCGGTTCGGCATGCTGCTCGACGAGCTCGACATCCGCTGCCCTACCTACGGGGTGGCGCGTGGGCGCGACGAGGCGCTCGAGATCGGTGAGCGCATCGGCTATCCGTGTCTCGTGCGGCCGTCCTACGTGCTCGGCGGACGCGCCATGCAGATCGTCTACGCAAGTGAGGAGCTCGGCCGCTACATCGACACCGCGGTGCACGCCAGCCCCGACCACCCCGTCCTGATCGACAAGTTCCTGGAGGACGCGATCGAAGTCGACGTCGACGCGCTGTCCGACGGCAAAGACACCTACATCGGCGCCATCATGCAGCACGTCGAAGAGGCCGGGGTGCACTCGGGCGATTCGTCGTGCGTACTGCCGTCGATCTCGCTGGGCGAGGGCACGCTCGAGCAGGTGCGCCGCCAGACCGGCGCGCTGGCCAGGGCGCTCGGCGTGCGGGGCCTCATGAACGTGCAGTTCGCCTACCAGAGCTACGAGCTGTACGTGCTCGAGGTCAACCCGCGGGCATCGCGCACCGTGCCCTTCGTGAGCAAGGCCACCGGCGTGCAGATGGCCAAGCACGCCACGCGCGTCATCCTGGGGGCGACCCTTGCCGAGCTCCACCTGCCCCAGCGCCGCGTGCCGCGTCACGTGAGCGTCAAAGAGGCGGTCATGCCCTTCAACCGGTTCCCCGGCGCCGACTACCGCCTGGGCCCCGAGATGAAGGCCACCGGCGAAGTCATGGCGGTGGCCGACACGTTCCCCCAGGCCTTCGCCAAAGCTCAGGCGGCGGCCGGCGCGCCGCTGCCCACCGACGGCACGATCTTCCTTTCGGTCTGCGACCCCGACAAGTCGGCGGCCACCATCCTGGGGCAGCACCTGCACGGCCTCGGGTTCACCATCCTGGCCACCCGCGGCACGGCGCGCGCCCTGCAGAGCCTCGGCGTGCCGACGATCGAGGTCAACAAGGTCACCGAAGGCGCCCCCCACATCGTCGACCTGATCGAAGAGGGCCGCGTCGACTTCGTCGTCAACACGCCGTTCGGCCGGGGCGCGCGCAGCGACGGCTACGAGATCCGCCGCGCCGCCCTCGAGAAGGGCGTCCCCTGCATCACGACCCTCGCCGGCGCGTCGGCGGCCGTCTCGGCCATCGAAGCGGCGCGGCGACCGCGGGTGACGGTGCACTGCCTGCAGGACCTGCACGACGACGGGGAAGACTGAAAGGCCAGCGATGGGGAAGACCGACGTACCGATCGGCGGGACTGACGGAGCGATGGGGAAGTCTGGCGAAGCGATGGGTCCCACGCCGCCGCCGCCGGCCGGTCAGACCTGCGCCGGCGCGACGAGCGGCCGGTATCGCGTGGTGGCACGGCGCTCGTTCGGGCCATACTCGCTGCTCACCCTGCTGGCCCCCGACATCGCGGCCCTCGCCGCTCCGGGGCAGTTCGTCATGGTGGCGCTGCCCGGCACGCAGTTCCGCCTGCGGCGTCCGCTGTCGCTGCATTCCATCGACGGCGAGCGGGTGCGCCTTCTCGTCGAGCCGCGCGGCGAAGGCACGCGCGAGCTCGCCGAGCTCGGCGTGGCCGACACCCTCGCGGTCGCTGGGCCGCTGGGCCACGGGTTCCCCCTCGAGCGGGTGCGGGCCGCGCTGCTCGTCGCCGGCGGCATCGGAGCCGCGCCGTTCCAGTTCGTCGCCGATGCGCTGCGTGCCCGCGGCGTGCCGGTGACCGCCGCCTTCGGCTTTCGCGACGAGCGCCAGGCGCGCCTGGCCGGAGCTTTCGAGATCGACGACCTCTGGGTGGCGACCGACGACGGCTCCCTGGGCAGGCGCGGCACCGCCGTCGAGCTGGCTCGCGAAGTCGGCGCTGTGCCGCAGACGAGCGTGCTCGCCTGCGGCCCAGCGCCGCTGCTCGCCGCTGTGCAGGCCTGGACGAGCGGCGCCGGGCTGTCGGGCTACGCTTCACTCGAAGCCCACATGGCCTGCGGCACCGGCGCCTGCCACGGCTGTGTCGTGCCGACCCGCGACGGCTACCTCAGGGTGTGTGTCGACGGCCCGGTGTTCGCGCTCGATCTTCTCGAGCCCGGCGCCGGCGAGCCCGGGGAGGCGCGGTGACGGCCGCGCCTGGACAGGCAGCGGACCTGGCCGTCTCGCTCGCGGGGCTGCGCCTCGAGCACCCCGTCCTGAACGCCTCGGGCACGTTCGACGCGCTCGAGACGGCCCGCCTGTACGGCGCTCAGGCGCTGACGCCGTTTCCCTTCAGCGCCTACGTCCCCAAGACTGTCACGCTCGAGGCCCGCGCCGGCAACCCGCCGCCGCGCCTCACCGAGACCGCTTCGGGCATGATCAACGCCGTCGGGCTGCAGAACCGCGGCATCGAGGGCTGTCTCGACCATCTTCCCGAGCTGGCCTTCGTCGCCGTGCCGGTGATCGTCAACATCGGCGGCCGCCGACCTGAGGACTACCTCGAGGTCCTGCGGCGCCTCGAAGAGCGCCTCGCGGTCGGCGACGGCGCCCTGCCGCTCGTCGTCGGCTATGAGCTCAACGTCTCGTGTCCGAACGTCGGCAGACACGGTCTTGCGATCGGCACCGAGCCGGCCGAGACCGAGCGGCTCACGGCCGCGGCGCGCGCCCTGACGCGGCGGTTGCTGATCGTCAAGCTGACCCCCAACGTCACCGACGTCGTGGCGATCGCGCGGGCGGCGGCCGACGCGGGCGCCGACGCCCTATCGCTCGTGAACACCGTGCGGGCTCTGGTGCTCGACCCGCAGACGCTGACCCCCTTCCTGGGCAACCGCACCGGCGGCCTTTCGGGTCCGGCCATCAAGCCGCTCGCCTTGCGCATGGTGTGGGAGATAGCCGGCGCGCTCGATACGCCGCTCATCGGCATGGGCGGCATCGCCGGCGGTCGCGACGTCCTCGAGTTCATCGCCTGCGGGGCGACCGCGGTCGCCGTCGGGGCGGCGAACTTCGGCGGACCCGACGCGCCCCGGCGCATCGTCGCCGAACTGCGGGCCGAGCTTGCCGACCGCGGTCTGCCCGATCTCGCCGCCGTGCGCGGCAGGGCGCTGACGGGCTCCTAGCCTTTTCGTGGCTGCTCCGGCGCCGCGCGGCACGGGAGCCGCGAAGTCGCAGCTAGTGTCGCCCTTTTCGACAGCGGCGGCGGCTTGAACCGCCCGACGGGGTTCCATATACTTCCTCACGATGCAGACTCCCGCCAAGCAACTGAACGTCGCCCCCGAGCGCTCGCTCGACCAGCGTATGGACGCCCTCCAGCGCGCGAACGAGGTACGCAGCCGGCGCGCCAGGCTCAAGGTCGATCTCAAGCGCGGGCACGTCACCATCGCCTCGGTGCTGCGCGAGCCGCCGGAGTACCTGCTGACCGCCAAGGTGGTCGACCTGCTCATGGCGGCCCCCAAGTGCGGTCGCGTCAAGTCGGCCCGCATCATGGAGCAGTGCCGCGTCAGCCCCAGCAAGACCGTCGGCGGGCTGTCCGACCGCCAGCGCTCCGAGCTGCTGGGCTTCTTCGGGAGCTGACCATCCCGTCGGTCTTCGTCGTCGTCGGCCCCTCCGGGGTCGGCAAGGGGACCGTCATCAGTCTGGTGCGCAGGGCGCTGCCGGGCGTCGTCACCTCAGTGTCGGCGACCACCAGGGCGCCGCGGCCCGGCGAGACCGACGGCGTGCACTATCGCTTTCTCACCGTCGCCGAGTTCCGGCAGGCCGTGGCCGGGGGGAACTTCGTCGAATGGGTAGACTACGGTGGCAACCTGTACGGCACGCTGCGCGCCGACGTAGAAGACAAGCTCGCGCAGGGCTATGATGTCATCCTCGAGATCGAGCTCGAAGGCGCGCGCGCCATCCGCCGGTCCATGCCGGAGGCGACGCTGATCTTCCTGGCGCCGCCGTCGGTCGACGAGCTCGCCCGGCGGCTGCAGGGCCGGGCGACCGACTCGCCGCAGGCGATCGCCCGCCGGCTCGAGATCGCGAAGGGCGAGATCGCCGCCGCACACGAGTTCGACGAGGTCATCGTGAACGACGAACCCGAACGGGCGGCCGCCGACCTCGCCGCCATCATGGCGCGACATCGCGCCCGAGAGACACGACACAAAGGAGACTAGTGGACCGTCCCCGCATCGACGAACTGCTGCCCCACGCGGGCAACTCGCGGTACTCGCTCACCGTCATCGCCGCCAAGCGCGCGCGCCAGATCAACAACTACTACAACTCGCTCGGCGAAGGCCTGTTCGACGAGTTCCCGCCGCCGCTCGTGACGTCGCGCAGCAAGAACCTCCTCACGATCGCCTTCGAAGAGATCGCCGAGGGCAAGATCGACTTCTCGACCAAGGGCTGAGGGTCGGGTCGGGCGGCATGGCGGCCGCAGAGCTGCATCCGCCGCAGCGCCACGTGCTGGTCGGCGTGAGCGGCGGCATCGCGATCTACAAGGCGGTCGAGTTCGTGCGCCTGCTCACCAAAGAGGGGTACGCCCCGACGGTGGTCACCACCGCGGCCGCCAAACGCTTCGTCATGCCCCTCACGTTCGCCGCGGTGGCCCGCGCCGGAGTGCTCGACGACGAAAGCTCCTGGCAGTCGTCGGGCGGCTGGTTCGAACACATCGAAGCCGCCCGTCGCGCCGATGTCATGGTCGTGGCCCCGGCCACGGCGAACACGGTGGCCAAGCTCGCCCACGGGCTTGCTGACAACCTGCTCTCGGCCATCTACCTGGCTTTCCGGGGCCCTGTGATCGTGGCGCCCACCGCCAACTGGGCGATGTACGAACACGTTGCGACCCAGCGTAACCTCGAGATCCTCGCCGGCCGCGGCGTCGACGTGCTGCCGACCGGCGCCGGCGACCTCGCCTGCGGCGAGGAGGGCGCCGGTCGCATGGCCGCGCCCGACGTCATCATGACGGCGGTGCGGCGCGCCTTCGCCGGCCTCGCGTCGGGGGTGCTCGCCGGCCGCAAGGTCGTGGTGACGGCGGGCGGCACCCGCGAAGCGATCGACGCGGTGCGCTACATCGGCAATCGCTCCAGCGGCAAGATGGGCCGGGCGGTCGCCGACGAAGCCTATCTGCGGGGCGCCGACGTCGTCCTGGTCACGACGCGCGGCGGCGACGAGGCGGCCTACCGCACCGTGGTCGTCGAGAGCGCGGCCGAGATGGCCGACGCGGTCACTCGCGAGTCGGCCCAGGCCGACGTGCTGGTCATGGCGGCCGCCGTCGCCGACTACCGGCCCGAAACGGTCAGCGAAGGCAAGCTCGAGCGCGCCGCCACGCCCGAGCTCACACTGCGGCTGGTGCCGACGGTCGACATCCTCGGTCAGACCAGGCGTCCCGGCCTGCTGCGCGTGGGTTTCGCCGCGGAGGCCGGCCCGCGCATCGACCGGGCCAGAGCCAAGAAGGCCGCCAAGGGCGTCGATCTGCTGGTCTTCAACGACATCCTGGCGGAGGGCATCGGGATCGGCTCCGATGAGAACGAGATCACCATCCTCACCTCGGGTCGCGAGGTGCACGTGCCGCGCACGAGCAAGCCGGCCTGCGCGCGCGCCATCTTGGACGAAGTCGAGACCGCTTTCGGCGGCGGGTGAGTCGCATGGGTGTCTCCGCGGCGTCTCGCGACCAGGTCATGAGGCTGATCGACGACTCCATAGCCAACCTCAACCTGCGACGCCACATGCTAGCCTGCGAAGCCGTGATGCGCGGGCTGGCCGTGCGGCTCGGTGACGACCCCGACCTCTGGGGCTTGACCGGGCTCGCCCACGACCTCGACGTCGAAGAGACGGCCGGCGACGCCGCCCGGCACGGCGCCAGGGCGGCAGAGCGGCTGCGTGAGCTGGGGCTTCCGGCCGACCTCCAGCATGCCGTGATGGCGCACAATCCCGCGACGGGCGCGGTGGCGGAGCGACCGCTCGACGTAGCCCTGATCGCCGCCGACCAGACCACCGGCCTGATCACCGCCGCTACCCTGGTGCGGCCCGACCGCTCGCTCCCGCAGGTCAAGCTCTCCTCTGTTCGCAAGCGCATGCGCGAAGGCGCCTTCGCACGCGGCGTCGACCGCGACTCCATCCTGCGCTGCACCGAGCTCGGGCTCGATCTCGACGAGTTCCTCGCGATCGCCCTCACCGCCATGCAGGGCGTCGCGGCCGACCTGGGACTCGCCGGCGAGTGACGATGGTCGCGCCGGGCAACGACGGGGCGGGGGCAGACGAACACCGCGACGAGGGAGCCGCGCCCGAAGCGGCCGTGGCGCGCGGCGAACGAGCCTACGAACTGTTTCAGAAGGGGCGTCGCTTTCTGGCCGACCGACACCCTGCTCAGGCGGCCATGTTCCTCGAGCAGGCCCTGCTGCTGGCCCCCGACAAGAACTCCATCCGCGAGGCGCTCGGACGCTCGTACTACGCCCTCGGCCGCTATGGGCCCGCGGCGCGGGAGTTCGAAGAGCTCCTGCACCGCGCGCCCACCAACGACTACGCTCAGTTCGCCCTGGCCCGCTGCCTGCTCAAGTCGAACGACACCACGGGCGCCCTGCGCGCCGCTCGCCTGGCGGTCGCGATGGCGCCGGCCAACGCGGACTACCGGCGCGCGCTCGACGACTGCCTCGCGGCCGCCGTCTAGGCCGGCGGCGCTCCGGGAGTGACCTGCGGCGGCACGCCCTGCGGCGGCGCCGACGGCGCCGGCATGAGGGAGTCGGTGCCGGCGTGGGCCATGGCCAGCAGGATGTCGATGCGCTTCTGGATGGGAGGGTGCGTGTCGAACAGGCCGGCCGACTCCTTGGTCTTCTTGCCCTTCAGCGGGTTGGCGATGTAGAGGTGCGCGGTGGCCCGGGTGGCGACCCGCAGGGAGCGGGGGTCGCCGGCGATCTTCTGCAGGGCGTGGGCCAGGCCCAACGGGTTGCGTGTGAGCTCGACGCCGCTCGCGTCGGCTAAGTACTCGCGGTGGCGCGAGATCGCCATCTGCACCATCCAGGCGAAGATCGGCGCCAGGATGGCGAGGACGATGGCGATCAGAAGGAAGATCGCGCCGGCGCCGCCGCCGCTGTTGTTGTCGCGGCGTCCCATGCCGCCGAACATCGTGGAGCGCAGGAAGAAGTCGGCGATCAGGGCGATCATGCCGACCAGCACGCCGACCAGCATGGCGAAGCGGATGTCGAAGTTGCGCACGTGCGACATCTCGTGGGCGATCACGCCCTGGAGCTCGTCGCGGCTCATCATCTCGAGCAGCCCGGCGGTCACCGCGATCGACGCGTGCTGCGGGTCGCGGCCGGTGGCGAAGGCGTTGGGAGCGGGGTCGTTGATGATGTAGACGGCCGGCATAGGGATGCCCGCGGCGATCGACATCTCCTCGACCACGTTCCACAGGACGGGAGCCTGGTCGCGGGTGACCCGCTGCGCCCGGCTCGCTCCCAGGACGATGCTCGAGCCGCCGTAGTAGCCGATGAGACTCCAGACGATCGCCACGACGCCGAACACGCCGAGCAGGCCGAGACCCGCGGAATACGTGTGCCAGTAGGCCACGCCGATGGCGAAGCCGAGCGTGAGCAGCACGGCCAGGATGATGACGACCAGCAGGACCGAGTCGCGCTTGTTGCGGGCGATCTGTTCGTACATCGAGCGGTGACCGTCGCTTTACTGGGCCGGCTGTTGCGGCGGGCTGGGCGGCTGCGGCTGGGCCGGAGGCTGGGTCGACTGGGCCGGAGCCGCGGCCGGCTGGCCCATCTGCACCTGCGGCGCCATGCTGAGGTCGACCTTGGGCAGCTCGCGGTCGGCGGCTTCGGCCTCGAAGAACTGGCGCGCGGTGAAGTTGAACATGCCGGCGATGAGGTTGCTCGGGAAGCTCTGGATCTTGGTGTTGTAGCTCATGACGCTGTCGTTGTAGAACTGGCGCGCGAAGGAGATCTTGTTCTCGGTCGTGGTCAGCTCCTCCTGGAGCGACATCACGTTCTGGTTGGCCTTGAGGTCGGGGTAGTTCTCGACCACCGCGAACAGCGAACGCAGGCTCTGGCTCAGGGCGTTCTCGGCCTGTGCCTGGGCGGCCGGCCCCTGGGCGCCGGCGGCCACGGCGGCCGCGCGGGCGTTGGTCACCTTCGTGAGGGTATCCTGCTCGAACTGCATGTAGCCCTTGACCGACTCGACCAGGTTGGGGATCAGGTCGTGCCGCCGCTTGAGCTGCACGTCGATCTGGCTCCAGGCGTTGTCGACCTGGTTGCGCCGCCGTACGAGTCCGTTGAACGTGGACCACAGGCCCAGCGCCACGACGACGACGATGACGATCACCACGATGAGTGCAATCACTTGTGTCTGCTCCTTGGGTTAAGTGGTTTCGACCTGCGCCATTATCGTCATTGTACGACGCGAAGTTGAACAGCGTAGCCCCGGGCCGCCCTGTCAGGTGGCGTCGGCTCAGAGGTTTCCCACGGCGAGGAGATGCTATGCTGCACGCTATGCAGCTTGACCGCAAGGCTTCGGGAACGACGCGATGACTCGCCCTGTGCTCAAGGCGGTGGTCGTCGCGATCGTGCTCGCCGTGCTCGCCGGCGCCGGCTACGCCGTGGTCCATGTGCGCTCCGCCAGCGGCGGCACAGCGCAGCCCAGCGCGAGTCCCTCGCCCGGCGGCACGTCGGCCGCCACGCAGCCGACCCCGGCGCCGGTGCCACGCTGGCTGGTCGCCAAAGCCGTGCGTCCGGTCGTCGCCTACAGGGCGCCGTCGACCGCGGCCGCGGTGAGGCAGCGCTTCGGCAAGACCAACGCCAACGACTTCCCCTCAGTGTTCCTGGTGCGCTCGGTGCGCCAGATCGAGGGCGTCACCTGGTACGACGTGTGGCTGCCGATCCGCCCCAACGAGAGCCACGGCTGGATCAAAGAGGGCGGCGTCGCCATCTACACCACCAGCGCGAAGATCGTCATCCACCTCTCCGAGCGACGCCTCTTCGTCTACCGCCGCGGGCAGCTCCTGAAGGTCTTCAAGGTGGCCGTCGGCAGCCCCGCACTGCCCACCCCGACCGGTATCTACTACATCAACCAGAAGCTGCGGCCGCTCACGGCCGGCGGTCCCTACGGGGTACTCGCCCTGGGCCTGAGCGCCTTTCAGCCGAAGCTGGCCAACTGGCCGCAGGGCGGCGTCGTCGCCATTCACGGGACGAACGAGGATGCGCTCATCGGCCAGGCCATCAGCCACGGTTGCGTGCGCATGCACAACGCCGACGTGCTGAAGGTCAGCACCTGGGTGCCGACCGGCAGCCCGGTGGTCATCGTCAGGTAGGGCGGGCGCCGGACGGCGCCGCAGGGGGGGTCGGCGTCAGCCGGGACTGCAGCGGGCCGCGTCGGTCGAGCCCGCCGGACCGGTCTTACCAGTACTCGCCCTGGACCAGCTTCATGTCCTTGGCCTTGCACTTGGGGCAGGTGTACGAGTAGGCCTTCTCCAGGAAGAAGAGCTGGCTGCCGCAGGTGAGGCAGTTGAAGTCGTCCACCAGGATGTCGGCGCCGGTGAGGTCGACCTCGGCGATCGCCTTGCACTCCACACAGATCGCCGGCATGAACCGCTTGCGTGGGTCGTTGGCGCTGACTCCCCAGCGGATGTTCTCGGCCGTGTAGCCGCACTCGCGACAGACGAAGGTCGTGTACTCTCCCATGCGCTTCTCGTCCTTTAAGGTTCGCCGACAGGGGCACGCGGTCTCTCCTATCGGCACGTTTGCCCCGCTCGCTTAGGCGTTCGCCGACGTTCCCCGCGTGCTTGATTAGTCTTTCAGGCGGGTGGTATATACTTACGCAGACAAACTCGGACAACCGGGAGGCGAAGGCTTTCGAGAAGTGGGTGCGTTAGTCGCCCACTTTTGTTTTGTGGAGATGAGTGAGAGCGACCAGCAACGACAGCTCATGGCGACGATCGAGGCGGCCCTCGCGGCGGACTTTCCCGAGGTCGAGGTCGTCGATCTCGACGTGCACGGCGGACGTAGTGGGCGTCTGACCGTCTACGTCGACCGGCCGGGGGGCGTCGACATCGCCCTCTGCGAGGCGGTCACTCATGCTCTCGACGACCTGCGCGACAAGTATGCGCTCGACGTCTCATCACCCGGTCTCGATCGTCCACTGCGCACACCGGCGCAGTTCGCTCGCGCCGCGGGCGAGAGAGTGTACGTGAAGACCGCGCCCACCCCCGACGGGCGCGCGGTCTTCAGGGGCCGGCTGAACGAGTCCGGTCCCGAAGTCGTCACCCTGGCCTTGGACGAAGGTCAGGTGGTCGACATCCCGTTCCACACGATAGCGAAGGCCCACGTGATCTTCGATTTCGACGACAACGGAGGGCACAGTGAGTAGAGAGATCATCGAGGCTCTACGCCAGATCGAGAAAGAGAAGGGCATCAGCGCCGAGACGCTGCTCTCCGCACTCGAGGACGCGTTGCATTCCGCCTACCGCAAGACTCCCGACGCCGTCGAGACGGCCAAGGTCGAGATCGACCCCGAAACGGGCGACATTCGCGTCTTTCAGCTCATCTTCCCGGATCACGTCGACGTCGAGTCTCTCAAGGTGAGAAACGAAGAGGGCGACGAGATCGGCATCGACCTTTCGTCGGTCGACGAATCCGAGATCGAGCGCCACGAGGTCACGCCCGACAACTTCGGCCGCATCGCCGCCCAGACGGCCAAGCAGGTCATCCTGCAGCGCATCCGCGAAGCCGAGCGCGACCTCATGTACGACGAATACGTCGATCGCGTCGGCGACATCGTCACCGGCATCGTGCAGCAGAGCGACCAGCGCTACACGCTCGTCGACCTCGGCCGCGTCGAAGCCCTGCTGCCCAAGAGCGAGCAGGTCGACACCGAGCGCTACGAGCACGGCGCGCGGGTCAAGGCGATCATCATCAAGGTGCAGAACTCGACCAAGGGGCCGCAGGTCATCCTGTCGCGGCGCTCCGACGACCTCGTGCGCCGCCTGTTCGAGCTCGAGGTGCCCGAGATCTCAGACGGTCTGGTAGAGATCAAGAACGTGGCGCGCGAGCCCGGGTTCCGCTGCAAGATCGCCGTCATCTCGCACACCGACGGGGTCGACCCCGTCGGCGCCTGTGTAGGCCCCCGCGGCTCTCGCGTGCGCATGGTGGTGAGCGAGCTGCGCGGCGAGCGCATCGACATCGTGCCCTACAACGACGAGCCCGCGCGCTTCGTGGCCAAGGCGCTGTCGCCGGCTCGCGTGCGCGAGGTGTTAGTCGACGACGAAGGTCGCTCGGCGACCATCATCGTGCCCGACGATCAGCTTTCGCTGGCCATCGGCAAAGAGGGTCAGAACGCGCGTCTGGCCAGCAAGCTCACCGGCTGGCGTATCGACATCAAAAGCCAGAGCGAGATGGCCGGCAACGAAGCCGAGCTCACCTACTCAGAAGACGGCGACGACGCGAGCGGCCGCTGCACGGCCGTCATGTCGAACGGCAAGCGCTGCCCGAACATGGCGCTGCCGGGCAGCCGCTACTGTGGCATCCCCGGCCACCAGAAGCTGGCCGAAGCCGAGACCGGAGAGCAGGTGACGGCGGAGTGACGGCCGCGGGGCATGTCGGCGGACCACGCCGCACCTGCGTCGGTTGCCGGCGGGTCGCGCCGAGCGAGGCGCTCGTGCGGCTCACCGTACGCGACGGCCACGTGGCGCTGGCCGCGCGGCGCCCGTCGGGGCGCGGCGCCTGGCTGTGCCCGCAGCCCGACTGTTTGGAACAGGCGACACGCAAGCGCGCGCTCGACCGCGCGCTGCGCGCGCGCGTTCTCGTAGACGACGATCTGCGCAGACGTTTCACCGGCGTCTGCGAGCAGCGAAAGGCGGTGATGTGAGTGGCCCGCATGAAACCTGTCGCTGAGGTCGCCCGCCAGCGTAATACGACAGTCGAAGACGTGCTCACCCACCTCAAGCGCGCCGGCATGGAGCTTGCCGACGGCCAGACCGAAGTCGATGAGGACATCGTCGACAAGGCGTATGCCCAGACGTCGAGCGGCCCGCGCAGAGCGCGTCCGGGCGGCGCCGGCAACCGCCGCCGCCGCGTGGTGATCGACGCCCAGGCGTCGCGCCGCGGAGGCGGTCCACAAGACAATCGCCGCGGCCGTCGCGACCGCCACCAGCAGGGCGACCGCGCCGACGCGGCGCCGGTCGTGCCGGTCGAAGGCCAGGTCATCAAGGTGCCGTCGGGGGCGAGCATCAAGGACATCTCGCAGCTCCTGGGCGTCTCCACCGCCGACATCATCAAGACCATGATGGGCTACGGCGAGATGGCGACCATCACGCAGTCGCTGTCCGACGAGGCGATCACGATCCTCGCCGACGACTTCAAGCGCACCGTCGAGATCACCCACGCCGCCGACGAAGAGGCCGAGCTCGAGGAGATCCCGGTCGATCGTCCCGAAGACTTGAAGCCGCGCCCGCCGGTGATCGCCGTCATGGGCCACGTCGACCACGGCAAGACGAGCCTGCTCGACGCCATCCGCGAGACCGAGGTGGCCGCCGGCGAGGCCGGCGGCATCACCCAGCACATCGGCGCCTACCAGGTGAAGCACGACGGCAAGACCGTCACCTTCCTGGACACGCCGGGCCACGAAGCCTTCACCGCCATGCGCGCCCGGGGCGCCAAGGTCACCGACATCGCGGCCATCGTGGTGGCGGCCGACGACGGCGTCATGCCGCAGACGGTCGAAGCCATCGACCACGCCAAAGCTGCGGCCGTGCCGATGGTGTTCGTCATCAACAAGATCGACAAGCCCGACGCCAACATCGAGAAGATCAAGCAGCAGCTCACCGAGTTCAGCATCGTGCCCGAGGAGTGGGGCGGCGACACCGTGTTCGTCGAAGCGAGCGCCAAGAAGCGCATCGGGCTCGACAACTTCCTGGACATGCTGCTCCTGGTGGCCGAGGTCGGCGACCTCAAGGCCAATCCCGACGCGCCGGCCAGCGGGGTCATCATCGAAGCCAAGGTCGACGTCGGCCGCGGCGTGGTCGTCACCATGCTGGTCGAGCGCGGCACCATCCGCGTCGGCGACGCCATCGTGGCCGGCGAGGCGAGTGGCCGCGTGCGCGCGATGCGCGACTTCCGTGGCGAGCCGCTGGCCAAGGCGGGGCCCTCGACGCCGGTCGAGATCATCGGCTTCGACTCCGTCCCCGAAGCCGGCGAAGCCTGTCGCGTGGTCAAAGACGAGAAGGCTGCCCGCGTGCTGGCCAACCGGCGCACCAACCGTCTGCGCGCCGAGGACCTGGCCAAGCAGCACGCCCTGACCCTGGACGACCTCTACGCCCGCATCGCCGAGGGCGAGGTGAGCGAGCTCAACCTGATCATCAAGGCCGACGTGCAGGGCAGTGTCGAGGCGCTGGCCGATGCCCTCGGGCAGATCGGCCACGACGAGGTCAAGGTGCGCATCATCCATTCCGGGGTGGGCGGCATCAACGAGTCCGACGTCATGCTGGCGACGGCCTCCAAGGCGATCATCATCGGCTTCAACGTGCGCCCCAGCGCCCCGGCGGCGGCGCTCGCCGAAGCCGAGGGCGTCGACATCCGCACGTACCGGGTGATCTACAAGGTGACCGAGGACGTGCAGGCCGCCCTGGTCGGGCTGCTCAAACCCGAGGTCGTCGAAGAGGTGCTCGGCCAGATCGAGGTACGCCAGCTCTTCAAGGTCTCGCGTCTGGGCACGATCGCCGGCTGCCACGTCACTCGCGGCAAGATCACGCGTGCGTCGAGCATCCGTGTCCTGCGCGACGGCGTCGTCGTCCACGACGGCAAGATCGCGTCGCTCAAACGCTTCAACGAAGACACGCGCGAAGTCCTCGAAGGCTTCGAATGCGGCATCCTGCTCGACGGCTTCAACGACCTCAAGTTGGGGGACACGCTGGAGGCGTACGAGACCAAGGAAGTCGCCCGTGGCGCATGAGGCGCACGTCGGCGTGCTCCTGGCCGAACTGCACTTCCCGGCGAACCGCTCGCTGAAGGACAAACGGCAGCCCCTCACGTCGCTGCGCGACACCGTGCAGCGACGCTACAGGGGCTCGTTTGCCGAGGTCGGCCACCAGGAGAGCTGGCAGCTGTCCGAGGTGCTCGTTGTGCTGGCGGCCTCGTCGGGCCGCCAGGCTCATGAACGGATCGACGAGATCGAACGATACCTCCGCGGCCGCGAGTACGAGGTGTCGCGCGTGATCGTGAAGGCAGTCGACCCTGTCGAGGCGCTGTGGGACTCAGACTCCTGAAGGTCAACGAATCGCTCCGCGAGGTCCTCTCGCAGGAGATACCCGACCTCAAGGACCCGCGCATCGGGTTCGTCACGGTGACCGGGGTCGAGACTTCGGCCGACCTGCGGCACGCCAAGGTCTTCGTCAGCGTGCTGGGCTCCGCGAAGGCCCGCGAGCGCACGCTCGCCGGCCTGCGCGCCGCCCATGGCCGGCTGCAGGACCGCATCGCCGCCGACGTGCGCATCAAGCGCACGCCGCAGCTGCAGTTCCTCTACGACGAGTCGATCGACCGGGGCATGCACATCGAATCGCTGCTCCAGCGCTACGAGGGCGAGCTCGGCGAACCCGCGGCCGATGAGCTCGGCGAACCCCCGGCCGACGAGTCGACCGGTGGCCTCGGCGAACCCGCGAGCGACGAGCCGACCGGCGAGCCGCAAGCAAGCGACGATCCGGCCGCGCCGTGAGCTCCCGTACCGCAGAGCTCGCCGCGGTCTGCGCGGCCATGCGTGGCGAGCCACAGGTCGCGCTCGCCATCCACGAGAACCCCGACAGCGACGCCGTTGGTGCGGCCGCCGGCATGCTCGACCTCTTCGGCCAGCTCGGCGTCGCGGCGCTGCTGCACACCGACCCGGGCGTGGCTCTGCCGCTGGCCGACGAGTTCCTGTCGGCCGAGCTCGTGGTCGAGGGACCGCCGCCGGTCGGGGCGACCCTCTACGCTCTCGACTGCGGCTCTCGCGAACGCCTTGCCCTGACCCTCGGTCCCTGGCAGGGTCGTATCGTCAACATCGACCACCACCACGACAACACGCGCTTCGGTCTTCTCAACCTGGTCGACGACACGGCCAGCAGCGCCTCGCAGATCGTCTGCGAGATCGCGACGGCGCTCGAGCGACGCTTCTCGCCCCGGGCGGCCGCGGCGCTGTACGCCGGCATCTCGTTCGACACCGGCCACTTCCAGCACTCCAGCACCTCCGCGGCCACCTTCGCCTGCTGCGCGCGTCTCGTGTCCGACGGCGCCGACCCGAACGCGGTCTACAGGCTGCTGTTCGAGACCCGCTCGCTGGCTTCGCTGCGCCTGTGGGCGCGCGCGATCGGCGCGGCGCTGCCGGTGGCCGGCGGCCGCGCGCTCATCGCCCCGCTCACCGCGGCCGACTTCGCCGCCACCGGCGCCTCCGACGACGAGACCGAAGGGATCGTCGACGCCCTGCGCAGCGTGCCCGGAGTCGAGGTCGCCGCCCTGGTGCGCCCGCGCGACGACGGCGCGCGGGTGAGCCTGCGCTCCGACGGCTTCGATGTCAGCGCCGTGGCGGCGCTCAAGGGCGGCGGCGGCCACAAGCAGGCCGCCGGCTTCAGCTCCTCGGGCACAGTGGAGGAGGTGACCCGGTGGCTCAGTATCGCACTCGACGAGCGCCTCTCGACGGCATCCTCCTGATCGACAAGCCGGCCGGCTGCACGTCGCACGACGTGGTGGCCCGGGTCCGGCGCGCCCTGCGGCCGGCCGTCAAGAAGGTGGGTCACTCAGGCACCCTCGACCCGTTCGCCACCGGGCTGCTGATAGTGCTGGTCGGTCGGGCCACCAAGCTGGCGCGCTTCTTCGTCGATCTGCCCAAGGAGTACGTCTGTACGGTGCAGTTCGGCTGGACATCCGACACCGGCGACCGCACCGGCGAGCTGGCCGCGACGGGCCGCTCGATCAGTCTCGATCAGCTCTCGTCGGTGCTGCCGCGCTTCACCGGGCGCATCACCCAGCGCGTGCCGATGACCTCGGCGGTCAAAGTCGACGGCGAGCGTCTCTATCGCAAGGCCCACCGCGGCGAGGTGATCGAGACACCGACTCGCGAGATCGAGATCGAGGCCATCGACGTGCTCGACTTCGACCCGGCGGCCCTGTCGTCGACCTGCCGCATCCTGTGCTCGAAGGGCACCTACGTCCGCCAGCTCGCCATCGACATCGGCGCGGCGCTCGGCGCCGGCGCCTACGTCGCCAGCCTGGCGCGCGCCGCGACCGGGCCCTTCCGGCTCGAAGACGCGCAGGCGCTGCCGGCCTTCGAGGAGGCCGTCGGGGCGCGCGACGATGACGACCTGCGCATCCCCGGCCTGGTCGCACCCGGCGAGGCGCTGGCCTTTCTGCCCGCGGTGACGGTGACGGCGGCGCAGGCGACCGCGGTGCGCAACGGCGCCCGCCTGCCGAGCGGCCCCCCGCACCCGGTGCGGGTGGTCTTTCGCGACGAGCTCCTCGCGGTCTACGGGCCGCTCGACGACGCGCCCGGGCTGCGACCGCTCGTCATCTTGTGATGGAGTTGGTCGACGAGCTCGCAGCGGCGCCGCGACACCCGCGGAGCGTGGCTCTCGGCACGTTCGACGGCGTGCACGCAGGCCACCAGCTCGTCATCGGCGTGGCGGTCGACGCGGCCCGCCAGCGCGGCCTCACCTCTACGGTGGTCACGTTCGACCGTCACCCGCTGGCGATCGTCGATCCGACCCATCAGCCTCGTCTGCTGACGCCCCCGGCCGTCAAGCGCGACCTCATCGCGGCGCTCGACGTCGACGAGCTCGTGGTGCTGCGCTTCGACGACGCCCTCGCCGGCATCGAGCCGTCCACGTTCTGTCGAGAGGTGCTGGCCGACGGCCTGCAGGCTCGGGTCGTCGTGGTCGGCGAGAACTTCACGTTCGGCCGGCGCGGCGAAGGCAACGCGACCACGCTCGCCGATTGTGGTCGACGCCTGGGCTTCGAGGCGATCGTGATGCCGCTGCTCACCTCGCACAGCCGTCCGATCAGCTCGTCGCGCATCCGCCGGCTGCTGCACGACGGCCGGCTGCCCGAGGTGCGCGCCATCCTGGGACGCCCGCCGCGCATCACCGGCGTCGTCGTGCACGGCGACAAGCGGGGCCGTACGCTGGGATTCCCGACCGCCAACATCGAGGCCCACACCGGCATGATCTTTCCGGGTCGGGGCGTCTATGCCGCGCGCGCCGAGCTGCACGGACGCTGGTACAGGGCGGCGGTGAACGTCGGGCACAACCCAACCTTCCTGCACCGGGGCGACGAGACCGCCTTCGTGCGCATCGAAGCCTACCTCCTCGACTTCGAGGGCGACGCCTACGGCGCCGACATGGTGGTCGACTTCATCGCCAAGCTGCGCGACGAGGAGACCTTCCCGGGGCCCGAGGCGCTGATCGAACGCATGCACGACGACATCGCCCGCACGGCCACTCTCAGCGACCCCGCCTACGCCGAAGCCGGCCTCTGAGGTCTCCTCCTAGTTTGTCGCTACCCCCTCCTGTGGTACCCTACCGGACGACCGTCTCTCGGTTCCGGGCCGCCGACCCGGTACTGGGTTTCCGGATTATCCCGCAAGGGAGGTGATTCCCCTGGCAATCACGACCGAAGACAAGCAAGCGATCATTTCGCGATTCTCCAAGCACGAAGGCGACACCGGGTCGCCCGAAGTGCAGGTGGCGCTGCTCAGCAAGCGCATCGACGACCTCACCGAGCACCTCAAGGTCCACAAGAAGGACCATCATTCCCGCAGAGGGCTGCTCATGATGGTCGGCCATCGTCGCCGTCTGCTCGACTACCTGCAGGCAAAAGACATGGAGCGCTACCGTACCCTGGTGAAGGAGCTCGAGCTGCGCAAATAGCGCGGCTCGCTGCCCGAACCGTGACTGGGCCTGTCCCGAAGAGTGTGGGGCGGCCGGAAGGATTCGAAGGTATTTCATGACAACCGTTCACACCGTAGAAGTAGAGGTCGGAGGGCGCACCATCACCCTCGAGACCGGCAAGCTCGCCAAGCAGGCCAACGGCGCAGTGCTCATGCGCTGCGAAGACACCGTCGTGCTCGTCACGGCGGTCGCGCGCGAAGAGACCCGCGAAAACCAGGACTTCTTTCCGCTGACGGTCGACGTCGAAGAGCGCATGTACGCGGCGGGCAAGATCCCCGGCGGCTTCATCAAGCGTGAGTCGCGTCCGAGCGACAAGGCGACCCTCACCGCCCGGCAGATCGACCGGCCCATCCGGCCGTCGTTTCCCAAAGGCTTCATGAACGAGGTGCAGGTCATCGGCACCGTGCTTTCGTTCGACCAGGAGTACGCCTACGACGTGCTCACCATGACCGGCGCCTCGGCGGCTCTCACGCTCTCCGAGATCCCGTTCCTCGGACCGCTCGCTGCCGTGCGTGTCGGCCTGATCGACGGTGAGTATGTGGTCAACCCGCTGCTCTCAGAGCTCGAAGAGGCCACCCTCGATCTGGTCGTCTCCGGCAGCCGCGACGCCGTCGTCATGGTCGAAGCGGGCGCCATGGAGGCCAGCGAGGAGCAGGTCCTCGAAGGCCTGCGCATCGCCCACGCCGAGATCCAGAAGCTGATCGACGCTCAGTTGCGTCTGCGCGAGCTGGCCGGCAAGCCCAAGTGGGAGGTACCCGCCTACGAAGTCGACCGTGGTCTCTACGACGCCATCGTGCGCGACTTCGGCGCCGAGATCGACCGGGTCACCGCGATCGAAGACAAGAAGGCCCGCCAGGACGCCACCGTCGAGCTGCGTCAGCAGATCGTCGAGCGGCTCAGCCAGGGCGTCGACGAAGCCGAGCTGCGCGAACGCACGACCCAGATCAAGCGCGCCTTCTCGCAGCGCGAGAAGGACGTCATCAGGCGGCGCATCGCCGTCGAGAAGCGGCGCCCCGACGGCCGCGGCACCGACGAGATCAGGCCCATCACCTGCGAAGTCGGCCTGGTGCCGCGCACGCATGGCTCGGCCCTGTTCACGCGGGGCCAGACGCAGGCCCTCACTCTTACGACCCTCGGCGCGACCGGCGACGCTCAGCGCATCGACACGATCAACCCCGAGACCGGCAAGAAGTACATGCACCACTACAACTTCCCGCCGTACTCGGTCGGGGAGACCGGCTTCATGCGCGGTCCCAAGCGCCGCGACATCGGTCACGGCGCGCTCGCCGAGCGCGCCCTCAAGCCGATGCTGCCCGACGACAAGGACTTCCCCTACACCATCCGTCTGGTGTCCGAGATCCTCGAAAGCAACGGCTCGTCCTCGATGGCCTCCGTCTGCGGGTCTACCCTGTCGCTCATGGACGCCGGGGTGCAGATCAAGCAGCCGGTCGCCGGTATCGCCATGGGGCTGATCAAGGAGGGCGACGACTACGTCGTGCTGTCCGACATCGCCGGCGTCGAAGACCATCTCGGCGACATGGACTTCAAGGTGGCGGGCTCGCGCAACGGCATCACCGCCCTGCAGATGGACATCAAGATCTCGGGCGTGAGCTTCGAGATCCTGGCCGATGCCCTGGCGCAGGCCCGCCGCGGCCGGCTCTTCATCCTCGACAAGATGCTCGCCACGCTGCCTGAGCCGCGCGCCGAGCTGTCACCGTTCGCGCCGCGCATCTTCACGATCCAGATCAACCCCGACCAGATCGGCCTCGTCATCGGCAAAGGCGGCGAGACCATCAAGGGGCTCTGCGAAGAGTTCGGCGTGCAGATCGACATCGAAGACGACGGCACGGTCTACGTCGCCGCCCCCGACATGGAGGCCGGCGAGGCGGTCAGCGAACGCATCGTCTCGATGTGCAAAGACATCGAGGTCGGCGACATCATCACCGGCAAGGTGGTCAAGACGACCGACTTCGGCGCTTTCGTCGAGCTCAAGAAGGGCGTCGACGGGCTGATCCACATCTCCAAGCTCGGTGGCGGCAAGCGGATCGACAAGGTCGAAGACGTCGTGAGCCGTGGCGACACCATCACCGTCGAGGTCGTCGAGATCGACAAGGCGCGCAATCGCATCGGCCTGCGGCCGCTCGAGGCGCCCGTGGAACAGTAAGGCAGCAAGGCCGGAGGCGCGCCATCCAGGGCTTCCAGATCGCCACGCTCGACAATGGGCTGCGGGTCGTCACCGAGCCCATCGACGGCGTGCGTTCGATCGCCCTCGGCTTCTGGATAGGGGTCGGGTCCCGTCACGAGGACCCGACCCGCGCCGGCATCTCACACCTGATCGAGCACCTGATCTTCAAGGGGACCGCCGACTACTCCGCCTGGGATATCGCCCGCATCTTCGACCAGATGGGCGGCGAGCTGAACGCCGCGACGTCCAAGGAGTACACGCTGGTCCACGCGCGGTTCCTCGACGCCCACTTCGACGAGGCCTTCGCGGTGATGGCCGACATGGTGGTCCGGCCCCTCATGGCAGAGCTCGACGCCGAGCGCGAGGTCGTCCTCGAAGAGGTCGCCCTCTACGAAGACTCGCCGTCCGACCTGATCCACGACTACCTCGCCGAGACAGTCTTCTGGGAGCATCCCCTCGGTCGTCAGATCATCGGCACCGCCGAGACCCTGCAGGGGTTGGACGAGGCGGTCATCAAGACCTATCACCAGCAGCACTACGTGAACCCGGCCATCGTGGTGGCCGCCGCCGGCAACCTGCGTCACGAGCACGTCGTCGAGCTCGCCGCGCGGCACTTCGGTGCCGACGTCGCGGTCGCCGCGCCGCCTGCGCCGCACCTGCGTCCGCCCAAGGCCCGCCACGACGCCTACTTCATGCACAAGGAGACCGAGCAGTTCCACGTCTGTCTCGGCGCGCCGACCATGTCGCGCGACGACCCGCGGCGCTTCGCCCTGTCGGTGCTCGACACCGCCCTGGGCGGATCGTCGAGCTCGCGACTCTTCCAGGAGATCCGCGAGAAGCGCGGCCTGGTGTATTCGGTCTATTCCTACACATCGCTGTATGCCGATACCGGCCTCGTGGCGATCTCGTTCGGCTCGCGACCCGAGGGCCTGTCCGAGGTCATGGAGCTCTGCACGACCGAGCTCGAGCGCCTGCCCGATGCGCTGACCGTCGAAGAGATCGAGCGCACCAAGGAACAGATCAAGGGCCAGATCGTGCTCAGCATGGAGAGTCCTTCTGCCCGCATGAACCGGCTTGGCCGCAGCGTCCTGCTGGGCCTCGAGATACGCACGCTCGACGGCATGCTGGCCCAGATCGAGAACGTCGACACCGACGCCGTCGTGGCCCTGGCCCATGAGTTCTACGACGTGAACGCCTGGTCGGCGGTATGCGTCGGTCCCGAAGCCGGGCCGTTCCAGGCCACCGTGAGCGGTTACAAATGGTGGGATCCCGAATGAGCGGCGTCATCGTCCTCGGGGCGCTCGGTCGCATGGGCTCGCTGCTCTGCGCCACGATCGCGGCCCAGGACGACCTCACCCTGGTCGCCAGGGTCGATCCGGGCCCGCGCCCGGCAAGCGACGAACGCGGCGGCGACCAGGCGACCGTCCCCGGCGGCTCGGCGCCGCTGTTTGCTACGGTCGACGAGGCGCTGGCGGCCGTGCGGCCCGACGTGGCCGTCGACTTCACCCTGCCCGGCGCGGTGTTCGCCAACGTCTCGGCCACGCTCGAGGCCGGCCTGCCGACGGTCGTCGGCACGACGGGCCTGAGCGACGACCAGCTCGCGAGCCTGTCGGCCCTGGCCGGCGCCCACAAGGCGCCGCTGCTCGTCGTACCCAACTTCGCGCTGGGCGCCGTCTTGCTCATGCAGTTCGCGGCGCGGGCGGCCCGTTACTTCCCGTCGGCCGAGATCATCGAAGCCCACGAGCAGGGCAAGGCCGACGCGCCTTCGGGCACCTCGCTGCTGACGGCGCGACTCATGACCGACGGCGGCGCCGCCCATCCGCACGGCGCCGCCGAAGCGCGACCGTCGCGCGGCCTCGCGAGCGGCGGCGTGCGCATCCACAGCCTGCGGCTGCCGGGCTTCGTCGCCCATCAGGAAGTCGTCTTCGGCGGCGTGGGGGAGACCCTCTCTATCCGCCACGACTCCCTTTCGCGCGAATCGTTCATGGCCGGCGCCCTTCTTGCCATCCGGCGGGTGCCGTCCCTCGAGGGCACTACCATCGGGCTCGAGAACCTGCTGTTCGACACTGTCGCCGGCCAACAAGTGGAGGGGTAGAGATGGCGGAGTCCTTCGGAGACGTCCTGACCGCGATGGTCACACCGTTCACGCTCGACCTGCAGGTCGACCAGGTGGCCTTCTCGGGGCTCGTCGACCACCTCCTCGCGAACGGCTCCGACGGCCTGGTGGTCGCCGCCACCACCGGCGAGTCGCCCACCCTGACCGACGACGAGAAGGTCGCCCTGTTCCGTCAGGCCGTCGAGATCGCCGACGGACGCGGCCCCGTCATCGCCAACACGGGCTCCAACGACACTGCGCACTCAGTGGCCCTCACGCGCCGCGCCGAAGACGCCGGCGTCGACGGCGTGCTCGTCGTCACGCCCTACTACAACCGGCCGCCCGAGCGTGGCCTGCGGGCCCACTTCGAAGCCGTCGCCGCGGCCACGAACCTGCCGGTGATCGTCTACAACATCCCGTCGCGCTGTGTCGTCAACCTCGCGCCGGAGCTGCTGGCCGAGCTCTCGCGCATCGAGAACGTGGTCGCCGTGAAGCAGGCCAACCCCGACCTCGAACAGTCGCGCCGGCTCCTGGAGCTGTGCGACCTCGGCCTGTACGCCGGCAACGACGACATGACTCGCGAGGTCGCCGCCATGGGCGGCTGGGGCTGTGTCTCGGTGGCGTCCCACCTGGTGGGCGCCCAGATGAAGGAGCTCGTGACGGTCGCCCGTGCCGCCGACAAGGCGCGCGCCGCGGCGCTCGAGACCGAGCTCGCGCCGCTGTTCGAAGCGCTGTTCGTGACGACCAACCCGATACCGCTGAAGGCGGCGCTGAACATGCTCGGCCGCGAGGTGGGCGGCCTGCGGCTGCCCCTGGTCGAGGCGTCCGACGACGAACGGCGCCTCCTCGAAGGCGTGCTCACGCGGCTCGAGCTGCTGTAAGGATTCGATGGTCCCCGGCGGCCGGCGCAGCGCCGGCGTGGGGGGCCTCATGTATGACTAGACAAAAGGAATAGAAGAAGATCATGACTGACAACACACTGAAGATCATCCCGCTCGGCGGGATGGGCGAGATCGGCAAGAATATGACCGCCGTCGAGTACGGCGGCAAGATCGTGGTCGTCGACTGCGGTCTCGCGTTCCCGCGCGACGAGATGCTCGGCATCGACCTCGTGCTGCCCGACATCAGCTTTCTGCGCGAGCGTCGCGACGACGTATTGGCGTTTCTCATCACGCACGGTCACGAGGACCACTTCGGGGCGCTGCCGTACGTGCTGCGCGACATCAACGTGCCGGTCTACGCGAGCCGCCTCACGCTGGCTTTCGCCAAGTCCAAGCTCGACGAGCACGGCCTGCTCAAGACCGTCGAGTTAAACGAGGTCACCGACGACTCGGTCGTCGACCTCGCGCCGTTCACCGTGCGCTACTGCGCCATGACTCACAGCGTCCCCGACGCCATGGCGATCATCATCGAGACGCCCGCAGGACGCATCGTCTTTTCGGGCGACTACAAGTTCGATCACACCCCGATCGACGGCCGCGTGACCGATGTGAACAAGCTGGCGCGACTCGGCCAGGACGGCGTGCTCGCCCTGCTCGGTGACTCGACCAACATCGAAAGCGAGGGCAGCACCGGCTCAGAGAGTCAGGTGGGCCAGGCCTTCCATCGCATCTTCGCCGACTCCGACGGACGCGTGCTGATGGCCTGCTTCTCGTCGCACATCCACCGCATCCAGCAGGCCATCGAGATCGCCCACTTGCACGGGCGCAAGTTCGCCGTCTCGGGGCGTTCGATGGTGAAGAACGTCAACATCGCTCGCAACCTGGGCTATCTCCGGGTGCCCGAAGACGCCCAGATCAAGCTCACCGACATCGGCAACTACCGGCCCAACGAGCTTCTCATCCTGACGACCGGCAGCCAGGGCGAGCCGCTGTCGGCGCTCTCACGGATGGCCTGGGACGACCATCCCCAGGTCGAGCTGCAGC
This sequence comes from uncultured Actinomycetes bacterium, assembly GCA_963733255.1. Lineage (GTDB taxonomy): Bacteria > Actinomycetota > Thermoleophilia > UBA2241 > UBA2241 > Bog-752. Next base: position 184,813 of record CAVTCH010000019.1, read on the forward strand.
CCGGCGACACGGTGGTCATCTCGGCGCGCCCGGTGCCCGGCAACGAGGTCAGCGTCATGGACACCGTCAACCGTCTGCTGCGGTCCGGGGCCAAGGTGATCTACGGCGCCGCCAGCGGCGTGCACGTCTCCGGCCACGCCTCGCGCGAGGACCAGCGCATGCTGCTCAACCTCTTGAACCCGCGCTACTTCGCGCCGGCGCACGGCGAGTATCGCCACCAGTACCTGCATCGCGAGCTGGCTCGCGAGGCGGGCGTTCCCGACGAGAACATCTTCCTGCTCGACAACGGCGACGTGCTCGAGTTCGACGGCGCGTCGGCCGCGATCACCGGCAAAGTCGCGGCCGGCATGATGTTCGTCGACGGCCTGCAGATAGGCGGGGCCGAGCACGTCGTGCTGCGCGAGCGCCAGCAACTCTCGGGCGACGGCATCCTCATCGCGGTCGTCACGGTGAACGTGCAGAACGGCGAGTCGGTCGCGCCGCCCGAGCTCGTGGCCCGCGGCTTCCTGTACGACGAAGAACACGAGCAGGACCTGCTGGCCGAGGCGCGCGACGACCTGGTCGCCCGCCTGCGCGAGCTCACCGCCGAGCACGTCACCGGTCAGCGGCTGCTGCGCGAGGACGTCCACGACACCCTCGCCACGTTCATCTACCGCCGCACCAAACGCGAACCGCTGATCATGCCGATCGTGGTCGAGGTCTGAACCAGGGCGCGCGACCGGGTCACGCCGGTCTGAACGGCGACGACGCGGTCGAGCGCCGGCCTAGGGTTCGGGCCGCGCCTGTCGAATAGGCTCGATATGGCTACAGACCGCAGCACCTCGTCTGCCACCCGTCGGCGTCGCGCGGGTGGCGCCACGGCGTCCGGAGGGTCGCGCGGCGCGCCGTCCCGGCGCACCGCGCGACCCTCCGCCGCCTCCCGCCGCGGCCGGGCGCGCCACGCCGGCCGCGGGCGCGAGATCGGCGCCCTGGCCTGCGTCGCCGTCGCGGTCTTTCTGGTCTTCGTCCTGTACCTCGGCTGGCACGGCGGGTTCCTGGGGCAGTGGCTCGTGCTGGGGCTGCGCGTCCTGGTCGGCCTGCTGGCCTTCGCCGCGCCGGTCGTGCTGATCTATGCCGCCGTCCTGCTCGGCGGCCGCCGGGGCCACGGGCCGTCGGGCGAGATCACCGCCGGTGTGATCGTGCTCTGCCTGGCGTTCGTCCTGGCCGCGGCGGCCGACACCTTCGGGCTGTTCGGCGGCGCGCGCCCCGCGCAGACCTTCGTGGTCGACTACATGAAGGGTCACGGCGGCGTCGTGGGGGAGGGCATGTGGGCCGGGCTGCACGCCGTGATCGGGGCCATCGGCGTCACGGTCCTGGTGGTCGGCGCCACGATAGCCGCGCTCCTGCTGCTCACCGGCTCGTCGCTCGGGCTGTGGGCCTCTCGCTCCAAGCGCGGCGTCGAAGCCGCCCGCAGCGCGGCGCGCCGCTCAGCGCATCGTTCTGCGCAGACGATCGGCGCGCGCCGCGCCGCGGCCCACGAGTTCCGCGAGCAGGCGGCGCAGCGCGAAGACGCCGCTGCCACCGCGCGACCGAGCGCCACTCAAAGGGTCGCGCTCGTGGACGGCGCCCGCGACCTGCCCGACGTCTTCGAGACCGCGGGGCTCGGCGAGCAGGTCATCGCGCCGTTGCCGGCGCCCGCGCCGCGCACTCGCCGTCCCGACGAACCGCCCGTCGACGACGAGCTCGGCGAGCAACTGTCTCTGGCCGACGAAGCCGAGGAGGCCGGCGACGAGGCCGGCGCGGTCGCGTTCGACCTGCCCGCCGAGCGCCCCTGGCGCGTGCCCGAAGCGCTGGCCCTGCTGCGGCGCACGCCCGAAGGCGAAGGCGAGGCTCGCGCGGTGATCGAGTCTGTCGCCGCCCAGCTCACCGAGACACTGGGCCATTTCGGCGTCGAGGCGCGCGTGATCAACACGATCTCCGGGCCGCGCGTCACGCAGTACGAGCTGGCGCTCGCTCCGGGCACCAAGGTCAGCCGCGTGGCGGCGCTGCGCGACGACATCGCCTACTCGCTGGCGGCGACCGAGATCCGCATCCAGGCGCCGATCCCCGGCAAGACGGCCGTAGGCGTCGAGGTGCCCAATCGCCAGCCCAACTGGGTCAGCCTCGGCGACATCTGGGGCGACCTGCCCGTCAACGCCTCACCGCTGGCCATGTGGATCGGCAAGGACATCACCGGCAAGCCCGTGCTGGCCGACCTCACGCGACTCATCCACCTGCTCGTGGCCGGCACCACGGGTTCGGGCAAGAGCGCCTGCCTGAACAGCATCGTGAGCTCCATCCTGCTGCGCGCGACGCCCGACCAGGTGCGGTTCGTCATGATCGACCCCAAGAAGGTCGAGCTCTCGCACTTCGACGGCGTGCCGCACCTGCTGGCGCCGGTCGTCACGAACGTCAAGAACGCCGGCGGCGTGCTGGCCACCATCGTCCACGAGATGGAGCGCCGCTACGAGCTCATGATGCGCACCGAGAACGCCCGCGACCTGCGCGAGTTGAACAGGCGCTTGACTCAGGCCGGCGAGAAGCCGCTGCCCTACATCGTCATCGTGATGGACGAGCTGGCCGACCTCATGATGGTCGCGCCGGCCGAAGTCGAGCATGCCGTGATCCGCCTGGGCCAGCTCGGCCGGGCGGTCGGCATGCACCTCGTGGTGGCCACTCAGAGGCCTTCGGTCGACGTCGTGACCGGCCTGATCAAGACCAACATCCCTTCGCGCATCGCCTTCAAGGTCGCCTCGCAGACCGACTCGCGAGTGATCCTCGACACGGGCGGCGCCGAGAGCCTGCTGGGCGACGGCGACATGCTGTTCCACCCCTACTCGAGCTCGAAGATGCTGCGCGTCCAGGGCGCCTTCATCTCGTCCGAGGAGATGGGCCTGATCACCGGGGCGTGGCGCGAGCAGGCCGCCCCCGAGTACCGCGAGGACCTGCTCGAGGTCGCCACCGGCGAGAGCTCCGAGGGCACCGCCGCAAGCGACGACGACGCGCTGCTCGCCGAGGCGGTCACCACGGTCGTGCGCACCGGCGCGGCCTCGGTGGCCCTGCTGCAGCGCCGCCTGCGGGTCGGCTACGCGCGCGCCGGCCGCCTGATCGACGTCATGGAACAGCGCGGCATCATCTCGGGCTTCGACGGCAGCAAGGCGCGCAAGGTGCTGATCGACGAAGACGATCTGCCGCGCGTGCTGGGCCGCCCGGCGGCGCCCGGTGAGCACGAGCCTCCTGCCGTGCCCGCCGGCGACGACGGCTTGGACACGACCGACGGCGCCGGCCTCGAGTAACGCCGTCTTCGCCCGCACGGCGCGCCGGCACGACCGGCCCGCGACGCGCGCTTCAGAGCCCCCAAAATTGTGTTCTCACTGAGCCGAACGTAGACTGGATGGTCGCTACGTCGCCGCGACCCGCGCGGTCGCGACACGACGTCGGTCAAGGCCTGTCGGCAACAAGAAAAGAGTCGCGTGTTCGAGATCGGAAGCACCTTGCGCGAGACCCGGGTCCGGCGCAAGACCACGCTCCAACAGGCCGAGGACGACACCAAGATCCGCGTCAAGTACATCCAGGCCATGGAGAACGACGACTTCGACCTGATGCCGTCGGCGGCCTACGTCAAGGGTTTTCTGCGCACCTATTCCGACTACCTCGGCCTCGACGCCGACGTCATGATCGAGGAGTACCGGTCCCGTTTCGAGCCCAACGAAGAGCACGAACCGTTCGGCGGTAACTCGGCCCTGGGCAAGCCCCGCGCCCACCGGCGGCGCAACACGCTGGCCTTCATCGCGGTCATCTGCCTGCTCATCATCGGGGTCCTGTACGTCATAGGTCGGGGCAATCCGGGCAACAAGCCGACGACCCCGCCGGTCACCGTGCTCAGCCCGACGCCCAGCACGACACCCTCCGCGCACCACACGGCGGCCGCCGCCCTGCGCTTTACCGTACGACTGACGGCCGCCGGCGGCGCCTGCTGGGTGCAGGTACGCACGACCGGACCGACCGGGCCGATCGTCTACGAATCGACGATGCCCCAGGGCCAGGTGCACGCCATCAGGACGCACGTCCCGCTGTACGTGCGGCTGGGCGTGCCGGCATACGTCTCGATCACGGTCGACGGCAGGGGCGCCTTTACACCGGCCGAGACCGTCTCGAACAACTACAAGATCACAAAGAAAGGCGTGGTGAAGCTGTAGATGGCTCAGGACTTCTCATTCGACGTGGTCTCAGAGGTCGATGGCAACGAAGTGCGCAACGCGGTCAACCTGGCTCAGAAGGAGATCGCCACGCGCTACGACTTCAAGAAGTCGGTGAGCAAGGTCGACTTCGAAGGAGACGACCTCGTGCTGGTCTCCGACAACGAAGGCAAGCTGCGCGCCGTGGTCGATCTCCTCGAGGAGAAGCTCGCGCGACGCAAGGTGCCGCTCAAGGCGCTGCAGTACGGCAAGATCGAGCCGGCTCTCGGCGGTACGGTGCGTCAGCGGGTGACGGTCACGCACGGCATCCCCGAAGAGAAGGCGAAGGCCGTGAGCAAGCTCATCCGGCAGGGCTTCAAGAAGGTCAAGGTGCAGATCCAGGGCGACTCCGTGCGCGTGTTCTCGCCCAAGAAGGACGAGCTGCAGGCGGCCATGCAGGCGTTGCGTGACGAGGACTTCGGCATCCCGCTCCAGTTCACGAACTACCGCTGACCGCTCTCCGACAGCGAGAGCGCGCAGGCGGGTCCTGACGTGAGCGCTCCCGCCGCGCCGTCGGCGACGTTCGCCGTGATCACCATGGGCTGCCCCAAGAACGAGGCCGATTCCGACCGGCTCGAGGCGCGGCTCAGGGGGGCGGGCCACAGGCCCGCCCCCCTGAGCCGCGCCGACCTCGTCCTGGTCAACACCTGCGGCTTCATCGACGCCGCCAAGCAGGAGTCGATCGACGTGCTGCTCGATGCCTGCGAAGCGGCCCACGCGCGCGGCGCCCGGGTCGCCGCCTACGGCTGCCTGATCGCTCGTCACGAGGCCGAGCTGCGCGCCGAGCTGCCCGAGGTCGACGTCTTCTCGCCGTTCGACACGGGGCCGATACTCGAGTTGCTGAGCCGGCTCGCCGTGCGCGACCGGAGCGCGGCGCCGGGCAAAGGTGATGAGCGGGGTGGGGGCGCCGCCGGCGAGGCTGCCGTGCAGCCTCGCCGGCGGCGCCCGACCCACGCCTACGTCAAGATCTCCGACGGCTGCGATCGGCGCTGCAGCTTCTGCGCCATCCCCCAGATCAAGGGCACTTACGAGGCCGTGGCGCCGGCGCGGATCCTCGACGTCGCCCGGGCCGCCCTCGCCGCCGGGGCCCGCGAGCTCGTGCTGGTCGGCCAGGACACGTCGCGCTGGAGCTGGCCCGGCTACGGGGGCCTCGAGCGCCTGCTGGGCGATCTGCGGGCTCTGGGGGCCGTTTGGGTGCGTCTGCTCTACCTGCAGCCCGACGGCCTTTCTGAGGCCGTTCTCGACGCTGTGGCGGCCTACGGCGTGCCCTACGTCGATCTTCCCCTGCAGCATGCTTCGCGGCCGGTGCTGCGAGCCATGGGGCGAAGGGGCGACGGCGACGCCTACCTGGCGCTCCTCGAGCGCGTGCGTTCGGTCCTGCCCGGGGTCGCGGTGCGCTCGACGTTCATCGCGGGGTTCCCCGGCGAGACCGAAGACGACGTCGACGAGCTGATCGCCTTCATCGGCGCCGCCCGCCTGGCCGTCGCCGGCGTGTTCGTCTTCGACCCCCAGGACGGCACCCCGGCGGCCGCCATGGAGGGCCAGGTGCCCGAGGCGCGGCGAGACGAGCGTGCCGCGCGCGTGGGCGACGCCGTGGCGCGCGCCGCGCGCTCGTACTGGGACGGCTTCCTCGGCGAGACGGTCGACGTGCTGGTGGAACGGGGCTCGCGTGGCGTCTCGTCCGAGGTGACTGGTAGAATCGCCCAACAGGCCCCCGACGTCGATGGCCTCACCTACGTGGCCGCGGCCAGGGCCCGACGCGGCCAGGTCGTCCGGGCGCTCGTCTCCGACGTCGCCGGGTACCATCTCTTCGCACAGGCCGTGACATGAGCGTCGACACCAGCAAGCGACCGAACGCCCTCCGCGCCAACATGAATGCGGCCAACGCGATCACCATCGCGCGCATCCTGCTGATCCCGGTGTTCGTCGTGCTGCTCGTCTCCGACATCCCGTACGGCTCGTTCCTGGCCATCGCCGTCTTCTCCGTGGCGGCCTTCACCGACAAGCTCGACGGCTACATCGCGCGCTCCCGCGGCCAGATCACGACGCTGGGGCAGTTCCTCGACCCGCTCGCCGACAAGCTGCTCATCTCGGCCGCCCTGATCGCCCTGGTGGGGCTCGGCAAGCTGCCGGCCTGGGTGGCGATGATCATCATCGCCCGCGAGTTCGCGGTGACGGCGCTGCGCGTGGTCGGTATCGATCAAGGCGTGTCGATCCCGGCCGGCGCGCTCGGCAAGGCCAAGACGACGAGCCAGATCGTCTGCATCATCATCCTCATGTGGCCCCACGGGCACCTGTCGTGGGCGCCGTACGTCGAAGTGCCGGCCGTCGTCCTCATGGTCGCGCTCACGGTCATCTCGGGCGTCCAGTACTTCATCAGGGCCCGCGACAACCTTCACCTGCCCGGCAGCAGCCGATGAGCCGGCCCACCGCGGCCGTGCTGCTCACCGGCAGCGAGCTGCTCGACGGCCGCACCCGCGACCGTAACGGCCACTACCTGGGGGGCACGCTCGCCGCGGGCGGGTTCGCCGTCGACCACGTCGTGCTGGCCCCCGACGACCCCGACGTCCTGCGCGACGACCTGCGCTTTCTGCTGTCGCGGCGCCCGGCGCTGCTCGTCACCTCGGGCGGCCTGGGGACGACCCACGACGACCTCACCGCGGCGATCGTGGCCGAGATCACCGGCAAGCCTCTGACGCGCGACCCCGAAGCCCTGCGCATGGTCACCGAGACCACTCGTCGCGTGGCCGGCCGGCGCGGCCTAGCCTTCGACGAGCTACTACCGGCGATGTCCCGGCAGGCGCTCCTGCCGCGCGGCAGCCGGGTGGTCCCTCCGGCCGGCGTCGCCCCGGGCTTCGTCGTGCGTCACGAGGCGACCGCCATCGTGGCTCTGCCCGGCGTGCCGTGGGAGCTCGAGGCCATGTGGCCCGGCGTGCTGACGACTCTCGCCGCCGAAGCCGGTGTGACGCCGGCCCGTCGGCTGACGCTGGGCGTCTACGGTTGGGGAGAGGTGCAGGTCGCGGCGCTCCTCGACGACGCGCCGACCGAGCGTCTGCGGCTCGCCATCACCGCCGCCAGCGGTGAAGTGACGGTGACGGCGGGCTACGACGCCGACGACGAGGGGGCGGCCGCCCAGGCAGACGCCCTCGCGGCGGCGCTGCGCGCCGCCGCTCCGGTCTTCTCCAGCGACGGGCGTACCATCGACCTCATCGTCGCCGATCTGCTGCGCGGTGAGGGCGCGACCGTCGCCCTCGCCGAGTCGTGCACCGGCGGGCTGCTCGGCGGTCGTCTCACGGAGCTGCCGGGCAGCTCCGACTACGTCCTCGGCGGCGCGGTCGTGTACGCCGATGCCGCCAAGCACGAGCTCCTCGGTGTCCCCAGCGCCCTGCTGGCCACCGAGGGAGCGGTCTCCGAACCGGTAGCGCGCGCCATGGCCGACGGCGCGAAAGACCGGCTCGGCGCCACGTACGGCCTGAGCGTGACGGGCATCGCCGGGCCCGGGGGCGCCACCGCCGACAAGCCGGTCGGCCTGGTCTACATCGGCTGTGCCGGTCCGGCCGGCACGGTCGTGCGGCGCCGCGAGTTCCCGGGCGACAGGGCCACGGTCAGAGCCTGGAGCGTCGTCAGCGCCCTGCATCTGCTGCGCCGGACGATCGCTCCATGAGGACGGGCGCGGCCGCCGGGCGCTCCGGTCGCGACGTCTCCGCACACGCCGCGCCGCCGCCGGGCGACGCCCGGCGTGAGCCCAGCAGACGGCTTTTCGTGGCCTGCGACCTGCCCGATCACGTCGCCGCCGCGGTCGGCCGCTGGCAGGACAGCGAGCTCGCCGGCCACGACGAGCTGCGCGTGCTGCGCACCCTGCATCTCACCCTGTGCTTTCTCGGAGACGTCGCCGAGCGCCGCCTCGACGACCTCACGGCGGCGCTCGGCGGGCTCGAGCTGTTCGCCCTGCCGACGGCCTTCGCCGAGCCGCTGTTCCTGCCGCAGCGCGGCGCCAAGCGGGTCGTGGCGTTGCGCCTCGACGATCCCGGCGGAGCGCTGTCCCGGACACAGCGGACGGTCTCCGACGCCCTCGCGGGACTCGGCCTCTACACGCCGGAGCGACGGCCCTTCCTGCCGCATCTGACGGTCGCCCGGTACCGCCGTCCCGGTCACCCATTTCCGCTGCAAAACGTCAACATCGGGGCATTTGGACTGCCCTCGGTCATCCTGTATGCTAGCCTCCTGGAAAGGGCTGGGGCAGTGCACACTCCCCTTGCGTCGTTTCCCGCCAGAGACTTACCCGAGAGGAGTGCGCCACGTGGATAGGGACAAAGCCCTCGAGGCCGCCGTCACCCAGATAGAGCGCCAGTTCGGCAAGGGCAGCATCATGCGCATGGGCGAGCATGCCGCGAGCAACGACATCTCCACTGTGCCGACCGGCTCGCTGGCCCTCGACATCGCGCTCGGCGTCGGCGGCATCCCACGCGGTCGCATCGTCGAGATCTACGGGCCCGAATCGTCGGGCAAGACGACCCTCGTCTACCACCTCATCGCCGAAGCCCAACGCCTCGGCGGCGTGGCCGCCTTCATCGACACCGAGCACGCGATGGACCCGAACTACGCGCGCAACATCGGCGTCAACGTCGACGACCTGCTGGTCTCCCAGCCCGACTACGGCGAGCAGGCCCTCGAGATCACCGAGATGCTCATCCGCAGCGGAGCCATCGACATCGTCGCCATCGACTCCGTGGCCGCGCTCACGCCGCGCGCCGAGATCGAGGGCGAGATGGGCGACAGCTTCGTCGGCTTGCAGGCGCGTCTCATGAGCCAGGCGCTGCGCAAGCTGGCCGGCACCCTCAGCAAGTCGGGTACCATCTGCGTGTTCACCAACCAGCTGCGCGAAAAGATCGGCGTCATGTTCGGCAATCCCGAGACCACCACGGGCGGCAAGGCGCTCAAGTTCTACGCCACGATCCGGCTCGACATCCGCCGCATAGAGACCCTCAAGGAGGGCACCGACGCGGTCGGCAACCGGGTCCGCGTCAAGGTGGTGAAAAACAAGGTGGCGCCGCCCTTCAAGCAGGCCGAGTTCGACATCATGTACGGCCAGGGCATCTCGCGCGAGGGCACGCTGCTCGACCTCGGGGTCACCGCCGACGTGGTACACAAGAGCGGCGCCTTCTTCAGCTACAACGACGAGCGCCTGGGCCAGGGGCGCGCGGCGGCTCGCCAGTTCCTGCGCGACAACCCCGAGATGGCCGACGACATCGATCGCCAGATCCGCGACCGCGCCGGATTACCGCCCGCGCCGACCGCCAGCCCCAACGCGCCGGCCAAAACCAAGGCTTCGGCGGCCGCCGCGCTGGCCAAGGCAGAGGCCGAAGCCGTCAAGGCGCCCGCCGACACCAGTCCGGCCGGGTAAACGGCCGGCGCCGTAGCGAGACGACCCCGTGCCGACCGTCAGCGCCCTGCGGCCGACCCGTCGCGAGGGTCGCGTGTCGGTGCACCTCGACGGCAGCTACGCCTTCGCGGTCGGAGCCTCGTTCGTGGCCCGTCACGGACTCTTCGTCGGTCTCGAGCTGAGCGACGAGCAATACGCCGCCCTGCGCACCGCCGCCGGCGCCGACCGCGTCCTCACCGACGCCTATCGTCTGCTGGCTCACCGGGCCCGGTCGAGCGCCGAGCTCGCGGCGCGCCTGCGCGCCAAGGGACACGACGACCAGGTCGTCACCGCCACCCTCGAACAGTTGCGCGGCGAAGGCCTGGTCGACGACCAGGCCTTCGCCGCGGCCTTCGTGGCAGACAAACGGCGCCTGTCGGGCTGGGGCGAGGGTCGTATCGCCGGCGAGCTCGCCCGTCTGGGCGTCGATCCTTCGGTGGTGGAGGCGGCGCTGCCCCAGTCAGACGAAGCGCGCGACGACGAGCTGGCGCGGGCCCGCGCCGCTCTCGAGCGGCGCGGGCCCGCGCGGCCGCCGCTCGCACCGGCTCGCAAGCGCGCCTACGAGTTCCTGCTGCGGCGTGGTTACGCCACGGCCGTCGCCTACCGTGCGGTGCGCGAATGGTCGGCCGGCGGCGCCGAGTGACGGTCGCTTCTTCGCTGATTGACAGTCGCTTCGTCGCGACCCTACAATCAAAGACGAGCGACTTGCTCACCGACTTATGTACGTATCTGTGGCGCCTGAAGGCCATGCACTCCGGCCGTAGCAGCCGGCCTGTCGAACGAGCGACGTAGGGGATCTTCATCCAGTAGAGATCGATCGAGAACCTTCTGGCTTCACCAAAGCCACACGTCACACGTCCACAGCGAAGTAGATGCCGTAGCATGGACCTGCCAGAAACGACAGGCGCGTTCGCGTGAGCCGGGCAAGTTGCCCGGCTTTTTTCATTGCTTTCCGGAGAACACATTCACCGGCACAAGGGGATGGCATGATCGCAGTCTTCATCGTGGTCGCAGTCGTGGCCGGCGTGGCGGCGGGGTACCTGGTCAGACGGTACACCGTCGACAGCCGGCTCAAGGGTGCTCAGGGAGAGGCGCAGAGCGTCCTGCGCGAGGCCCAGCGCGAGGCCGAGACAGTCGTCAAAGAGGCGCGCCTCGAAGCAAAGGAGGAGCTTCACAAGGTGCGCTCCGAAGTCGAAGGCGACCTGCGCGAGCGGCGCCTCGAGCTCAAGACGTCCGAGGATCGCGTGGCGCAGCGCGAGGAGCAGCTCGAGCGCCGTGCCGCCGAGCTCGAGCGCCGCGACCAGCAGGTCTTCGAGCGCGAAGAGCAAACGGCGACCCTGGCCGAGCAGCTCAAGGTGGCGCACGCCCAGCAGACCGCCGAGCTCGAGCGCATCTCCGGGCTGACCGGCGCGCAAGCCAAGGAGATGTTGCTGCGCCAGACCGAAGAAGACGCGCGTCACGACATGGCCAAGCTGCTGAGGTCGGTCGAAGACGAGGCCAAGCGCGAAGCCGAGCGCCGGGCTCGCAACATCCTGTCGCTGTCGATCCAGCGCACGGCGGCCAACCACGTCGCCGAAACCACCGTCTCAGTGGTGCCGCTGCCCTCAGACGACATGAAGGGCCGTATCATCGGCCGCGAGGGTCGCAACATCCGCGCTCTCGAGAACCTCACCGGGATCGACTTCATCATCGACGACACCCCCGAAGCGGTCGTGCTGTCCGGCTTCGACAGCGTGCGTCGCGAGATCGCTCGCCTGACCATCACCAAGCTGCTCGCCGACGGGCGCATCCACCCGGCTCGCATCGAAGAGATGTACAACCAGGCCAGGTCCGAAGTCGAAGCGGTCATCGAAGAGGCCGGAGAGCAGGCCTGCTTCGACGCCAACGTCCACGGCGTCGCGCCGGAGCTCGTCAAGGTGCTCGGTCGCCTGAAGTTCCGCACGAGCTACGGGCAGAACGTCTTGAACCACTCCGTCGAGGTCGCTCACCTGGCCGGCATCATGGCCAACGAGCTCGGGGCCAACCCGAAGATCGCCCGACGCGCCGGCCTGCTGCACGACGTCGGCAAGGCGATCGACCACGAAGTCGACGGCTCGCACGGCCAGATATCGGCCCAGCTCGCGCGCAAATACCACGAGAGCCAGAGCGTCGTGCACGCCATCGAGGCTCATCACCAGGACGTCGATCCGCAGACCGTCGAGGCGGTGCTCGTGCAGGCCGCCGACGCCATCTCTGCCGCCCGGCCCGGAGCTCGCCGCGAGTCGCTCGAAGGCTACGTCAAGCGCCTCGAGTCGCTCGAGAAGATCGCCGAGTCCAAGAAGGGCGTCGAGAAGTCGTACGCCATGCAGGCGGGCCGCGAGGTGCGCGTCATGGTCAAGCCGACCGAGATCAGCGACGACGAAGCGGTGCTGCTGGCCCGCGAGATCGCCAAGGAGATCGAGGAGACGCTCGACTATCCGGGCCAGATCAGGGTCACGGTGATCCGCGAGAGCCGCGCCACAGAGCTCGCCAAGTAGGCTCATGCAGACCTACTTTCTGCGGTCGTTCGGCTGTCAGATGAACGATCACGACGCTGAGCGCATCCGCGCTCTGCTCGAAAGCGACGGCCTGCGACGCGTAGAGAGCGTCGACGACGCCGATGTGCTCGTCTACAACACCTGCACGGTGCGGCATAGCGCCGACGACCGCCTGGCCGGTCACCTGGGCGAAGCCGCCCGGGTCAAGGCGCTCGACCCGCGGCGTCTCGTGGTGATCGCCGGCTGCCTGCCGCAGGTCGAGCGCGAGGCCCTGTTCGAGCGTTTCCCCTTCGTCGACGTGGCGCTCGGGCCGCAGCACCTGCGGGAGCTGCCGCGTGCGCTCGCCGCCGGCGGGCGGGTGGGCTGCTTCGACGGCGAGGGCGCGCTCTCCGGCGAGCTTCCCGCGCACCGCGAGCGGCCCCATCAGGCCTGGGTCCAGATCATCGCCGGCTGCAGCAACGGCTGTGCCTACTGCATCGTGCCCACGGCCCGAGGCCCCGAGCGCAGCCGCACTGCGGACGCCGTGCTCGCCGAGGTGAGCGAGCTCGTCGCCGACGGCGTGCTCGAAGTCACCCTCCTCGGCCAGAACGTCAATGCCTTCGGCAACGACCTTCCCGGCCCGGAGCGTCCGACCTTCGCGGGCCTGCTGAGGCGTCTCGACGCCGTCGAAGGCCTGCGCCGTCTGCGCTTTACCACCTCTCATCCGCGCGACCTGTCCGACGACCTCGTCGCGGCGATCGCCACGCTGCCGACGGTGTGCGAGCACGTTCACCTGCCGGCCCAGTCGGGCTCCGACCGCATGTTGGCGGCCATGGGGCGCGGGTATACAAGTGAGTGGTACCTGGGGAGGGTGCAGGCCTTGCGCGCAGCGGTTCCCGATATCGCGGTGACGACCGATCTCATGGTCGGCTTTCCCGGCGAGACCGACGACGACTTCGACGACACGTTGCGCCTCGTCTCCGCGGCCGCGTTCGACGCCGCCTTCACGTTCGTCTTCTCCACGCGGCCGGGAACGGTGGCGGCGACGCTGCCCGACGCCGTGCCCCACAAGGTCGCCATCGAGCGCGTCGAGCGCCTGGTGGCGGCGACCCAGGCTCAGGCTCGCCGACGCCGCTCGGCCGCCATCGGCACGACGGTCGAGGTGCTCGTCGAGGGCCGCAGCAGGCACGGCGGCCTGCTGCGCGGCCGCGACCGTCAGAACGTCACCGTAAACTTCGCCGGGGCGGCTGCGCCCGGCGAGCTGGTCCCCGTCCTGGTCACCGACGCGACCTCGACGACGTTGCGAGGTCACGTCGACACGCCCTAGGAGGTGCCGCTCATGCAAGGCTGCATCTGCCCGCATCCGCCGCTGCTGATCCCCGCCATCGGCGGTGACCACCGCGACCAGGTGCGGGCCACGGTCGAGGCCATGGAACGCCTCGCCGCCGAAGTCTCCGCCGATCTCGCCGTCGTGATCTCACCGCACACGCCCGGCCTCGCGACCGCGGTCGCGGTGCGCACCCCGGCTACGCTGGCCGGCGATTTCGGCGACTTTCGCTGCCCCGAGGTGGGTGTCGAGATCGACAACGACCTCGAGTTCGTCGATCACCTCCTGCAGCGCGCGGCCCGCGAGGGCGGACTCGCCTTCGAGGCTCTCGACGACGAGCGGCTCGATCACGGCGTGCTGGTGCCGCTGTTCTTTCTGTCCGCCATGCGCCTCGTGAACCTCTCCGTGGTACGCGACTACGAATCTCATAGGACGGTCGGTCGGCTGGTGCGCGAGACTGCCGACGAGCTCCAGCGCAAGGTCGTGTTCGTCGCCTCGGGGGACTTGTCGCACCGCCTGCAGCCTGGGGCGCCGGCCGGCTACGACCCGCGGGGCGCGCGGTTCGACGCCGCGGTCGTCGAGCTGCTGTCGCGCGGCGATCTCGACGGCCTCAGCCGTCTCGACCCGGAGCTCGTACGGGGCGCGGGGGAGTGCGGGCTCCGCTCGTTCATCGCCCTCGGCGCGTTCCTGGGCGCCGACACGACTCCGGCTCGCGTCCTGAGCTACGAGGGGCCGTTTGGGGTCGGTTACGCAGTGGCCGCCTTCGGAGAGGCCGCATGACCGCCGCACGACCACCGCTCGCCGCCGGCGACGGCGTGGCGGCGGGTGCCGCCGGCCCGGCCGACTACGCGCGCCGCTGTGTCGAGGCGTTCGTCGGCGGGCGGCCGGCGCCGCCGCCGCCCACCGACGCCCTCTACGAAGCGCCGGCAGCCTGCTTCTGCTCGGTCAAAAAGCACGGCGAGCTGCGCGGCTGCATCGGCACTCTGGCGCCGACCGAGCCCTCGCTCGGCCGCGAGATAGCGCGCAACGCCTTCGCGGCCGCGTTTCGCGACCCGCGTTTCGCGCCCATCGGCACGGCCGAGCTCGGCGCACTGACCTACTCGGTCGACGTGCTGAGTCCCAGCGAGGCTTGCACCAGGGCCGACCTCGAGCCGCGTGTCTGGGGTGTGGTCGTGAACGCCGGCGGGCGACGCGGTGTGTTGCTGCCCGACCTGGCCGGCATCGACACGGTCGAGCGGCAGCTCGCCATCGCGCTGCAGAAGGCCGGCATCGACGCCGGCGAGCCCTACACCATCGAGCGTTTCTCGGTGAAGAGGTTCGGCGAGGGCGGCTGCGACGAAGCCTGTGGCTGAGCCTGCGGCCGGGGGCGCGGCCGCGAGACCGGTGGTGGCGCTCTTCGGACCGACGGGCATGGGCAAGACCGAGATCGCCATGGCCGTCGCGGAGCTGCTCGACGGCGAGGTGGTGTCGGCCGACTCGATGCAGGTCTATCGTGGCCTGCCGATCGTCACGAACCAGCCCACCGCCGAGCAGCTCGCCCGCGTGCCGCATCACCTCGTCGCGGTGATCGACCCCGGCGACGAATTCTCGGTGGCTCTCTACGCCGATCTGGCGCAGGCCGCCGTCGACGACATCGACGCCCGGGGCCGGACTGTCGTGGTCGCCGGCGGCTCGGGGCTCTACCTGCGGGCCGCTCTCGGCGGCCTGAGCTTTGCCGCCCCGCCCGTGGCCGCCGCCCGCCAGAGCCTCGAGGCGCTGGCGAATGCCGATCCGGCGGCGCTGCGCGAGCGCCTGCGCCGCGCCGACCCCGAGACGTTCGCGGCCATCGACGACCGCAACCCGCGGCGGGTCGTGCGTGCCCTCGAGGCGCTCGAGGGCACGCACGACCGGCCGCGGCCGGCCCGCGACGAGCTCTGGTGCGTCGCGGAGATCGCGCCGGCCCTCGCGTATGTTCTGCCTCGACGTCGATCGCGAGCGCCTGCGGCAGAGCGTCGAGGCGCGCGTCGATCAGATGTTCGAGAAGGGCGTGGTCGCCGAGGTCGCCGCGCTGCCGCCGTCGCTCTCGCGGACCGTGGCCCAGGCCATCGGCGTGCGTGAGATCCTGGCCGTGCTGGCCGGCGATCTCACGCCCGACGAGGCTTGCCTGCGCATGAAGTCGCGGACGCGCGGCTACGTGCGCCGGCAGCTCACGTGGATGCGCAAGCTCAACGCTGATATCATCCCGACATCCGCCCGTCCCCCCGAGTCCGTCGCCCGCGAGATCGCCCAGCGACTGCAGCGGCCGGCTTGATCTAAGAGGAGGGTCCGCCCGTGGTATCCAGTTGGCAAGGTCCCGGCAAGATGCAGTTCTCGGTCTGGCAAGGTCTGGGGAACAAATACATCGTGCTGCACCATGAGGAGGTACCCTTCGACCTCACGGCCGAGCGCGTGCGGCTGCTGTGCGACCGCGACTTCGGCATCGGCTCCGACGGCATCCTGGTCATCGGAGCGCGCCGCGCGCCCGACCGCTTCGCGCTGCGCATCTTCAACTCCGACGGCAGCGAGGCCGAGATGTGCGGCAACGGCGTGCGCATGGTCGCCCGCAAGCTGCGCATGGAGGGGTCGATCACCGGCGATCGCGTGGTGCTCGAGACCGGCGCCGGCGAGATCGTGCCGGTCATCCAGGACGGCTACAGCGTGCGCGTCGACATGGGCATCGCCCGGTTCGGCGGCGAGAAGCTCGCCCACTTCAGCGGCGACGCCATCGGCGAGAAGCTGACGACGGCCGGACGCACGTTCGAGTTCACCTTCGTCGACGTCGGCAACCCGCACGCCGTGATCCGCTCGCCCTGGCCGCTCGAGCTCGTGCCCCTGCACGAGGTCGGACCCGTCATCGAGACCCACCAGTACTTTCCGCGCAAGGCCAACGTTGAGTTCGTGGTGCCCGTCAATTCCCATAACGCCAAGATCCGCGTCTGGGAGAGGGGCGTGGGGGAGACCCGGGCCTGCGGTACCGGGGCCACGGCCACGGCCGTCGCGCTGGTGCGCACGGGGGCATGCGAGAGCCCGGTGACGGTCGAGCTGCCCGGCGGCAAGCTCGAGGTCGAGGTGGCCGCCGACTGGCGCGTGCACATGACCGGGCCCGCCGAAGAGATCTACCACGGCGATCTGTCCCTCGAGTTCCTGGAGCACCTGACGTGACCGAGACCTTCCTGCCGCACCTGTCGAGGCGGGTGCAGGACCTGCCGCCCTACCTGTTCGCCGAGATCGAACGCAAGGTGGCCGCCCGAAGGGCGGCCGGCGCCGACATCATCAGCCTGGGCATAGGCGATCCCGACACGCCGACACCGGCCCATATCGTGGCCGCGATGCACGACGCCATCGACGACCCGCGCACGCACCAGTACCCGACCAACCGCGGCACGGCCGAGTTCCGTGCCGCGGTGGCGGCTTACTACGAGAGCCGTTTTGGCGTCGAGCTCGACGAAGCGTCGGAGATCGTCCCGCTGCTGGGCGCCAAAGAGGGCATCGCCCATCTCTGCTTCGCCCTTCTCGATCCGGGCGACGTGTGCCTGGCGGCCGATCCCGGCTACCCGGTCTACACGACCGGGCCGGCGCTCGCCGACGCCACGGTCGTGCATCTGCCGCTGCGTCCCGAGCTCGGCTTTCAGCCCGCCCTCGACGACATCGATCCGGCTGCGCTCGCGCGCGCCCGCATGATCTTCGTGAGCTACCCGAACAATCCGACCGGCGCCGTGATCGAAGACGACTTCTTCGCGCGTCTCGTCGCCTTCGCGCGCGAGCACGATATCGTGGTCGTCCACGACAACGCCTACGCTGACATCACCTTCGACGGCTACGTGGCTCCGAGCTTCCTCGAGACGCCGGGCGCCAAGGACGTCGGCGTCGAGCTCTTCTCGCTGTCGAAGAGTTACAGCATGACGGGCTGGCGGGCCGGGGCGATCGTGGGCAGAAGCGACGTGGTCGACGCCTACTGGCGCCTCAAGACCAACATGGACTCGGGCATGTTCGGCGCGCTGCAGCATGCCGCCGCCGTGGCGCTTACCGGGCCGCAGGACTCCGTGGCGGAGCTCTGCCGTCTCTACGCCCATCGCCGCGACCTGCTCGTGGCCGCGCTGCGCGAAGCGGGCATGCGGATCGCCGCGCCGAAGGGCACGATCTACCTCTGGGCGCCGGTGCCGGACGGTCACACCTCGGGGAGCTTCGCCGAGCTCGTCTTGCACCAGGCCGAGGTCATCGTCTCGCCGGGCGCCGCCTACGGGCCGTCGGGCGAAGGTTACGTGCGGTTCTCGCTGACGGTCCCCGACGAGCGACTGCGCGCGGCCGTCGAGCGCATCGTGTCGCGCGTCAAGCTGTAGACCCGGATGCCGGCCGTCAACGGCGCCTGGTCGCCCCGTCGCTCATGACACTCGGTGCCGACAGCCACGAACGAGCCAAGGCGGTCGTCTTTGCCGTGATGCCGCCCGGCGCCGAGGAGAGCCCCGAGGAGCGCGACCGCATGGCCGAGATAGCCGAGCTCATCGGCTCGGCCGACATGGACGTCGTCGGCCGGGTAGTGCAGCACAAGAGACATCCCGATCCCCGCGCCTACCTGGGTCCCGGCAAGCTGCAGGAGCTGCGCGCCACGGTGGCCGGCAGCGGCGCGACCTGCGCCGTCTGCGAGGACGACCTCACGCCGGCGCAGGTTGCCGTCATGCTCGACGCGCTCGACGTCGACGTGCTCGACCGCACCGAACTGATCCTCTCGGTCTTCTCGCGCCACGCGCGCTCACTCGAGGGCAGGCTGCAGGTCGACCTGGCCCAGCTCCAATATGAGCTGACACGCGTGCGCGGCCAGGGTCAGGTGCTGTCGCGCCTCGGCGCCGGCACAGACATGCGAGGCCCGGGCGAGCAGAAGATGGAGGTCGACCGGCGCGTCATCAGGCAGCGCATCCAGGCCCTCCGCGGGCGCATCGAGCGCATGGCGCGCACGCGGCGCACCCAGCGCGGTCGCCGGGTGCGCGCCGATCTGCCGCTGATCGCCCTGGCCGGCTACACCAACGCCGGCAAGTCGACCCTGCTGAACGCGCTCACCGACGCCGATGTCTCCGTGCGCGACCGGCTCTTCGAGACGCTCGACCCGACCACGCGCTCGTTCCGCTACCGCGACCGCGACTATCTGCTCACCGACACGGTGGGCTTCATCCGCAAGCTGCCGCACCTGCTGGTCGACGCGTTCGCTTCGACGCTCGAAGAAACGCGCATGGCCGCCCTGCTGCTGATCGTCGCCGACGCCAGCCAGCCCCCCGACGAGATCGCCGCCCACCAGGAGACGGTTGCCGACGTACTGACCGACATCGGCTCGAGCGACGTGCCACGCCTTCTCGTCATGAACAAGGTCGATCTTCTCGACGGCGCCGCGCGAGCCCGGCTCGAAGCCCGCGAGCCCGATGCCGTCTTCATCTCGGCCGCGCGCGGCGACGGTCTCGAGGAGCTGCGCGAGGCGATCAGCGCCTTCTTCGAGCGCGCGCTCGTGAGCGTGCGCCTGCTGGTGCCGTACGACCAGGGCGCCGTCATCGACCGCCTTCACGGCGTGGCCACCGGCATCCGCCAGGAGAGCACGCCCGACGGCACGGTGATCGAGGCTCGCCTGCCGCTACGCGAAGCCAACCGCTACGCGGCTCTCAGGATCGATCTCGGGCCCGGCGAGGACGGCGGACCCGGCGATGAGAGCGTGGGGTAGAGGTGGACCTGCCGGTCAAACGTCTGCGACCCGAGGCGCGCCTGCCGGAGCGGGCCTACCCCGACGACGCAGCCTTCGACCTTCACGCCGCCCTTGACATCGTGATCGCGCCCCTGCGGCGCGCCGTCGTGCCCACGGGCATCGCCCTCGGGCTGCCGCGCGGCGTGGCGGCGCTGACGCTGCCGCGCTCAGGCCTCGCGGCGCGCCACGGCATCACCATCGTCAACGCCCCCGGCCTCATCGACCCCGGGTACCGCGGCGAGATCCGGGTGATCCTGCTGAACACCGACCCCGATGAGCCCTTCCAGGTGCACGTCGGCGACCGTATCGCCCAGCTCCTGCTCGTCAACCTGCGCGACGCCTCGCTCGTCGAGGTCGACGAGCTCGGCGACACATCGCGCGGCGCTCAGGGCTTCGGCTCGAGCGGCACGGGGCCTCTTTCTGGCGATGGGTCATCGGGCGACCGCTCATCGGGTGACCGATGATGTCGTCATACGACCAGCCTCGTAGAAGAGCGCACGGCAAAAGCGACTCAGATCGTAACGGCGAGACACACCGCCAGGACGCAGCGCATGGCCGCCCGCACGGCGCGCCGACGCAAGCCCGGCCGACCGTGCGGGTGGCCGGGCTGATCATCGGCGAGGCCGGCATGCTGCTCGTCAAGCAGCGCCGGCTCGAGCGCGAGTACTGGCTGCTGCCGGGCGGCGGCGTACAGTTCGGCGAGCCGCTTGCCGACGCCTTGCGCCGCGAGCTGCGCGAGGAGCTCGGTGTCGAGATCGACGTGGGCCGGCCTCTGGCGCTGGCAGAGGCCATCTCCGACGACATGGTCGCCTATCCCAAGCATGTCGTCCACGTCATCATGCAGGCGTCGCTGATCGACCCCCGGGCGCACGCGCGTCTCGGCGGCGACAAAGCCGTCCTCGAAGCGCGCTTCTTCACGCGCGACGAGCTCCGCGGACTCACAGTGACGCCGCCCATCAATCCGTTTCTTGATGGTTGCTTCGAGGGAGTGCCACAGCAGATGCGCTACCTCGGCGTCGTCTGGTAGCCGGCAAGGCCAATCATCGTCGTGGAGCACCTCGCGAAGGCGTCGCTTGGCTCTCTTCGTAACGCACGATAATCAGCGTTATGTAAAGTACGACGACGAGCCGCAAACTTTGCCCGTGCGTGACGTCCGCTCGGTGCGACACCCCTCTTCCACTACCGCTTCCGTTTCCGCCGGAAAGACGAAAAGGACGATAGTGCCACGTGGTACCGGCGACGCGACAAGCCGTGCGCTCGCGCGGCCGTTCCTCAGTGATCGACGTCGTCAGCGCGCTTGCCGGTGAATCCGCACCATTGAACGCCGCACTCTTGCGGTCGTGGATCGATATCTCGGAGGTATATCGAGAAGCGTCCGCGCCCCGCCGTCCGCGCTCCGCCCGGCATTTCCGAGCAAGAGACGCGCCCGGGCAGACGCGCCTGGGCCGAGAGCCGACCCGTCGGGGCCGGCTCAGGCGGCCACAGGTCGACCGGTCCACCCGCAGGCGTGGCCGGTACCTGCGCGGCCGAACACGAACAGATGTTCGTCACGCGCGTCGAGGCGCGTGTCGCAAGGGCTGCTCGATCGGGCTCCACGAGGACCCGCGGCGGTTTGAAGCGCCCCGCCAAGGCGCGCGGAGCGCCGGCTGCAGGCCGACCGGCGGACGAGCCCGGAGGAGTCGGGCCTGGTGGCGGGTCGGCGCGGCGGTCCTAGTAGCTGATCAGCGTGAAGACGTCGACGCCGCCGAGCTTGTCGCGGCCGTGAAGGTCGGCGAGCTCGATCAGGAACGTCGCGCCCACCACGTTGCCGCCCATCTTCTCGACCAGCCGCACCTTGGCGGAGGCGGTGCCACCGGTGGCGAGCAGGTCGTCGTGAACGAGGACGTTCGTGCCGGGCGCTATCGCGTCGCTGTGGACTTCGAGGGCGTCGGTGCCGTATTCGAGCTCATACGACTCGGAGACGGTGTCGTACGGCAGCTTGCCCGGCTTACGGGCACAGACGAAGCCGGCGTTCAGCGCGTAGGCCAGGGCCGAGCCGAGGATAAAGCCGCGCGACTCGGCGCCGAGCACGACGTCGACGTGACGACCCACCGACCACTCCGCCATGCGGTCGACGGCGGCGCGGAGGGCCTGGGCGTCCTGCAGCAGAGGCATGATGTCGCGAAAGAGGATGCCGGGCTTGGGAAAATCGGGGATCGCCCGGATGCGAGCGGCAAGATCGACCGGAGTTGCGTCCTGCACGGTGTCCTCCTGAGAACGGTGGGGCTCTGAGCGACGCCTGGGCCGCGGACCTAGACGGTGAGGCGTCGGATGTAGCGGGTGAGCAGCAACTGTTCGAGTTGGGACATGGCCTGGGCGAGCTCTTCGAGGGCGTCGAGAGCCTGCTGACGCTGCTCGCCGCGGCGCGAACGCAGGGCCGGCAGCATGACCTGCTCGATCAGCCCGCCCTGGCGATCGACGGCGCTCTTCATGGCACGCAGGTTCTTGGGGCGCAGGCCGGCCCTGGCGAGGCGGGCGGCACAGGCTACCACGCTCGCTTCGAGCTCAGTGTAGCGCCGCACGCCGCTCACCTGGCGGCCCTTGATGAGCTCGAACTCCTCGAGCTCGGCGAGCAGCCCGGGGTCGCCCCCGGCGAGCTCGCGCAGGTCTTCGGCGGTGAATTCCTTCTCGCCCGCGGGGTTGGGCACGAAGTCGGCCTTGCGCAGGCCGCCGCGCGGCGCTCCGCTCATGCCGGCCGGGAGACGCTCGATCTCCTTGCGGATGACCTTGAGCGGCAGATACTCGTCGCGCTGCAGGGCCAGCACGCGGATGAGGCGCTGGTAGTCGTCGCGCGAGAACAGCCGGTAGCCGCCCTTGGTCCGCCGCGGCGTGACCAGGCCCTGCTCTTCGAGGTACCGCAGCTTGCTGACGCTCACATCGGGGAACTCGCCCTTGAGGCGGTCGACGACGGCCCCGATCGTCATGAGCTTCTCGTCGCCGATGTCGAACAGGACTTCCGTCTTTTCGTTCACGGCGTGATGAACGTGAGCTTGTACTTGCCGACCTGCAGCTCGTCACCGTCGAGGAGCGTCTGGCGCTCGATGCGACGGCGGTTGACGTACGTCCCGTTCAGGCTGCCCCGGTCGGCGATGACGTAGGCGTCGTCTTCGCGCGTGACCACGGCGTGGTTGCGCGACACAGTGACGTCGTCGAGGAAGACGTCGGAGTCGGGGTGGCGGCCGATCGTGGTGCGCTCAGCGGTGAGCGTGTACGTCTCGCCCGCCCGCCCCCCGCCGCTGCGAATGACGAGCGTCGCGCATTCGGTCGCGTCGTTCGAGAGCGGCGCGAGCGTTTCGGGGCTCTCGCCGGGCGAGTAGTTCATCGTGGTCTGGGGATCGGCCTGGTCGGCGATCAGGCTGGCGCCGCAGCGCATGCAGTAGTTGACTCCCTCGGAGTTGCGATACCCGCAGTTCGGGCAGAACACGGCCTAGTCTCCGGCAGCCGGGGCGTCGTCGGTCGGCTCGTCGGCGCCTTCGGCGGCGGGGCGCTTGCCCGCCAGGATCTCCGACAGCTTCTTGACGTCGGCGGACGTGATGATCGACTCGCCGGCCTCGTGCTGGCGCTGCAGGCGCAACACGAGCTCGGCGCGCAGGATGTCGAGATTGCCGTGAAGGATCCGTCGCCGGCGAGAGACCTCGAGCTCCTCGGCGGTCAGCTCGCCGATGAGCCTCTTGAGCTCTTCGTCGGACAGCGAAACGAAATCGATGATGTCGTCCATCGCGCTGGTCCTTCCGTCGAGACCGGGGTGGCTACCTTACAGGACGTGGAGGCAACCTTCAACTTCACGTTGAGATGTTCCCTTTAGCGTTCGCCGTCGACGGCCGCCGCGCCGGCCGGTCGGTCGGCGAGGCCCACGACGCCGCGGTCGCGCAGACGGGCAAGGGCCCGCAGCACGTCGTACTCGTCGACCGTGCCCGCGACGAGCGCTCCGTCGACGATGTCGCCGACCGCTCGCTGCCCCGGCCCGAGCTGGCCCAGGACCGTGGCTTCGACGTCGTCGCGCGGCGTTCCCCCGAGGAACGCGACGCGTGCGAAGGCCGGCAGCGCGTCGCGCAGGTGGCCGCTTTCGTCGACGCGACGCATGGCCTCCATAAGCAGAGAGTCGGTCGGCAGGTCGACCTTGGCCTCGCCGGGGTCGGCATCGGAGTCGAAGACGAAGCCGCCCTCTTTGAGGCCGAGCAGCGCGTAAAAGGCGCGCTCGCCGACGAGCGCCCCGCAGGTCGCTCCGACGAGGGCGCCGTCGCGAAAGGCGAGCCGTCCGGCGGGCGTGCCGTCGGGACGAGCCACCTCGAGCACGCCGCTCTTGCCGCCCAAGGTCGTGATCTCGACGAGATCGCAGAGGGCGAGCTCGGTCAAAGTGCCGGTAAAGCTCATGGTCGGTCGGGTGCCTCCACGATCGGTGAGTCTACCACGACTGTGTCCTCTTCCCCGTCGACGAGCAGGTGCGCTCATGTTCGCGGGCCAAAGCGACGATACTCACAGCGTGAGACAAGCGGGCGCTCTTTGCGACCCATCATGCTGATATACTCTCGCTCAAGCGCCGTGCCGAAAGGAGCTCCGAGTGGCGAAGCGCAAAGGCCTCGTCATAAACGACCGTCAGCTCGACCTCTGCGACGACCTCTTGCGCAAGCTGAAAGACGTCACCGGGTCGACCTTTCTCGCGCTGATCTCTACGTCGGGCCAGCCGATCACCACGGCCTCCGACGACTATCACCCCGAGACGCTGTCGCTCGCCTCACTCGCGGCAAGCTCGTTCGCGGCCACGCAACAGCTGGCCAGCATCCTCGACGAGAAGGAGTTCACGCTCCTCTTTCACGAGGGCAAGAGCTCCAACCTGCACGTTTCCCAGGTCTCCGACCAGGTCCTGCTCATCATCACCTTCGGGCGCGAGACCCAGGTCGGCAAGGTGCGCCTCTACACACAGCGGGCCATAGAGGTCCTGCGGCCCATCTTCGAGGGCTCCGACGAAGAAAACGAAGCCCTGTCGGTCGACGTCGACTACGAAGCCACCGCCGGCAAGGCGATCGACGACCTGTTCGCCGACCTCGAGGGACAGCCCTGACATGCCGCTGATCAACTTCGCCGCCCGCGAGATCAACTACAAGATCGTCTACTACGGCTGCGGGCTCTGCGGCAAGACCACCAACATCCAGTACATCCATCGCAAGATCAACCCGTCGGCGCGCGGCAAGCTCGTCTCCATCGCCACCGAAGAGGAGCGCACGCTGTACTTCGACTTCCTGCCGCTGAGCCTGGGCACGGTCAAGGGCATGCAGACCCGCTTTCACCTCTACACGGTGCCCGGCCAGAGCTACTACAACGCGAGCCGCAAGCTCGTGCTCCAGGGCGTCGACGGCGTGATCTTCGTCGCCGACTCGCAGATCACAAGGCTCGACGAGAACGTCGAAAGCTACCTCAACCTTTGGGACAACCTCATGGCTCAGGGCGACGATCTCACCAAGCTGGGCTTCGTCATCCAGATGAACAAGCGCGATCTCACCGACATCTTCTCGGTCGAAGACCTGAACGAGCTGCTGAACCACACCGGCTCGCCGGTCATCGAAGCCTGCGCGGTGAGCGGCCTCGGCGTCTTCGAGACGTTGAAGATCGTCTGCAAGCAGGTCATCGCCAAGACGGCCTGAAGGCCGGTCGCCTGGGCTAGCCCTTCGTCCCGATGCGCTTGACCCAGTCCTTGGGCGCGTACGTCGACACGAACGAGTCCCTGAACAAAACCTGGTCTCCCTGCCTGACGGTGCGCACGACCTTGACGGTGCGTCCGTCGAAGCCGTCCTCGCGGACGACCACGCCCCGGTCGAGCGTGTCGTCGGTGATGACCCTCGGGTGCGCCCGCGACGTGCCCGACGACGTGAGGTCGTAGAAGCGGCTCGTCGTGAACGTCACCGTGCGCCCGGTCGCGCCCACCAGGACGACCGTCACCTGACCGCTGCCCGCCCAGCAGCGCAGCAGCAGCGCGTGGCCGGTGTCGTTGCGGAACTTCAGGTCCTGCGAGCCATAGGCGACCTGGGCGTCGCGTCCGATGGGGTAATGATCGATGTAGAAGTCGTGCGGGTGACGCTCGACGATCGGCAGGCCGGCGAAGAACGCGGCGTTGAACAGCGTCGTGGCGAACTGGCACAGCCCACCCCCCACGCCCAGGCGCAGGACACCGTTCTCGATCACCGGCGCGTAGTCGAAGCCGCGGTTCACCGTCCGCGGGCCGAGCGTGTCGTTCAGCGAGAAGACCGTGCCGCTCTTGATGACCGTGCCGTCGACCAGCTTGCACGCCTGTACGATGTTCTGGGCCCTCGGCTTGTTCGTCTGATCGTAGTAGGTCGTGAACTGCGAGCCCAGGCCGTTCAGGCCGAGCGCCGTGAGCTGGTCGGTCGTGACCGTCGGCTCGAGTGTCGTCAGGGGCACGACCACCTGACGCAGACCGGGCTGCGACGCCGTGTAGTCCATGTCCGACAGAAGTCGCGACATGTCGAGGCCAAAGCCCTCGCTGCTCGGTCTGATGAACACCTTCTTGCCCTTTACCACGACCGTCGCGTTCACGGCCGGCGTCTCGACGAACGAGAAGAGATGAAGCAGGACCTTGCGAGCCCGGGGGTTGTCGAAGGTCAGGGGGTCGTCGGCGGCGGTGGCGCCGCGCGTGACCGACAGCATGCTCGCCATCTGCGCGGGGCTCAGGTCGATCTCGTGCTGGCGGAAGCGCAACCGCAGCGGGCTGCTCAGGTAGACGGCCGCCTGCGTCGACGCGGCCTGGGCCGCCGCCGTGCCGACCGCCGGCTGCGAGGCCATGAGCGGCGCCGCACCCTGAAAGCGTCGCCAGCGCGAAAGGGCCCCCAGGACGTCGCTCTTGAGAGCGGCTTCGTCGATCGTGAGCCCGGTCGCAGAGGCCCGCACGCCCACGGTGTCGCCGACCAGGGCGAGCGTGGCGTCGCGGGGCGGCTTGTCGAAGACCGGCGCGATCTTCTGCAAGCCGGTCTGAAAGGTGTTCGCGTCGAAGCGTACGACCGGCGCGACGGCGCCGCCTCGGCCGTACCACAGTCCCAGGCCCAAGAGACCCAGACGGCCCTGCCGCGCGGCACGCCGCGCCGTCGCCGCCAGGTCGATGGTCAGACCAAGATCGGCCAGTCGCAGCGTCAGCGGCCCCTGGCCGGACTGCAGCACGATGGTGTCGAGGCCCCGTCGGGTGGTCAGACGCGCGAGGTCGTCGCGGGCCTGGGCCGGCGCCGCTCGCGACAGGCTCACCCCGGCCGCCGACACGCCGGGCGCCGCACGCCCGTGAAGGCAGCCCTGCAGCACACCGAAGCCGACCAGGGCCGCCAGCACCAGCACGCCGACGACGGCCGGCAGAGGACGTGCCCGGCGGCGTCGCGGCACGGCCGCGGCGTTCTCGACGGTCGCCGGTTCAGGGTTTGACGTCACGGCCCCTTCGTCTCTGGCGTCGGCATCGGTCTCGCTGGTACCCACCCACACTCTATCGGACTTCGAGCCCGAGCCTTGATGCCCTCCGTCTACCGCCGCGATCGGCGCAGTTCAGGTGTGCGTGACTTCGTGACGCGCCTAGTGCCGGCGAGCGGCTGCGCCGTCGGCGCTCAGGCTGCGCGACTACGTGCGCCGTCGCCGCTCAGGCGTGCGTGGCTTCGCTGCGCGCCTAGTGCCGGCGAGCGACTACGTCGTCGCCGCTCAGGCTGGCGCGACTACGTGGCGCGCCTAGTCAGAGTTGGCGGAGATGACCGAGCGGACCCTCTCGACGAAGCTCTCCGCCATCTGCTCGGACGCGTCGGCGTCGACGCCCTCGGCGTAGATGTGGAAGAGCGCCTCGTCGGCGTCGGGCAGGATCTGCGCCCAGCCGCCCTTGTAGAAGACCTTGATGCCGTCGAGCAGGCTGAGGTCGTGACCGTCGCTGCGCTGCAGCTCCTCGGTGACCGTGCGCATGACCGTGCCCTTGAGCGACCACGGACAGCCGGCCGTCTTGTGGACGAGCGTGCTCGAGGGGATGCCGGCGACGTGTTCGGAGAGCGGCACGGCGCTCGGCGCCAGCAGCTCGAGCAGCTTGCCGAGGCTCATGAGGGCGTCGAAGGCCGGCAGGAACTCGGGGAAGATGTAGCCGCCGCCGATCGCGCCGGCGAAGGCCACGTCGGCCGCGGTGGATGCCTCCATGAGGGCCGGCAGCGACACCTTGGTGCGCTCGATGGGCACGCCGTAGGGCGCGGCGATCTCTTCGGCCAGACGGGTCACGGTCAGCGGCAGGGCGATCTTGCGGCCGGACGGCAGCGTCGCGGCCACCAGGCGTACGAACAGCAGCAGGGCCTTTTCGAGGGGGATCTCGCGGCCGTGCTCGTCGACCAGGTACAGCCGTTCGCCGCCGGGGTCGATGACGGCCCCGAGGTCGGCGCCCATCACGTTGACCAGCCGCTGCACGTCGGCGATGTTGACGCCGAGCTCGGTCGCGGCCACGGTGGTCTTCTGCTCGTCGGTGAAGGCGTGCAGGGCGATGACCTCGGCCTTCAGGTAGGGCAGCACGAGCGGCAGCACCAGGGCCACCGGCGAGTACGAGTAGTCGATGACGAGGCGAAAGCCGCGCCGGCGGATCGCCTTGGTGTCCCACGAGCTCGTGAGGCCGCGCATGTAGGTCTCGGCGGCCCGGTCCGGAAAGTGGATACGTCCCATCTCGGTGTAGAAGGCGCGCCGGAAGTCCTGACGGCCGTAGAACTTCTCGATGTCCTTCTGGGTCTTCTCGCTCGCCGGGATGCCGGGCGGCTCGAAGATCTGGATCTGGATCACCTCGGGGTCCCAGCTCGAGATGCGCACGTGCACGCCGCCCTGGGCGTTGCCGCCCTTGATCTCGAAGCGGTTGACGGCCGACGAGCTGACCCGCAGGTCGCGCACGTCGACCCCCGTCGAGTTGAGGCCGCTGATCATGGCGCGCTTGATGACCCGCGAGGCCGGGTGGGCGTCGCGGCTCGTCAGGACCTTGGCGCCCTTGGGCAGCGTCGTGCCGTAGGCCAGCGCGAGCTTGAGCGCCAGCTCCGCGGTGATGTCGACGTTGATCAGCCCGACCACGCCGTCCTTGCCGAAGAGCTGTGACGTGCCGCGCGACTCCCAGATGATGCTGGTGTTGATCTGGGCGCCCGATTCGACGGTCTTGAAGGGGTAGATCTTGACGTCGGGCGCGATGGTGGCCTGCTCGCCGATGACGCACTCGTCGCCTATGGCCGCGCCTTCGCTGATGTTCGCGCCGGGCTTGACGTCGCAGTTCTTGCCGAGGATGGCGCCGAACACCTTTGTGCCCGAGCCGATGTAGGTGTTCGAGTCGATCACGCAGAAACGCGTCTCGGCGTGGTCTTTGACCACCACGTTGCTGCCGAGCACCGTGTAGGCGCCGATGCGCGCGTTGCGGTCGATCTTGGCGTAGTTGCCGATCACGGCCGGCCCGGTCACGTGGTCGAGCGAGTCGATGTTGACGTTCTCGCCGATGTAGATGTCGCCCTCGAGACGGATGCCGGGAATCGACGCCTGCACCTTGCCGTCGAGCACGTCGCGGTTGGCGGCGAGGTACTGGCCGAGGCTGCCGATGTCCTGCCAGTAGCCTTCGGCGATCGCGCCGTAGAGCGGCTTGCCGAGCTCGAAGAGCTTGGGGAACAGCTCCTGGCTGAAGTCGTACTGCTGCCCGGCCGGGATGTAGTTGAAGACTTCGGGCTCGAGCACGTAGATGCCGGTGTTGACGGTGTCGGAGAACACCTGGCCCCAGGTGGGCTTTTCGAGGAAGCGCTCTATGCGACCTTCGTCGTTGGTGACGACCACGCCGAAGTCGAGCGGGTTCTCGACGTGCTTCAGGACGATGCTGACCATCGCCTGACGGCGCTCGTGCTCGGCGATCACGGCCGTGAGGTCGAAGTCGGTCAGGGCGTCGCCCGAGATCACGATGAAGCGCTCGCCCAGGTTCTCTTCGGCGTTCTTGACGCTGCCGGCGGTGCCCAGGGGAGCCTGCTCGACGGAGTAGTTGATGTTGACGCCCAGAGCGCTGCCGTCGCCGAAGTAGTCGCGGATGGCTCTGGGCAGAAAGGCGACGGTGACCACGATGTCGTCGATGCCGTGGCGCTTGAGCAGCTCGATGATGTGCTCCATGCACGGCTTGTTGGCGACCGGCACCATGGGCTTGGGCTGGTTGCTCGTGAGGGGCCGCAGGCGGGTGCCCTCTCCCCCGGCCATCACGACGGCGCGCATGGATCTCCGGCGTAGTCGACGGGGGGCTTCTGTGGGGGCGCCATCATGCTGCGATACTACCAGAAGCCGACGGCGGCCAAGCGTGTGTCGCGCGGCCCGCAGCCGCGCCTCGCTACGACAGGGCGGGAGCCGAGCGGCGCGCTCGCTTCCAGCGCAGGAACTCGCGCCAGATGTAACGGAAGCCGGTGACCACGTAGAGCGTGGCCCCGATACCGTAGACCACCCACGCCACGGCGTGCACGTCGATGATGAAGAACTGGATGCCGCACACCAGGGTGAAGTTGGCGAGCTTGCCGCCCCTCATGATGCTCGGCTTCTCGTGGTAGTGGATCAGCATGAGCGCGGCGCCGGCCAGCATGAGGCCGTCGCGCACGATGAGCGGCACGACGGCCCACCAGGGCAGCACGCCGAACAGCAGCAGCGCGCCGACCAGGAACAGAAAGAGCACGCGGTCGGCCACCGGGTCGAGCACCCGGCCGAGGTCGCTCTGCCAGCGGTAGCGGCGGGCCAGCCAGCCGTCGAGCACGTCGGACAGCGCCAGGACGAGCACGATGATCGCCGCCGCCCAGCTCGCCTGGGGCGCTCGCAGGCTGTACACCCACAAAAAGACGGGCAGCATGCACAGCCGCGCGATGGTGATGGCGTTGGGGATCATCCGGCGTGACATGAAGACAGTCTACAGGACGAATCGCGAGGGACCGCCATGCCGCTGGCCGGCGTGGCGCGATGTGCTACACTACGGCTCGTTTTGCGGTCGGCGTGTGGCGCAGCCTGGTTAGCGCACTAGTCTGGGGGACTAGGGGTCGCCAGTTCGAATCTGGCCACGCCGACCATCTCTTCCCTGCTGAGCGCCCCCTTTCATGTGCGGGAGGGCCTCTTCCCCATGCCCTGGCGGTGCGGGCCCTCATCCCGTTCGGCAGGCCGGACTCAGCGCGTCCCTGGAGCCCCTTCTCTGCGGTAGAGTCCGTGGACGTGGTGCAACGGCCTTACCCTGCGACCACCGCAAGCTGAAGGCCCGTGCAAGGAGGATCCATGCCCTTGGTCAGCGTGTTCAATCTGAGGCGGGACGACCGACTGTCGGAGCTCGAGGCAGCGACGAGAGCCGCTCTGACCAGCATACCCGAGCTCGCCATCAACGCCGACGAGATCGACCTTGTCGCGGTTCTCGGGCCGGACGGCTTCGCCGCCGAGGTGACCAGGATCAACGTCGATCTCTGGGAACGGGCCGAACGCACCAAAGAGGCGCTGCAGGAGCTCGCGACGCGAGTCGCAAAGGCGTTTCAGGCGGTAGCCGGCGACGACAGGAAGGTGAAGGTCGTGATCAGGCCGTATGACGTGGCAAGGAGCGGCTGGGTGTCTCTCTGAGCCGGTCGCGCGGACGAGTGGGTGTCTTGCCGCCTGCTTCAGGCCGTGGCGGCGTGCGACCGCGGGTCGGCCTTCGCGCCACCGCCGTTCCCATTGCCGTTGACGGGCCGCTCGAGCATCGCCTTCATCTCGTCTGAGACGGGCGTGTGCAGGAGCAGCACGCTGTACAGCGCGTCGATCAGATGGGTCGAGGCATCGAGCACATCGGCGACCTGACGCAAGCGGAACTCGAGGAAGAAGTCGGGCTCCACGCAGAGCGACGTGGCGATCGTGCGGATCACCGGATCGGCCGGCACCGGACGCGTGCCCTTCGTCAGGTGGTTCAGGTAGCCCGCCGAAAGCTGCGTCTTGTAGGCCAGCTGGCGGTAGCTCAGGTGACGCTCTTCCATGAGGCCTTTGAGGGCCGCCTGAAAGCGTTCGCGAGAGTACCGCGGCCGCGTCGCTTTGAGCATCGTCTGCATATCGTTAAGGGTTATCGCCCAAAGGCTCCCCTAACTTGAGCGTACAGCAGGCCTTTTGTAGCCCGATCAGACAACGTCGCGCGCTCGTGGCGAGGGCTGTGCGAGCGTGGCTCGGAGTCGTGCGGCGAGGCTGGAGGACCGCGACGGAGGTGACTAGGCGCGCAACGCAGTCGCGCCAGCCTGAGCGGCGACGACGAAGTCGGTCGCCGGCCTAGGCGCGCAACGCAGTCGCGCCAGCCTGAGCGGCGACGACGAAGTCGGTCGCCGGCCTAGGCGCGCAACGCAGTCGCGCCAGCCTGAGCGGCGACGACGAAGTCGATCGCCGGCCTAGAGCTCGGCGAGCGCCGCGAGCACGGCCGCCGGCACGTCGTCGACCGCCACGTCGCGACGGTCGCCGCCGGCTCGCAGCTTGAGCTCGACCATGCCCTCGCCGGCGCGCCGGCCGACCACCACCTGAACTGGACAGCCCAGAAGGTCGGCGTCTTTGAACTTGACGCCCGGCGACAGCTCGCGATCGTCGTAGAGGACGTCGAGCCCACGTTCGGCCAGCGCGGCGTCGAGTGAGTCGGCCACCGTCGTCTGCAGCTCGTCGGCCATGCGCACGACCACCAGATGGACCTGGAACGGAGCGATGGCGGCCGGCCAGCAGATGCCGAGGTCGTCGTGGTGCTGCTCGACCGCCGCGGCGGCGATGCGGGCGAGGCCGATCCCGTAGCTGCCCATGACGATGTCGTGTGCGGCGCCCTGCTCGTCGAGATACGTCGCCCCCATCGGCTTTGAGTACTTCGTGCCGAGCTGGAAGATGTTGCCGACCTCTATCACCCGCTCGCCCGAGAGGTCGCGGCCGCAGTGCGGGCAGGGGTCGCCGGCGCGCGTCTCGCGGATGTCGACCATCGTGGCCTGCGGCACCAGCTCGAGGCTGATCCCGGAGCGATGGTGTCCGCTGCGGTTGGCGCCGGCCACGTAATGGCCGCGGGCCAGCGCGTGGTCGGCGTAGACCGGGAGGGTTGTGGGCACGGGGCCGACGAAGCCGGGTTCGACGCCCTGGGCGTCGAGCACTTCGTCGGCCGTCGCCAGCCTGAACCGGGCGCCCAGCGCGTTGCGCAGCTTCAGCTCGTTCAGCTCGTGATCGCCCCTGAGCAGGACCATGAGCGGCTCGCCGGGGCCGTCACCGGCAGAGCCGTCCGCTTCTCTTACGACGACCAGCGCCTTCATGAACGCCCGCGCGGGCAACCCCAGGAACTCGCCGACCTCGGCGATGGTGCGCGCCTCGGGCGTGGGCTTGATCTCGTCGACCAGAAGGTCGACCGACGCTGTGCGCGGGGCGATCTCGCTGAGCGGCGGCTCGCGGTCGGGGCCGGCCACCGCCAGCTCGACGTTCGCCGCATAGCCGCACTCCGGGCAGAAGACGATCTCGTCCTCGCCGGCCTCGGCGGGCGCCATATAGGCGTGCGAGACGTCGCCGCCCATCATGCCCGGGTCCTCGTCGACCATCCGGCAGTCGACGCCGCAGCGCTGGTAGATGCGGTCGTAGGCGCCGATGTGCTTCTGGTAGCTCACCTGGAGCGCCTCGTGGTCGACGTCGAGGCTGTAGGAGTCCTTCATGAGGAACTCGCGCGTGCGCAGGACGCCGCTCTTGGGGCGCGCCTCGTCGCGTTCCTTGGTCTGGATGTGGTACCAGAGCTGGGGGAGCTGCCGGTAGGAGTGGACCTCGCGCGCCGCCAGCCAGGTGACGACCTCTTCGTGGGTCATGGCCAGCGCCATGTCGGTGCCCCTGCGGTCCTTGAGGCGGAACATCTCTTCGCCGATGTCGTCCCAGCGGCCGCTCTCCTGCCAGATCTCGGCCGGCTGCAGCACCGGCATGAGCATCTCCTGGCAGCCGATAGCATCCATCTCTTCACGGATGATGGCGGCGATCTTCCGCATCACCCGCCAGCCGGCCGGCAGATACACGTAGATGCCGGCCGCGAGCTGACGGACGAGACCGGCCCGGACCATGAGCTTGTGGCTCACGGCCTCGGCCCCGGCCGGGTCCTCTTTGACTGTCGGCAGAAGGAGAGAGCTCGCGCGCATGGTGCTCGATGATATGAGACCGGGACGGCCCGAAGCAAACGTGCACGCCTGCGGTCGGCGCGCACCCGC
The DNA here is from genome assembly GCA_963733255.1 of uncultured Actinomycetes bacterium. Classification (GTDB taxonomy): domain Bacteria; phylum Actinomycetota; class Thermoleophilia; order UBA2241; family UBA2241; genus Bog-752. The sequence goes on from CAVTCH010000019.1 coordinate 218,296, forward strand.
TGGACTTACGCGCAGCGAGCCCGCTGCGCCAGCCTGCCGTGCGTTTGCGCGCCCACAGACCTGCTAAGCTTCGACTGCCTTGAAGGTCAGCCGGTGAAAGTCCTGCTCGTCAACAACTTCGTGCGCCACGGCAGCGGCGTCGACCGCATGGTGCGTCTCGAGCAGACAGTGCTTGCCGGGAAGGGCCACGACGTCGATCTCGTGGCCCGCGACAACGCCGCCTTCGACTCCGCCCTACCGCTGTCCGCGGCGGCCCTCGGCCTCTCGTGCCTGTACTCGTGGGGAGCGCGCCGCGAGGTCGCCGCCCGCATGGCTCGCGGGCCGGTCGACGTCGTCCACGTGCACAATACAGTGCCGCTCCTCACGGGAGCCGTCTACGACGCGCTGCGCGGCACACCGGCCCTCGTGGTGGCCCACCTGCACGACTACCGCGCCTTCTGCCCCGCCGCCACCGCCTTTCGCCGCGGCGCCGCCTGCGACCTGTGCACGCGTTCGTGGTCTCTCGGCTGCGCCGTCTATCGCTGCTACCGGGGCTCCGCGGCGGCGAGCGCCGGCCTGACGGCGGCGCGACTCGTCGACGCCGCGAAGGGACGTCGCTTCGGAGCCTCGCCGCACGCCTACGTGGCTTGCAGCCGCTACGTCAGAGACGAGCATGTCGCCCGCGGCCTGCCTGCCGCACGCATCGCCGTCGTTCACAACGGCATCGCCGACCCCGGCGGCCGGCGGCGCGCCGCGGCGCGCGCACCCCGGCGCAAGCTCACCTGCGTCGGCTCGCTGCTCGCCGCCAAGGGAGTGCGCTCGCTGCCTCGCCTGGCGGCCGCCCTGCCCGACTTCGAGATCCACGTGATCGACACCGGGCCCGAACTGCCCTGGTTGCGCGCCGCGAAGGCCCGCGACCGGCTGGGCAACCTCGTGCTCCACGGCTTCGTCGACGGGGCCGCCAAGCTCGAGCTCTGGGCCGACAGCCTGTTCACCGTGGTGCCGTCGCTCTGGGCCGAACCCTTCTGCCTCGTCGGCCTCGAAAGCTACGCCCTGGGTGTGCCGGTGGCGGCCACGCCTGCCGGCGGCAATCGCGAGCCTATCGGCGATGGACGCACGGGTATCATCTTCGACTTCTGCGACCCGACGGCCGTCGCGCGACGCATCCGGGCCCTGTACGACGACGAGCCGGCCCGCGACGCCCTGCGGCGCGCGGCGCGCGCCGCCTTCGAAGAGCGCTTTCACGCCGAGGTGTTCGGCCGCAACCTCGTGGCCGCCTTCGAGGAGCTGGCGGAGGTGCGCCGGTGAAGATCGCTCTGCTGGGGACGCGCGGCGTGCCGGCCTGCTACAGCGGCTTCGAGACCGCGGTCGAAGCAATCGGCGCACGACTCGCGGCCCGCGGCCACGAGGTGACCGTCTACTGCCGCCCACACGCCGTCGCGGCTCGCTACCGCACGTATCGAGGCATGCGCCTCGTGCACCTGCCGACGATCGCCACCAAGCACCTCGACACGTTCGTGCACACGATGCTTTCGACGGTGCACATGGTCTTCACGGTCCATCCCGACGTCGCGATCTGCTTCATCGTGGGCAACGCGCCTTCGGCCGCCCTGTCGCGGCTGCTGGGCGTCCCCACGATCCTGAACGTCGACGGTCTCGATTCGGAGCGCGCCAAGTGGTCGGGTCCGGCAAAGGTCTATCTGCGCTGGGCCCAGCGCCACGCCCGCCGCTGCGCCGATCGCCTCGTGACCGATTCCGAGGTGCTGCAGCGCATCTACCGCGAGCGCTACTGTGCCGATACCGAGTTCATCCCTTACGGCGCCGACATGACGGGGCCCGACGATGGCCGCCATCTCGCTCGCTTCGGGCTGCGGTCCCGGAGCTACATCCTCTTCGTTGGGCGGCTCGTGCCCGAAAACAACGCTCACGTGCTGCTCGAAGCCTTCGCGGGCCTCGACACCGACCTGCGGCTCGTCGTCGTGGGCGACGCGCCCTACGAGGCGCGCTATCAGGAGCACCTGCGCGCCGCGTTCGGGGGCGACCCCCGCGTCGTGTTCACGGGCTATCTGTTCGACGAGGGCTACCGCGAGCTCTCGCGCAACGCCGAGATCTTCGTCGTGCCCAGCGAGGTGGGCGGCAGTCACCCCGTGCTGCTCGAAGCCATCTGCGCCGGTAACTGTGTGGTCGTGAACGACCACGAACCCAACCTCGAGGTCCTCGGCGACGCCGGCCTGAGCTACCCGGGGGCCCAGGGCGCGGCGGGGCTGCGCCGCACCCTGCAGGGGCTGATCGACGATCCGCCGCGTATCGTCGCCTTGCGCGCGGCGGCGGCCGAGCGCGCGCGTGGCCTGCGCTCGTGGGACGCCGTCACCGACGCCTACGAGCAGCTCGCTCGCGCCGCGATCGACGAGCATCGCCGGCGCTTCTGACGGCCCCGAGGCAGGGGTTGTGTTGTGAACCTAGAACTGCCTCACTTATGATGATCAGCGTCTACTTGGGGTCATCCGGCGCCCGGCCGGGCCTGCAGATCGAGGTCAGGGGACCGCACTGTACGCTGCGCGTGGTCGTCGGCCTCTGGAGCGTGTGAGGAGCGGAGCAGATTGACCGTCCGCGAAGTCGTTCTTCATCGTGACGTGCGGGCATTTACTGATTTCTCACCGGCGACCCTTCTGAACCGTCACCACCTTCGTCGCTTCTTGTCGGTGTTCGCCCTGATCGGCATCGACGTCGCCGCCCTGTTCGTGGTCGCCCTCACGCGCACCTTCGGGACCCCCCATCACTCTCCGAGTGTGCTCGCCTTGTCGGGTGTGTGCCTCGTGGTCGTCCTGGTCTTCGCGACCAACGGCCTCTACGGGCGTCGCTTCATGCGCCACAGCGTGCGCCGGCTCGCGCGGGCGTCGCTCATGGCAATCGTCGTAGTAGTCGCAGCGGCGTTCGCGATGGGCTACTCTCTCGACCATCTCGCCGCGGTGCTCACCATCGTCCTGGCGGCCGCGCTCGCGTTCGCCGCTCGTGCGGCCTACGACTGGGCGCTCGCCCGCGCCTACGGCGACAGCGGTCTGCGACCGGTCGCGCTCGTCGGGCGGCCCGAGTCCTGTGAACAGGTCAAGGCGCTCGTCGGGCGTCTGCCACAGTTTCGCGACTGCCGGATCTGCGGGGTGATCACCGACCGTCCCATGTCGAGACGCTGGCAGGACGAGACGGGACTCTCGGTCCTCGGTCTCGTCGATCGCCTCGAACAGGTCATCGACGCGGAGCAGCCGGTCGAGCTCATCGTCTGCGACCTCGATCTCACGCGCGACCGGTTGCCGGGTCTCCTCGCCGCCTGCCGCCGCCATCATGTCGACCTGAAGATAGCCGCCGTCGACTCAGACCTTGCCCGCGAGCGCATCTGGCTCATCCCCGGCGCCACGACGCCCCTGTTTGCCGCCACGCCGTCGGACCTGGCTCACTTCCACTTCCTCGCCAAGCGTTGCGTCGATCTCGTCGGGGCCGCCGTGCTGATCGTGCTGCTCGCACCCCTGATGTTCGTCATCGCCGTCCTGGTCAAGCTCACCTCGCGAGGACCGGTGCTGTTCGTCGACGAGCGCGTCGGTCTGGGCCAGCGCACGTTCCGCTGCTACAAGTTCCGCACCATGCAACGTGACGCCGCCGCGCGTCAGGCCGAGTTCGAGCCCCTGAACGAGGCCGGCGCCACGCTGTTCAAGATCCGGCGCGACCCGCGCGTCACGCCGGTCGGCAGGATCCTGCGGCGGACGAGCCTCGATGAGATCCCGCAGCTTTTCAACGTGCTCAAGGGAGACATGAGCCTGGTCGGGCCGCGCCCCCTGCCGCTGCGCGACTTCCGCCTCATGGACGACGCCGACAAGCGCCGCCACGTGGTGCTGCCCGGGATCACCGGCCTGTGGCAGGTGAGCGGCCGCAGCAAGCTGTCGTACCCCGAGATGATCGATCTCGACGTGCGCTACATCGAGTCGTGGTCGATCGCCGCCGACCTGTCGATCATGGTGAGGACCGTCGGCGCGGTCTGCGGCCTGCGTGGCGCTTGCTGAAAGACCCGGCACTCCAGAGCCCGATGCACGACGTCCCGCCGTCAGGCGGCAATCCCGTCCGAGTACGACTACCCCGACCGAAAGGAGCGCGTGTGACGACCTCAGTGGTCACCGGAGGCGCCGGCTTTCTCGGCTCCCATCTTTGCGACTATCTGCTGGCACAGGGCCACAGGGTCATCTGCCTAGACAACCTCGATACCGGCTCGCTCCAGAACATCGAGCACCTGCGCCAGCCGGAGTTCGAGTTTCGCAACGTCGATCTCGTCGATTTCGTCGACCTGGCCGAACAGGTCGACTACGTCTTTCACCTCGCCAGCCCGGCAAGCCCCATCGACTACCTGCGCCTGCCGCTGCACACTCTCAAGGTGGGCTCTTACGGCACCCACCACGCCCTCGGCCTGGCCAAGTTCAAGCGCGCCCGTTTCTTGCTGGCCTCGACGTCCGAGGTCTACGGCGACCCGCTCCAGCACCCTCAGTCAGAGGACTACTGGGGCAACGTCAACCCGATCGGACCGCGCGGCGTCTACGACGAGTCGAAGCGCTACGCGGAGGCCCTGACCATGGCGTATCATCGCCAGCAGGGTGTCGACACCTGCATCGCGCGCATCTTCAACACCTACGGTCCGCGCATGCGCCCCAACGACGGACGCGCCGTGCCCACCTTCGTGCGCCAGGCGTTGCAGGACATGCCCATGACGGTCTTCGGCGACGGCACCCAGACACGCAGCTTCTGTCATGTCAGCGACCTGATCGACGGCCTGTACCGGCTGGCGACGAGCGGCGAGCACGAGCCCGTGAACATCGGCAACCCGGCCGAGCTGACCCTGGCCGAGCTGGCCGAGACCGTCGTCCGCCTGACGAGCTCGCAGAGCCAGGTGGTCTTCTCGGCGTTGCCGCTCGACGACCCGAAGGTGCGCCGCCCGAACATCGCGCGGGCCCGCGAGAGGCTCGGCTGGGAGCCCCGGGTCACGCTCGAGGAGGGGCTGATCGACATGATCGCCTTCGAGCGCACGAACAAGTCGCATTCGCTCACCGGCCTGCGCGCCGAGACGCCGAAGGCCGGCAGCCCGCGATCGTAGGGCGTCTGCTCGCTAGCGCGCCGTCACGAGCCGCGTGCGGCTCTTGACGACGCCGGCGAAGACGACCCGCCAGCGCTCGGTGGCGCCGAGCGCCACGCGGACCGAGTAGCGGCCGCGGGCGCCGGTGGTGACCGCTCTCACCACGCGCCAGCTCCCCGTACCCTTCCGCCGTTCGATCAGCAGGTGCCGCCCGCTGACGCCGCCGATGCTGGCACAGGCGTAGCTGCCGGTCACCACGATGTGCGAGCCGCGGCTCGCGCAAGACGGCGCCGCGAGCGAGAGGTGGCTGCCGCGCGCGAAGGCATACCAGGCCGGCTTCGTGGCCCCGGAGACCCGGCGCAGCCCCAGATACCAGCCGGCGGGGCTCGTCGGCAGGCCGGTCGGCGAGGTGTCCTGCAGCAGGTACCAGACGAGCAGCTTGACCTGGGGGTGACGGGCGGCGAGCGCGAAGGCCTTCGTGAGGTAGGCGGCCTGCTGGGCCTCGGTCACCGGCGCACCGAAGGCATCGCTGAGCCTGGTGGAGTAACCGTACTCGGTGAGGTAGAAGGGCTTGCCCGGGAAGATCCTGAGCAAGGTCGCGATGTTCACAGCGACACCGTGTGAGCCGGGTTCACGGGAAGCAGCGCCGGGTCCATGCGAGCAGCGCCTCCGGGGACGTACGGATGGTGCGAGTAGACGTCGAAGTACGCCGCCGCGCCGGCCCTGGCGAGAGCGCGGGCGAACGACTGCGGACTCGTTCGATAGACGTCGTTGGCGCCCGTGGGCGCGGTCGCGCCGGCGATCACCTTGGCGGCCGGGTCGCCCGCCCGCACGCCGGCGGAAAAGGACTTCAGGTACTCGAAGTACAGGCGGATCGAGACGTTGGCGCCGTCGACCGTCTGTGGCCCAAGGTGCGACCACAGATTCGGCTCGTAGTAGGCCTCGTAACCCAGCACGTCGCCTTTGAGCTCGCTGGACAGGTGTTCGGCGAAGTCCTGGTACCTCGCGAGGGCCGCCTGTTTCATCGGGTAGAACTTAGCGTCGGTGTGACGCGACGGCGCGGCTTCACGACGGCGACCTCTGCCCGGCCCGGCGCTTGCCCGCGGTGGCGCGCGAGGGCGCCCCAGCGGGCGACGAGGCCGCGGACTCCCCGCTGGGCCGGGCGGCAGCGGAGTTCTCGACCAGCTGACCGTCGAGCTCGGCGTCGATACGCTCGAAGAGCGCCTCGATCAGCCGCTCCTCTGGCACCGTCGCCACTTTGGCGCCGTGGACGAACAGGACCCCCTCTCCCCTGCCGCCGGCGATGCCGAAGTCGGCGTGGCGCGCCTCCTCGGGACCATTCACGCGGCAGCCCATGACGGCCACGCTGAACGGCGCCGTGTAGGCGCGCAGGCGCGCCTCGACGGCGCCGGCGAGGGCGACCAGGTCGATCTCGGTGCGCCCGCAGGTGGGACACGAGATCAGGTTGGGACCGCGGCGGCGCAGCTCGAGCGCCTCGAGGATCGCCCAGGCGACCCGCACCTCTTCGACCGGGTCGCCCGTCAGCGAGACGCGCACGGTGTCGCCGATCCCGTCGCAGAGCAGCGCGCCGATGCCGACGGCGCTCTTCACCGTGCCCGACCACACGGTGCCCGCTTCGGTCACGCCTACGTGCAACGGCGCGTCGGTACGCCGCGTGAGCGCCCGGTAGGCGACGATCGTGTCGGGTACGCTCGAACTCTTCACCGACAGCTTGAAGTCGGTGTAGCCCCACTGCTCGAAGCGCGCCGCGTACCGCAGAGCGGCTTCGACCAGCGCGTCGGCCGGCCTGGTCGCGGCCAGGTCGCGCAGCTCCCGCGGCAGCGAACCGGAGTTGACCCCGATGCGGATGACGGCGCCCTGAGCGGCGGCGGCGCGCACGATCTCGCGCACATGCGCGTCGCTGCCGATGGTGCCGGGGTTGATACGCACGCCGGCCGCGCCGCGTTCGAGCGCCGCCAGGGCCAGCCGCCAGTCGAAATGGATGTCGGCGATGACCGGTACCGCAGCGTGACGGACGACTTCGGCGAAGGCGTCGGTGTCGGCCGCCGTGGGCAGTGAGACACGCACGAGCTCGCTGCCGGCCGCCGCCAGCGCTCGCACCTGCTCGAGCGTGGCGCGCGCGTCGCCGGTACGCGTGTTGGTCATGGATTGCACCACGACCGGCGCGCCGCCTCCAATGGCGACGCCGCCGACGTGGATCTGCCGCGTATCTCCCATACGGAGCAGGATACTACAGGCGAGGCCTGCAGCTCCGCGCCGCCAGGGCGCCGGGCCGGCTGAAGATGGCGTACTGCGGCCTGACCAGGACCAGCCGGTAGTCGAGCCCGCCGCAATAGTGCCGCTCGAGCTCCCCCGGGCTGAGGCCGGCCGTGTCGACCACACGCACGACCAGGTCGGGCGCGGTCTTCTCGCGTGCGTAGTAGCTCAGCGTGGCTGCCGGCAGCGGCCCAGTATCGTCGTTCATGTCGAACCCCTTGGGGCTGGTCAGCCAGCTGGAGTTCGTGGCGACGCGGTGCGGCCAGAACAGGTAGAACGCCGGCGTCTGGTAGAAGAACAGAAGCCGGTCCGACGGCGCCGCCACCCGGGAGAGGTCGGCGCTGAGCTGCTCGAGGTAGGCGGCCCGCGACGGCGTCGTGCGGATGCCCGCGTAGGGGCCGCCATGCAGGGTCACCGTCATCTGCGAGTACGGCACCGCGCGCGGGAGGAACTGATACTGATAGACGATCGTCACCGCGAGGATGCCGGCAAGGCAGGCCAGGGCCAGCCCCGGCAGGGCCTTGCGGACCGCGGGGCCGTCGCCGGCTCGCGGCGCGAGGGCGAGCGCCAGGAAGATGCCGCTCAGGACCATCGCCGGCAGCAGCCCGACGTCCATCTGCAGCCAGCCGTTGGCGCTCGAATAGCCGCTCACGAGCCCGGCCGCCAGCGCCGGCAGATACCCCCAGACGAGCAGGCGCCCGGCCACGGCGCGTCGTTCCTGCGGCACGAACAGATAGAAGAAGGGCGCCGCCAGGCCGTAGACGACGCCGAACCCGTCCGCCCCCGACACGAGCTGCTCGCCAAAAGGCAGCAGGGCGAGCGGCGCCAGCAGCAGCGCGAGCCGGGCGACCGGCCAGCGCCGGTAGGCCAGGTAGACCGCGAGCGCCGCCACCACCACGAGCGGATAAAGCTCGATATGGTGGGCCACGCCGCTCAGCAGGCCGCGGAGCTTCGGCAACCCGCCGACGCCGTTGAGCCGGCCCCAGCCGGTGATCTGCCAGCGCAGGCAGCGCATCACGTTGCCCACGCCGAAGCATGCGAGCAGCAGCGCCTCGGCCGCTAAGGTGGCTCCGGCGCCGATCGCCCAGGCACGCAGCGCGCGCCGCCGGTGACCGGCCGTGCTGAGCACGAGGCAGACGGCCGTGAACGGCAGGGCCGCGACGAGCGTCGGGTAGGCGAGCACCGCCAGGGCCTGGGCGACGCCGGCGCCCGCGAGCCAGCGCTCGGTGCCGCGGAGCGCCTTGGCCGCTGGCGCCGGCGCAAGCGTCGCGACCCCCGGGTCGCCGGTCCCGGCCTCGCGACCTGCCACGGCGCGCGCGCCGAGCGCCATGCCGATCGCCAGCAGCCCGGCTCCCAGCGTGTTGTAGCTCAGGTTGGTCGTCGAGACGAAGACGAACGTCACGCACACACACGAGGCCACGAGCGCGTACTGCCAGCGCACCGCGGTCTTGAACCCCAGGCAGCCGATCAGCGCCACGAAGGCGACCCAGGCGAGGTACAGGTGCCGGGTGAAGAGCACGATGCCGTCGGCGCCGCCTGTCAGCCAGACGTACAGTTTCACGAACGGATAGACGAAGAACTCGGCCGTCTGCAGCATGCTCATCTCGTCGATGAACGGCCTGGCGCCCAGCGCCATGCGATAGGGCACCGCCACATAGAAACCTTCGTCGGAGAGGTCGATGCCCAGGAACAGGCGTCGCCAGGTAAGGGCGAGGGCGACGAGCGCGACGGCAACGGCGGCGGTGGTGAGCAGCGGCGGCGGCGCGAAGCGCCGCCGCCGCTTCACGGGTGCGCCGTCGCCGAACGAGGCAGCCTGAGCCGCCGGCCGCTCAGGGCGCGCGCTCAACGAGGCCGGCGGGGGCCGATTCGAGCGCGGCGGGCTGCAGTGCGGCCGGCTGGAGTGCGACCGGCTCGAGTAGCGCCGAGTCGGTCATGGCCGGTCCGACGGTGGCCGGTCCGAAGTTGATGCGCTCCTTTTCGACGACGTGCGGCCGGTGGTAGACCTGCGTCTGGATCGAGCCGATGTACTCGCCGAGGATGCCGATGAACAGGAGCTGCACGCTGCCGAAGAAGTAGATGCCGATGAGCAGTGGCGCCAGGCCAAGATCGAACGTCTGCCAGAACATCAGCTTCAGCACGAGGTAGATGAGCGAGATCCCCAGGGCCAGGATCGAGAGCAGAAAGCCGGCCATCATGGCCAGCCGCAGCGGCACCTTGGAGTGGTTGGTGATGCCCAGCATGGCGAGGTCGTAGAGCGTGTAGAAGTTGTTCTTGGTGACGCCGTGCTTGCGCTGCTGCTGCACGTAGGGGATCTCGACGTGCTCGTAGCCCAGGTCGCTCACCAGGCCGCGGAAATACGGGTAGGGATCGTCGATCTCGCGCAGCGCGTCGATCACGACCCGGTCGTAGAGGCCGTAGCCGGTGAAGTTCTCGATGAGCGGGACCTCGCTGAGACGGTTGATGAGCCGGTAGTAGACGCCGCGCATGAAGAACATCGAGCGCTTCTCGAGGCTCTCCTTCTTCACGGCGACCACGACCTTATAGCCGTCCTCCCACCTGGCGATGAAGTCGGCGATCAGCTCGGGCGGGTCCTGCAGGTCCGCGGCGATCGAGCAGACGGCGTCGCCGCGCGCCTGCAGGAGCCCGTGGTACGGAGAGCGGACGTGCCCGAAGTTGCGGGTGTTGACGATGACCTTGACCCGCGGGTCGTGAGCGCAGAGGTCGCGCAGGATCAGCACGGTGCGATCCGTCGAGGCGTTGTCGATGAAGATGTGCTCGTAGTCGTAGCCGGGCAGCGACTCGAGCACCTGGCGCACGCGACGATAGAGCTCGGCGACGTTGTCCTCTTCGTTGTAGCAACCGGTGACGACGCTGATCAGCGGCAAGGCGATCGCCCCCCAGTGCGGCGCCGCGGCCTAGATACCGCGACCATCGATCACTCTCCGCAGGTCGTCGTGGTGCGCGTAGGGGCTGTCGATGGCGTCGATGGCGATCGCTTCGTGGGCGGCCACGCCGCGCAGCAGCACCTCGCCGCGCATCAGCTCACGGCACGAGATCTGGCCCTTCTGCAGCGGGATCGCCAGGTAGATGTCGTCGTCTGAGAGGGCGTGCCCCACCGGCAGGTCGCGACGGGCGTAGACCCCGCGCACCAGGCCGTTCAGGTACTCGATCTCCGGGCGGCTGCAGGTGCGCCAGCTGTCACCGCTGGGGCCGCACATCTCCTTGGCCTTTCTCCAGGCCTTGAACCAGGTGTCGACCTGCTCCGGCAGCGAGCAGTAGGGAGCGACCGCGTGTCCGTCGCCCCCGATGTCGATGTGGCGTTCGAACGTGCGGGCGCCCTTCGCATAGGCGATGGTGACTGAGCTCGTCCAGTCGTGGAACTCGTGTGACGACAGCCCGATGATGTGGTTCGGATACCGGGCGCGCAGAAAGTCGATCTGGTTGAGCTGGAGCTCCTGGTCCTCGCAGGGATAGAGCGAGACGCAGTGATTGATCGCCAGGGGGATGTTGCGGTTCTCGAAGAACGTCACGAGGTCGTCTAAATCCTTGAGCGAGCAGCCGCCGGTGCTCACCATGACCGGCTGTCGCAGGCTGGCCAGCTTCTCGATCAGCACCCAGTCGTTGCCGTCGGAGCTGGCGAGCTTCAGGACCTGCACGCCGAGCTCGCGGCACAGGTCGACCGAAGCCTCGTCGAAAGGCGTCGCCATGGTCACGCAGCCGGCCTTGCGGATGGCCGCCACCAGGACCCCGTAGTCCTCGTTCGACAGGCGCGTGGCCAGCGTCTTTTTGATGTAGCGGATGTCGTCGCGGCCACGGAAATCCTTATGGATGAAGTGCTCCACGTCGCGCAGCTGCAGCTTGATCGCCGCGCGCACGTTGTTGAAGCGCACCACGGTCGAATAGGCCGTGATGATGTCGAGGCCGCGCTGCACGTCGCCCGCATGGTTGTTGGCGAGCTCCAGGACGAACAAGTCCTCGAAGATATCTCGGTTCATCTGCACCTCCAGGGCCACCTGACGAGGCCGGGCCCACAGGGCCGACTCACATACCCTTTAGTCGGCACGAACGCGGACGAACTCAAGTAGTCTGTCCTGGCAACGCTCGGCGGCGGGCGCGACGCCCCCTCGGTCTCGCGGGTCGCCGGTCAGAGCGCCCGGCGAGCGGGCGCCGAAGGCTCGCGCAGCGAAAGCAGGCGGTTGCGCAGGCCGTAGACCCGGCGCGCCATGTCGGCGATGTCGGCCTCGTGGGCCGGAGACCCGACGAGGATGGGTTCGTCACGCCCGGCGAGCGCTTCGGGACCGGTCACCACGCGGCCGGCCACCCGCAGCCCGTGCAGCCTGGGATTGGCGTCGACGACCGCCACGATGGCGGCGTCGGCCAGAGGCGGCTGCGCGAGAAGGTGCTGCACGTAGGTCCCCGCCCCCCAGACGATCAGGGGCGCACCGTCGGCCGTGAGTCGCGAGAGGCGCGCGCGCACACGAGATTCCGCGGCCTCGCTGCGGGCCACGTAGCGCCGCACCGCGGCGGGTCCGCCGCGATCCTTGGGCACCGCCGCAGCCTCGGCTGCGGCAGGCGTGAACACGCAGCAGGCGACCGGCTCGGGAGTGCTGCCGGTGTGACGCAGCGCGCGCCAGGTGTGGACGAGCGCAAGGCCGGCGCCGCCGGCGGCGGCGGCCAGCGAGTCCGCGGTGAAGTAGTTGATGTGCTCCACGCTGAACTGCTGGAACGGCATCGACACATCGGAGTCGAAGCGCTCGAGGTCGGGCACCTCGACGTACAGCAGCCCGTCGGTGGCCAGCATGCCCGACACCTCTCGCAAAGCCGCGGCGACCTCGCGCACGTGCTCGAGGACCGCGATCAGCAGAATGCATCCGGCCTCGGCGGCCTGCGGCGGCAGCGAGAAGATGCTGCCCTGCACTACCTCGACGTCGTGCCACCGGCGCGCCGCCGCCGCTGAGTGCTCGGCCGGGTCGACGCCCAGGACATCGGTGTGTCCGGCGCTGCGCAGAAGGCCCAGGACGTCGCCGTTGCCACAGCCCACGTCGACGATCCTCGTGCGGTGATCGGGCAGGAACGAGAGGATGCCTTCGACGACGTCGCGATGTGTCTCCGTGAGCGATGCCGGCGGCTCACCGTCGCGCTCCAGGTACTCGTATTTCGACGCCGCGACGTAGTAGGCGTCGAGGTCACTCTGGCTCGGGATACCGTCGGCGTACACGGCGCCGCAGCCGCCGCAGGCGACCACGTCGTAGCCGGTGATGCGCGTACCGTCGTCTTCGATCGCGAAGCGCTGGCGATACGCGAGCTCGGGCACGCGGGCGCCACAGACCGGACAGGCGCGCGGCACGGGCATCAGCGACTCGTCCAGGGGTCGGCGGGCACGACCAGCCCGACGATCCCGGTCACCGAGTCCAGCACGAACCGGGCAGGCACGATGGCGGCGCCGGGGGCGGGCTCGGACGCGACGGCCGCGGCCGCGTCGCCGTAGCCGTAGGCGGCGGCCGCGAACGCGGCCCCGCAGGCTTCGGCCATGCGCCGGTCGTCGCCTGAGTCGCCGACCACCAGAAGACGATCGCCGGCCACCGCGCAGGCAGCCTGCGCCGCCTGGGCCATGGCCGTCTTGTCGGCGAACGGGGGGTCGGTCGAGTCGAGCGTGTACGCCTGCTCGACGAACGGCGCGAGGCCGCAGGCGGCCAGGATCGCGGCTGTGGGACGCGCGCGCTTGTTGGTCACGACGAACTGGCGGACTCCGGCGCGGGCGAGGTCGCCGAGCACGGCGGCGACGCCCGGGTACGGCCGGCTGAGGCGCCACCCTTCGGTGTCGTAGTGCCGCGTGAACGTGGCGGCCACCGCCGTCAACTTGGCCTGGTCGAAGCCGGCCGGCAGCGTGCCTTGCAACAGCCCGCTGAGCGGCTTGCCGAGCAGCGTGTCGAGCGCGGGCGGCTCGACGCCCGGCAGATGCGCCGCGAAGGCGGCGCGCAACGACGCTTCGATGCCCGGCCGCGAATCGACCAGCGTGCCGTCGAGATCGTAGAAGACGGCCGCGTAGCGCGCGGCGGCGGCGCCTGCGCGGCCACTCATCGCGCGCCCGATCCGCTACGAAAGGCCATCGTCGTCAGCGATCCGGTTGCGGGCAAGCTCGTCGCGCTCGAGGAAGGGATAGAGATCGTCGAGGGCCGGCGACTGGATGGTGCCGTCCGGCTGGCGGCGCGAGCGCACGCGCGGCTCGAAGCCCTGCTCTGGGTCGACGACGACGTGGCACAGGCACGGGCCGTCGACGGCAAGGGCCGCGCCGATCGTCTCGGCGAGCAGGGACGGCTCGGTCAGTCGCAGGCCCGCGAGGCCGTATGCCGCCGCGACGGCGACGTAGTCGGGCAGCTCCACGCCGCTCAGGCGGCTCTCGCCGATCAGGCCCGTGAAGAAGTTCTGCTGGGTGCTGCGGATCGACAGGTAGCCGCTGTTGTCGAGCACGAAGATCTTGACGGGCCAGCCCGTGGTGACCAGGGTCTGCATCTCCTGGACGTTCATCTGCAGGCTGCCGTCGCCGGCCAGGCACACCACGGTCGGTCGCTTGTCGAGCCCCCCGTCGCCGTGCGCCTCGACGACGGCGGCGGCGGCGCCCAGGGCCGCCGGCAGGTCGAAGCCCATCGAGGCCGCGCCGGAGTTGGAGAACAGGCGCTGCCCGCCTCGCAGGCGGGCGGCCTGAAAGGCCATCACGCACGCGGCGCCGTTGCCGGTGGCCACCACGTCGCGATCGCCGAGCCGGGCGAACAGCTCCTCCATGAAGTGATACGGGTTGATGGACGGCGCGGCGGTGCGGTGGCGCTGCTGCACGACCGGATAGCGCGCCACGCGCTCCCTGCACCACGAGAGCCACCTCGAGTGACGGCCGGGCTCGTAAGCGCGGCGCTCGAGCTCGGCTTCGAGGGCTTCGAGAAAGTCGGCAAGGTCGGCGGTGATCCTCAGGTCGGCGTGAACCGTGGGCTTGTCCATCTCCGCCCCATCGACGTCGACCTGGATCTTGTAGGCGCTCCCCGCGAACGAGGCCCAGTCGTAGCCCGTCTGGCGGATGTTCAGGCGTGATCCCAGGACGAGCAGCGTGTCGGCGCTCTGGACCACGAAGTTGCCGGCGCGGTCGCCGATCGTGCCTGGGCGCCCGCACCAGCAGGGATTGTCGTTCGGCAGCAGATCGTGGGTCCAGGCTGTCGTTACGGGCAGCGCCAGGCGGGAGACGACGGCCCGGAACGTGTCGGTTGCGCCGGCCAGCCGGACACCGCTGCCGGCGAGGATCACAGGGCGCCGCGCGCTCTCGAGGCGATCGAGCACGACGCCGGCCATGCTCGCCACGTCGTCGGCGGCGGGCGGCGGGCACTCGGCCGCCGGGTCGAACCCGGCGAGCGCTCTCTCGTCGACCAGGGAACCCTGGACGTCGATGGGGATGTCGAGCCACACCGGACCTTGGCGGCCGTGGGTGGCAAGCCAGAGGGCGCGCTCGAGATGGTAGCGCACCTGGGCGGGGTCGGTCAGGCAGACGGCGTACTTGGTGATGCCACCGACCATGGCGATGATGTCGGTCTCCTGGTCGCCGAGCTGGCGCACCCGCAGGTCGGGATAGGAGCCCATGCAGGTCTCCCGCTTGACCTGACCGGAGACGACCAGCATGGGCAGCGAGTCGGTCCAGGCGCCGAAGACGCCGTTCAGCGCGTTGATGGCGCCCGGGCCGGAGGTGACGCTCACGAGCGCCGGGCGTCCGGCGATGCGGGCGTAGCCGTCGGCGGCCATCGCCGCCGCCTGCTCGTGGTGCATGCAGGTGTAGGTCAGACCTTCCTCTCGACGCAGGGCGTCGTTCAAGAACATGGCGGCGCCGCCCGTGACCACGAAAGCATGGCGCAGGCCCGCCGCGACGCAGTGGCTCATGACGTAGTCGGCGACCCGGATCATGCGGCCCTTTCGGCATGCCAGGCGATGGTGCGACGCACGCCCTCTTCGAGGGGCGTCCACTCGGCCACGCCCAGCTCTGAGCGCGCGCGCCCGGTGCTCGGCACATACCAGCCGCCGCCTCCGCCGCCACCGGGCGCGCCTTCGACACGCACCTCGAGCGGCGGCAGCGCCGTGGCGGCCACGACGGAGGCCGTGTCGGCGATCGACACGGCGCGCTCGGAGCCGACGTTGTAGGCCCTTCCCGGTCTGCCGTCGAGCAGTATCGTCCACAGCCAGGCCGCCATGTCGGCGGCGTAGAGGTAGGAGCGCACCGGCGTGCCGTCCCCATGCACGACCACCGGTCCGCCCCTCAGGGCATCGGCGATGAAGTTGCCGATGGCGAAATGCCGGTCGACGGGCAGACCGGGGCCGACAAACGAGAAGAGCCTGGCGATCGAGGCCGCCGGCGCCTGCGCCGAGTCGGTTTCCAGGATGAGTGACTCCATGCGACGCTTGGCGTGATGGTAGACGAAGCGCTCGTCGCCGGGGGTCTCCCAGCCGAGGGGATCGTCTTCGGACAGCGGCCGTCCCGTGGCCGCGGGCCGCCGGTAGACGGCCCCGGAGCTCAGGCACAGCGACCGGGCGACGCTTCGTGCCCGGCAGAACTCGAGCAGATGGCGCGTGCCCTCGACGATCGTGGCCTCCACGTCGGCCGGACGAGCCTGCGACAGGGCGGCGTCGGCCGGCGCCGCGGCGTGGATGACGTGCGTGAACCGCTGCGCCGGCCACTCGAAGTCGCGCACGTCGCCGCCGATCGTCTCGACGGCCTGGTCGCCGGCAAGCTCGGGAGCCGAGCGCGCGAAGGCGGCGGGATCGCGACTCAGCACGACGACCCGCGCCTCGAGGCCGAGCCGGCGGTTGGCCTCGCAGACGCCGGCGAGCAGCCAGGTGCCGACGAAACCTGTCCCGCCCGTGACGAAGAGCCGGGCGCCGCGCAGCTGCTCCCAGCGGCGCCCGACGCGAGCGACCACCGCCGCAGTGTCATCAGGTGGGAACTGGTGAGTCGTCATGCCGGTGTCACCGCCGCGGCGGCGCCCTGCGGATCGTCGCCCGTGAGCCAGACCACGACGAGCAGCAGCACCTGCAACAGCACGAGCAGGGCGTACTTGCTGCCCTGCAGCGAGGGGGCGATCAGCATCGTGGAACGAGCCAGGGACATCATGAGAAACGAAAGGGCGCCGAACAGCACGGTCCAGACCGCCGCGGGCACGCGCCTCATGGTCGCCACGACGGCGGCCAGCACGGCCAGGGGAAACACGCACAGCACGAGCTTGTAGTCGTTGCTCACCGCGGGCACGATCGCCATGAGCGGCACGCAGGCGGCGGCCGCGAGAACGGCGCCGCGGTCGCTCCAGCCCCGCCTGAGCAGGGCGACCATCGTCGCCGCCCACACGCCCAGCGGGACGGCGATCAGCGGATACCAGACCCACGACGGCGCCCAGCTCGTCTTGGCCCGCAGGACATGGGCGATGGCCGTGGCCGAGTCCTGGCCCCACCATTCGGCGTGGACGTTGGCCTGGACGGCGTTCAGGGCGACGATCGAGTGCCGCAGCTCCGCCGGGCCGGCGACGAGCAGCACCGCCAGGGTCGTGACCGCGGCCGGCAGCACGGCGCGCCGGCCGTAGCGCCAGAACAGGATCAGGAGCAGGATCGCGGGATAGAGCTTGAGGCCGATGGCCAGGGCGAGCACCGCCGCCGGCAGCCACGCCGACCTGGGAGAGCGGACGATGAGCCATACCGCAAGGAGCGAGAGGGCGAGCGCATAGAGGTCGATGTTGCCCCGCTCGATCTCGTACATGAACCCGTATGAGGTCACAAGCCAGAGGCCCATGACGAACGCGAGCAGAGGCGCGTCGACGGCGCGGCCCTGCTTTGACCCATCGCGCGGCAAGGCCGCCTTCAAGGCGAGGCCGGCGCTCAGGACCGTGGCGGCGCCGGCAAGGGCGACAAGGATGCAGACCTGGATCGCATATCCCGTCGCGAAGCTCACCCAGGTGAACGGGCGCCCCAGAACGAGCGTCAGCGGCGGCCAGCCGCTGCGCGCCGTCGAGAACGCCCGGGCCGGATCGTAGAGGCCATCGCGAAAGTCGATGCCGGTGGGGTGGGCGAGCGGCACGAGCAGGCCCCAGACGGCGTTGTCGAACTTCAGCACGTACACGACGAAGTTCCAGCCCACCCCGGCCAGGACGATGACGCCCAGCCACATCACGGCGTTCATCGAGTCCCGTCCGACGTTCAGGGCGGCCAGCGCCGTGACCACACCCACCACCGCCAGCGGCGCGACCAGGGCCAGGCGAGGCACGACGACGTAGTAGCCACCGCCGCGAGCGAGCACCAGGGCGCTCATGGCGAGTCCGAACAGCCCGACCACGAGCCCGATCCAGGCGCCACGCTGCCTCAGCGCCGATTCCTGCGCCGCGATCAAGAGCCGTCTCGTGTGGCAGCCGTCAGACGGGCGGCGCGGCGGGCGTCGTCGCTGGCGGCCGGACATGCGCGGGTCTCGGGCATCGTGGGTGTTCCTCTCACCGTTCCGCGGTCGCTGGTCACTGCTGTTGCCTTATCGGCTTACACCGGTCGATCCGTTAGGCTCAGCCGCGCCGGTCGCCCTGCCGGGCGCGAAGCTGAAGTACTTGTTGGCGACGTAGCTTGCCACCACGGCCACGGCCGTGAACGCGGCCTGGATGGCATAGACGTTGAACGGCAGCTCATGCAGGGCCAGGGGCAGCACGGTCAGATTGATCGCCAGCGTGACGATGTAGACGACGAGAAAGCGCGGCACTTCGCGCCGGACCGCGCCGTGACTGCGAAAGACGATGATCCGGTAGAGGATGTAGTTGTTGGTGATGGCGATCACCGAACCCACGACCAGCGCGATCATCGAGCCGCCGACTCTGGGGAGTCCCAGCACGTCGTGCAGCAGGTAGTACAGGCCGGCGAACAGGCAGTAGCCGAACAGCGTGTTCCAGCCGCCGACCACGAGGTACAGGACCTGCTCGCGCCGGCGGATGAGGAACGCCCGCGTCCCGGCCACGAAGCCCGGCGGGCCCGCTGCGTCAGGCGTCATGCGCCCGGGCCGCGGCCGCAGACCGCGGCGATGCTCTCGGCGACGTAGTCGATCATGGCGTCGGTCAGGCCCGGGTAGACCCCGACCCAGAAGGCGTCGTTCATGAGACGGTCGCTCTCGACGAGCTCCCCCACCACCCGGTAGCCGCGGCCGGCGGCGCGGCGTGAGTCGAAGCAGGGCTGCCGCACGATGTTGCCGGCGAACAGCATGCGCGTCTGGATCCTGGCGGCTTCGAGGCCGGCGACGACGCCGTCGCGTGTGAGGCCCGCGGCCTTGGCCTTCTCGCTCAGCGTGAGCAGCAGGCCGAACCAGCTCGGTTCACTGCCCGGGGTGGCATGCTGGGCCACGACAAGGTCGGAGAGCGGCGCAAGCGCCGCGCTCAACCGGGCGTGATTGGCCCTGCGGCGGGCGGTGAAGCCCTCGAGCCGCGCGAGCTGCGCGACGCCGACGGCCGCCTGCAGGTCGGTGGCGCGCAGATTGTAGCCGAACTCCGAGTAGACGTACTTGTGGTCGTAGCCGTGAGGCAGCTCGCCCAGGTCCTGCGCGAAGCGCCGTCCGCAGCGGTTGTCGACGCCCGGCGGGCAGGTGCAGTCGCGACCCCAGTCGCGCAGCGACGTGACGATCGCGTCGAGCTCGTCGCTTGCGGTATACACCGCGCCGCCTTCGCCCATCGTCAGGTGATGGGGCGGGTAGAAGCTGCTCGTGGCAAGGTCGCCGAAGCCGCCGGTCAGGCGACCGCGGTACCGCGAGCCCAGCGCGTCGCAGTTGTCTTCGATCAGCCAGAGGCCGTGCGCCCGGCAGAACGTGACGAGGGCCTCGCAGTCGAACGGGTTGCCCAGCGTGTGAGCCACGAACACGGCTTTGGTGCGAGCGCTGAGGGCCGCCGGCAGCAGCGCCGGGTCGATGTTGGCGGTCTGCGGGGTGACGTCGACGAAGACCGGTACGGCGCCGTACTGAACGAGCGGCGCCACCGTGGTGGGGAATCCGGCAGCGACCGTGATGACCTCGTCGCCCGGCTCGATCCGCCGGCTCCCGAGACGCTCGCTGGTGAGCGCCATGAAGGCCAGAAGATTGGCCGACGAGCCCGAATTGACGAGCCGGCAGTGCGCGACGTTCAGGTAGGCCGCGAGGCCACGCTCGAAGCGGTCGGCATAGCGGCCGCCGGTCAGCCAGAAATCGAGGGCGGCGTCGACCAGGTCGTGCAGTTCCTCGGGACCGAAGACTCGCCCACCGTAGGGCACGCGCGAAACGCCTCCCTCGAAGTGCAGCGGGTCGGTGCCGGGGGCGGCGAGGGCGCCGGCGCCCTCGCCGCCCCCGAACGCTTCGTCGTAGTAGCGCGCGACGAGCGCCAGGATCTCCGCCCGCAGGTCGTCGGCCGTTCTCAAGCGGGACCGCCGTCCGCCACCGTCGCCGCGGCTGCGACCCACGGCAGGCCACGCGCTCCGGCGGCCTCGACATACGCCGCGATGTCGGATTCGAGGGCGGCGCGCAGCTCAGCCGCGCGGGTCGCGCCGTCTGTGTCCCTCGAGCCGTTCGTGCCGGTCCGGCCGTCCGCCCAGGCGCGATACCAGGCGGCCGTCCTGCGAATCGCCTCCGGCGCGTCCCAGACCGGCGCCCAGCCCAACTCCTCGCGACTTTTCTCACAGTCGAGCAGCAGCAGGCGCGCTTCGTGAAGCGCCTCGCCGGCGCCGTCTGCGGCCGGCTGAGCAACACGCCACGAGCCCGCGCCGTAGGCCGCGACGAACTCGCGCACGACATCGGCGACCGGCACGGCGGCGTCGGGCGCCGGACCGAAGTTCCAGGCGCCGTCGTAGCGATGCCCGTCGCGCAGCAGCCGCGCGCCCAGCCACAGGTAGCCCGAGAGCGACTCGAGCACGTGCTGCCACGGGCGTACCGCACTCGGGTGACGAACTACCACCTCATCGCCGGCGACGAGCGCCCTCACGCAGTCGGGCACGAGACGGTCGCAAGCCCAGTCGCCACCGCCGATGACGTTGCCGGCTCGCGCGGTCGCCACGCACACTGCGGAAGCAGGGCCGAAGAAGCTGCGCCGGTAGGCCGCGCTGACGATCTCGGCGCAGCCCTTGCTCGCGCTGTAGGGATCGTGACCGCCCAGGGCGTCGGCTTCGCGGTATGCCCGGGTGGTCTCGCCGTTCTCGTAGCATTTGTCGCTCGTCACGTTCACGACCGCGCGTACGGACGGACAGCCGCGCACCGCCTCGAACAGGTTGACGACACCCATCACGTTCGTCTCGAGGGTGCCTCGCGGATCGCCGTACGACGCCCGCACCAGGGGCTGCGCGGCCAGGTGGAAGACGACCTCGGGGCGAAATCCCGCGACCGCCGCCGAGAGCGCGCCGAGGTCGCGCACGTCGCCGCCGATGTGGGCCACCTCGCCGCGCAGACCCAGCAGCTCGAAGAGGCTGGGCTTGGTCGGCGGTTCCAGGGCGTAGCCGCCGACGGTCGCGCCGAGATCATCGAGCCAGGTGGTGAGCCAGGACCCCTTGAAGCCGGTGTCGCCGGTGACGAGCACCCGGCGTCCCGCGTAGACGCCTTCGAACAGCGCCGCAGCAGTGGCGGCGCGCCGGCTGTGCGTGTCGCTGCTCGCGCTCACCGCGGGCTCGCGCACCGTGGGCTCACCACACCCTCCAGGGCGCGTGACCGGACTGCCAGAGATCCTCGAGCGTGGTCTTGTCGCGCAACACGTCCATGGGCTGCCAGAACCCGTCGTGGCGATAGGCCATGAGCTGCCCGTCGGCGGCCAGCCGTTCGAGCGGTTCGTGCTCGAAGTAGGTGTCGTCGCCGGCGATGTAGTCGAGCACGCCGGGTTCGAGCACGAAGAAGCCGCCGTTCACCCAGGCGCCGTCGCCGGCGGGCTTTTCGGTGAACGAGGTCACGCGCTCCTGCCGGCCGTCGACCTCGAGGGCGCCGAAACGACCGAGAGGCTGGACCGCGGTCACCGTCGCGAGGCGCCCGTGGGCACGATGGAACGAAAGCAGTCGCGTGATGTCGACGTCGGCGAGCCCGTCACCATAGGTCATGAGGAACGTCTCGCCGCCGAGATAGCCGGCGACCCTCTTCACGCGGCCGCCCGTCTGGGTGGCAGCGCCGGTGTCGACCAGCGTGACGCGCCACGGTTCGACCTGGCCGTCGTGGACCTCCACGCCTCGCTCTCGCAGGTCGAAGGTCACGTTCGAGTTGTGCAGGAAGTAGTTGGCGAAGTACTCCTTGATCACGTAGCCCTTGTATCCGAGGCACACGACGAAGTCGGTCAGCCCGTAGTGGCCGTAGATCTTCATGACGTGCCAGAGCAGCGGCCGATCGCCGATCTCTGCCATCGGTTTGGGCCGCACCTGGGTCTCCTCGGACAGGCGCGTGCCTAATCCGCCGGCGAGGATCACCACCTTCACGTCTGCCTCCCGACTGCATCGCTTTCCGGACCGCCGTCGCGCACGGCAAGCAGGGCCCTCTCCCGTGGCCCTGTAAGCGCGCTTCCGACACTGTTGTCAGCTCAGGTTACGGCGCGGGCGCGACGAACCCTCTCATCATCGGCTGATTGGGCGTCGGGCTGGAGTGCCGTCACCGGTCCGTTGGCGGCCACCGCAGGCGCGCCACAGCGCTGTCGTGAGCAGCGAGAGCGGTGTCGAACGGCCCCGTCGCGAGCGGGAAGCGCCACGACGGACGGGCTCGTCAGCCGAAATGGAAGATGCGGTGGAGGTCGTTGTAGGTCAGCAGCACGAACAGCGTGATCAGGAGCACGACGCCGATCGCGATGGCACGTTCGAGCACCCGGGTGGAGACGCGCCGGCCGCGCACGCTCTCCATCACGTTGAAGAAGATGTGGCCGCCGTCGAACGGCAGGAACGGCAGCAGGTTGATGATGCCGAGGTTGACCGAGATGAAGGCCAGCAGGAGCGGATACCAGCTCTGGCGCACCGCCGTCTGGGAGATGGAGATGATGCCGACGGGGCCGGCCGCGCCGTCGGGACCGACGGGGTTGATCTTGCCGCTGGCGAGCATCCAGAAGCCCTTGAACGTGTCGCCCACGATGGCGGCCGTCTGCGTGACCGCAAGCCGGGCGGCCCGCCAGGGCGGCGGATACGACGCGGTCGTCTTTGGGCCGACGCCCAGGAAGCCTTCGTGCGGCGCGCCCGGCCTGGTCGACAGCGTCACGGCCACCGTGCGCTGCGCGCCCGACGGCGTGGTGAAAGTCAGCGTCACCTTCTGGTGGGGCCGCGTCCGCAGGAAGTTGGTAGCCGCGTCCCAACTCTTCAGCGGCGTGCCGTTCACGGCGATCAGGCGGTCGCCCACCTGCAGGCCGGCGGTCGCGGCCGGCGTGCCCTTGAGGACCTGCGCGACCGTGAGGCTCGCCGTCTGGATGCCGCCCACCTGGAAGAAGGCGAACATGATCACGAGCGCGGCGACGAAGTTCATGAACGGGCCGGCGAAGATCGTCACGTTGCGCTGCCACACCGGCTTGCTCGAGTAGGCTCGCGGCACGACGTCGTCGGGCAAGACCTCGTCGGGCGTCATGCCGGTGATCTTGCAGAAGCCGCCCAGCGGGATCGCCCCCACGCCGTACTCGGTCTCGCCCCAGGTGTGTTTGACGACCGCCGGCGGAAACCCTATGTAGAAGCGCTCCACGCGCATGTGGAAGGCCTTGGCGGCCAGAAAGTGGCCGGCCTCGTGCACGAAGATCAGCAGCGCCAGGCCGAGGATGGCCACGACGAGCGTCCAGTGCCCGGTGACGACCAGCACCGCGACGACCGCCAGGAGCAGCAGCCCCAACGGCAAGCGGCTGTTCACGTCGGGCGCCTCAGTGGAGCCTTCGGCGTGCGTGCCTTGGTCGATCGGTTCAGCCACCTGTCACCTGGTCCATGGTCGTCTCTGCGCCGCGGAGGCTCTGCGTCTTTCTGCGATTCCCGCGTACCAGCATACCGCGCACCTTCACGATGCTAGCGTTCCCCGCTCCCGGCCGATCGACTCCCTGGCGCCGGACCGGGACACATCGCCGAGCGCGCGCCCGGCCGCCTAGCCCTTTGCCGCCACGACCGATGCGGCGGCACGGCGCGCCGTCGCATCGCATTCGAACACGTCGTCAAGGCTGGATATCGGTCCGTCGCCGCAGAGCTCGAGGACGCGCTCGACGATCTCGGCGATGGCGAGAAAGCCGATCCGCGCGTCGAGGAACGCCTGCACGGCGACCTCGTTCGCGGCGTTCAGGGCGATGGGGGCGGCGGCGCCCGCGCCGCCGCCCCCATCGCCCGGGTCGCGACCGGCCCAGGCGCTCGCCGCCGACTCCCCGGCCGCGCGGGCCAGCGCCAGGCAGCGAAAGGCGACCGTGTCGGGGGCTGCGAACGTGAGCGTGGCGGCAAACAGGTCGAGGGCCGCCACCATCGGCAGCGGCGCCCGGCCGGGCCAGCTCAACGCGTAGCCGATCGGTGTGCGCATGTCGGGAACGCCGAGGTGCGCGAGGACGGCGCCGTCGGAGAAACGCACCAGCGAATGGACGATCGACTGGGGATGGATCACGACGCGCACCGCGTCGTAGGGCACGCCGAACAGCTCGTGGGCCTCGATCACCTCGAGACCTTTGTTCATGAGCGTCGCCGAGTCGATCGTCACCTTGGGACCCATGACCCAGTTGGGGTGGTTGAGCGCAGCGGCCGGAGTGACGGTCGCGAGCTGCTCTCGGCTGTGACCGCGGAAGGGACCGCCCGAGCCGGTCAGCAGGATCTCCTCGGTCGCCAGGAGGGGGTCGTCGGCCGCTCGCCCGGGTCGAGCGTCGCCGCGGCCTGAAGCGCCGTCGCGGGCTGAGGCGTCGCCACGGCCTGAAGCGCCGTCGCGGGCTCGGGCGGCGGCGCAGGCGAGTCCGGCCGGCGTGTCGGCGACCCTGTCGCTGCCTTCGACGCCCATCCTCCCCGCGCCCCGCCGCCCGCCCTCGAGACACTGGAAGATGGCGCTGTGCTCGCTGTCGACGGGGATGATGCGCGCGCCTGCGGCGCGCGCCGCGGCCAGCACGAAGGGTCCACCGGCCACCAGGCTCTCCTTGTTGGCCAAGGCCAGGGTGGCGCCGGCTTCGAGCGCGGCGAGGCTCGCGCGCAGACCGGCCGCCCCGACGATGCCGTTCAGCACGACGAGCTCATCGCCGGCCTGCGCCGCCTCGGCGGCGGCGACCGCGATCAGGTCGGCCACGCCTTCGTTGCCGCTATGCACGCGACACGAGGAGCGCGCCGCCGCGGCTCGCGCCGCGTCGTCGTCGTGAAGGCAGATATCGGAGACATCGAGCGCGAGCGCGGCCGCGAGCAGCGGGTCGACGCTGCGCCACGCGGTGAGGCCGACCACCGTCACCTGCGGCAGCACGGCCGCGACCTCGATCGCCTGGCGGCCGATCGACCCCGTCGCCCCCAGGATCACGACACGCCGGCGCTGCGTGCCGCCCGCTTGGCTCTCACTCAAACGATCGTCCCTTTCTGGCGGCTGATGCGCGCGACTCGCGAGACCAGGCCGTCAATTGACTTCGTCGTCGCCGCTCAGGCCGGCGTGACTTTCGTCGCGCGCCTAGTGCCGGCGATCGACTTCGTCGTCGCCGCTCAGGCTGGCGTGACGACGTCGCGCGCCTAGTGCCGTCAATTGACTTCGTCGTCGCCGCTCAGGCTCGCGTGACGACGTCGCGCGCCTAGTGCATTAGCATGATCACATAGTAGCTCGCCACGGCGGCGAACAGCAGGCCGTCGAAACGGTCGAGTAGACCACCGTGCCCCGGAAAGAAGCGGCCCGCGTCCTTGATCTCGACGTCGCGCTTGAGCAGCGACTCGAACAGGTCGCCCAGCGGGCCGAGGATGCCGATCGTGATGCCCAGCACAAGGGAGTGAAGCTCGCCGATGGAGCGGTAGTAGAGGCCGATGAAGACCACCATGAGCACCGTGCCTATGAAACCGCCGACGAAGCCCTCCCAGGTCTTCTTGGGCGAAAGGCGCGGGGCCATCGGCGTAGCCCCGAAGTAGCGCCCCGTGAAGTAGGCCACGGTGTCGCCGGCCCAGGTGCCGAAGACCACCATCAGAGCGTAGCCCTGCCCGTCGGCGAGCCTGCGGATGAGCTCGAGATGTCCGACCCCGAAGCCCAGGTAGATCACTCCGAGCATGGTGATGGCGATGCGCACGCTGACTCCGGGGCGCGGTCCGGGCACGGCGGCCAGGAAGAACGACAGCAGGAGGGTCAGGGCGACGACCCCCATCAGGGCTTGCGGGGAGCGCGTCCAGCCGACCACGGTCATCAATACCACTCCCACGAAGCCCGCCAGCACCAGGGGACGGTACGGGCGCATCATGCGGTAGAACTCGTTGATGCCGATCACGCCCACGCAGAGGGCCACGATGAAGAACGGCAGCCCGCCATAGATGGTGACCACCAGCGCGAGGAGCGCCAGCACGGCGCCCACTATGACTCGCGTGCCTAGCACGAGCCGCCTCGCCGTCGCTGCGGCGCCCGCCCTGCGCGGCGCGCCGTCATCGGCCGCCGAACCGTCTGGCGCGGGCGGCGTAGGCCGACAGCGCTTCGTCTAAATCGTCGGGCCCGAAGTCGGGCCACAGCTTGGCGCTGAAGTAGAGCTCGGTGTAGGCGAGCTGCCAGAGCAGGAAGTTCGAGATGCGTTCCTCGCCGCTCGTGCGGATCAGCAGCTCAGGGTCGTGCATCTCCGGGGCGTACAGGTACCCGCGCAGCGCGTCTTCGGTCACGAGCTCGCCGACCGCAGGGGCCGCCCCTCCGGGCGCCGCCGCGGCGTCGCCCCGGCCGGCGACCGCCGAGAGCAGCGCCCGGGCCGCGTCGACGATCTCGTCGCGGCCGCCGTAGTTGAAGGCGATGTACATGGTCATGCGCGGCGCGGCCGGATTGGCGGCTTCGGCGGCGTCGATGCGGGCCAGCAGGTCGGCGGCGACGCCCTCGCGGCGGCCGACGAACCTGACGCGCACGCCTCGACCCTGCACTTCGGGCACCTCGGACTCGATCTGCTCGACGAAGAGCTCCATGAGGGCCTCGACCTCGTCGGCGGGCCGACGCCAGTTCTCGCTCGAGAACGAATACACCGTGATCTCGGCGATGTCGCGGTCGAGGGCGTGCTCGATCAGGCGGCGCAGAGCTTTGGCGCCGGCCTTGTGCCCGGCGGCTACCGGCAGATGCCGGCGGCGAGCCCAGCGGCCGTTGCCGTCCATGATCACCGCGACATAACGGCAGCGAGCGCCGCCCGCGGCACGCTCGCCCTTGGCGGTGCGCGCCAGCCGTCGGGCCGTGCCGGCTTTGCGCAGCAGCGACGGCGCCGTTCGTTTCGGCTTGGGTTCGTTCGGTGTGACCACGCGCTGGCCTCGCCTGCCGGTCGCGAAGCGCTAGACCTCGAGGATCTCGGCTTCCTTGTGTTTGAGCAGCTCCTCGATCTCGTGCACACGGCTGTCGGTGAGCTGCTGCAGGTGCTCCTCGGCGCGATGCTCGGCGTCTTCGCCGATCAGGCCCTCGGTCTTGAACTCCTTGAGGTCCTTCATGGCGTCGCGGCGGATGTTGCGCACGGCGACGCGGCCGTCTTCGGCGAGCCTGTGGACGAGCTTGACGAGATCGCGCCGCCGGTCCTCTGTGAGGGCCGGGATGGGCAGGCGGATGACGTTGCCGTCGTTACTCGGGTTGAGGCCGAGGTCGGATTCCATGATGGCCTTCTCGACGGCCTTCATGGCCGACTTGTCGTACGGCGTGACCGTGATCAGGCGTGGTTCGGGGGCCGAGATCGTGGCCATCTGCTTGAGCGGAGTGACCGTGCCGTAGTAGTCGATGTGGATGCGGTCGAGCAGCGCCGTCGAGGCGCGCCCGCTCCGCACGGTGTTGAACTCGGTCCGGGTGGCCGCGACCGCCTTGGCCATGCGCTCGGTGGCGCTGTCGAGCAGCTCCTGTTCCACGTCACACCCTCCCTTGCTTGTCCGTCGCCGGAGTACTCACCACGGTGCCCACGCGCTCGCCGGCCAGGACGCGCTCGATGTTCGGCCCGGTCATCTTGAAGACGTGGATCGGCAGGCGGTTGTCCATGCACAGTGACAGCGCGGTGGTGTCCATCACCTTGAGGCCGCGCTCGATCGCCTGGAGATGCGTGATCTCGGGGATGAACCGGGCGCCGGGCACCTTCTCGGGGTCGGCGTCGTAGACGCCGTCGTACTCGCGCTTGGCCATGAGGATCGCCTGGGCGCCGAGCTCGAGCGCTCGCAGGGCCGCCGCCGAGTCGGTCGAGAAGTAGGGATTGCCGATACCCGCCGCGCAGATCACCACGCGCCCTTTGTCGATGTGGCGCAGGGCGCGCCGCCTGATGTACGGCTCGCAGACCGCCTTGATCTCGATGGCGCTCATGACCCGCGTGTCGACGGCCTCGTTTTCGAGGGCGTCCTGCAGCGCGAGCGCGTTCTGCACCGTGGCGATCATGCCGATGTAGTCGGCCGTGGCCCGGTCGAAGCCCTTGGCCGCGGCGGCGACGCCACGAAAGATGTTGCCGCCGCCCACCACGATGGCCAGCTCGACTCCGCGGGCGCGCACGCGCCCTACGTGCTGAGCGATCTCGAGCGTGCGCGCCGGGTCGATCGAGTGACCGTCGCCGGCCAGCGCCTGGCCGCTCAGCTTGAGCAGCACGCGCCGCAGGGAGCCGTGCCCGCCGGCGTCGCCTCCGTCGCCCGAGCCACCCTCGCTCACTGCTCAGTCCTCAGCCGTCTCGCCGAGCTGGTAGCGCACGAACCGCCGTACTTCGACGTTCTCGCCGATCACGCCGACCAGGTCGGTGCGTAGCTGTTCGATCGAGCGATCGGGGTCTTTGACGAAGGCCTGCTCCATGAGGCAGACCTCCTGGAAGAACTTGTTGAGCTTGCCGTCGAGCATCTTCTCGACGACGTTGTCGGGCTTGCCCTTGGCCTGCTCGCGGTAGATGGCCTTCTCGCGCTCCACCACGTCGGCGGGTACGTCGTCGCGAGTCACCCACAGCGGGTTCGAGGCGGCCACCTGCATGGCCAGATCGTGCGTGAACTCGCGGAACGGCTCGCTGCGAGCCACGAAGTCGGTCTCGACGCCGACCTCGACCAGCACGCCGATCTTGCCGCCGGCGTGGATGTACGAGTCGATCGAACCCTCGCGAGTCGCCCGCGAGGACTTCTTCTGGGCGGCCGCGAGGCCCTTCTTGCGCAGCTCGTCGACGGCCTTCTCGAGGTCGCCGCCCGATGCGGCCAGCGCCTTCTTGCAATCCATCATGCCGGCTCCGCTCTTGTCGCGGAGCTGCTTGACCATGGCAGCGGTGATGTCAGCCACTACGCCCTCACTTTCCGTCTTTGCTCTGTGCCTTGGCGGCGGGCTTGGGGGCTGCCGCTCCCTTGTCGGTCTTCTCGGTCTTGTCGGTCTTCGCCGGCTTGCGGGCGGCGGGCTTGCGGGTCTTCTTTGCGGGCTCCTCGGCGGCGAGCGTCTCGGCGGCCGCTTCGGCGACCACGGCGTCGGCGGCGGCGACCTCGGCGACGATCTCGTCGACCACTGCCTCGTCGACGGCCTCGTCGGCGGCGACTTCGACGACGGCGGCGTCGGTCACGACCTCGGCGGCCACCTCGTCGGCCGCCACGGCTTCGGCGACGGCCTCTTTGGCAGCTTCTTCGGCGACGACCGCTTCGGCGACGGCCTCGGCGGCGACGTCGGGTGCGACGCGCTTGTCGGCGGCGGCCTTGACCAACGCTGCGGCCGCGACGTCGGCCACGGCGGCCTCGGCGACGGCCTCTTCGGCCACCCTCTCGGCGACGACCGCTTCGACGGCCGCGTCGGCGGCGACCTCGGCGGCAGCGTTGGCCAGAGCGGCTTCGGCGGCGGCGGCGGTCTTGGCCGCGGCGGCCCGTTCTTCGGCGGCCTTGAATTCGGCCAGGGTGACCTGGGCGCGACCGTCGGCGACCGCGCGCGCCATGGCCTTGACGATCACCGCGCAGGAGCGGATGGCGTCGTCGTTGCCCGGGATGACGTAGTCGACCTCGTCGGGGTCGCAGTTGGTGTCGACCAGCGCGACGATCGGGATGTGCAGCTTGCGCGCCTCTTTGATGACGATGGCCTCTTTGCGCGGGTCGACCACGAACACGGCGCTGGGCAGGCTGTCCATGCCGGCCACTCCGCCGAGGTTGGTCTCGAGCTTGGCGAGCTCGCCCCGAAGCTTCATCTGGTCGCGCGTCGGCAGCACGTCGATCGAGCCCGCGGCGACCAGCTCGCGCAGCTCATGCAGGCGCTTGATGCGTTTGGACAGCGTGGCGTAGTTGGTGAGCAGGCCGCCCAGCCAGCGAGCCGCCACATAAGGCTGACCGGCTGCCTCGGCCTCTTCCTTGATGGATTCCTGGCACTGCTTCTTGGTGCCCACGAAGAGCACGCTGCCGCCGCGGGCCGTGACGTTGCGCAGGAAGTTGTAGGCCTCGTCGATCAGGACCGTCGTCTTCTGCAGGTCGATGATGTAGATGCCGCCGCGCTCGCTGAAGATGTAGCTCTTCATCTTGGGGTTCCAGCGGCGGGTCTGATGGCCAAAGTGGACGCCGCTTTGCAGCAGGTCCTTCATGCTGACCGTAGGCACGATGCCTCCTTGAGGGGTCGGTTTTCTCGTTCATCTGCTGCCGGCGGAAGGTCGCGTGGAACCCCGCAAGCGGGGCACCGCCACGCGCCCAGACCCGTCGGGTCGGGGTTTTCGTATCGTCAGGTAGCCATACATGATACCACGGGCGTCGCAGCCGCACGCGTGGGGAGGCGAGATCACCGCACCGCGCCGCCGCTACGCCGTGGCCAGAACGACGGCGGGAGCGCCGTCAGCCTATGACGGCCGGTTCGATCTCGTCGCGCAGGCGACCCTTGAGGCGCAGGATCGCCTTGGTGTGCAGCTGCGAGACGCGCGATTCGGTGACGCCCAGGACCTCACCGATCTCGCGCAGCGTCAGGCTCTCGTAGTAGTAGAGCGCGATGACGATCTTCTCGCGCGGCGGCAAGGCGTCGATCGCGGCCGCCAGGCGCGCTTTCATCTCGGACAGGTCGAGCATGCGCGAGGGGTCGCGGGCCTTGGGATCTTCGATCGTGTCGATCAGCGACGCGGTGTCACCGTCGGAGCCGGAGATCGCCCACAGCTCGTCGAGCGCCACGAGCGACGTGTTGGAGATCTGTGTGAGAGCGTGATGGAACTCGGGCATCGTGATGCCCATCTCGGTGGCGATCTCGTCGTCGGTGGGCGCGCGTTGCAGGCGGTTCTCGAGGCGTGCGCACACGCGCTCGATCTCGCGGGCCTTGCTGCGTACCGAGCGCGGTACCCAGTCGAGCGAGCGCAGCTCGTCGATGATCGAGCCCTTGATGCGCGAGATCGCGTAGGTCTCGAACTTGATCTCGCGCCCCAGGTCGAAACGCTCGAGCGCACCGATCAGCCCGAGCAGACCGTAGCTGATCAGGTCGGACTCTTCGATGTGGGCCGGCAGGCCGCTGCCCATGCGGCCGGCGACGTACTTGACGAGCGGTGAGTAGGCCAGGATCAACCGGTCCCGGGCCTGCTGGTCACCGTCGGTCTTGAACCGCCGCCAGAGATCGTTGATCCTTGCTTCGTCGAGACGAGCCATTGACGCGACCTCACTCAAACGACGTCACCACGCCGCCGTCGCCCGCAGTGTCGCCCAGAAAGGCAACCTGTTCATGCTACCACCGTTCGCCTTTGGCCCACAGGCTCGGGAGCGTCACGCACGGCCCGCAGGCTCGGGAGCGTCGCACCCCGCCCGCGATCACGTGACTCGAGCGCTTGTGTGCAGCGGCGGTCACGATCGCGGGTGGTGCAGCCGGTACACGGCCTTGAGATGCGCGCCGCTCACGTGCGTGTAGATCTGCGTCGTGGAGACCGAGCTGTGCCCCAGGAGCTCCTGGATCGCCCGCAGATCGGCGCCGTGTTCGAGCATGTGCGTCGCGTAGGCGTGGCGGAACATGTGCGGCGAAGCGGCGTCGAGCCCGGCCATGGCCGCGTACTTGCTGACGACGCGGCGCACGTCTGAGGTGTGCAGGGGGCGCCCGCTGCGCGTGAGCAGAAGAGCGCCCTCGGGGGAGGTACCGTTCGAGCGCCGCCCGAGGGCGCCCCGCCCGCTGGCGAGGTAGCGTTCGAGCGCCGCGACGGCTTCGTCGCCCAGCGGCACCATCCGCATCTTGCCGCCCTTGCCGCGTACCAGCAGCTCGCCGCGCGCCGCGTGCACGTCGTCGCAGGCGACGTCGACCAGCTCCTGACTGCGCAGTCCGCAGCCGTACAGGAGCTCGAACATGAGCCGGTCGCGCAGGGCCAGAGGGTGGGAGCCACACACCGCGTCGCAGACGGCGTCGACTTCGGCCGGACGCAGAGCGTGAGGCAGGCGCCGCCGGCGACACGGACCGGGAAGATACTGCGCCGGGTCGATGGCAAGGACGTCGCGTTCGGTGAGAAAGCGGGCCAGCGAGCGCACCGCCGAAAGCTTGCGCGCGAGGGTGGCGGGTGCGTAGCCGCGCCGACCGAGGTCGGCCACGAAGGCGCGGACCGTCGTGCGATCGAGCTGGGTGAGCCCGCTCCCGCGCTCGGTCAGCCAGTCGTTGAACTGCCGCAGATCGGAGGCGTACGAGCGCCGCGTGGCCGGCGACAGTCCGCGCACCTCGAGAGAGCGCAGGAACTGCTCGCTCAAGTCGCGACTGTCCTCTGGTCGTTGAGGTGCGGCCATGCCGTCTGTGAGGGTCGTCTCGCCTTCTCCCGGCAGACGCGACGTCGGGCCGACGCCGCGGGTGTGACCGGCAACCCCGTGCGCCGGCATCCCGCCTGGCAAGTTCGCCGTTGCGGGGTCCGCCTCCTGCCCGCCGGCCGGACGGCCACGGGGCGCGACGGGCCGTCACGGGGCGAGTTCGGGAGCGCCCGCGGCCGAGGGCCGGCGTGTCGCCGGCCGGCGGCGCAGGCGGTAGCGACCGCCGGGCTGCGCTTCGAGCAGGCCGTCGATCTCGAGCAGGCTCAGCGCGGCAGATACCGCCTGGGGCGAAAGCGCGAGCGCTCGCGTGAGCTGGTCGGCGGTGTGCGCGCCGCGCCGCAGCGCCGCCAGCACACGCTGCTCCGGAGCGTTGGAGGTAGTGTCGGAGCGGCCTTGCGTGGCGGCGTCGGGCCTGAGCACGGACCCGGGCTCACGCGGCCCGGGCGCGTCGTGGGGGCCCGGCGTGCAGGCCACCGAGCGGCCGGTGCCGGGCACGGCCGGCCGGAGACTCTGGGGCAGCAGGGCCAGCACGTCGTCGGGCGACTCGCACAGATGTGCTCCGTCGCGCAGCAGACCGTGAGGTCCTGCCGACAGCGGCCGGCCGGCTTCGCCGGGCACGGCAAGGACATCGCGGCCGAGGTCGAGGGCAAAGGCTGCCGTGTGCAGCGCGCCACTCGTGGCGCGGCCTTCGACCATGATCACGGCGTCTGAGAGGGCGGCGATCAGGCGATTGCGTGCGGGGAATCGCCAGGCATGTGGCGGCAGAAGCCAGCCGTACTCGCTGAGCAGCACGCCGCGTCGGGCGATGGAAGCGAAGAGCTCATCGTTGGTGCGCGGTACACACAGCCGGACACCGGCCCCCAGGACTCCGGCCAGCGCGACCGGAACGTCGGGGTCGTCGTCGCAGAAGGGCTCTCCGAGACCCTCGAGCGCACCGGCATGGGCCTGCGCGTCGATGCCGAGCGCCATGCCGCTGACGACGTTGACCCCCGAGCGCGAGAGGCCGGCGCCCAGCAGCCAGGCCATCTCGAGGCCGTACGGCGAGGGATGGCGGGCGCCGACGACCGCCACCGTGGGGCGAAGGCGGAGCGCTTGCAGCATGGCCGCCCAGCACCGACCGCGCACGTAGACGGCCGGCGGCGGGTCGAAGAGCTCCCTCAGCTTTGGCGGGTAGGCGTCGTCGCACCAGGTGACGACGCCCTCGAGCGGACTCGCGGGCGGCTGCGCGACGGCGTCGGTGTCGCGTTCGGCCTTTGAGTCGGGGCGCAACGCCCTGACCAGCGTCGCCTGCGGCAGGCCCAGCACCGCGGCAAAGCCGCCGTGTGCCTTGACGAGGCGCCCGACGAGACCGCGGTCGTAGGCCGCGTGTTCGGCCAGCCAGAGGCAGCGCCGCCGCGCCCCGCCGGTGGCCGGAGCGGCCTCGTCGCCAGCCACCGCCGGGGGCTCGCCCTGGTGGCGGACGTCGGTCAGCGTCTGCTCCACGGCGGCTCGCGATAGGTCAGGCTTTCGAGCACATGCGCGCCCTGAATGACGTCTGAGTCCTCGAGGTCGGCGATCGTCTGCGCCACCTTGATCACGCGGTCGCAGGCCCGCGCGCTCAGGCGCAGCTCTTCGTAGGCGCGATCGAGCACGGTGACGGCGCGCGAGTCGAGATGACACAGGTCGCGCAGGGCGCGCGCTGAGAGATGAGCGTTGGCGCCGACTCCAGCGCCGGCGAGGCGGCGGCGCTGCCGTGCTCTGGCGCGCGCGACACGCTCGCGGACGACCGCCGAGGTTTCGCCCGGCGCCCGGTCGCGGCGCTCGTGAGGGGTGAGCCGCGGCACGTCGATGCGCAGGTCGATGCGGTCGAGCAGGGGCCCGCTGAGCCGCTGTGCGTACTGCGCCAGCCGGTGCGCCGGGCAGCGGCAGGCGCGGGTCTTGTCGCCGCGAAAGCCGCAGGCACAGGGGTTCATGGCCGCCACGAGCATGATGCGAGCCGGGAACCTGAGCGAAGACAGCGCCCGCGAGATCGTGACCTCGCCGTCTTCGAGCGGCTGGCGCAGCCCTTCGAGGGCCGAATGACGAAACTCCGGGAACTCGTCGAGGAACAGTACGCCGAGGTGCGCCAGGCTGACCTCGCCGGGACGCGGCGAGCTGCCGCCGCCGACCAGGCCGGCTACCGAGATGGTGTGGTGCGGCGCCCGGAACGGACGCCGCGCCACGAGCGACACGTCGGGCGGCAACATGCCGGCGACGCTGTAGACCCGCGTGACGTCGATGGCTTCGGCGACCGACAACGGCGGCATGATCGACGGCACCCGGCGGGCGATCATGGTCTTGCCTGAGCCGGGCGGGCCCACCATGAGCAGGTTGTGCGCGCCGGCCACCGCGATCTCGAGCACCCTCTTGGCGGCGCTCTGCCCCACCACATCGCTCAGGTCGACGTCGGCGGCCGTGTCGATCTGAAGGAGCGTCTCGGGGTCGGGGTACTCGACGGCCGCGCCGCCCCCGGCCATCAGCTCGGCCGCCTCGCGCAGCGTGCCGGCCGGCAGCACCCGCAACCCGGAGACCAGCGCCGCCTCGCGTGCGTTGGCGGCCGGCACGAGCAGCACGCGCAGCCCGCGACCGAAGGCGCTCTGCGCCACGGCCAGCACCCCGGCGACCGGGCGGATGGCGCCGTCGAGGCCGAGCTCACCGATGGCCGCCGCGTCGGGCAGACGGCAGCGGGTCTGGGCGGTGGCGGCCAGCAGGGCGAGAGCGATCGGCAGATCGAACGAGGGGCCCTCTTTGCGCACGTCGGCCGGCGCGAGGTTGACCGTGATGCGTCGGGACGGGAACTCGTAGCGCGAATTGACGATCGCGGTGCGGACGCGTTCGCGGCTCTCTTGCACGGCGGCGTCGGGAAGCCCGACGATGGTGAACGCCGGCGCGGCCGCCACGACGTCGGCTTCGACGGCGACGGCGTGACTGTCGAGGCCACAGAGAGCCTCGCTCTGGATGCGGGCGAGCACGGCCGCCTCAGGGGCCTTCGAAGGCGGCCTGCAGGTGACGGATGCGCGGCGGTCGCTGAAGGGCGTCGACGGCGATGATGTCGAAGCGCACGTCGGAGACGCCCAGCAGGGCGCGCGGATGGCTGCCCAGCCAGAGTGCGGCCAGCCGGGCGATCTGGCGACGCTTGCGCCAGGTCACTGCGTCTTCGGGACTGCCGCAAGTGCGCGTGCGCCGTGCCTTCACCTCGACGAAGGCCAGCACGCCGGCCTGGCGCGCGATGATGTCGATCTCGCCGCGGCCGACGCGCTGGTTGACCGCCACGATGCGGTACGCGCGGTCCTGCAGATAGGCCGCCGCGAGCTGTTCGGCCCGCCGCCCGAACTCGTGTGGATCTAACTGCACGCCCGCTCCCCTCGCCGCAAGTGATGGTGCCGCCGCGCCGACGGCGCACTGGGAACGGTAACGTGCCCGGAGGAGACGATGAAGGAGCCGGCGACGTCGGCGCGGTGACGTTCCGGCTTCGTCTACCGCTCTGCGGGCCGAGCGCCGCCCGAAGCGCCCGGCGAGGGCCGTCGGAACGATGCCGCAACTGTGGCTCGGGCCGGTTACAGCTCCAGACCGAGCTGCTCGTAGGCGACGCTGGCGAACGAGAGCCGGTGAAGCGCGCTCACGCCGTGCGCGGCGATGGCGTCGCGATGCGCCGGAGACGAGTAGCCCACGTGCTGGTCGAAGCCCCAGGCCGGAAAGCGCTCGTGCAAAGCAATCATCAAACGGTCGCGTGTCACTTTGGCGACGATCGAGGCCGCGGCGACGGCCGCGGAGAGGCCGTCGCCGCCGACCAGCGCCTCGTGTCTCACAGTGCTGGAGCGCAGCGCGAAGCCGTCGACGAACACGGGCCCGTCGACCGGGCCGAGCAAGGCCAGCGCCCTGTCAAGGGCCAGCAGGTTGCAGACGTGCAGACCGCGCCCGTCGATCGACGCCGGCGAGCACGACACGACGGCGAAGCGCCCAGCGCGCGAGACGACGTCGGCGAAGACCTCGGCGCGTCGCTGCCGAGTGAGCTTCTTGGAATCGTCGAGCGCGTCGAGGACGGCGTAGTCGGCCGCGCTCCAGACCGCGTAGTCGAAGGCCACCGCCGCCGCCACCAGAGGACCCGCGAGACAACCGCGGCCGGCTTCGTCGGCGCCGGCCACGCAGCCGCCGCCACCGCGTCGGAGGTCGTGCGCGAAGCGCGGGTTCATGGCCGCCATTCTAGGCGGCCGCGCCGCTCAGAGCGAGCCGATGCGGCTGAGCGGCCAGTAGATGAAGAAGGCCTTGCCGATCAGATCGCGGGCCGGCACCGGTCCCCACACGCGGCTGTCGTCGCTGTCGAGCCGGTTGTCGCCCATCATGAAGTAGTGGCCGGGCGGCACCGTGTACGGTCTGTTCAGCGACCAGGGGTCGGACATGGTGGAACCCGAGAGCGCCGGCGCGGGGTTGGTCGGCTCCGTCTGTCCGTTCACCTTAAGCACATAGGGCTCGTTCTGACGGACGCCGTTCACGTAGACATGACCGTCGTTGAGCGACAGCGTGTCGCCCGGCAGGCCGATAAGACGCTTGATGAAGACGACATGCGGGTCGAGCGGGTACTTGAACACGACGATGTCGCCGCGCGCCGGCGCGGTGAAGTGGTACAGAAAGCGCGCCACGAGAACACGGTCGTGGGGCTCCAGGGTCGGGACCATCGACGGCGACGGGATACGGTAGGGCTTCACGACGAAGGCCTGCACGAGGAAGGCCACGCCGAGAGCCACGGCCAGGATGACCGCGTATTCGATGAACAGCCTGGATGCCGACGCCCGGGGGCGTTTGCCGGCGGGTGCTGGCGCCGTCACGGCCGGAAGGCCTAGTCCCTCAAAGGACTACGTCGTTGACGCTCAGCCGGGTGTGACTACGTGCCACGCCTAGTCCCTCAGGGGGACTACGTCGCCGAGGCTCAGGCAGGTGTGACTACGTGCCACGCCTAGTCCCTCAAAGGACTACGTCGTTGACGCTCAGCCGGGTGTGACTACGTGCCACGCCTAGTGCTGCTTCTCGCGCACCCGCGCCTGCTTGCCGACCTTCTTACGCAAGTAGTAGAGCTTGGCCCGGCGCACGTCGCCCACCATGATGAGCTCGATCTTCTCGATCTTTGGCGAGTGGAGCGGGAACGTGCGCTCGACACCGACGCCGAAGGACTGCTTGCGTACGGTGAAGGTCTCGCGCACGCCGTTGCCCTGGCGCTTGAGGACAGTGCCCTGGTACATCTGGGTGCGCTGCCGGCTGCCCTCGATGACCTTGAAGTGCACCTTGACGGTGTCGCCCGCCTTGAAGACCGGCACATCGTTACGCGGCTGCTTGAGTTCGATGTTCTCGATGATCGTCACGGAAGCCTCTTTCGAATCAAATGCGCGCGGTACTCTACCAGAAGGAGCGACCGCACGCAAAGGAACGGCTGCTCTCAGCCCTGATGTGGTGGTGGTTGCCCGCCTTCGAGGCGCTCGCGTCGCCAGCGCTCGACGGCGGCATGGTCGCCGGACAGCAGGACCGCGGGCACGGCCCAGCCGTGAAACTCGGCGGGCCGGGTGTAGTGCGGATACTCGCGGGCGCCGCCGAGCCTCGGCGAGAACGAATCGCCGGCCACGCTGTCGGGGTTGGACACCGCGCCCTCGATCTTGCGCACGACGGCGTCGAGCAGCGCCGTAGCGGCGATCTCGCCGCCCGAGAGCACGTAGGGCCCGATGGAGACCCGGTCGGTGACGAGCTGGGCGACGCGCTCGTCGATGCCCTCGTAGCGGCCGCACAGCACGCAGAGGTCGGCGGCCGCCAGCTCGGTGGCGAGCGCGTCGTCCAACTGGCGGCCGCGGGGCGTGAGCTCGACGACCCGGCGCGTGTCGCGCACCTGGGTAGCGTCGCCGCCGAAGACCCCCTCGAGGGCGGCACAGATCACGTCGATGCGCAGCACCATGCCGGCCCCGCCGCCGTAGGGAGCGTCGTCGACCTGACCGTGCCGCAGGGGTGTGTGGGCGCGGTAGTCCCACAGGTTGAGGTCGAGGCCGAGCTCGCCGGCGCGCACCACGTGGGGTTGCTGCGAAAACCAGGCGAAGGCAACGGGAAACAGGGTGAAGACGTCGATGCGCACCTTAGAGCAGCCCCTCGCGCACCGTGATGACGCCCTGTTCACGATCGACGTCGACGAGCTCCGCCACGAACGGCACGAGTGACCGCACGCCGTCGGACGAGTCGATCTGGAGGATGTCGTGAGCGGGGTTCATGAGCACCTCTGTGACGACGCCGAGCTCGACGCCGCCCGACACCGCGCGCAGGCCGAGCAGCTCTGAGACCGGATAGTGGTCGGCGCCCTCGTCGAGGTCAGACCCCGAAGCCAAGACGACGCTGCCCTGCAGGGCGATCACGGCCTCGCGCGAGTCGACGCCCGCGAGCCTGAGCAGCGGCCGGGTGTCGGTGCCGCCGGCGCGCTCGAGCACGATCGGCTGGGGATCGTCGGCCCCCTGACGGTCGAGGAAGAAGCGCTCCCCGCCGGTCAGGTACGAGATCCCGTTGGGTAGCAGATCGAGGTAGAACTCACCTTTGAGCCCGTGTGCACGACCCACCGTTCCGCAGGCCCACAGGCCGAAGGTCACAACGAGGCGATCAGTCGACGATCTCGACGATGGCGCGCTTGCCGTCGCGCACCGCGCTCGCCTTGATGATCGTGCGCAGGGCCCGGGCGATGCGACCCTGTTTGCCGATCACCTTGCCGACGTCGTCCTTGGCCACCGAGAGTTCGAGCACGACGGTCGTCTCGGTCTCCGTGGCGGCGACATGCACCTCGTCGGGGGTGTCGACCAGCGACTTGGCCAGGTATTCGAGCAGCTCCTTGAGCACGAGGCCCTCTGTCGCTCCGACATCGCTCATGGTCAGGCGCCGATGCCCTTGATGGCCAGGAGCTTCTTGACGGTGCGCGACGGCTGAGCGCCCTGTTCGAGCCAGGCGGCGGCCCTGTCGGCATCGATCACGATCAACGACGGCGTCTGCCGCGGGTTGTACTGCCCGATGGTCTCGATCGAACGCCCATCACGCGGCGAGCGTGCGTCGGCCACCACGATGCGGTAGATCGGGTTCTTGGCGCTGCCGACCCTGCTCAGTCTCATGCGGACTGCCAACTCATCACCTCTTCCCACTGAAAACGAATTTGAGGCGCTCCCCGCGCCCCGAACGGACGTACATGATATCACAGAGGATCGGCGGGCCGGAGGGCGCCCGGCGCCCTCCGGCCCGCCGCTCATCGACCGCCGAAGCCGGGCAGGCCACCCAGCATGCCGCCCTTGCCGCCGGCCATGCCTTTCAGCATCTTCTTCATCTCGCGGAACTGCTTGAGCAGCCTGTTCACGTCGGCCACCTGGACCCCGCTGCCGCGCGCGATGCGCTGCCGCCGACGACCGTCGATGATGTCGGGGTGCCGACGTTCCTCGGGGGTCATCGAGAAGACGATCGCTTCGATGCGGTCCATCTGGTGCTCGTCGATCTTGGCGTTCTTCAGCTCCTTCATGCCCGGCACGCCGGGCAGCAGCCCGATGATGCTCGAAAGCGAGCCCATCTTGCGCACCTGCTTCATCTGGTCGAGGAAGTCCTCGAAGGTGAACTCGGCCTTGCGCATGCGCTCCTCGAGGCGCGCGGCGTCCTGTTCTGTGACGTCGGCCTGGGCCTTTTCGATCAGGGTCAGCACGTCGCCCATGCCGAGGATGCGCGAGGCCATGCGGTCGGGGTGGAAGGTGTCGAAATCGTCGAGCTTCTCGCCGGTGCTCACGAACTTGATCGGCTTGCCGGTGACGGCCCGCACCGACAGGGCAGCGCCGCCGCGGGCGTCGCCGTCGAGCTTGGTGAGCACCACCCCGTCGATGTCGACACGCTGCTTGAACTGATCGGCGGCGTTGACCGCGTCCTGGCCGGTCATGGCGTCGATCACGAGCAGGATGTTGTGCGGCTTGACGACCTTGCGGATGCGCACGAGCTCTTCCATGAGCTCGTCGTCGACGTGCAGCCGGCCGGCGGTGTCGATGATGGCCACGTCGCCCTTGTCGCGCGCGAAGACCACGCCGTCGCGCGCTATGTCGACCGGGTCGACGTCGGCGCCGGGCGCGTAGATCGGCACGCCGATGCGAGCAGCCAGCGTCGCAAGCTGTTCGATGGCGGCCGGACGGTAGACGTCGGCGGCGATCAGGACCGGTCGCTTGCCGTCTCTTTGCAGGAGCTGCGCCAGCTTGGCGCAGGTCGTCGTCTTGCCCGAGCCCTGGAGGCCGGCCATCAGGATCACCGTCGGCGGACGGCCGCTGAAGGCCAGCCGGGAGTCGCCAGAGCCCATCAGCGCGACGAGCTCCTCGTCGACGACCTTCACGACCTGCTGGGCGGGCGTGAGGCTACCCATGACCTCTGCGCCCAGGGCGCGTTCCTTGACGTGATTGACGAATTCGCGGACGACCTTGAAGTTGACGTCGGCTTCGAGGAGG
Source organism: uncultured Actinomycetes bacterium (assembly GCA_963733255.1). GTDB lineage: Bacteria > Actinomycetota > Thermoleophilia > UBA2241 > UBA2241 > Bog-752. The sequence continues at coordinate 258,958 of CAVTCH010000019.1, forward strand.
GCGAGGCGGATCTCGCGCATCGCCTTGTCGACGTCGGCCTCGCTCAGCTTGCCGTGGCCGCGCAGCTCGCCGAAGACGCCCTGCAGGCGTTCGGAGAGAGAATCGAACATGCTGGCATGCCTCTTTCGTGGACTGACAGGAGCGGTGGTACCCGCAAGCAGAGGATTCTACCGCTCGCGCAGGGTGCGTGAAAGGTCGCCGGAGGCGTCGGCGACACTGTGACGATCGACCTCGGTGGCCCACAGCCGGTGCGGCAGGCCGGCCCACTCGAGCACGCGCTCGGGTCGCATGCCGAGCCTGCGGGCGACCGCCGCCGAGCGCGCGTTGTCGACGTAGATCAGGGAGACGACGCGGTTCATGCGGCGCTCGCGGGCGTGAGCCAGAAGGGCGGCGCCGGCCTCGGTCGCATAGCCCTGCCCCCAGAACCCGCGGTGCAGGTGATAGCCGAGCTCGATCTCGCGACCGCCGTCGAGGTCGCGCCACACCAGGCCGGCGCCGCCGATCACCTTGCCGGTGTGCCTGAGCACGACCGCTCCTCGACCGGTGCCGTCGCTGCCGGCGAACCCCATCTCGTCGGTGAGCCACCCGCGTGCCCGCTCCCTGGTGAAGGGCTCCTTGACCCACCAGAACACCTCGGGGTCGGCGAGGATCTCGGCGACGTCGTCGAGGTCGGCCAGGCGGTAGTCGCGCACAATCAGCCGTGGCGTGACGAGGTGCGTGCTCACCGGGGCTCGCAGTGAAGGTTCACGACGTGCCGCCACCGGCCTCGTCGAGGAACAGCGCGCGGGCGAACTCGTCGGGGTCGAACGGCCGCAGGTCTTCGAGCCTCTCCCCCACGCCGATCAGCTTGATGGGGATGCCGAGCTCCTCGCGGATGGCGATCACGATGCCGCCCTTGGCACTGCCGTCGAGCTTGGTCAGCACGACGCCGGTGACCTCGACGGCCTCGGCGAACACCTGCGCCTGGCGCAGGCCGTTCTGGCCGGTCGTCGCGTCGATCACGAGGAGGGTCTCGTGCGGTGCGCCGGGGATCTGCTTGTCGATCACGCGCCGCACCTTGGCGAGCTCGTTCATAAGGTTCACCTGCGTGTGCAGCCGTCCCGCCGTGTCGATGATGACGACGTCGGCGTGGCGCGAACGGGCGGCGTCGATGCCGTCGTAGACCACCGCGGCGGGGTCGCTGCCGGGCGCCTGGCGGACCATCTCGCAGCCGACCCGCGAAGCCCACTCGGCAAGCTGCTCGACGGCGGCCGCGCGGAACGTGTCGGCGGCCACCATCAGGGGCGTCTTGCCCAGCTCGGCCAGCCTGAAGGCGAGCTTGCCGATCGTGGTCGTCTTGCCGGTGCCGTTGACCCCCACGACGAGGATCACCGTGGGCTGCGCCGACACGTCGATCAGGCGCTCGTCGGGAAGGGGAGGCTGCAGCATGCCGGCGACGATCCCCGCCAGGTGACCGAGCAGCTCCTCGCGCGACGAGAGCTGCTGCTCGGCGGCCTCACGCTCGAGCTGCTCCACGATCCGCACCGTGGCGTCGACCCCGACGTCGGCGAAGATCAGAGCCTCTTCGATCTGCTCCCAGAGCTCCTCGGTGATGCCGTCGAACATGATGGTGCGAAAGTGCTCGCGCAACGCGCCGCTCGCCTTGCCGAGGTTCTCGCGCAGCCGGCCGAACAGGCCGCGCCGCTCCTCGTCTTCGTGAACGACCGCCGCCTCGGGCAGCCGGGCCGCCAGTCCCTTGAACGCCTCGTGCCAGTCCACTCAGGTCACTCCCGCCTCGTGGTCGATCTCTTCCTCGGCCATCCGCGCACTCACGACCTGTGACGTGCCGTCGGGCCCCATGGTCACGCCGTAGAGCAGATCGGCCGCCTCCATCGTGCGCTTCTGGTGGGTGATGATCAGAAACTGGGTCTTGGCCCGGTAGTCGCGCACCAGCGACACGAACAACCCGATGTTGATGTCATCGAGCGCCGCCTCGACCTCGTCGAGGATGTACAGCGGGCAGGTGCGGGAGAGCAGCAGGGCCAGGAGGAACGCGAGCGCCACCAGCGACCGCTCGCCGCCCGACAGGAGGGCCAGCTTGCGGCCCAGCTTGCGCGCCGGCTTGACCTCGATGGCGATGCCGGAAGGCTCGTCGCCCTCGCCGGGCACCGTCACGAGGCGACCGCTGCCGCCCGGAAAGAGGATCCCCACCATGTGGGCGAAGTTCCCCTGAACGACAGCGAACGTCTGGTCGAAATCGACCTCGATGCGCTGCGTGAGCTCGGCGATCAGCGTCTCGGTCTCATCGAGCGAGTGTTCGAGGTCCTTGCGCTGCTCGCGCAGGAACTCGACGTGTTCCGAAAGGCGCGCGCATTCGGCTTCGGCGAGTGGGTTGACCGGCCCGACGCCGTCGCGACGACGCTCGAGCCGCTCCAGCCGAGCTCGCAGCGAGGCCGCCTCGGCGTCGTCCTGGGGCGCCTCGAACACGCTCGTCTCGAGCGCCGCGGCCACCTGGTCGAAGCGCGCCGCGAGCTCGGCTCGGCGCTCCTCGAGACGCGCGACAGCCACGAGGGCGGCGCCCCTGCTCTCGCCCAGCTCGTCGACCTCGTGCCGCAGCGCCACCTCATCTTCGGCGAGGCGGCGCGCCGCGACCCTGTCGCGCACCCGTTCCTCGGCCTCGCCGGCCTCGTCGCTCAGGCGCTCGATGAGCGGTTCGACGTTGCCCTGCAGCGCCTCGAGCGCGGCCACGACGTCGGCGCAAGCCTCGGTGGCCCCGGGCACGCTGCGTAACCGGCCCTCGATGTCACGCAGGCGCCTGCGGACGCTCTCGAGACGTCGCTCGCCTCGGGCCCTCTCGTCGGCGCCGCGCTGCGCGCGAGCGCGCCGTTCGTCCAGGTCGACGCGCGCTCGGGTGAACGCGCTCAGCGCGTCGAGATGCGCCGCCTCGGCGGCGGCGGCCGCAGCCTCGCTCACCCGCAGGGCGGCGTGCGCGGCCGCCGTGTCGCGTTCGCAGGCGGCGACGCCGTCCGCCAGGGCGGCGAGCTCGGCTTCAAGGCTTTCGGCTTCGCGACGAGCGGCGGAAAGCGACTCGTCGAGACGCCCCGCCTGCTCGTCGGCGCCACGGCGCTGGGCCGCGGCCGAACCAGTTCTTCGGCGAGCCTCGTCGAGCGCCGTAGCGGCCGCTTCGAGGGCGGCCGTGGCGTCGGCGCGAGCGGCCGCCAGCGACTCGGAGCGCGTCCGCGCCGCCGCCGCCGCTACACTCTCGCGGGCTTCGCGAGCCTTAACGGCGTCGAGCCTCTCGACGAGCGCCTCGAGGCGCGCGCGCCGTTCGATCACGAGAGCCGCCGGCACCCCCGCGGCCAGGCCGAGCTGCCCTGTCGAGGGCCGGTAGTAGGAGCCGTCGCGAGTGACCGCGAGCCCTTCGAAGGTGTCGGGCACGGCGGTGAGGTCCGAGACGACGACGACCTCGGCGAGAACGTGCTGGAGGCGATCGCCGACGTCGACCGTCACTCGATCGGCCAGCGGCACGGCGCCCGGAAAGGCGCTCGAGACGCGCCCGCGGCCGCGGCGCGCCGGCGCCAGCAGGCGGGCCAGCGACACACCGGCCGATCGGAGCGCCTCGAGCACCGACCATTGGTCCTCGCTCGACGAGACGGCGAGCGTGCCCGGGTACTGGGCGAGCGCGGCGGCCAGCGCCAGCTCGTAGCCGCGCTCGCAGGAAAGCGCGGCGGACAGCTCGACCACACCGGGATAGCGCTCGACGGCCCGCAGCACCTCGGCGTCGACCTCGCGCAGCTCCGAGAGGGACGCTCCGGCATGCTCGAGGTCGGCCTCGACGCCGGAGCGCTCGGCGGCGAGTTGCTGCCACGCCGCCGTGACCCGGGCATGGTCGGCGGCGGCCGCCGCTGCCGCTTCGCCCGCTTCGTCGGCGGCCGCTTCGGCGGCCGAGAGCGCCGCCGCCGCCTCGTCTACGCGCGCGTTCGCGGCTTGCTCTTCCGCGAGGAGCGCGGCACGTGTCGCGGCGTTGCCGTCAACGTCGCCAGCAAGACGCGTGGCGTCGCCCGAGACGGCGGCGCGCCGCCGCTCGGTGCGCTCGCGCCGCGCGGTCAATGTCTCGAGCTCCAGCTCCTGGTGTGCGCCGGCGGAGCGCCGCTGCCCAAGGTCGGCGCGCGCCGTGGCGAGAAGCGCGGCGGCCTTGTCGTGAGCCTCGCGCGCGACGGCGAGCGTCGCTTCGAAGACGCTGAGGTCGTCGCCCTCGGGCGCCGGCGCAGCCGACGAGGCCGCGTTTTCGAGCTCGGCGGCCAGGCTCTCGCGTTCGGCTTCGGCCGCCCGGCGCATCTCGTCGAGCAGCGCGCCACGCTGTGCGATCAGCCGGCGGCAGCCGGCCAGCCGGTCGCCGAGATATCGCGCCCTGAGAGCGCGCCCGGCGCGTCGTTCGCGTTCGCGCACGTCGCGGGCGAACGATTCCTCTTCGGCGAGTCGGGCCTTCTCGGTCTGCGCGAGCCGCTCGTCGAGCGCGGCCCGGCGGTCGGCCACGGAGGCGACCGCCTCGCGCTCCTCCGCGAGACGCTCGTCGAGCGCCACGATCTCGCCGGTGAGCAGGCAGCCGCGGGTCTCTGCCAGCTCGTTCTCGATGGCGCGCAGGGTCTCGGCCGCGTTGGCCTGGCGGCGCAGGGGTGCGAGCTGCAGGCTCGCCTCGCGTTCGAGGTCGCGGGCGCGCTCGAGATTGCGGCGCACCTCGCGCAGCTTGATCTGCGAGCGCTCGCGGCGCCGCTTGTAGCGCCCGAGCCCGGCGGCCTCCTCGACCAGCGCCCGGCGCTCGTCGGGCTTGGCGGCAAGGAGCGTCTCGACCTTGCCCTGGCCGATGATGGAATGCATCTCGCGCCCGAGCCCCATCTCGGCGGTGAGCTCGATCACGTCGGTCAGACGGCAGACGGCCCGGTTGATCGTGTACGTCGTCTCGCCGCCGCGCACGATCCGCCGGCCGATGCTCACTTCGGGTGTGGGTACCGACAAAGCGCCGTCGGCGTTGTCGAACACGAGCTCGACTTCGGCCGCCGCGGCCGCCCGCCGTCCGTCGCTGCCGGCGAAGATCAGATCCTGCATGGACGAGCCGCGGATGCTCGTGGGGCTCTGCTCGCCGAGCACCCACATGACGGCGTCGGCGATGTTGCTCTTGCCGCTGCCGTTGGGCCCGATGACCACGGCGACGCCGGGTTCGAAGACGAGCTCGGTCTGCCGCGAGAACGACTTGAAGCCCTTCATGCGCAGCGCGCGCAGGAACACCCTCGGTTACGCTCCGGAGTCCGCGGAGGACGTGTCGGGCGGCCGCCCTTGAGCAGACGCGTCGCGGCCCGCCTTGTCGTCGCGGTCCGCCTCGTCGTCGCGATTCGCCTCGTCGTCGCGGCTCGGCTCGTCTTCGTGGCCGTGCGGGCGTTCGGGCGTGACTTCGAGCGTGACCTGTGCGTGGACGGGCGACGGCTCGGCGACCCCTGACCCGGCGTCGCGCCGGCCGCGCCCGCGCAGACGCACGCGACGGCGCTTGGGCCGGTCGACTCGATTGAGGTCGCGCAGCGCTTCGCCGGCGGCCTCCTGTTCGGCGCGCTTCTTGCTGACCCCGACGCCGCGTCCCAGCGAGACGCCGTCGACCATCGCCTCGACCACGAACTCGCGGGCGTGCGGCGGGCCGATGGTCTCGACCAGCCGGTAGGCGACCGCGCGGCCGGTCTTGGCGAGCTGCTCCTGCAGCTCCGTCTTGAAATCGACGTAGCTGCGTTCGGCGAACGAGATGTGCTCGGTGAACGCCTCGATCACCGCCGGGCGCACGACGTCGAGCCCGTAGGTGAGGTAGACCGCGCCGATCAGCGACTCGGTCATATCGGCCATGATGTTCTCGTTGGCGACGAGCTGGTCGAGCTCACCCGGCTCGTGCCCAGTGCCGAAGCGTCGCACGAAGTCGGGTAGCCCGAGCCTGCCGGCGACCACAGCGCAGGTGGCGCGACTGACGACGTAGGCGCGCAGACGCGCCAGGCTGCCTTCGGAGTGGTCGGGGAAGCGGCGGTAGAGCTCGGTCGTCACGGCGAGGCTGAGCACGCTGTCGCCGAGGAACTCGAGGCGCTCGTAGGAGCGACCGCGCTCGGCCACCCATGACGAGTGCGTGAAGACCTGGCGCAACAGCCCGTCGTCGAGCTGCTCCGCCAGAGCCAGCAGACGCCATACCATCTGACTGTTCTCCCCTATGGAAGAGGGGCGGGGCCTGAGCTCACGCTTGCGACCCGCCCGGCGAGACCGGCGCTCAGCCGATCGAAACTAGCTCAGCCGCCCCATGACGAAATCGACAGCGTCGCCGACCGTCTTGATGCCGGCAGCTTCTTCGTCTGAGATCTTGATGCCGAACTTGTCTTCCATGGTCATGACAAGCTCCACGAGGTCGAGCGAGTCGGTCTCGAGATCTTCCTGGAAACGCGCCGTAAGGGTGACCTTGTCTTCGTCGACGCTGAGGGTCTCGACCAGGATCGCCTTGACTTGCTCGAATGCTTCTTCCCTCGTCATGCACTGACCTCCGACTTTCCGATGTGGGGCTACTCTACCAGAACCCCAAGGTGGTGCAATAACGGCGGTCGCCGGGGTCAGCTCGCCGCAGGAGCGCCGGCGGCGGCCTGCGCGGGGTCGGCGCCCAGACGCCGGGCGATGGTGGGCAGCAGCTCGCTCGTGACACCGCGCGCGGCCGTGCGGACGCCGTTGGCCACCCCCGTCGCATGCGAGCTGCCGTGACCGACCACCATCGGCCGCCGCAAGCCGAGCAGGTAGGCGCCGCCGTACTGCTCGGGGTCGAGCGCCTCGCCGATGCGCCTGAGGTCGCGCGACATGAGGGCGGCGCCCAGCTTGGCGCGCAGCGAGCCGCGCACCGCCTCGCGGATCTCGCCGACGATCGTGCGGGCGGTGCCCTCGAAGACCTTGAGGGCGATGTTGCCGCTGAAGCCGTCGGCCACCACGACGTCGACCGTATGCCGCGTCAGGTCGCGCCCCTCGACGTTGCCGTAGAAGTTGATCTGCGGGTCGGCGGCGAGCAGCCTGTGGGCTTCGATCACCACCGGCGTACCTTTCGTCGGTTCCTCACCGATGGACAGCAGGCCGACATTCGGCTGCTCGACGCCCAGCACCTCCTGGGCGAAGACCTGACCCATGACGGCGAACTGGCGCAGGGCTTCGGGGCGCACCTCGGCATTGGCGCCGGCGTCGAGGAACACCACCGGCGTAGGCACGGCGGGCAGCAGCGTGCAGAGCGCCGGCCGCAGCACGCCCTTGATACGGTGCACGTGCAACAGGCCTGCCGCCAGCGCCGCTCCGGTGTTGCCCATCGACACGAAGGCGTCGGCCTGCCCGTCGGCGACCAGGCGCGCGGCCACGACGAGCGACGACTCCGGGCGGCTGCGCACCGCCTGGACCGGCTCGTCGCCCGAGCCGATCTTGTCGTGGGCCGGCACGATCTCGATATGAGGGTGCCCGCCTGCCGGCAACAACTCGCGCAGCCTGTCCGGCGGCCCGACGAGCAGGATGGTCAGCAGATCGTCGGCCGCTTCGAGGGCGCCCGCGACCACGACCTCGGGGGCGTCGTCGCCGCCGAGGGCGTCGAGCGCGACGCGCACGCGGACGCCCGCTTTCTGGGCCGTCATGGCCCGGTGCACGTCCTGAGGCGTGAAGACCCGGTCCAGGGGAGCTACCCGTCGAGATCGGCAACGAGCCGGTCGAGATCGACGTGAGTCGAGATCTCGTCGGCGATGAGCTCGATCTTGCGCTTGTCGTGCACGCCCAGACGGCCGAACAGGCGGCGGATGCCGTCGGTCGCCGACACCGTGTCAGTGGCCACGGAGACGACCGGCACCCCGAGCTCCTCCGCGCGGGCCAGCACCGCCGGGCTCGGCACGTAGCTGCCGGTGAGCACGATGGCCGCTGTCGGGGTCTCGAGCGCCGCGAGGATGATCTCGGCGCGATCGCCGCCCACCACGACCACCTTGTTGGCGGCGTTCTGGAAGTACCCCATGGCATGCTCGGGGCTCATCGCCCCGATCAGGTAGGTCTCGGCGGTCGCGTCGCCGTGCTCCTGGCCGCAGAGGTAGGTCGCACCGAGGGCCGCGACGATCTCGGCTACGCTCACCGCGGCGAGACGCTTGCTGGCCGGAAGCACCCCGTACGTGGTGATGTCCTGTTCGGCCAGGAAGCGGGCGTACTCGCCGTTCACGAGAGTGATCCGCGATTCGGGCACCATGTTGAAGACCGCCCCCAGGAGCCGCTCCTTGAGGGAGTCCTTGACGTAGCAGATGTCGTCGAGGAGGCGGGCGCCGGCGAACCGCGCCACGAGGATCGTGCCGAGCTCGAGCCGAGCGACCACGTCGGCGCCGCTGGCTCGCAGGAAGCGGCCCTGCCAGACCTCGCCGAGACCTTCGCAGATGACCAGGTCGTGCCGGCCGCGCACGCGCCCGAAGGCGCTCGCGACGCGCTCGAGGGTATCGACATCGGAGCCGGTGAGGACCTCGTGCAGCGCATCTTCGTCGAGCACCACGGGGCAGATGTCCGAGAGCGGCTCGGCGAGACCGAGCACTTCGGCCACGAAGCGCGCATCATCGTCGACGAGCTCGCCGGCCGCACGCGGCGGCAGGATGCCGACGGGCTTGAAGTAGCCGACGTCGAGGCCGCGGGCCCGCAAGGCGATGCAGAGCCCCACGGAGAGGGTGGTCTTGCCACCGCTGCCTTCGGTCGATGCGACATACAGCGATCTCATGCCGACGACCACCGGCTACAGAACGGTCGCAACAGGCGGCGCGAGTCTACTTCTTCTTCTCGACGTTGAGGGGGATGACCTCGCGGCCCTTGTAGGTGCCGCACTTGGGGCACGCGCGATGCGGGAGCTTGGGACTCTTGCACTGCGGGCAGAAGCTCGCCGTCTCGACGCTGAGCTTCTGCTGCGCGCGGCGCGAGTCGCGTTTGCTGTTCGAGGTCTTTCTCTTGGGAACTGGCATCGGTTCTCGTTTCTCGGTTCGTGGACGATCTACTTTACAGTCGCGGCGCTCTTCTGTCCAAATCGATCAGGCGAAAGCTGCTCGCGGCCTCGCCCTTACGCGGGTGGTCGTCGCCCTCAGTGGGCATGGTCGCCTGCGACCTCGTTCAGATTCGCGCCGCAGACGGCGCACAGACCGCGACAGTCGTCGCGGCACAGGATCTGAGCCGGCAAAGACTCGGCGATCGCGTCGCGCACCCAGCGCTCGAGATCGAGAAGGAAGCCCCGCACATACGGCTCTTCGTCGCCGGCCTCGGACTCGCCGTCGGCCAGGTACTCGACGCACGACACCGGCACGCTCAGCGCGGCCTCGTCGAGGCAACGCTGACAGGGACCCTCGAGCACCGCCGTGCCGGTGCCCCGCAACGTCATGCGGCGTCCGACGCGCGACACACTAAGCAGAAGCTCGAGCCCGCCGCCCCGCACCTCGTAGTCGATGCCGCCGAGCGAGAACGGCGCCACCTCGACGGCGAGTCGCCGCTCGACTTCGTTGCGCTCCCCGAACGAGAGCGACCGCACATTGAAACGGCGCATGTCCGCCTGTACCTTCAGCCAGCCCGCCAGCCGGCGTCGCCTACTTCGTCATTCGACTTCGTGGAGCGCCTAGTCCGCCATATTCGACTTCGTCGATGCCGCTCAGGCGTGCTCGACTTCGTGGAGCGCCTAGTCCGTCATATTCGACTTCGTCGATGCCGCTCAGGCGAGCGTGGCTTCGCCGCGCGCCTAGTCCTGCTGCTCGGAGCCCGGGGTCGGCGTCTGCAGACGCTCGCGCCCGCGGCGCACGGCCGCCAGGAACTTGTCGAGATTCACTTCGAGGTTGCCCAGGACCTCGTCGGCGTAGTCTTCGGCCCCAAGGCGGATCTCACGCTCGCGCTCGCGGGCGTCTTCGACGATCTCGTGGGCCTGGCGCTCGGCGACGCGCACGACCTCTTCCTGGGCCGCGGCCTGCTCGGCCTTGTCGCGAGCTTCGGCCAGCACGCGCTCGGATTCCTGCTTGGCCTCGGCCAGCATCTCCTGCCGCTCCTTGACTATCCAGCGCGCCTGCTTGACTTCTTCGGGGATCGTGGAGCGCATCTGGTCGAGCAGGTCGTAGATCTCTTCGCGATCGATCATCACGCTGTCGGTCAGCGGGACTGACCGGGCATTGTGAATGAGGTCGTCCAGTTTGTCGATCAGAACGAGCACATCCATACGGACCTACCTCTCTCTGAGGCGATTTAAGCCTTTCGCGGGAACAGCTCGGCGAAGCGCCGGGCCACCGCCGGTGGCACCAGATCGTCGACCGAGCCGCCGAACGTGGCGACTTCCTTGACGCCGCTCGAGCTCAGGAAGCTGTGCTCGGGTGAGGCCATCATGAAGATAGTTTCGATGTCGGGGGCCAGCTTCCTATTGAGCTGCGCCATGGCGAACTCGTATTCGAAGTCGGAGATGGCCCGCAGTCCTTTGAGGATGACGTTGGCCTCCCAGCGGCGCGCGAACTCGACGACCAGCTCGTTGAAGTGGTCGACGTAGACGTTGGGATAGTCGGCGAGCGCCTCGCGCAGGAACGCGGCGCGTTCGGCCGACGTGAACATGGTCTGCTTGCGCATGGGGTATTCGATCAGCCCCACCACGACGCGCCGGAACGTGCGCGCCCCGCGCGTGATGATGTCGAGATGACCCACGGTGACCGGGTCGAATGTTCCGGGGCAGATGGCTGTGACGTTGCTCGGCACGCTCAAACCTCGCTGCAGAAAGTGACCCGCGTGTCGCCGTACACCTTGACGCTCGCTGCGGCGAGCGGCAGGTCTACGGCCTGGCCTCTGGCCGTCTCGACCACGACGACCGCTCCCGGCGCCAGCACGGCCGTGAGCCGGACCGCGAGTTCGGGCTCGACTTTCGGGTACAACGCGTACGGCGCGTCTACGAGGACGAGATTATACAGTCTCGCGCCCCCAGCGTCAGCCATGAGCGCGCGGCGGTAGTCGTCGCGGCGCACGCGCACAGCGTCGCCGCGGGCCCCTACCCGGGTGAGATTGTCGCGCAGCGCGCGCACGGCGGGCGGGGCGCGCTCCACGAACGTACACGAAGCGGCCCCGCGCGACAGGGCCTCGATGCCCAGGGCGCCACTGCCGGCGAACAGATCGAGCACGGCCAGCCCCTCGAGCGGACCGGCGGCGACCGGCTCCTCGACGGGCTCCGCTCCGGCTCGTCCTGCGTGCGGCTCGGCGGCGGCCACCCGGCCGCCGCGAGCCGGCGCCGGACGCGCCGCCAGCATCGAAGCGAGCACGTCGAAGATCGCTTCGCGCACGAGATCGGACGTCGGACGCGTGACGGCCCCGCGCGGCGCCGTCAGGCGCCGCCCCCGCCACCGCCCGCCGACGACGCGCATCAGTCGTCGCGGCCCAGCACGACGGGCCGTGGCTGTGAGGGCTCTTCGCTCACGACGAAGGCCTCTTCGAGCAGACGCGCGGCGGCGGCGCGCTCGTCGCGACGGCGCGCGAAGACGCGCGCCAGCGGCTCACCCTTGACCACCGGCTGGCCCGGCTTGGCCGCGATCACGACCCCCGCCGCCGGGTCGACCTCGTCGTCGACGCGGCCGCGCCCGGCTCCCGAGAGCTGCGCGGCGCGACCGACGGCCAGCGCGTCGACCGCGCTCACCCAGCCGTCGCGGCGGGCCGTGACCTCGACGTACGCGAGCTGATGGAACTCCCCCGGCGTGAAGCGTCCGCCCTGTACGGCGATCCAGCGCTCGAACCACTCGGCCGCCTTCCCGTCGGCGAGCGCGCGCTGGGCGCGCGCCCGCCCCTCGTGCTCGTCCACGCCCAGGTCGGAAAGGGCAAGGAGCGCCGCGGCCAGCTCGACGACGACCTCCCGCACGTCGTCGGGCCCGCCGCCGCCCAGAACCTCCCAGGCCTCCTCGACCTCGAGACGGGTGCCGACCGCCCGGCCCAGCGGCGCCTCCATCGCGGTGTACAGGCACGTGACCTTGCGCCCGTAGCTCTCGCCGATCAGACGGCAGAGACGCCCGAGCGAAGCCGCCTGTGCGATGGTCTTCATGAACGCTCCGGCCCCGACCGTGAGGTCGAGCACGACGACCGAGGTGCCGCTGGCGATCTTCTTGGCCATCATGCTGGCGGCGATCAGACCCTCGCTGTCGACGGTCGCCGTGACGTCGCGCAGCGCATAGAGGATCCGGTCGGCCGGCACGAGACGCTCGCTCTGGCTGACGACCGCCACGCCGATGCGCTCGAGCTGGCGCAGAAAGTCGCCCTGTGAGAGCTGCACCCGAAAGCCCGGTATCGACTCGAGCTTGTCGAGCGTGCCGCCGGTGTGACCCAGACCGCGTCCCGACATCTTGCCGAACAGCGCCCCGCACGACGCGATGAGCGGCGCCAGCACCAGGGTCACCTTGTCGCCGACCCCGCCGCTCGAGTGCTTGTCGAGCACCGGCCGGCCCAGCACCGAGAGGTCGAGCGTCTTGCCGCTGTCGACCATGGCCCGCGCCAGGCCCAGCGTCTCGGCCGGCGAGAAGCCACGCAGGACGATCGCCATGAGCAGGGCGCTCGCCTGGTAGGCGGGAATGGAGCCGTCGACGACGCCACTGACGAAGGCGCGTAGCCGGGCTTCGTCGAGCTCGCCGCCGTCGCGCTTGCGGGCGATGATGTCGTTCACCACGTCGACGGTCACGGCCGCGGACCTCCCTGCCCGGATGGCCGGTCGGCGACACTCGCCGCCGCCGGAGCACGGTCGCTCACAACGTCACGGGCCGGGCGCTGAGGAACGCCGCCGCGAGCGCCGCCAACGCGGGCCGGAGCGCACCGGCAAGCGCCGCGCCGGCGGCCAGTACGCCGGCGTGGTCGACCGCCGCGCCCGAGGGATTGCCGACCAGCGACAGGACGCAGGTCCGCAGTCCCCTGCCGGCCGCCGCTCGCACCTCGGCGGCGGTCGACATGCCGACCACGTCGCCGTAAGCGCGCAGCCACGCCGCCTCGGCCGGCGTCTCATACTGCGGCCCGGCCACGGCGACGTAGCGTCCCGGACGCGCCTTCAGGTGGGGCTGGAGCGCCGCGGCCAGCCGGACCGCCTCGGTGGGAGCCATCACGGTCAGGACCGGCGGTTCGTCGCCCGGCGCACCCTGGAGATCGACGACGTCGGTGACGAGCACGCCTTCGCCGGGTTCCAGTGAACGTTCGAGGCTGCCGGCAGCGTTCGTCAGCAGCAGCGCCGGCACACCGGCGTCGGCCAGGTCGCGGACGGGACGCTCGAGCTCGGCCGTGCTCCAGCCCTCATAGAGGTGCGGACGTCCGCAGGCCAGCAGCACGCGCCGGGCGCGGCGACCGTCGGGCGCCCAGGAGACGAGCAGCAGGCGGTTGGCGTGCCCTTCGACCGACGTCGCCGGCCAGTCCAGCGTCGCGTAGGCGATCTCGTCGAGCACTTCGGCGCCCTCGGGGATGAGGGCGAGCCCCGAACCGAACACGACGGCCAGATCGGCCTGCGGCAAGCGCGCCTTCATGACTGCGCGGCGTTCGCCGACCGTCTCACGGGATGACCGTGCCCGGCAACGGCGGCCGGCGCCCGGTCAGGCGCTGGTAGGCGGTCGCCCCGACGTCCTCGAAGAGGCCGTCGTACCGCCCGCCGGACAGGCCGGCCGCCAGCAGCGGAGCGTACTCGCGGGAGTGGTCGGTGCTCGCCGTGGTCGGGTCGACACCGTGGTCGGCGCACCAGAGGGCGACGTCGCCGGGCGCGAGCTCGGCCAGGAGGCCCGGGACGGCCTCGTCGACCTCGCGCAGGCCGGCCGCAAAGCCGGCGACGTCGTTGCGATGCCCCCAGATCTGGTCGAAATCGACGAGGTTGGCAAACAGCAGGCCGTGGCGCATCTCCCGCAGGTGACGGCGGCAGGCGGCCAGGCCCGCCGTGTTGTCGGTCGTATGATCGTCGACCCCGACGCCGCGCTGCGCGAAGATCTCACCGATCTTACCGACGCCGATCACCGGCACGCCGGCCTCGCTCAGCAGATCGAGATACGTCGGACCGGTCGGCGGCAGCGAGAAGTCCCGCCGTCGCGGCGTGCGCTCGAAGCCGCCCACGCCGCCGGCGAACGGCCGCGCGATGACCCGCCCGACCGCATGCGGTCCGGTCAGGATGCGCCGCGCGACGGCACACCACTCGTAGAGGAGCTCGACCGGCACGATGTCTTCGTGGCAAGCCACCTGAAAGACCGAGTCGGCCGAGGTGTAGACGATCGGACGCCCGCTGCGCAGGTGCTCTTCGCCGAGCTCGTCGAGGATCGCCGTGCCCGACGCGGGCCGATTGCCCAGCACACCGCGCCCGATAGCCGCGCAGAACGGCTCGATCACCTGGGCCGGAAAGCCCTGAGGATAGGTCGGGAAGGGCTCCTGCAACGGCAGCCCCATCATCTCCCAGTGACCGGTCGTGGTGTCCTTGCCGGCGCCGCGCTCGAGCAGGCGGCCGTAGGTCGCGCCAGGGCGCGGCTCGCCCAGCGGCAGACCGACGACCCGGCCAAGGCCGAGCGCCGCGAGGTTGGGCAGCTCCACGTCGCTGGCCTCGAGCACGTGACGCAGGGTGTCGGAGCCGCGGTCTCCGTAGGCCTCGGCGTCGGGCGCCTCGCCGGCCCCGACGCCGTCGAGCACGCACACGAAGACCCGTGTCATGCGTCCGGTCCTGGGGAGCCCGCGGTGCCGCCCCGCGAGCCACCGCCCTTACCGCCCTGGCCGCCCGATCCGGCGCTCTCCCCGGCGTCGTGCTCGCGGGATACGCCCCTCCGCGCTTGGTCGCGCTCGCCGGCGCGGCGTCGGGCACGCGGGTGGGTGCTGTAGAAGACCTCACGCAGGTGGTCGGCGGTGACATGGGTGTAGATCTGGGTGGTGGCGATGTCGCTGTGGCCCAGCATCTCCTGCACGCTGCGCAGGTCCGCTCCTCCCTCGACCAGGTGCGTCGCGAAGCTGTGGCGGAAGGTGTGGGCGCTCGCCTTGCCCTCGAGGCCGACGCGCTTGAGGGCGCGCCGCAGCACGAAGTCGAGGCCCTGGCGGGTCAGCGGGGCGCCGTGGGCGTTCAGGAACAGCTCGTCGCGGCGGCGGCGGCGGGCGGCGAGGAGGCGGCGGCCGTGGGCCGCATAGCGGCCCACGGCCGCCGCCGCGTACGAGCCGAGCGGCACGACGCGCTCCTTGTCGCCCTTGCCGAGGCAGCGCACCAGGCCGCCTTCGAGGTCGATGTCGGCGAGCCGCAGGGTGACGACCTCGCTGGCTCGCAGGCCGCAGCCGTAGAGCAGCTCGAACAGGGCCAGGTCGCGCTCGGCGAGCGCGCCCTCGAGGGGCACGCCTCGCAGGACCGTCTCGATCTCGTCGACCTCGAGCACCCGCGGCAGCGGCTGCGGATGGCGCGGCGTCTGCAGGCGGGCGGCGGGATCGCTTGAGAGGCCGCGCTCCCGGACCAGGTAGCGGTAGAGGCCGCGCACGGCCGCCATGCGGCGGGCCACGCTGGTCGTGGCGCCGTCGCCGCCAGGGCCGGCGAAGTAGCGGTACACGTCGTCGTCTCGCGCCTGAAGCACCGTGACCGGCGGTGTGGCGGCGGACAGGAAGGCGGCGAAGCGCTCGAGGTCGCGTCGATAGGCGGCGACCGTGTTCGCGCTCAGGGTGCGCTCGAACTCGACGTAGGCGAGGTACTCGGCGAGGGTCGGGTCGGGCGGCGGCGGATCATCGGGCACGCCGCACGCGCCGTCGCGACCGCCGGGCGCAAGGACGCTCACACCGTGGTGGCTGCCGCCACGCGCAGCAGGGCGTGCAGAAGCCGGTAGGCGTCGTCGAGCCGGTCGACGGGCAGGTATTCGTCGGGCGTGTGGATCTGTTCCGTACCGTTGCTCAGGTTGACGCTCGGCAGGCCACCGGCGTTGTAGACGTTGACGTCGGAGCCGCCGCCGCTCGCGCCTATGTGGGGCTCGATGCCGAGCTCGCGCAGCGCCGAGCAGGCCATGCGTACCGGCAGGGCGTCGTCGTCGAGCGAGAAGCCCGTGAAGGCGTCGCGCACGGCGATCTCGGCGTCGATGCCGGCCAGGCCGGCGGCAAGCTGCGCCGCGTCGACCATGTGGGCGATCTGGGCCGCGAGGAGCGCCGCGTCGCGGCTGCGCGCCTCGCCTTCGATACGGCAGCGCTCCGGGACGATGTTGGTCGCACTGCCGCCGCTGATCAGACCGATGTTGGCGGTGGTCGCGTCGTCGATGCGTCCCAGCTTCATCGCCGCTACGGCCGCCGCGGCGGCGGCGATGGCGCTGCGCCCCTGTTCGGGAGCGATGCCGGCGTGCGCGGCCACGCCGTGGAAGTCGGCCGTCAGGGTCTTCTGTGACGGCGCTTCTGTGATCACGGCGCCGACGGGGCCGGTGGTGTCGAACACGAAGCCGGCCCGTGCCTTGAGGGCCGACAGGTCGAGCGCCTTGGCGCCGCGCAGCCCGACCTCTTCGCACGTCGAGAAGACCGCCTCGAAGCCGCCCTGCGGGGGACTCTTGGCGAGATCGGCGAGCACGGCCAGCAGCACGGTGCAGGCGGCCTTGTCGTCGCCGCCCAGGATGGTGTCGCCGGCGCTGCGCACGACACCGTCGCGAACGACCGCCTTGATCGGCCCGTCGACTGCCACGGTGTCCATGTGGGCGGCGACGACGATCGGCGTGCCGCTCCCCGCGCCGGGCACGCGCACCACGATGTTGCCGCTGCCGGCGCCCGTCGCGGCCGCGCTGTCGTCTTCGCGGGGCTCGAGTCCGGCGTCGCGCAGGTAGCCCATGATGAAGTCGGCCACGGCGCGCTCGTGGCCCGACGGCGACGGGATCTCGACCAGCCGGACGAACAGCGCCAGCAGGTGGTCTAGGACTGCGCCCACGACTCCTCCAGCTCCCCCTCGCGGGCGCTCGCGTAGGCGGCCGCCGCTCCGACGAAGTCACGGAACAGAGGCGCGGGACGAGTGGGCCGCGACTTGAACTCGGGATGGAATTGCGAGGCCACGAAGAAGGGGTGGTCGGGCAGCTCGACGATCTCGACGAGACGGCCGTCGGGCGTCGTGCCGGACACGACGAGGCCGGCCTGCTCGATCTGCGGCCGCAGCTCGTTGTTGACCTCGAAGCGGTGGCGATGACGCTCGCGGACCTCGGCTGCGCCGTAGGCCGCGTACGCCCTGGTGCCGGGGACGAGGCGCACGGTCTCGGCGCCCAGCCGCATGGTGCCGCCCATGTCCTCGACGCCCTTCTGCTCGGGCAGAAGGTCGATCACCGCGTACGGCGTCTCCTCGTCGAACTCCCAGGAGTTGGCGCCGGCCATGCCGCAGACGGCGCGCGCGAACTCGATGACCGCGCACTGCATGCCGAGGCAGACGCCGAGGTAGGGCACCTTGCGCTCGCGGCAGAACTGGATGGCCTCGATCTTGCCTTCGATGCCGCGCATGCCGAAACCGCCGGGCACGATCACGCCGTCGGCGGCGCCCAACCGGTCGACGACCGTCGCCGGCGTGAGCTCTTCGGAATCGATCCACAGGATGCGTAGCTGGCGCCGGTGGAAGATGGCCGAGTGCTTGAGCGCCTCCCAGACCGAAAGATAGGCCTCGTGGAGCTGGACGTATTTGCCGACCAGGGCGATGGTCACCGGCTCGCGGCAGGCGTCGATGCGCTCGACCAGGGCGCGCCAGTCGGTGAGCTCGGGCTCGCCGTCGGTGAGCCCGAGCTTGCGCACCACGAGGTCGTCGAGACCTTCGTCGTGCATGAGCAGAGGCACCTTGTAGATGTCGTCGATGTCGCGGGCGCAGATGACCGCTTCGGGCTCGACGTCGCAGAAGAGGGCGATCTTGTCGCGGATGCCACGGCTCAGCTGCTCTTCGGAGCGGGCCACGATGATGTCGGGCTGGATGCCGATCTCGCGCAGCTCGGCGACGCTGTGCTGCGTGGGCTTGGTCTTGGGCTCGCCGACCACGCCGATGACCGGCACCAGCGTGACGTGGACATACAGCACGTTCTCGCGCCCGATGTCCTTGCGGAACTGGCGGATGGCTTCGAGGAACGGCAGGCTCTCGATGTCGCCCACCGTCCCCCCCACCTCGGTGATCAGCACGTCGACGTCGAGCTTCTGGGCCAGCCGGTGCACGCGGCTCTTGATCTCGTTGGTGATATGGGGGATGACCTGCACGGTGCCGCCGAGAAAGTCACCGCGGCGTTCCTTCTGGATCACGGCGTTGTAGATGCCGCCGGTGGTGATGTTCGAGTCGCGCTCGACGAACTCGTCGATGAAGCGCTCGTAGTGACCGAGGTCGAGGTCGGTCTCGGCGCCGTCTTCGGTGACGAACACCTCGCCGTGCTGGAAGGGACTCATCGTGCCGGGGTCGACGTTGATGTAGGGGTCGAACTTCTGGTTGCCGACCTTCAGGCCGCGGGCCTTCAGCAGCCGGCCGATCGACGCCGCCGTAATGCCCTTGCCGATGCCGGACACCACGCCCCCGGTCACGAAGATATGTTTCGCCATGCCCCCTCGCTTGTGGCCACCGGCCACTTCGTCGTTTGCGCTACTCTCACATTCCCGTTGGCGGTCGTCGTACCCCTGTGGTCGCGCTGGATGTCGGCACCCGCGAAACGCCCCGGCACAGACCGCTCGCGCGGCAGCCGCGCGACCCCGCGCCTCGCCGGCGGCGATACGAGGAGCGAGCGGCACGCAGGGCCGGCGCCACGCGTGGCGCGCGTCGCGAGCGGGAGATTCGGGGGGTGTTGGGCTCTGCCCGACGTATGCGGGCCGTCACGAGGGTCTGTCCGGCGAGCCCTGAGTCACTTCGGGGGGAAAGTATATCAAAGGGCGGCGCGGAAGCGAGCACGCGGCCGGATCTGTTACGAGGTGTGTGCCGTCTGGGCTCGCTCGAGCAGCGCGCGCGCGTGCTCGCGGGCGGTGAGGTCGTCGGGCCGGCCGCCCAGCATGCGAACGAGCTCCGCCAGACGTTCGTCGCCCGCAACCTGGGTGACGACGGTCTCGGTCGTGTCGGCCTGAGGGTCGGCGACCTTGGTGATCACGAAGTGCCGATCGGCGAAGACGGCGACCTGCGGCAGGTGAGTGATGCAGACGATCTGGGTGGCGCCGGCGAGGGCCGCCAGACGCTCGCCGAGGACGCTGGCCGTGACGCCGCCGATGCCGGTGTCGACCTCGTCGAAGACCAGGGTGCGCACGTCGTGACCCAGGTGGACGAGGGTCTTGATGGCCAGCATGGCGCGCGACAGCTCGCCGCCCGACGCGGTCTCGCGCAGTGGGCGCGGCGGCACGCCCGGGTTGGCGGAGAAGACGAACTCGGCTTCGTCGGCGCCGCGCGGGCCGAGAGCTTCGGGGCCTTCGCGGCGTGGTGAGAGATCGACCGCGAAACGTACGTGCGGCATGGCCAGGCCGCGCAGCTCGGCGCCCACCGCGTCGGCGAACCCCGGGGCCGCCGCCGCTCGCGCCGCCGACAGACGCACGGCCAGGTCGTGCGCCCGGGCGCGGGCTTCGTCGCGCCGCGCCAGAAGGTCGGACTCGTCGGCGTCGAGACGCTCGAGCTGGAGCAGGCGCTCGCGCCCGGCGGCCGCGGTCGCTACGACCGCGTCGGCCGACCCGCCGTACTTGCGGGCCAGCAGGCGCAGCTCGTCGTAGCGGTTCTCCACAGCGTCGCGATGGGCGGGGTCGACGTCGAGGTCGTCGAGATAGGAGCGCAGCACGTCGAGCAGATCGTCGGCCTCGGCCGTCAGCCCGGCCAGGCGAGCGGCGACCGCGGTGAGCGCCGGATCGAGCGCCGCGGCTTCGGTCAGCAGGTGCTCGCCGACGCGTAGCGCGTCGAGGCCGCCGGCCGCCGACTCGTCGGAGAGCAGGGCGACGGCGCCGCCGACCCGCTCGACGAGCTTCTCGCTGTGGCGGAGACGCTCGCGCTCGGCCTTGAGCTGCTCGTCTTCGCCGGGCTCGACCGCGGCGGCTTCGATCTCGTCGATCTGAAAGCGCAAAAGGTCGATCTCGCGGTCGCGGTCGCGGCTTGCGTCGCGCAGCCTGTCGAGCTCGCGCGAGAGCTCCTGAGAGACCGTCCAGGCGCCGCTGTAGTCGTTGAGCAGGGCGGCCACCGCGGGGCCGGCCCAGGCGTCGAGCAGGTCGAGCTGGCGGTCGAGCTGCAGCAGGCGAGCGTGCTCGAGCTGCCCGTAGAAGGCGACGTGTTCGCGCAGCGTCGCTTCGACTACGGGCAGCGACGACACGAGGCCGTCGAGGTAGGCTCGCGAGCGTCCGCCCCTGGTGATGCGGCGAGCGACCGACAGCGTCTCGCCGTCGTCGTCGAACACGGCCTGGACCAGGGCTTGATCGGCGCCCGGGCGCACCAGGCTCTCTTCGCCCTTCTGGCCGAGCAGCAGACCGATGCCCTGGGTGAGCAGCGTCTTGCCGGCGCCGGTCTCTCCGGTGATGACATTGAGGCCGGCGGCCAGCTCGAGGCGGGCGCCGGCGATCAGCACGAGGTCCTCGATGGAAAGCTCAGCGAGCATGGGCGTGCCGACCGGCGCCGGCACGCTCAGAAGGCATGGCGGGCGCGGTTGAAGAGCTTCTCTTCGACATTGTGGTAGAACGAGCCGCCCTCTTGCACCAGCAGCCGGGCGCGGGTCGTTCCGGCGGAAATCTCGATGGTCTCGCCGCAGCACAGCCGGCCGACGTCGGAGCCGTCGGCCAGCACTTCGGCTTCGTCTGCGGGAGAGGCGTTGCGCACCCGGATGACGTGGTCGGGGCGCAGCACGAGAGGCCGGAACCCCAGCGAGTGCGGGGCGATGAAGTTGAGCACCAGGGCGTCGGCGTCCCAGACCACGAGCGGCCCGGCGCAGGAGAGGTTGTAGGCCGTGGAACCGGCCGGCGAAGCCACGATCATGCCGTCGCAGAGCATCTCGCCCACTCGCGTGCCCGACACCTCGTAGACGAGCCGCAGCACGCGCTGCGAGCGCACCCGGGCGAAGACGATGTCGTTGACGGCGATCTGGCGCTCGCCGTTCCAGCGGGCTTCGACCGTCAGCAGCTCGATGACCGTGTAGCTGCCCGTCGTGATGTGTTCGAGGCCGCTACGCCAGTCGGCCTGGCGCATACCGGCCAGAAAGCCCACGTTACCGAAGTTAACGCCGGTGGTCGGCACCCCGCTGCCCAGCATGCGGCCGAGGGCCCGCAGGATGGTGCCGTCGCCGCCCAGCACGAGGCAGAGGTCGACCGCCCGCAGCTCGTCGTCGTCGACGATCCGGTAGCCGTCGGAGCCGGACAGGCGGTGCTTGTCGGCTTCGTCGGGGGGCACCATGAGCTCGAGGCCCAGGCGTTTGGCTTCGGCGGCGAGGTCGTGCAGGGTACGATCGGTGGTGCGGGCCAGGTGATGGGTGAGGACGGCAACGCGACGGAGCGGCTCAGGCATGGGCCACCTCGACGGCGCGCAACGCCGCCTCGCGGGCGTCGGTACGCCGCCCGGCAAGGGCGCTGCCCGCATCGCAGAAGTAGATAAAGAACTCCACGTTTCCCCTTGGCCCGGGATGGCCGGAGTCGCACACGCCGAGCACCGCCGCGCCGCGCTCGTAAAGCCAGGCCGCGACGCCGACCAGCACCTGCAGATGGACAGTCGGGTCGCGCACCACACCGCCCTTTCCGACCTGCTCACGACCGGCTTCGAACTGCGGCTTGACGAGCACCAGGCCCCGATAGTCGACGCGGGCGCATTCTAGCACAGGGCCGAGCGCGAGCCGGAGGGAGATGAACGACACGTCGGCGGTGACGAAGCCCGGCCTGAAGGGCAGACGATCGGCCTCGAGCCGGCGCGCGTTGGTGCGCTCCAGCACCGTCACACGCGGGTCTGTGCGCAGCCGGTAGTCGAGCAGGCCG
This sequence comes from uncultured Actinomycetes bacterium, assembly GCA_963733255.1. Lineage (GTDB taxonomy): Bacteria > Actinomycetota > Thermoleophilia > UBA2241 > UBA2241 > Bog-752. Next base: position 280,861 of record CAVTCH010000019.1, read on the forward strand.
TAGCCGACGTCGACGGCGACCACGCGAGCGGCGCCGCGCTGAAGGAGGCAATCGACGAAGCCGCCGGTCGAGCTGCCGAGGTCGCACACCTCTTCGCCCGCGACGTCGACGCCCAGCGTGTCGAGAGCGTGCACGAGCTTGTCGCCGCCTCGCGACACATACCGGGGGCGCTGCGCGACCGCGAGCTCGCTATCGAGACCGACGAGCGTACCCGCCTTGTCGGCGAGCTGCCCGCCGACCGAGACCTCACCGGCCAGCACCGCTGCCCGTGCCTGGGAGCGAGTGGCAAAGAGCCCGCGCGCGACGAGCAGCGTGTCGAGCCGCTCACGCACCATGTCAGGAGATGTGCGCGAGCCCGGGCTGGCGTTCGAGGACGGCGGCCGCCACCGCCTCGGGAGTAAGCCCAAGATCGGCCAGCAGGCGCTCGCGCTCGCCGTGGGCGACGAACTCGTCGGGCAGGCCGAAACGGCGTACGCGCACGTCGGTGTCGGCGAGATGCTCGACGACCGCGCTGCCGAAGCCGCCGCAGAGGACGTTCTCCTCGATCGTGACGATGCGCGCATGGGTGGCGGCAAGCTCGTCGAGAAGGGCAGTGTCGAGCGGCTTGACGAAGCGCGCGTCGACCACGGTCGCCTGCACGCCGGCGGCGCTCAGCAGGTCGGCCGTCCCCAGAGCGATGTCGACGCCGGTGCCGACGCCGATCAGGGCCACCTCGCGGCCCTCGCGCAGGACTTCGGCCGTCCCGAGCGCGATGCTCTTCAGCTTCTTGGGCTCGTCGAACACCGCGGCCAGGCCGCGCGGATACCGCAGCGCCACCGGCCCGTCGTGACGCAGCGCCGTGTGGAGCATGTGCTGGAGCTGGGCGTGGCTGGAGGGAGCCATGACGACCAGATCCGGGATCAGTCGCAGATACGAGAGGTCGAACACCCCGTGGTGGGTCGGGCCGTCGTCGCCGACGAGGCCCGCCCTGTCGAGGGCGAAGACGACGGGGATGTGCTGCAGGGCGATGTCCTGCACGAGCATGTCGAAGGCCCGCTGCATGAAGGTCGAGTAGATCGCCACGACGGGTCTCATGCCGGCCAGCGCCAGACCCGCGGCGAAGACCACCGCGTGTTGCTCAGCGATACCCACGTCGTAGAGCCGGTTGGGGAACTCGCGCTCGAAGGCGCCGAGCCCGGTGCCTTCGGTCATGGCGGCCGTGACCGCGACGATCCTGGAGTCGGTGCGCGCCTCGCGCACCAGCGCGCGCCCGAAGGCCTCGGTGTAGGTCGTGCCCGACGGGCCGGCCTTGCGCTCGCCGTTGCTCAGGTCGAACGGCCCGGTGCCGTGGAACTCGGACGGCCGTTCTTCGGCCGGCTCGTACCCTCTGCCCTTCACCGTGCGCACGTGCACCAGCACTGGGCGCTGGGTCTCCATCGCCTGGCGCATGGCTTCACGCAGGGCGCCGATGTCGTGGCCGTTCACCACCCCGATGTACGCGAAACCGAGCTCTTCGAAGATGAGGCCGGGGCCAAGGAAGGCCTTCATGCTCTCCTTGACGTCGCGCCCGAGACTGTACGCTCGGGCACCGATGGCCGGGATGCGGGCGATGGTGCGCTCCATGTCCTCGCGCAGGCGCGTGAGCCCAGGGTCGAGCCGGAACCGGTTGAGGTAGAGCTGGAACCCGCCGACGTTGGGCTTGATCGACATCTGGTTGTCGTTCAGCACGACGACCAGCGGCGTGCGAAGCTGCCCCGCCTGGTTTAACGCTTCGAAGGCGACCCCGCCCGTGAGGGCTCCGTCGCCCAGCACGCAGACCACATGGCCGTCGGGGCGTCCGGAGAGCTTGGCCGCTTCGACCAGGCCCAGCCCATAGCTGACCGACGTAGAGGCGTGACCGGTGCCCACGATGTCGTGCTCGGACTCGCGACGGCAGGGGAACCCTGAGAGGCCGCCGTACTGGCGGATGGTGTCGAAGCACTCGGCCCGCCCGGTGATGATCTTGTGGGCATAGGCCTGGTGGCCGACGTCCCAGATGATCTTGTCGCGAGGGCTTTCGAGGACGCTGTGAAGCGCCACGGTCAGTTCGACCGCGCCGAGACTGGCCGCCAGGTGGCCGCCGACCTCACTGACACACGACAGGATCACCTCGCGTATCTCGTCGGCGAGGGCCTGGAGCTCAGGAACGGCCAGTGAGTGCAGGTCGGACGGACCACAGATGCGCGAGAGCTGGTCCATTGGCTTCGGAGTATACCACCGCCCCCCCGCGCCGAACCGGCTGCCGACGTTCACGCGCTCGCCCCGCGCGCCGGCCGTAGCTCAGGCTAGGAGCGTCGAAAGAGGATGTAGTCGGTAACGGCGGCGAGGCTGCCGACGTCGCCGCCGAGCGCGTCGAGACTGACGCGAGCACGCTCGTGACTCTCGCGGGCGAGCTCACGGGCGCGCTCGAGGCCGAAGCGGGAGACGTAGGTGGTCTTGTCGAGCTGGGCGTCCTTGCCGGCGGTCTTGCCCAGGTCGGCGGCCTCGCCGTCGACGTCGAGGATGTCGTCGACGATCTGAAAGAGCAGCCCGATCTCGCGGGCGAAGGTGCGGTGTGCTTCGAGGGCCGGTCCAGACACGCCGCACAGGATGCCGGCTCCGGCGACCGCCGCCTCGATCAGACGACCGGTCTTCAGCGAGTGCAGCAGTCGCAGCTCGTCGTCGTGGCTCGCCGTCGCGGCGACGTCCATGTACTGGCCGCCGACCATGCCCTGTACGCCGGTCGCCCAGGCGACCTCGGACAGGGCCGCCACGACGAGCGCGGCATCGCCCTGCTGGCGGTCGGTGATCAGCCTGAAGGCCTCGGCGAACAGCCCGTCGCCGGCCAGGATGGCGATGTCCTCGCCGAACATGACATGACACGTCGGCACGCCGCGGCGCAGGCTGTCGTCGTCGATGGCCGGCAGGTCGTCGTGGATCAGCGAGTAGGTGTGGATCAGCTCGAGCGCGGCGGCGAAGGGCAGGACCCCCTCGACCGGCCGGCGCAGCCGTTCGGCGACGGCCAGGCTGAGCACCGGCCGGATGCGCTTGCCGCCGGCCAGCAGCGAGTAGCGCATCGCCGAGACGAGCGGCAGCGCCGCGGGGGCGGCGCCGAAATCGAGCTCCTCGAGGTAACGCTCGACCAGCTCACGGAGGTGCTCGGGATAGCCGCTCGCGGCGCCCCGCTCGGCAGGGCCGTCGACACCTTTCGAGCGGTGCGGCGCGCTCACGGTGTCGTCGGCTCGCTCACGGCGCCGGGGTCTCGCTCGACGACGACCGGCCGGCGTCTTCGAGCAGTCGAGCCGCCTCGTCGGCGAGCTCGGCGGCCCGCTCGAAGAGGCTCATCTCGATGTCGGTCGAACCGACCTGCCCCGCGCGCTCCTCGAGCGCGCGCAGCTCGCCGGCGATCTCGCGCACCCGGGCAAGAGCCCGGTCGCCACCGGCGCCGCTCGGTCGGCTCTCGCTCACGAGGTCTCTCCGCCCGCGGCGGCGCCGAAAGCGCCGTCGCCGCCGGTACGCAGGGCGCCCGCCAGGATGCCGTTCACGAGGCCCGCCGCTTCGTCGGTGGAGTAGCGTTTGACGAGCCGAACCGCCTCGTCGATAGCCACCTCGGGCGGCGTCTCGCCGCTGCGCAGCTCCCACAGCGCGAGGCGCAGGATGCTGCGCTCGAGCGGGGCGATGCGGGCCAGCGGCCACGCCGTCGAATTGGCCGTGAGCTCGGCGTCGAGCCGCGACTGCGTGTCGACCACCCCCCGGACGCCGCGCACCGTGAACTCGTCGGCATCGTAACCCTCGCTCTGAGCGCGGTCGGCCAGCAGCGAGTCGAGCGGGCGATCGGTGACCTCGCGTTGATAGAGCACGAACACCGCGTCGCGGCGCGCCTGCTTGCGGCTCGGTCTGCGGGCGGTCACGACCGTCGGACGCTCGTCTTACGCGGGTTCGATCGCAAACAGGGGCTGGCCGTACTCGACCGCGGCGCCGTTGTCGGCCATGACCTCGCGCACGACGCCGTTGACGTCGGAGCCCAGCTCGTTCATGAGCTTCATGGCTTCGAGGATGCACAGCGTCTGGCCGGCGCTGACTTCGTCGCCGACCGAGACGAACGGCGGCACCGCCGGCGAGGAGGCGCGGTAGAAGGTGCCCACCATCGGCGAGCGCACCAGGTGATAGCCGTTGCTGCCGGCGCCCAGCGCCGCGACGGACGGCTTGTCGGCCGCCGGCCCCTGGGCCGCGTCGCTTGCGACCGCCACCTCGGGGAGCGTCTTGCGCACCGTGATGCGCACGTCGCCCTCTTCGAGGATGAGTTCCTGCAGGTCGCTCGCTTCGACCATGGCGATGATGTCCTTGACCCGGTCGGCGCCGACCTCGCTCACCGTCGTCTGCATCTGCGAGGTCAGGTAGGCGGGCACCTCGGTGCCGAACACGTCGTGCTCGGGGCCGAGGTGGTGGCGCTCGAGGTAGGTGCGGGCGGTCTGCGGAAAGAGCGCATACGACAGGACGTCTTCGTCGGAGCGCGCGAGGTCGCCGACCTCGGCGCGGACGTCGTCGAGCGTCTCGTCGACGAGCTCGGCCGGTCGCACGGAGATCGGCCGCTCATCGCCGAGGACACGTTCGATGATCTCGGTCGAGACGGGCCCGGGCGCCGCGCCGTAGCGGCCGCGCAGGTAGGCCTTCATCTCGTCGGGGACGATCTGCCAGCGCTTGCCCGACAGCACGTTCAACACCGCCTGCGTGCCGACGATCTGGGACATCGGCGTGACGAGCGGCGGAAAGCCGACCTCGGCACGCACCACGGGGATCTCCTCGAGCACCTCGGGCAGGCGGTCGAGGGCGTTCTGCTCCTTCAACTGCAGCTCGAGGTTGGAGATCATCCCGCCGGGCACCTGATGCGAGTAGACCTGCATGTGGGTGAGCGAGGTGACGCCGCGGTCCCAGCCGCCTTCGAGGCGCACGGTCTCGAAGTACTTGGCGATGGCGAACAGCTTGTCGAGGTCGAGCTCGGAGTCGTAGGGCGTGCCGATCAGCGCGGTCACGACCATCTCCGTGGCGGGCTGCGAGTTGCCGAAGGCCATGGGCACGGTGGCCGTGTCGATGACGTCGACGCCGGCTTCGATCGCCTTGAGGTAGGTCATCGGCGCGAGTCCGCCGATGTAGTGGCAGTGAAGCTGGATGGGGATGTCGAACTCGCTCTTCATGCGGGTGATGAGCTGCTCGGCGTAGAACGGCGACAGCAGCGCGGCCATGTCCTTGATGCACAGTGAGTCGGCGCCCATGTCGACCAGGCGCCGGGCGACCTCGATGTAGTGGTCGAGCGAGTGCACCGGGGAGATCGTGTAGACCACGGCCGCCTGAAAGTGCTTGCCGGACTCCTTGATGGCGGCCGCCGCGGTCTCGAAGTTGCGGGTGTCGTTCAGGGCGTCGAAGACACGGAAGATGTCGATGCCGTTTTCGGCCGCCTTGCCGACGAAGCGCCGCACGATGTCGTCGCCGTAGTGCCGGTAGCCGACCAGGTTCTGGCCGCGCAGCAGCATCTGCAAGGGGGTGCGGTGCACGTGGTTTCTGATGACGCGCAGCCGCTCCCAGGGGTCTTCGTCTAAGAAGCGCAGGCAGGCGTCGAAGGTGGCCCCGCCCCAGCACTCGAGCGAATGGAAACCGACCGCGTCGAGCAGCTCGAGCACCGGCAGCATCTGGGCGGTGCGCATGCGCGTCGCCCACAGCGACTGGTGGGCGTCGCGCAGGGTGGTGTCGGTGATGCCGATGCGTCTCGCTCGCAAAGAAAACGCCTCTCCCCCGCTTTGTCTGCCTGTGACCCGGACCCTAGACGCGCGTGATGTAGTCGCCGGTGCGCGTGTCGACCCGCACGAGCTCGCCCTCCTCGATGAACAGCGGCACCTGGATGGTGACTCCGGTCTCGAGGGTGGCCGGCTTGGTGCCGCCCTGAGCGGTGTCGCCGCGCAGTCCCGGGTCGGTCTGCGTGATGGCCAGCTCGACGTGATTGGGCGCCTCGACGCTGGCCGGCACGCCGTTCAGCGACAGGAGCTGGACCTGCTGGTTTTCGACCACCCACTGGAGCGCCTGGCGAGCCGTCTCGGGGCTCACCGTGACCTGCTCGAAGGTCTCCGGGTCCATGAGCACGACCTCGTCGTCGGTCGAGTACAGATAGGTCATGTTCTGCGACTGGGTATGGACGCGCTCGAACTTCTCGCCGGAGCGGAAGGTCTTGTCGAGGACCGCTCCGGTGGCGATGTTGCGGACCCTGGTGCGCACGAACGCGCCGCCTTTGCCCGGCTTGACATGCTGGAACTCGACGATGGTGAAGTTCTCACCATCGATCGTGATCGCCATGCCGTTCTTGAACTGACTGGTGGACACTACTTCGGCCATGAGATTCTCTCTAGTGTGGGTCGGGACGTGCGCTCCGGGGCGGCTCGCCTGAGAGCGTTCCCCCGAGTCGGCACACCATGATACACGAAAGGCACGCACGGGTAGAGGCGTGTGCCGGCGATGGACCCAGTCCGTCGAGCGACTTCGTCGTCACCGCTCAGGCTGACGTGACTTCGTGGCGCGCCCAGGCCGGTGATCGACTCCGTGGTCACCGCTCAGGCTGGCGTGACTTCGTGACGCGCCTAGTGCCGCCGAGCGACTACGTCGTCGGCGCTCAGGCGTGCGAGTCTACGTGGCGCGCCTAGTCGACGATGCGTAGGTCCTTCGCACACAGGGTGAGCCGCTCGTGCCCGTCGGGGGTGATCACCAGGGTGTCCTCGATGCGCACGCCGTAGCGACCCTCGAGGTAGATGCCGGGCTCGACCGTGACGACCATACCGGCGGTCAACCGGTCGCGGCTGCGCCGCCCGACACGCGGCCCCTCGTGGATCTCGAGCCCGACGCCGTGCCCGGTGCCGTGGCCGAAGCACGAGCCGTAGCCGGCCGCCTCGATCACGTCGCGCGCGGCGGCGTCGACCGCGCGGGCCGCTACGCCGGCACGCGCCGCGGCGAGCCCGGCGCGCTGCGCCGCCGCGACGACCTCGTACACGCCACGCTGCGCCGCGTCGAGACGCCCGACGCCGAACGTGCGCGTAATGTCGCTGTGATAGCCGTCGAGCCGCGCGCCCATGTCGATCACGACCAGGTCTCCGTCGGCGATCACCCTCTCGCCCGGGATGGCGTGCGGCAGGGCGCCGTGCGGCCCGGCCGCGACGATGGTCGCGAAGGCAGGAGCCTCGGCGCCGACGGCGTGCAACGCCTGATCGATCGCCCAGGCGACATCGGCTTCGCTGCGACCTCGCAACCCCTGGGCGACCACCGCTTCGAGCGCGGCGTCGGCCAGCGCCGCCGCTGTCTTCATGACACGCACCTCGTCTGGGCCCTTGACTTCGCGCAGCACGCTCAAGCCCCCGCCCAGGTCCCGCAGCCGTCCTGCGAAGCGCCGGCGCAGGCGGCGGTGACCGGCGTAGGTCACGAGATCACCCTGAAAGCCCAGCGACCGGGCGCGCTCGTCGCGGTCGTCGAGCGCCGCCCAGGCCGCGAGGGCATCGACGACAAGCGAGTCGCCACCCTCGCTTCTGACCAGCGCGAAGTCGGGGACCTCGTCGTCGATCTGGGCCCAGAACCGCGAGTCGGCGCAGATCAGCGCCTGCTCGGCGCTCACGACCAGGACGGCCTCGTCGCCACGGAAGCCCGACAGGTACCTGACGTCGGCGGCGCCGCTCACCAGGGCGGCGTCGAGCCCGCGCACCGTGAGCAGACCGCGCACGGCGGCAAGACGATCGTTCACTTAAGTCACCACCTCCGCGAGTCTGTCGACAGCCTCCAGATACCCGTCGGGCCCCTTACCCGACACGCGCACCGCGACGAGGTCGGCTATCACCGACACCCGGCGCCACGGTTCGCGCTCCTCGACCGCCGACAGATGGACTTCTGCGACCGGACACGTCACGAGCTCGAGGGCGTCGTGAAGCGCGAAGCTGTAGTGCGTCCAGGCGCCAGGGTTGATGAGGACGGCGTCGACGGGCTCGTCGCCGCGGGCCAGCGCGTGGAGCTGCTCGACCAGACGGCCCTCATGGTTGGTCTGAAAGCAGCGCACCTCGAAGCCGCGCTTGCGCGCATGCGCGGTCACCTGGTCGCAGAGCTCGGAGAGCGTGATCGTGCCGTAGTGGTCCGCGGCCCGCCGGCCGAGCATGTCGAGGTTCACCCCATGCAACAGCCAGAGCACCCTCATCGGTTTGCCAGCCACGCGATCACCTCGCTCTGCAGCGCGGGCGGCACGACCGCCCCGGTCACGGGCCGGCCGATGCCCTCCAGAAGGACGAACCGGGCGGTCCCGGCGGCCGACTTCTTGTCGCGGGCGATGAGACGCGCCACGTCGCCGGCGGCGACACCGGTCAGCCGCTCGGGCAGCCCCACCGCCGAGATCAGGCGCTGACCGCGGGCGGCCGCCGGTGCGTCGAGCCCCGCCAGTCGCTCCGAAAGCCACAGCGCCGCCCGCAGGCCCAGACCCACGGCCTCGCCGTGCGAGTAGCCGCCGAAGGCGCCGGCCGCCTCGATCGCATGACCCACCGTGTGGCCCAGGTTCAAGACGGCGCGCGCACCCGTGGTCTCGCGCGGATCGCGCGACACGATCGCGGCCTTGAGGCGCACGTTCGCTTCGAGCAACCGTGGTTCGGGGCGCGCCGCGCAGGCCGTCCCGGCCTCGGTCAGCTCGAGCGTGCCGCCGCCGGCCAGAAGGGCGTGCTTGACCACCTCCGCCCAGCCGCTTCGCACCTCTCGCTCGGGCAGCGTCACCAGAGCCTCCGGGTCTTCGACCACAAGCTGCGGCTGATAGAACGTCCCCAGGTAGTTCTTGCCCTCGCGATAGTCGATCGCGACCTTGCCGCCCACCGCCGCGTCGACCATGGCGAGCAGCGTGGTGGGCGCCTGCACGAGACCGACGCCGCGCAGGAAGGTCGCCGCGGCATAGCCGGCGAGATCGCCGATCACGCCGCCTCCGAGGGCCACGACCGTGTCGTCGCGAGCGAGGCCCAGGTCGTACAGACGCTCGTAGAGCAGTCCGAGGCTGTCCTTGTTCTTGGCCTGCTCGCCGGGCGGCAGGACGACGCTCGAAGCCCGCCGTCCGGCCGACTCGAGGCCACCGAGCACGCGTTCGAGGTAGAGCGGCGCCACGTGCTCGTCGCACACCACGACCGCCTGGGTGGCGGGCGCCCCGCAGCGCTCGCCGAGGCGTGCCAAAAGGCCGGCGCCGATCAGCACGTCGTAGGCGTGCCCGCCGGCGCTCACGCCGACCGTCAGCTCGCCGCCAAGCCCGTCCCCGACGCTCATGCGGCCACCTCCCCGAGCACCCTCTCGGCCACCAGGGCCAGGCGCTCGCCACCGGTCGTGCGCACCTCGACGGTCGCCACCTCGTCGTACAGCGGGCGGCGCTCGTCGTAGAGCTCGACGAACCGGGCCTTGTCGCGCGCCAGCGGCCTCGTATCCGGCCGCAAGCGCCCGAACAGGATCTCGGGCGCGGCGTCGAGCCAGACGACGTGCGGCAGGCGCTTCAGCGCCTGCCGCACGTCGTCGATCGTGACCGCCCCCCCTCCCAGAGCCACGACTCGCGCGCTGAGCTCGGCGGCCGCGAGCTGTTCCAGCACGACCGCGCGCTCGAGATCGCGGAACCCCCGTTCGCCGCGCTGCTCGAAGAGCGCCGGTATGGCGCCGTGACGGACGCTCAGGACCTTGTCGGTATCGACGAAGGGGACTCGCAGCCGGCGCGCGACGAGGCGGCCGACCTGCGTCTTGCCGGCGCCCATGAAGCCGATCAGTGCGATGCTGCCCGTCACGACCGTCGGACACGCTCCCGGAAGGCCGCGACCGCGGCGGCGAACTCGGCGGTCGTCTCGCCGCCGAAGCGCTCCAGCGACGCCGCCGCGAGGCACAGCGCCGCCGCCGCCTCGCCCACCACGGCGGCCGCCGGGACGGCGCAGACGTCGCTGCGTTCGACATGCGCCTCGACGGCTTCGTGACTGCCCAGCCGCACGCTGCGCAGCGGGCTCATGAGGGTGGCGATGGGTTTCATGGCAGCGCGCACGACGATCGGCAGCCCGGTGGAGATGCCGCCCTCGAGGCCGCCGGCATGGTTGCTCGTGCGGCCGTAGCCCTCTTCGGGCGACCAGACGATCTCGTCGTGGACCTGCGAGCCCGGCAGCGCCGCGGCGGCGAACCCCAGACCGATCTCGACGCCCTTGACGGCGGGTATCGCGAGCAGCGCCGCGGCGAGGCGCGCGCCCAGCCGCCGGTCGGGCTGCACGTAGCTGCCGACGCCCGGCGGAAAGCCGTAGACCACGACCTCGAACACGCCGCCCAGCGTGTCGCCCTCCTGGCCTGCCGCGACGACCGCGTCGCGCATCCGGGCGCTGGCCCCAGGGTCGAGGCAACGGAGCGGATCGTCGTCGACCAGGGCGAGTGCCTCGGGGGAAGGCGCCACGGACGCCGTCTCGCCGCCGACCGCCACCACGTGGCTGTGGACCGAGCAACCGACGAGCGAGAGCACACGGCGGGCCACGGCGCCGCAGGCGACCCGCGCCGCCGTTTCGCGGGCGCTGGCCCGCTCGATCACGTCGCGCAGGTCGTCGGCGCCGTACAGCAGCGAACCGGCAAGGTCGGCATGCCCCGGCCGCGGCACTCGAACGGGCTCGCTCGGTTGCGTCACCGGCTCGACCGCCATCGTCGAGAGCCAGCTCGGCGCGTCGCGATTGGCGATCGCCAGAGCGATCGGCGCCCCCGTGGTGCGCCCGTACCTGACGCCCGAAAGGATCGTGGCGCGGTCTCGCTCGATCTGCTGACGGGCACCGCGCCCGAACCCGAGCTGCCGGCGGGCGAGGTCGGCGTCGCAAGCGGCGGCGTCGAACTCGAGTCCCGCCGGGCATCCCTCGACGATGGCGGTCAGCTGGCCGCCGTGCGATTCGCCGGCGGTGAGGTAGCGAAGCGTGCCCATGCCCGCTACCTTACACGGCGCCCCGAAGGCGAGACAATGAGGGCGGGCCGCTTGCGCGGCCCGCCCGTAGATGCGTGCTCGTTTCTGTGACCGGCGCCGTCTATTTGGAGACGGACTGCCCCACTCTGACGGTGAGCTGCACATCGGCGTGCAGGATGGTCACGGTCTGCCCCGGGCCGTTGATGCCCAGGATCTTGATCTGGCCCCACGCGGTGTCGAACACCGCGCCGACCTTCTTGGCGGCATAGGTGGTGCCGTCGACCACCAGCGTGGCGCTGGGAACGCCGTTGCTGGTCTCGACGCTGACCGCCTTGATGGAATGACCCACGTCGTAGCTCGTCGAGCCGCTGCTCGAGCCGCCGCCGCTCGTGGAGTTGCTGTTCGTGGAGTTGCTGCTGCCGGAGCTCGAGCTGCTGGGGTAATCGAGCTTCACGATCGTGATCTTGTAGACGACGTCCTGGGAGCCTTCGGCGAGCGTGAAGGTGCCCACGCCGTAGACCGGTATCGTGTCGGTGTCCTCGCCCTCGACCGGCATGTGCCCTTCGAGCCACTCGAGCGTGACGCCGCTCGAGACGGAGATGGCGGTGACCTTGAAAGCGGGCGAGCCTGGCGGCAGCTTGGCGCCGATCTTCTGGTTCGTGTACGTCTTGTCGATGCTGCCGGAGGTGACGTGGATGTCCGCCCCGGTCGGCGCCGACGGAGATGAGCTCGGCGAGGCCGTCGGCGTGCCCGAGGGGGCCGCGGTCGACGTGCCGCTGGACGAGGGCGTCGGCTCCGCCGTCGCCTGGATGAACGGATTGCGACTGTGGAACTGGTCGAGCGTCGGGTTCTGCTTGGCGGGGTCGGCCGCACTGGCGACGCCGCTGGTCGTAGACGAGCCCACGGTCGACGTGTCGGCCAGACCGGCCGCCGACGCATTGCCGGCGCCGTAGGCGCTCATCGCGGTCGTACCGCTGCCGGAGTGGCCGTGCACGGCGACCACTGAGGCCACGGCGAGGGCCGCCACCACGACGAGCACGAGCACCACGTTCGATCGGTCTATCTTCATCATTGCGCACCTGCTAGCGTCGCGGATGCCCCGGCGGGAGTCCACTGGTACCCGTTGATCGTCACCTTGATGTCGAGGTCCGGGTAGTCCTTCGTTGCGCTCTTGGTCAGCGCCAGGCTCACGACCGAGAACATGCGGCCGGTCACGAGGAACTGTCCGTTGCGGTGTTCGACCTGGTTCTCGAGCCGATACAGGAAGTCTTCGGCGTCGAAGTAGCCGCCGTCGAAGTCGAGCTGGATGGGCTGCACCGAGAACGGCACGCTGGCGGTGGCCGTACCCGGCGTGTTGGAGAGCCAGGTGAGGCCCGAGGCCTGCGCGGTCTGCGCCATCTCGACCATGAACGACGGGATGGCGGCTTCGGACGGCATCAGCTGATGCATCTTGATCAGGTCGGATTCGGCCTGCGGCGCCGTCTTCTTCAGGAGCTCGAGCTGATGGATCTGCAGGTTGGTCTGCTGCAGCGTGTTCTCGACCGAGACGTACCGTGAGTTCAGGTCGGCGACCTTCTTCTGCTCCGGGCTGAGGAGGAAGAAGTACCAGAGGACCGCGATCACCACGGCCACGACGCCGACGATGATGTAGAGCTCACGACCACGGAGCTTGCTCATTGGCCACCTCCCATCGTGATCGTGGGCGCCGCGGGCGCCAGTGGCGGCGTCGTCGCGAACGGCCGCAGGCTGGCGGCGATCGAGAACTGCACGTCGGGCTTGGTCTGGGACGTCGGGGACGCGACCGCCGACAGGAGCCTGATGTTCATGAGCTGCGGCATGAGGCCGAGCTGGGTCATCAGCGCGCCTACCTGGACGTTGGCCGCGTAGAGCGTCGAGCCCTCCGCGTCGCCTTGCAGAGTGAGATCGTTACCGGCGGACGTCGTGACCGCGGCCGTCGAGCCACCGCTGGAGCCGGCGGTCATGTAGGACGGCACGGTCAGGGTCATGGTCGTCAGTGAGACGCCCGACGGGATCAGAAGGCCGACCTCTTCGAGCACGTTCGACATGATGACCCTGGAGTTGAGGATCTGCTCGGCCGTGACGTCCATCGCCTGGCGCTGCACCTGCATCGCGGCGTAAGGCTTGAGGGCCCCGAGCTGGGCGTTGGCTACGTCGACCTGTCCGGAGGCGGTGTCGAGCTGGGCCTGCTTGTCTGACACCTGCCGGTAGGACATGAAGTAGACCGCGCCGAGTGCGACCACCAGGACGACGAGTCCGAGGATGGCCAGCAGAAGACCCTGCTCGCGCGCGGCCCTTGATCGTTCTTCAGGCGGTAGAAGGTTGATTCGCGTCATCGCGGCCTACCCCTCGTCGTCGAGTGCAAGCCCGATGGCGATCGCCAGACGCGGCGCCATCCACTCGAGCTGCACTTCGGTCAGTTTGGTCTTGTTCTCGCCAACCTCACGCAGGGGATTGCCGATCTCGACGGGGAGATGGAGCCCTTGCGACAGCGTGTACGCGATGTTGCGGGTGAGCGCACCGTCGCCACTGAGCACGAGCTTGGCGATGTCGCCCACGTGCTCCTGCGTGTGGTAGTAGTCGATCGACCGGCGCAGCTCGTCGGAGAACGGCTCGCACGACTGGTCGAGACACTGGTGGATCTCCGCCTGCGATTCGAGGGTGAGATCGCCGGCCTGGTCGGGCTGTTCTCCGGCGAGACCGACCTGGATGCGCAAGGCGTCGGCCTCTTCGAGGGAGATGTTGCGGTGGTTCATCAGCGCCTGCGTGAGCGCTTCGGAGCCAAGGTTGATGACCCTCGTGAACTGGGCCACCCCGTTGGAGGCGATCACCAGGTTGGTGATGCCGCTGCCGATGTTGACCAGGGCGACCACCTCGCCGGCGGCGCCGTCGGGCGCTCCCTTGTCGATGAACAGGGGCTTCGGCGCCAGCGCGCGGATCATGGCGAACCCCTGAAGGTCGATGCCGTCGATCATGAGGCCCGCCTTCTTGGCTACGTTCACGAACTGCTTGACCATCTCGCGCTGAGCGGCGACGAGCAGGATGCGTTGCTTGATGCCGCCGTCGTCGTCGACGTGTGTCGAGAGCACCTTGTAGTCGAGGATGGCCTCGTCGACAGGGATGGGGATGTGCTCCTGCGCCTGGAACTCGATCGCCGCCCGCAGCTCCTTCTCGTCGATCTGCGGGAACTCCATGGTACGTACGACGATCTTCTGGTTCGCCACGCCGAGTTGGACGCGCTTGCTTGCGAAACCGCCCTCTTTCCAGAGGGTTTTGAGCTCGTTGGCAAGGGCGTCACCGTCGACGACCTCGCCTTCGAACACGAGTCCCTCGGGAAGTCCGCGGATCGCAGCATGCGTCAGCACGTTGTGCTGCTTTCCGGGCTTGACCTGGACGGCAGCGATCGACGCCTGCTCCAGATCGAGACCCACACGCATTCCGTTCTTCGCCATGACCTACCCCGTTCGCCTCTATTCTCCAGGCAGTTTGTCGGCACGTTTCGCGCGACGCTTTAGGTAAGATTGCAGGCCCCCGCCGCAACGGACCCCAGGGCGAGCCTCTGCGGGGCGCTTGCGGGCGCTCGCCGCGCCGCGTTCACTGCCGTAACGAAGCGACGCGGAGGTTCGTGGTTCCGGGCGCCGCCGACGGCCCGCTCCCGGTCGCAAAGCACACCGTGAGCGGGGCCCGGACGACCAGGCGACCGGCGTAGAGACTGCCGTCGAGGCGAAACGGCGCGTCGACGGTCAGCGCGCCCGTGACGACGAGAGCGCCGTTCAGCGCCGCCGCCTGCCCGCCCGGGCCCGCGCAGATCTCGCAGTCGCCGAGGACGACGACCGTCGCCGGGCAGGCCTGCGGCGCGCTCTGGCGAGCACCGAACAGGTCGAGTGCGGCGCCGGTCGGGGCGACGACGTAGACGCGGCCGCCGGCCGGCGCCCACGGCTCGCCGAGCGCCGCCGGCGCGGTCTGGTCGAGAAGCGCGAGGTCGAGCCCGAACGGGCCCTGCGCGGCGATCGTCGGAGAGGCGTGCGCGGCGAGCTCGCCGATGACGGCGGCGGTGGGAGCCGCCACGAGGTTCGCCGGGGGCACCGTGCCCGCGTCGGCGTCGGTATCGGCGGCGGGCGCGTCGTTGCCCAGGTGCTCGTCGGCCCCGTCGACCAGGATGTGGCCGCCGGCATGCACCCCGGCGAGCGGGAACAGGCGCCCATAGGCGAGGTCGGAGATGCTGGATGAGCCGCCGGGCGCCGGCGACGCGCCGGGCGCGGCGCCGACCGTGAGCCACTGGCGCCCACTCACGTCGCCGCCGGCGTACAGCCCGCAGCTCTGCAGCAGGGTCGGCGCCGCGAGATCGACCGTGCCGTTGACCACCACGCCGCGCGGCAAGCCGTCGGGAGTCGCCAGGGCGACCACGTGCAGCTCGGTGCGAGCTCGCCCCCAGACGCCACGGGCAGCGATGTCGAAGGCCCTGACCGCGGGATCGTCGGGGCCGATCGGCGAAGCGCTGTCGAGGAGCGCGCTCGCGGAGGCGGTCGGCAGCGCTTCGATCACCACGGTATACGAGCCGCCGGCGAACGACACCGGACCCAGCGTGGCCGCCGGCGACGCCGAGTCGAGAGAGACCCGTCCCCAGCGTAGACGGTCGAGGGCGTCGGCGACCCCCGCGTCTGCCGCGTCGGTGGCTCGTACCGAAGCGGCGTCGTCGGTGGCGATCGCGGTCGTGGAGAGGACCGCGGCGACGAACGTGGCGCTCGAGAGGAGGGCGATGGCGACGATGAGGAGGGCGGCGAGCAGGGCATAACCCTGCTCGCCGCCCTCGCGAGACAAGCCCCTCATGCGAGACACCGCGGGCTGATCGACCACGACGCCGCGACCGTCTGCCGCCCGCAGGAGACGGCGGCGCTGAACACGACCATCCGCACCTGGGCGAGCTCGGCGGCGGGCAGCAGGGCGCCGGCCGCCAGCGGCAGGGGCTGGTCGTGGTCGTCGAGATAGGTGATCGAGAAGGAATCGACACCTTCGGCCACGTGGGAACCCGGCGCCTTGCGCCACAGGACGTGGCGTTCGGCGTCCCAGACGTAGGTGATGAGCTCGCTGCCCGTACCGGTTTCGACCGGCACGGTGAAGCTGATGGCGGTCGCCGAGCAGCCGGGCCCCGAGGAGTCGGAGAGCGCCAGGCATTGCCGGAGCTCGGTCGTGCTCAGTCGGCGAGCGAAGGCCAGCGACGAGCCGGCGTCGAGACGTTCGGCTCCGGCGGCGCAGGTGCCGCTCGCAGACCAGCACCAGGCCCATCCGGCGGCCAGCACCACGCCGGCGATGGCCGTCGCGATCAGCAGTTCGACGAGGCTGAAGCCGGCCCTGCGACGGTTCGCGTGGTGATGTCGCAAGGACGTCACGCGGCCTGCGGCTCGGGAGGCGCGGCGAGCCGACAGGGGCCCTGTGCCGGGTTGCAGATGACGGCTGCGCGGGTCACGGCGCCCGCCAGACGACCGGACGTCCAGGCGACCGTCACCCTGACGAGGAGGGCCGCCGACGGCAGATCGGCCGACCTGCGCAGGTCGTAGCCGACGAGCAGGTCGAGGGGCACCGCCCGCCAGCCGTCGGCGGTGCCGGCGACGTAGGTAGCCGCGACCGTCATCTGACCGGCCGACGCCCGCGTGGTGGTGAAGAACGATCCGGCGGGACAGCCGTCGCGCGGCTCGGAGATGAAACCGGCGTCGGGTGAGGCCGGATGGCTGGGGTCGGCGTTGGGAAACACCGACGACACGACGGAGGTCGCAGCCGTGCCGGACGAGCTCGTGGCCGGGGCGAAAGGAAGACTGGCCAGCGTTGCGATCTCGGTCGCGGCGGCGGCGTCGGCCTCTCGGCGACGGTCGGTTCGGGCGCCCACGGCCTTGATGGCGACGATGCCGTCGGACGTGGCGAGCACCACGGTCATGACGATCGCCGCGGCGACGACGACCTCGATGAGCGTCATGCCGCGACCGCCTAGCCCCACCGCACTCTCCCCCCCATCTGCACAACGACGGACACGTGGGCGCCGGCGCAGGCGAACGTGAAGCTGCCGGCACGCGGCTCGCCGCTCAGACCGCAGGGCCAACCGGGCTGACGGAACTCGACGGCACCGTCGGGGTAGTTGGTGCTGCAGGACCCGTCGAATGCCCCGTGCTCGACGACGGCCCCGGCCACGCCGCCGGTCTCTTCGCAGACGTAGCCGCGACCCTGGTCGACGAGCCGTATGCAGACCGTGTCGCCCGTGGCGGCGGCGCGCGCCTGCGCGCTGCGCAGGACCAGGGTGAGCCGCAGCGCGTCGGCCCTGACGGCCGATCTTCCCTGGATCCAGGCAACTCCGGGAACGGCCACGCCGCCCAACGTGGCGGCTACGGCAAGGACGACGACGAGCTCACAGAGAGTGTGACCGCGTTGCATGGGCCTCGTGGACGACGACGGGGACGAGAACGTAAAGGAACGGCGCCGGCACGCGCCGGCCGGCCGATAGTAGCCGCAGCCGTCCCGACAGGGCGAGACCGATCCGGCAGGGCCTGAGTTCACGTACGCGCCGCGCGTGGTGGACGGTCCCCGGCTCGCCCCCGAGGCCACCTCGAGCGTGTGGGCGTCGAGGGTCGCCGTCGTGTACGATGAGGCATCTTGATGCCATCCCGGCAAACGCTGCAGAGCTCGAGGGCCGTGCACCTGATCGTGCTGGCCCTTCCGTTCGTGATGGCGGTCCCGGCGATCGTCGCCTCGGTCCACACCTTTCACGTCTACCAGGACTTCGACGAGTCGGTCCACTTCCAGATCGTCCTTCAGGCGTCTCACATCTGGCCGCGGCTCATGGTGTCGGGCTACGGGTCGTGGTCGGCGCCGCTGGTCTACTGGCTGCTGGCGGGGCTCGCACGCCCGTTCGGCGTCACTCTCGTCGGTACGCGGTTCGTGGTCGCCGCGATGTCGTGGGCAAGCTGCGCGGTGGCGTATCTGGTCTTCCGCGACCGTCTCGGCGCCCGGCCTCTCGTGGCGCTGGCGCTGGCGCTCATGCTTGCGCTCTCACCGTATTTCTTCGGCGAGGCGTTGCGCGTGCTGACCGACAACCCCACGTGGCTGTTCGTCATGCTCGCCCTCGAACGTCTCCTGGCCTACGCGCGGCAGCCAAAGGCGTGGAAGCTCGCGGCTTTCGCGGTGTTCGCGGCCACGGCCACCATGATGCGACAGACCTCGGTCTGGCTGTTTCTGCCCGCCCTCGCGATATTGTCGACAGTACCGGCGTCACGGCGATCGCGGGCCCTCGGAGGCCTCCTCATCGTGGCCGGCCTGGTGCCGCTCGTATGGTTGCTCTACCGCTGGGGCGGGCTGCTGCCGTCGGGCAGCAAGCAGGTCGATCCCTACGTCTACCGGTTCCGCAACCTTCTGATGTCGCTGGCGGTCGTAGGCCTCTGGGGACTCTTCCTCGTGCCGTGGAACGAGCTCGCCGGGCTGCCGCGCGCGTTGGGGCGGCGAGGGCTCGCCGCAGTCGCGGGAGCGGCGGCCCTGAGCCTGATCGTCATTACGGCCGGGGCCATGGGCAGCCTCGCCGGCGGCGATCCCTACGGCGTGGGCCTGGTCGGCCGGCTGGGCATCGCCTGGTGGAGGGTGGGCGGCACCAGCCTGGCGTGGTGGATCCTGGTCCCGCTGGGCGCCGGTGTGCTGACGAGCCTCCTGCTCACCCGCGGCTCCCGGCCGGTCGACAGGGTGCTCGTCTGGGCGCTTCTCGCGGTGGTCCTGAGCAGCCTGGCGAACACCATGTGGTACCAGCGCTACGTCGACTTCCCCGTGCTGTTCCTGCTGGCCGGGCTGGCCGTGTCCGGCGGGCCGCCGCGCCGGCGCGTCGACGCGCTGCGGGTCGGCGTCGTCATCGCCGTCTCCCTGCTGCTCACGCTCTCGCTGGGGCTGTCGTCGCTGGTCTAGGAGCGCAGGGCCACGTGCAGGTAGAGATGGATCAGCTCGCCGCCGCAGAACAGCGCCACGACGGCGCCCAGCGCGAGGAAGGGGCCGAACGGCACGGCCGTCCTGGCGTCCTTCCCGCCGGCGATCAGCACGATGCCGGCGAGCGCTCCCGTGATGAAGCCGATGAAGAGGGCCGGGATCACCGCCGCCCCAAGGAAGAACCCCATGCACAGGGCGAGCTTGACGTCGCCCATGCCCATGCCCTCGATGCCGCGCAAGCGCTCGTAGACGAAGCCCGCCGCGAGCAGGAATCCCGCCGCCCCGAGACCGGCCGCCAGCCACTGCCAGCGCGGCCCCCCGCCGGGGTTCAGGAGAGTCATGCCCACGATCCCGATGAGCGCCGTCGGCAGGATCACGACGTCGGGGATGATGCGGTGCTCCATGTCGATGTCGCTCACCAGGACGAGCGCGGCCACGAACAGCAGGTGCAGGGCCAGCAGAGCGCTCGGCCCGTCGAGCGCCGCCAGAGCCGCGAACAGCAGCCCCGTCAGGCCCTCGACGACCGGGTAACGCCAGCTGATCGGCGTCCCGCAGGCGCGGCAGCGCCCGCGCAGCACGACCCAGCTCACCAGCGGGATGTTGTCGTAGCCGTGGATCTGCGTCGTGCAGACGGGGCAGAACGAGCGGCCGTAGGCGACGCTGATGCCGAGCGGCACCCGGTAGGCGCAGGCATTCAGGAAGCTGCCGATGAGCAGCCCGAACACGAAGGCCACGACGATGACGTACGCCTGCAGCACCTAGGTCACCGCGGGCGAGGCGGCCGAGGCTCTCACTGATAGCCCTGGAACAGGTCGGCGACGAACTGCGGGAAGGTCGCCTTGGGCACGATGTCCTGGAGCCCGGCCACCGCCTTCTCGCGCGCGACCTGGTCTTGGGGCAGCAGCTTGTCGAGGGCGGCCACGGCCGTCTGGCGCTGGTACTTCTCGCCCTGGCAGTAGACCTGGGTCCACAGTTCGATCGCCATCTGCTTCTGGTCGCCCTTCTGGGCGAGCTCGGCCGCTAGACGCGAGACGAACTGGGGCGCTCCCGGCAGCCGGGCGGCCTTGGCATACCATTGCGCGACGATCTGGTCCTTGTGCGCGCCGGACGCGTAGGTGTAGGCGAAGAAGCCGAGGTAGAACGGGAAATGCCAGTCGCGCGGATTGGCGGCGAAGCCCTGTTTGAGCAGCGCGTAGGCCACGCCCGGCTGGTCGTCGTCGATCATCGCGAACGAGCCGAAGAAGTAGGCCTGCTTGAAGTGCGGGCTTAGGGCCGTGACGAGTCGCACCATGGCGGGCAGCGAGTCGAGCCTGTGATCGGAATTGAGGTGCTCGCCGTAGTACTGGATGGTGGTGAGCCAGTAGACGTCGGCGAGGGTCGCCCGGGCGCTCGGCGAGAGGTGCCGGTAAAGGCTGGGCGACGGCACGTAGACGACCGGGTTCGACTTGGCCGCGGCGGGCCGCGTGGCCTGGTAGCCGATCACGACGGCGATGCAGGCCGCCACGACCACGAGCGCCGCGATACGTCTCGCGAGGCGCACGCTAGAACTCCTTGCGGCCAAAGATCCAGGTCGTGAGGAACAGCACCACGACCAGGTAGGCGAGCAGATAGACGCACCACGCGGCGAGGCTCGCCCAGGAGGTCGCGCCCTCTCCGACGAGCGAGGCGCGGATATCGACCGCGCTCAGGTTGGGTACCAGGACGAACACGACGGCCGAAGCGACGTGCGTGACGCCGGAGTGCGCCACGTGTGACAGCGACAGCACGTTGCGACTCAGCTCTCCGGCCGCGTACAGGCAGATGCCCCACACGCTGGCGAGCACGGCCGAGGTCATCGTGGAGAACAGCATGGTGAGCGCCATGACCACGAGCAGCTGTACGTAGATCAGCAGGCCGGCCAGCAGGAGCGAGCCGGACGGCGCCTTGGCCACGACCCAGGCCAGCGCGAACAGGAAGACCGTCATGCCGGCCAGCACCGTGAACATCGTCGCCGCGAGGCCCAGGAACTTGCCCCAGATGAACTCGCTGCGCGAGACCGGCTTTGAGAAGATGATGAAGACGGTGCGCTTCTCGACTTCCTTGCGCACCAGGCTGGCGGCGACGAACGCGGCCACGATGAGCCCGAAGAAGCTCACCGCGACGAGCCCGAAGTCCTTGATCATGCGGTCTTCCTGACCAAGGCTGATGCTGGCCAGCCACAGACTTGCCACGATCAGGGCCAGGGCGAAGAGGATGATCACCCCGAGGATGCGGTCCCGGATCGTCTCGCGAAACGTGTTGACGGCCACTGCCGCGACTCTCCTCACGAACGCACGACCTCCATGAAGAACCCCTCGAGGTCGCCCTGCGGGCCCGACAGCGCCTCGTCGACCGCACCCTGCCACAGCACGCGGCCGTCCCGCATGATGGCGATACGCGTGCACAGGACGGCCACGTCGGCCAGGATGTGCGAGTTGAAGAGCACCGTCGTGCCGCGCTCGTGGAGGCGTTCGATGATCTCCCTGACTTCGACCCGACCGATCGGATCGAGCCCCGTCATGGGCTCGTCCAGGAGCACGAAGCGGGGCTCGTTGATGAGCGCCTGGGCGATGCCGATGCGCTGGAGCATGCCCTTCGAGTACTTGCGCAGCTGGACCCCGGCGGCGCGCTCGAGCCCCACGTCGGCGAGGATCGCGCCGACGCGCTCGTTGCGCTCCTGGGCCGACAGCGAGAAGAGCCGCGCGCAGAAGCGCAGGAACTCCGAACCGGTCAGGTAGTCGTAGAAGTAGGGGTTCTCGGGCAGATAGCCGAGCTCGGCGAGGCCGTTCACGCCGAGGGTCACCGACCCGCTCGTCGGGCGCATGAGCCCGAGCACCACTTTGAGAGTCGTCGTCTTGCCGGCGCCGTTCGGCCCGAGAAGGCCGAACACGTCACCGTCGCGCACCTCGAGGTCGACCCCCTTCAGGATCTCGACCTTGTGGCGTCGGAATCCGACCGCGACGGTCTTGTGAAGGTCGCGCACATCGAGCACGCAGGAGGTGGGGTTTCGAACGTCGGTTATGCTCACGTCCAGCTCGTCACGCAGTTTACCGGAAGGACCATCAGCGGCCCGCATCATGATTCCTCGGAACGAGTGGGGAATCCTTTAGTCCCGACCGCGAGATATCGAGAGGTCGGGACCGGCGAGCGTAAGGATGCGGCAGTGGCCGTAAGGCCCGGCGGTCGCCGCCGGGCCGGGTGGGCCGGCCGCGGGCCGCCCAGGCGCCTCAGGCCGGGCGGGTGGCGACGAGCGCCACCACCGGAGCGACGCCTACGGGACGGTCCAGCCGCCGCTGCTCATGTGGCCCACGGCTTGAAAGTTCGTGCCGCCGCCGATCTGCGTGTAGGTGTAGTCGCCGTTGCTCGAGCTGTCCTTCATGTCCTGCGTCGAGTTGTCACGGGTTCTTCGGCCAGTTGTCGACGTAGGAGCTGCCGTTGGCGTCGAGCAGCGTGGCCTTCGACACGGCGACCGGGTAGGTATCGGCGTGATCGATCGCGTAGCTTGCGATGCCGAGCTCGATGACGTGCACGCCGCCCTTGACGGCGGCGTCCTTGGCCTTGTCCCGCTGGTTTAAGAACATCGGGATGGCGATCGCCGCCAGGATCCCGATGATGATGATCACGATCAGGAGCTCGATGAGCGTGAAGCCCCTCTGGCCTGCGCGCTTTCTCATCTGAGCTGCCCTCCCTGTCCATCCGTTGCAGGTCATTTCCTTCTTGCGTAGCTAGTCTGCCCACTTGCCGGAATCCTAGGTCGGCCAATGTCTCCAGGGGCTACGGGACCCTGTTACGCCGGCTCCCACGAAAAGCGACGCGGGGCGTCAGGGAGGCGGCGCGGCACGGCTCCAGACGGCCGCCCCCGCCGGCGTCGCCGGCCCGGAACGCCCTGAGGGGGCTGCTTCACGGAAACGTCGACGAGCTGCGTGCTGGCCGTCAGCGCGCTCGGATAGGAGTCGCTATGGTCGACCGCGTAGCTCTGAACGCCCACCTGGATGCTGTGGATGCCCTCCTTGACGGCGGCGTCCTTGGCCTTGCTCCTCTGATTCAGGAACATCGGGATGGCGATCGCCGCCAGGATGCCGATGATGATGATCACGATCAGGAGCTCGATGAGCGTGAAACCTCTCTACCCTGTGCGCCTTCTCATCTTTCTTCCTTCCTCGTGTCGCTCAGTAGTTTTCGATCTCAGTCTGCCCCTCGGCAGGAAACCGAGAATGCCTAAACGCCTAGACTTGGGCGACTGGACCCGGGCGACCCTGGTGGCGCGGGCGACTCGACCCGGGCGACTGGACCGGGACGACCCTGGCGACCCGGGCGACGCGGGTGAAGGTCGCCGCCCTCCGCCGGCCGGCGGCGACACCCGAACGAAGTGAGGGGAACGGCCTCGTCTGCGAGAGACCGTTCCCCTCAGGACGTTCAATTCAGGCGAACCTGGATCACGGAACCTGGAACTGTCCGTTGTTGGACAGGTGGCCCTGCAGCGTGAAGGTGCTACTGGCCGGGATGTTGGTGTAGGTGTAGTTGCCCTGGTCGGTACCGCTCAGCATGTAGGCACCGGTCGTGGAGAACGGGTTCTTGGGCCAGTTGTCCACGTAGTTGTTGCCGTTGGCGTCGACGAGCTGCGTCTTGTCGGTGATGGTGCCGCGGGAAGGCGTCGCTGTGGTCGACCGCGTAGCTCTGGATACCCACCTGGATGCTGTGGATGCCCTCCTTGACGGCGGCGTCCTTGGCCTTGCTCCTCTGATTCAGGAACATCGGGATGGCGATCGCCGCCAGGATGCCGATGATGATGATCACGATCAGGAGCTCGATGAGCGTGAAACCCTTCTGGCCTTTGGTGAAACGCTTCATATGAATTGTCACCTCCCTTCCCAATCGAGTTGGAACCTCACAAACCTGCGTTCGAGAGGGGCCACGAAGAAACGACCCGCGGCGCCTCTCCGGCTAGCCACAGGTCGTTCCTACAGCGTCGTGCTCGCTGCGGCGGCAACCCAGCCGACTCTCTGCGCTCCGTGAGCCCTGTGGCTTTGCGCCCCGCCCTCACAGGCGGTTTGCCTTTGCGCCTTCGTACCAAGGTTGCCCCACCGCCAGCTCGCTAGACACTTTTCTGTTTGGCCTGGCTGCCGGTTCGAAAAGGGTATCGGTTGCCGTCCGCGATGACTTGAGAAACGACCGGTCGTGAACCCTTCACAATGGCCTGGGCGCAACACGGCCGGGTCCTGCCCCACCGCGGCGATCCGCCCGGAAACGCCCGGCGCGGGCGCGAGAGCTTGAGCGATCAATCGGAGCCGAGGCCTAGAAGACGCGCCGCGTCATGACCTGCTTGAGACGCGCGAGAGCCTTGATCGACTCGCGCGAGACCTTCTTCTGGGTCAGACCCAGAGCGGCGGCCACCTCGTGCTGGGTGAACTCGCGAAAGAACAGGAGGTAGATCAGCTTGCGCTGAAAGGCGGTGAGAACGTCGAGGGCGTCGTAGAGCGCGATGCGATCCTCGATCGGCAGCGCGAACGAGGTGAGGTGCAGCGACCGGACCTCACCCGGGTTCGCCGTCGGCTCGCCGTCGTCGGCGTAGTTGTCGGACAAGCCCTTGAGGTCGATGCGCGCGTAGACGTTGAGGACTTCGAGGATGCCGGCCTCGCTGATGTTCAGCTCGGCGGCGATCTCGGAGAGCTGGGGCGGCCGCCCCAGCTTGCGCGTGAGGTTGCCGACCGCCTCCTCGATCTGCCGGTAGACCCGCTTGACCCAGCGTGGCTGACGCAGCAGCAACGAGTCGCGCAGATGATGGCGGATCTCGCCCTCGATGACCGGCACGGCGTAGGTCGAGAAGCGCACGCCCTTGGTCGAATCGAAGCGCTGGACGGCCTTGATCAACCCCAGGTTCGCTACCTGAAGGAGGTCCTCGTATGGCTCGTCCGCAGTCGCGAAACGCTTGAGCACGTGGTGCAGCAGTCGCTGATTGTCACGCACCACCTGGTCGAGACTGGCCGGCGAGCGGGTGGCCGCGTACTCGGCTACCAGCTGCTCGTTGTTCAACGGGGCCCCCAGGCGGAAGCGGCTACTGCTTGACGATGTTCATCATGTTGAAGATAGGCAGGTACATCGAGATGACGACCGTGCCCACCAGGGCGCCCACGAAGAGCATCATGATGGGCTCGAGGATCGAGGTCAGTGACTTGACCGCGGCGTTCACCTCGTCTTCGTAGAAGTCGGCCACCTTCTGCAGCATGCTGTCGAGAGCGCCCGTTTCCTCGCCTACGGCGATCATCTGCACGACCATGTCGGGAAACACGGCGACACCCTTGAGGGGCTCCGAGATGGTCTGGCCCTCCTTGACGCTCACCTGGACCGCGGCCATGGCGTGCTCGATGACGACGTTGCCGGCCGACTTGCCGGTGATCTCGATGGCCTGCAGGATCGGCACACCGCTCGACACCAGGGTGCCGAGCGTACGCGAGAAGCGCGCCACGGCGATCTTGCGGATCACCTCGCCGATGCCCATCGGCACGTGCAGCTTGAAGCGGTCCCAGACTTCGGTCCCCTTGTCGGTGCGCTTCGCCCTTTGGATGATGACTATCAGAGCGATGATCGCGACCACGACGATGGCGCCCTTCCAGCTCTTCATGATGTCGGAGGCGCCGACCATGATCCGGGTCAGCATGGGCAGCTTGGCGTTGCCGAGCGACTTGTACATGCCGGCGAACACCGGGATCAGAAAGAGCACCATGCCGATCAGCACGATGATGGCAAACGACGCGATCATGATCGGGTAAGTCATAGCCGATTTGACGGCGCGCCTGATGGCGTCGTCCTTTTCGAGCTGGCTCGCGAGCCGGTTCAGGACTTCGTCGAGGATACCGCCGATCTCTCCGGCCCGTACCATGTTCACGTACAGCGGCGAGAACACCTTCGGGTGCTTCTCGAGGGCATCCGACAAGGCGATGCCGGCTTCGACGTCGCCCCGCACCTGGGTGAGCACCTTGGCGAGCTTCGGGTTCTCGGTCTGCTCTTCGAGCACCGACAGGGCGCGCAGCATGGAGAGCCCCGAGTTGATCATGGTGGCGAACTGCCGCGAGAAGACGGTGAGGTCCCTGGCCTTGACGCGTTGCATACCGGCGAAGATGTCGGTCTGGGCGAGGCCCGTCTTGACCTCGTTGATGTCGACGACCGTGAGGCCCCTGTTGCGCAGGCTGGCCGCGACCGCCGACTTGTTGTCGCCGTCGACCTGGCCCGACGAGGTCGAGCCTCGGCCGTCGAGAGCCTTGTATGTGAACTTGGCCATGAGTCCTCCGTCACTTCCCGGCGACGCCGGCAGCAAGTCGCTGATCAAGCCGAACGGCTTCGGCCCTTCTCGAGACTGTTCTCGTCATGCTCAGGCAAACCTTTAGCTCACCCTGGCCGTCTGACCGGCGGCGCCGAGCAGGCGGTTCAGGTCTTCGGGCGTGCTCGAACGACGCTGGGCCAGCTCGCGCGAGATCATGCCGCGGCGCACCAGATCGGCGAGCGAGGCATCCATCGTCACCATGCCGTGCATGGTGCCGGTCTGCATCACGGAGTAGATCTGATGCGTCTTGCCCTCGCGGATGAGGTTGCGCACGGCCGGCGTCGGGATCAGCAGCTCGCAGGCGACCACCCGGCCGCGGCCGTCGCGTGTCGGCAGGAGCTGCTGCGTGCAGACGCCCACCAGGGTGGTCGAGAGCTGCACGCGGATCTGCTCCTGCTGATGCGGCGGAAAGACGTCGATGATGCGGTCGATGGTCTGCGGCGCATCCTGGGTGTGCAGCGTGGCGAACACGAGGTGCCCGGTCTCAGCCGCCGTGAGCGCCGTGGCCATGGTCTCGGTGTCGCGCATCTCGCCCACGAGGATGACGTCGGGGTCCTGGCGCAGCACACTCTTGAGCGCCCGGTTGAACGACTTCGTGTCGGCCCCCACCTCGCGCTGGTTGATCATGCACTTCTTGTGGCGGTGGAGGAACTCGATCGGGTCCTCGATCGTCATGATGTGCTCTTCGCGGACCTCGTTGATCTCGTCGATCATGGCCGACAGGGTGGTCGACTTGCCGCAACCGGTCGGGCCGGTCACCACCACGAAGCCGCGCGGCTTGGTGGTGAGCTGGTGCAGCGCCTTGGGCAGTCCGAGGTCTTCGAGCTTCTTGATCTGGATGGGGATCAGGCGGAAGGCCGCTCCCAGGCTGTTGCGCTGGAAGTAGGCGTTGACCCTGAAGCGGGCCCGGTTGGGCACCGAGTACGAGAAGTCCATCTCCCAATCGTTCTCGAGGCGCTGACGCTGCTCCTGGGAGAGGATGCTGTAGATCAGCTCGCGGGTGTCGTTGGCGCCCAGACGCGGATAGTCGAGTCGTTCGAGAACGCCGTTGACGCGCACGATCGGCGGCGCGCCGACGGTGAGGTGCAGGTCGCTCGCGTCACGCTCGAGAACCTCAAGCAGGATGTCGACTAGATCCATCGTTATCGTCCCCTCGGAAGGCAGATTGTCAGATGATGACCCGGGCGATCTCTTCGATCGACGTTGCGCCCGCCAGCACCTTGTCGATGCCGTCTTCGCGCAGGTTCTTCATTCCCTCGGCCTGAGCCACGCGGCTGATCTCGTCGGCGCTCTTGCGCTCGACCGTCAGCCGGCGGATGGCTTCGCTTACGATCATAACTTCGTAGATCCCGAGCCGTCCCTTATAGCCGGTGCCGTTGCAGCGAGAGCAACCCTTCGGTCGGTACAACGTCACCTGCCCCATGTCAAAGACTTCGGGCGGAAAGTCGTTCTTCTTGAGCATCTCCTCGGACGGCTCATAGGGTTCCTTGCACTCCTTGCAGAGGCGCCGCGCCAGGCGCTGGGCGAGGACGCAGTCGACGGCCGACGAGGTCAGGAACGGCTCGATGCCCATCTCCGTGAGTCGCGAGAGCGCGCCCGGCGCGTCGTTTGTATGCAGCGTGCTGAGCACGAGGTGGCCGGTGAGGGCCGACTCGATGGCGATGCTCGCGGTCTCGCGGTCGCGGACCTCGCCGACCATCACGATGTCCGGGTCGCAGCGCAGGATCGAGCGCAGGGCCGCGGCGAAGGTCATGCCGGCCTTCACATTGACCTGCACCTGGTTGATCCCGTTGAGCCGATACTCGACCGGGTCCTCGACCGTGATCACGTTCTTCTCGGGCGAGTTGATAATGTTCAGCGTGGCGTAGAGCGTAGTCGACTTGCCCGAGCCGGTCGGCCCCGTGACGAGGATGGCGCCGTACGGGCGCGTGAAGGAGCGCTTGTAGCGCTTGAGCGCCTTCGCCGAGAAGCCGAGATCGGTCAGATCGAGCATGACGTTGCTCTTGTCGAGCAGACGCATGACGATCTTTTCGCCGTAGACCGTGGGCAGGGTGGCGACGCGCATGTCGATGGGCTTGCCGCCCACCACCAGGCCGATGCGACCGTCCTGAGGTACGCGACGTTCGGCGATGTCGAGCTCGGCCATGACCTTGAGGCGCGAGATCACGCCGCTCTGCATGCGCCGCGGCACCGACATGACCTCGTGCAGGACGCCGTCGAGACGGAAGCGGATGACGAGCTCCTTGGCCTGGGGCTCGAAATGGATGTCACTGGCGCCGTCGTCGACCGACTGCGCGATCACCGAGTTCACGAGCTTCACGATCGGCGGCTCTTCGGTCATCTCGCGGATGTCGGTGATCTCTTCGTCGCCGGTGACCACGGAGTCCGGGTTCTCGTGGACCTGGTCGTCGAGCCGGTTCAGCTTGCTGATGGCCCCGAACACGTCCTCCTCGCTGGCGATGGCCGGCAGGATCGTGTAGCCGGTCATGATGCGCAGGTCGTCGGCGACCAGGACGTTGGCCGGATCGACCATCGCGACCTGCAGGGTCGTGTCGTCGATGAACCGCACCGGGATCGCGCCGTAGCGCCGGCACAGCCTCTCGGACATCAACCCGGCGGCGGACATGTCGAGCTGGACGGTCGTGAGGTCGAGATACTCGATGCCGAACTTGGTGGCGAGCGCCTTGGTCAGGTCGAGCTCCGACACGACCTTGTCCTCGAGCAGCATCTGACCGAGGCGCTGACGGGTCTCCTTCTGGCGGACCAGGCAGGCCTCGATCTGCTCGTCGGTGACGAGGCCCATGTCGACCAGGATCTCGCCGAGACGCTTCTTGCTCGCGCGCAGCGGCACCGGAGAGCCGGAGGCGGCCGCCTCGTCGGCGGCCTGCAGCCGTTCGAGGACGGCATTGACGCCTCCGGAGTGCGACGCGCCGTTACCGGAAACGTCGTCGTCATCGTCGCCGTCGCCGTCGGCCCCGGCCTCGGGGGGCTCGTCGTCGGGGATCTCGATCGGCTTGACGGTCGTGAGCAGGTCGGCCTCGGCCAGACCGGACAACGCGTCGAACATGCCGTCCGTGTCGAATACCTCATCGTGGCCTGTGCTCACGAAACCATCCGTTTCCTCATCGTCGGGTACCTGGACATCCCATTCGTCGGTTTCGGCCGGGTCGTCTTCACGCGGGACGACCTCGACCTCGGGCCGGCCGTCGTCGCCGGTCGCCAGACGACCTTCTGATGCGCTCTCATCGTCGTGCGGCACTTCGCATCACTTCCAGTGGCGCGCCCCGCCCCGTCCAGAGCTCGAACGAGAGCGCGGCCTGCCAGGCGAGCATGTCCAAGCCGTCGATAGCCCGAGCTCCGATGGCCCGGGCACGTTCGAGAGGCACCGTCGGCCGCTGTCCGTAGACCACGTCGAAAACGATATGGTCACGTCGCATGGTATCGACCAAAACCGCCGGCACTTTAAGTGGCTCGCTCATTCCGAGCGGGCTGGCGTTGACCAGGATGTCGGCCTCGCGGACGTGAGATGCGGTCAGAGCGTCCAGCGTCACGACCCGAAACCGTGCTCGCTCGTCGACGGCCCCCAGCAGGCGGGCGAGCTCCTCAGCCCTCGCCGGCGAGCGATTGACCACCGTGATGGTCCGTACTCCCAGACGCACGAGGCCGAGCGTCGCCGCCCGAGCGACCCCGCCGGCGCCGAGCACAAGAGCGCCGGCGCCGTCCAGAGGTTCACTTACGACGTCACGCAGAGCGGCCACGAAGCCGCCGACGTCGGTGTTGTGACCTTCGAGCGCGCCGCCGGCGACGACGATCGTGTTCACCGCCTCGATCAGGCGGGCGTCGCCGGACACGTCGTCCAGGAACGGCAGCACGGCAGCCTTGTGGGGCATCGTGACGTTGGCGCCGCGAAAGCCGAGACCCGCCAGGCCGCCGACCGCGGCTTCGAGCCGCCCCGCGGCGACCGGCAGCGGCACGTACGCCATGTCCAGTCCCAGCGCCGCGAAAGCCGCGTTGTGCATCGCCGGCGAAAGCGAATGCGCCACGGGCCAGCCGATGATGCCCGTCAGGACCGTGCTCCCTGTGATCGTCGCCACGTCTCGTTCCCCCGGGTCTCTTCTTAAGTAGCCGCGTCACGCGTCGCAAGACCGACGCTTGCAAGCTTGCACATCGGCAGGCGACATCCTGCCCTGGAGACCCGACCGACCGGACGCGCGGGCGCGACATCCCGCCGGCGGATGGGAGTGACCCTAGGACCGCGGTCGCGACTCGCCGGCGCTCAGATAGTCCTCGAGTATCTGCGCCGCCGCTCTGGCGTCGAGCGCCCCCGCTCCCCCCCG
This sequence comes from uncultured Actinomycetes bacterium, assembly GCA_963733255.1. Classification (GTDB taxonomy): domain Bacteria; phylum Actinomycetota; class Thermoleophilia; order UBA2241; family UBA2241; genus Bog-752. The sequence goes on from CAVTCH010000019.1 coordinate 311,456, forward strand.
CTGCTGGGCGATCGCCGTGGTGAAGCGCTCATCGTAGAGCACCACCGGCACGTCGATCGCCTTTCGCAAGCGAGCTACGAACGAGCGTACTTCGCGAGCCTGCGCGTGTTCGCCGCCGTCGAGCGAGACCGGCAGGCCCACCACGACCCGCGACACCGCCTCGGACGCCACGATGTCGCGGAGGTTCGAGAGGCCCGGCGCCGTGCCGGCGCGTTCGACGACCCCGAAGGGCCGGGCGATCGTGCCGGTCTCGTCTGAGATCGCGACCCCGGTGCGAGCGGCGCCGTAGTCGAGCGAGAGCAGGCGCACCGTCAGCCTTCGAGGAGCTCCCGGGCCCGGGCGACGCCGGCCTCGAGCGCGGCCGCCATGCCGGCGACGTTGTCGCCGCCGCCCCGAGCGAGCGTCGGCTTGCCGCCGCCGCGGCCGCCGATGGCGGGCATCATCGCCGCGAGGACATCGCCGGCGCGCAGCCCACGGCCCACGAGGGCGTCGGTGGCCGCTACCAGGGCCGCGACACGACCGTCGAAGACGGCCAGCAGCGCCACGGCCGCGTCGGGCCGCCTGGCGCGGATCTCGTCGGCCAGGGCGAGAAGCTCGTCGGGCCGCTGCACGGCGACCTCGCCCGCGACCAGCGTCGCCCCGCCCACGGCGTGAGCGTCGGCCAGAAGCTTCTCGACGCGATCGTGACGCTCGCCGGTCTCGGCCGCGCGAGCCGCCTGCCTGAGCTCTTCGGTCTCGGCCAGACGGCGGCGGACGGCGTCGGTGACGCGATCGGACGGAACGCCGAGCTCACCGGCCAGCTCGAGCTCGCGCGCCTCGACGCCGCGGTAGTACTCGATCGCCGCCGCCGACGTGATCGCTTCGACGCGCCGGGTGTTGGCGCCGACCGAGGTGCTGGCGGTGATCTTGCACAGGCCGATCTGGGAGGTCGACGAGACGTGGGTGCCGCCGCACAGCTCGCGGCTGAATTCGTCGATCTCGAGCACCCGCACGAACTCGCCGTACTTCTCCTCGAAGAAGGCCAGCGCGCCGATCTCGGCGGCGTACTCGCGAGTGGTGACGAAGGGCCGGACCGGGTGGTTTTCGACGATCCGGCGGTTCGCTAAGTCTTCGATCTGGCGTAGCTCGGCCGGCGTCGGCGCGCGCCGGGTCTTGTAGTCGAAGCGCAGCCGGTCGGGGGTGACCAGCGAGCCCGCCTGACGCACCTCGTCGCCGAGCACGATGCGGAGGGCGTTGTGAAGCAGGTGGGTGGCGGTGTGATTGCAGGCCGTCTGGTGGCGCCGCACGGCGTTGACCATGGCCTTGGCGCGCTCGCCGGAAACGACGCTGCCCTCGGTGAGCCGACCGACGATGACCTGGTCGTTCTCGAAGCGCAGCACGTCGGTCACATCGAGCTTGCCTGAGTCGGTGTGGATCCAGCCCGCGTCGGCGACCTGGCCGCCGCCCTCGGCGTAGAAGGGCGACTCGTCGAGCTTGAGAGCCACCCTGCCGTCGGCCAGTATGCGAGCGGCCCGCACCATGCTGTAGACCTCGAGGCGCTCGTAGCCGACGAAGGTGGTCGGCAGAGCCGCGCTGTCGCGCTGGAAGGTCTCGATCTCGCCCGGCCCGGTCTCGCCGGCGCGCTGGGCCTTGCGGGCCCGCTCGCGCTGTTCGGCCATCAGGCGCTCGAAGCCCTCCTCGTCGACGCTCATCCCCCTGTCCTGGACGATCTCGCGCGTGAGGTCGAAGGGAAACCCGTACGTGTCGTGGAGCTCGAAGGCGACGGCCGGCGGCAGCTCCGCGCCGGAGTCGCGCGCGCGGCGCAGGGCCTCGTCCAGGATGGCCATGCCCTGCGCGAGCGTGTGCGTGAAGCGCGCCTCCTCCTCGCCGGCGATGCGAACGATCGTGTCGCGGCTCGCGACCAGCGCCGGATACGCGGCGCCCATGAGCTCGATGACGCGCTCGCAGAGGCGCGCGAGGAACGGCTCGTCGAGGCCGATCGAGACGCCCTGCTGCACGGCGCGGCGGATGATGCGCCGCAGCACGTAGTCGCGCCCCTCGTTGCCGGGCAACACGCCGTCCATGATGAGAAAGGCGATGCCGCGGGCGTGGTCGGCCATGACGCGCAGGGCGCGCGTCACAGCTTCGGTCGAGCCGTAGGTCTGGCCGGAGAGCTGCTCGCCGAGCTCGATCAGCGGCCGGAAGGCGTCGGTCTCGAAGATCGTCGTGACCCCCTGGTGGATCGCGCTGACGCGTTCGAGGCCCATGCCGGTGTCGATGCTCTGCGCGGCGAGCGGCGACAGGCCGCCGCGCTCGTCCATCTCATACTGTACGAAGACCAGGTTCCAGTACTCCATCCAGCGGTCACACTCACAGCCGGGGCCGCAGTCGGGCCGCCCGCAGCCGAGCTCCTCGCCCATGTCGTAGTAGAGCTCGGAGCATGGTCCGCAGGGCCCCGTGGCGCCGGCCGGTCCCCAGAAGTTGTCGCTGCGTCCGAGGCGCACGATGTCGCCGTCCGAGAAGCCGTGCGACTTCCAGATCGCGATGGCCTCGTCGTCGACGGGCACCTGCTCGTCGCCGCCGAACACGCTGACCTTGATCCGTGCCCGGTCGATGCCGAGCTGCTCGGAGAACTCGAGCGCCCAGGCTATGGCGTCGCGCTTGAAGTAGTCGCCGATCGAGAAGTTGCCGAGCATCTCGAAGAAGGTCTCGTGGCGCGCCGTGTGCCCGACGCTCTCGATGTCGGAGGTGCGAAAGCAGCGCTGACAGGTCGTCAGCCGCGCGGCGGGCGGCGTGTCGACGCCGAGGTAGTAGGGCTTGAACTGCTGCATGCCGGCCGTCGTGAACAGCACGCTGGGGTCGCCGGCCGGCACGATCGAGGCCGGCGGCGGCGCCAGGTGTCCCCGCGCCTCGAAGAACTCGCTGAACGCGCGGCGGATCGCCGCCGACGACAGCATCGGACCAGTCCCTGGGAGGGTCATGCGCACCTCATCGTCGCGTTATGTCTACCCGTCAGAGCCGGTGCGTCACAGCGCACCCTCGCCGATGTTCGCTCGTAGCTTCTCGAGCGCCCGGCGGATGAGCCGTGACACATGCATCTGCGAAATGCCGACGCGCGCGGCGATCTGCGACTGCGTGAGGCCTTCGAAGAAGCGCAGATGAAGGATGTAGCGCTCGCGAGCGTCGAGCTTGGCGAAGCCCGGCGCGAGCATGGTGCGATCCTCCATGGTGTCGTAGGCCGCTTCTTCGGTGCCCATGTAGTCGATCAGACCGGTCTCGTCGTCGCCCGACTCGCCGTTGGGCGCGGCCTGCAGCGAGACCGAGTTGTAGGCCTGGCTGGTCTCGAGCGCTTCGAGCACTTCTTCGGGCGTGGCCCCGGCCGCTTCGGCGATCTCGTTGATGGTCGGCGAACGCTGCAGCTTGGGCACGAGCTCATCGATCACCTTGTTCAGGCGGATGTTCAACTCCTGCAGGCCACGCGGCACGCGCACCGACCAGCCCTTGTCGCGGAAGTAGCGCTTGATCTCGCCGATGATGTTGGGTGTGGCGTAGGTAGTAAGCTCGACGCCACGTGTGAGGTCGAACCGGTCGATGGCCTTGATCAGACCGATCGAGCCGACCTGCACCAGATCGTCGAAGTGCTCGCCACGCGACGAATACCGCCGCGCCAGCGAGCGCACGAGCGGCAGATACATCGTGATCAGCTGGTCGCGCGCCCGGCGGTCGCCGTGCAGGTGATAGCGACGAAGCAGGAACTGGTCGAGCTTCTCGGATTCGTCCTTGCCACGACTCGTGGGCGGCACGACGCGGGCGATCAGGTCTTCGTCGTCGTCCTCGGTCTCGTCGGAGAGCGCACCGGCTCGGGTCTCGTCGTCGTCGGTCTCGCCGTCGGTCTCGCCCTGGTCGTCGGCCTCGGTCTCTTCGCCGTCGTCGGGCTTGTCGCCCTCGACCGCGTCGCGTGAGCCGAGCGAGTCATCGTCTGACCCAGGGTCGCCCCGGCGCGCGTCGGGCGCCCGTCGCTCGTCGGCGCCGGACGTCGTCTCTTGCCCTTCGGGCGCTCCGGCGAGCTCGTCGCCGGGCCGGTCAGTCGTGTCGGCGTCAGCCATGCAGACCTCAGCCGCCGCGCCGCTTGGCGAAGGCGACACAGTAGCAGTCGTCGGGCGCTGCGCAGACCTGGACGGACTGGACGACCCCACGCATGACCGTCTGCAGGTCGAAGCGTCCGGACCCGGCGGCGCCGGTGAGGCTCTCTTTGAGGACCGCGGAGCGGAATGGTCCGGCGGTCACGGTCACGCCGTCGTCGCCCACCTCGATGACCAGCTCGTGACGCGGCCCCTCGCCCGCGCTCTCGGCGGCCGACAGCAGCTCCTCGACGGCCACGTACAGATCCTGGATCGCGTCGAGGGGCAGGTCGACGCGCGCGGCCACACCGCCCAGGACCATGCGCACGACCGGCAGCGCGCCGGGTGAGGCAGTGACTTCGAGACGGATGGTATCTGCCATGATCGGCCTCGCCTAGATCGCCGGCTCGTCGTCGCGTGGCGCCGCCGCGACGAGCGCCTGATCGACCTGGCTCTCGCGTACGCGGGCCGCCCGCAGGCCGTCGTCGAGCGCCAGCCGCGCCCTGCGGCGAGCCACGCCGTAGCCGCGCCGCACCTCGGAGGGCAGCTGCAGCAGTACCTCGGTGTAACTCTGGCCCGTCGTCTGCACACGTTCGCGCACGTAGAAAGCGACGCTCGCGCCGGCGAGCGCGCCACCGAAAATGAGGGTCCCCCACAGCCTCACGCGCCACTCTCCTCGTTCACACCGCTCGCCGGTTCGGGAGCCGGTGGCTCGGGCGCCTCGGGCGCGGGCGTGGCGCCGGCGGCTCCCGCCGCGGCGTCGGCGGCGGGGGCTTCGGCCGGTCGTGCCGGCGTCGCCGGCGGCTCGTCGTAGCCGGACGGCGGGCTCCACGAAGCGCCGCTCGGCGCACTCTCGTCGGATTCGGGCTCGGCGGCGTCGGCGCCGCGGTTGAAGAAGCTCGAGACGGCCTGCGAAACGCCTGCACCGAAGGCCGCCGCCTTCTTGGCCGGCACCGTGATCGCCGACTCGACCATGCGTGTCGTCTGGTCGACCTTCTCGGTGGCATCGACCACGCTCGTCATCACGACACCGACCTTGTCGAGCTCGGTGTTGACGCCGTCGAGAGTCTCGGTCGCCTGCTTGAGGAGCGGCACCACCTCGGTGTCGACGTCGGTCATGAGCTTCTCGGCGGAGCGCAGCGTGCCGCCCAGCCGCACGAGGGCGTAGATCAGCCCGATGCCGACCGCGACAAGAAAGAACGCAGCGGCATAGCGCAACGCCATCGAGGGCGTGCTGGCACCCACGATCCACAGTGAATCAGTCATCGGCGTCGCCTCCATCGTCGCGCTTCGGGCCTCGCTCTCAGCGCGGACACCCTATCACACCGGCAGAGGCCGTTGAACGTCGCGCGCCGGCCGTCGTGACGATGCCGCCGCCGACCACGACATCGTCTCTGTAGAGCACCGCCGACTGCCCCGGGGCGACCCCGGCGAACGGCTCGCCGAGCTCGATCCGGGCGCGATCGCCGCCCAGCTTCGTGAGCGACGTGACGGTCACGGGCGCGGCCTTGTAGCGCAATTGGGCCATGAGACCCCTGCCGTCGCCGAGACCGCGGTCGGCGAGCTCGCGGACTTCGACGGACCGTACGGCCAGCCGGTCGGCGGGGCCGACCACGACGCGCCCGGACTCGGGCTCGACGGCCAGCACGTACAGCGGCTCGTCGGCGCTCACGCCGAGGCCACGCCGCTGGCCCACCGTGAACCGCCACCAGCCGTCGTGGCTGCCGAGCACGCGCCCGTCACCGTCGACGATCTCACCCGCCCGCCCGGGAGCGCCGCGTGTCGCCAGGAACTCGCGGTGGTCGCCGGGCGCAAAGCAGACATCCTGACTTTCGGCCTGCTCGGCCGGGGGAAGGCCGGCACGACGAGCCCACGCGCGGACCGCGGGCTTGGTGAGCTCGCCCAGCGGCAGCAGAAGGCGCTCCAGTGTCTCCGGGGGTACGCGCCAGAGCATGTACGACTGGTCCTTGTCGCGGTCGCGACCGCGCGCCACGCGCGCTGCGCCGGCCACCCGCACGACTCGCGCATAGTGGCCGGTAGCCACCCACGCGGCGCCGAAATGGTCGGCCAGCAAGAGCAGCCGTTGCAGGCGCCCGGGATTGCACTCGATGCAGGGATTCGGCGTCTCCCCGGCCAGGTACGACGCGACGAACGGCGACACCACCTCGGCTTCGAACCGCGGCTCGTCGTTCACGCTGAAGTGAGGGCTGCCGATGGCGTGGGCGCTTTCCCTGGCGCGCGCCAGGGCCGCCGGCGAGCAGCAGCTTCGTTCGTCGTCTTCCGGCCAGAGCTTCAGGGTGGCGGCCCGCACCTGGTAGCCGGCCTCCCGCAAGGCGAGGGCGGCCACGGCGCTGTCGACGCCGCCGCTCAGGCCTACGACGACGCTTTTTTTCCGAGCACCTTCGCGACGTCTCCGGCGCGGCCCGCCTTGGTCAGGTAGTCCTCGATGGCGAGGTGCAGGGCGTCGGCGGCGAGGTTGGAGCAATGCATCTTCTGGGCCGGCAGCCCACCGAGCGCCTCGGCGACGGCCCTGTTGGAGATCTCGGCGGCTTCGTCGAGCGTCTTGCCCATGACCATCTCGGTCACCATGCTCGAGGTCGCCACCGCGGCGCCACAGCCGAACGTCTTGAACTTGACGTCGGTGATGCGGTCGTCGTCGACCTTGATCGTCATGCGCATGACGTCGCCGCAGACCGGATTGCCGATCTGCCCGGCGCCGTCGGGTTCTTCGACCTCGCCGACGTTGCGAGGGTTCGAGAAGTGGTCCATCACGAGATCGGTGTACATGTGCCTACCTCTTCACGTAGAGCGGACTCATCTCGCGCAGCCGCGCGACGATGGGCGGGAAGACTTCGAGGAAGTAGTCGACGTCGGCGTCTGAGTTCTCGTGGCCGAGCGTGAGACGAACGCTGCCGTGAGCCTCCTCGGCGGCGTAGCCCATGCCGAGGATGACGTGCGAGGGCTCGAGCGAACCCGACGCGCAGGCCGAGCCGCTCGCCACCGCGACACCCTTGCCGTCGAGCTGCAGGACCATCGACTCGCCCTCGATGAAGCGCACCGAGACGCAGACGTTGCCCGGCAGCCGGTCTGTGGGATGGCCCAGATAGACCGTGTCGTCGATAGCCGAGAGCAGACCTTCGGAAAGGCGGTCGCGGAGCGCTTCGAGCCGGGGGCGCTGGCTGGGCATCTCGGCCACGGCCAGCTCGAGCGCGGCGCCGAGACCGACGATGCCGGGCACGTTCTCGGTGCCCGAGCGCAGCCGTCGCTCGTGGCCACCGCCGTGCAGGATGGGCGCCACGCGTGTACCACGCCTGATGTAGAGCGCGCCGATGCCCTTGGGCCCGTACAGCTTGTGGCCCGACAGCGACAGCATGTCGACGCCCAGGTCGGCGACGTCGATGGGCAGCGCGCCCACGGCCTGGACGGCGTCGGTGTGGAACGCGGCGCCGTGCTCGTGCGCGATCCGGGCAAGCTCCTTGACGGGCTCGATGGTACCGACCACGTTGTTGGCGAACATGATGGACGCGAGACGCGTATCGTCGCGAAACGAGGCGGCGTAGGCGTCGGTGTCGACGACGCCCCGGCTGTCGACCGCCGCGAAGGTCACCTCCCAGCCCTGGCGCATGAGGGCCCGCGCCGTCTCCATGACCGCGGGGTGCTCGATCGCGCTGACGATCAGATGCCCCGGCTCGAGGCGCGCAAGGAAGCCGCTCAGAGCCAGGTTGTCGGCCTCGGTGCCGCCGCTCGTGAAGACGATCTCCTTGTCGGCCGCGCCGAGCGCCGCCGCCACCTGGACACGAGCCTTGTCGACGGCTGCGCGGGTCTCGCGGCCGAACCGATGGATCTCCGACGGATTGCCGTAGCGCTCCACGAAGTAGGGCTCCATCTCGGCGAAGACGCGCGGGTCGACCGCGGTCGTCGCCGCGTGGTCGAAGTACACGGTTCTCATGTCGTGATCGCCTCCACGCAAAGTTCATCGAGACTTATGTCGCCCAGCGCTCGGCTGATGGCGTCGTCGAGACGCCGCCACACGGCCTGCGACGCACAGCTGCCGGCCCTGGCGCAGCCGCCTTCGTCGGGCAGGCAGCCGACCAGCGACAACGGGCCTTCGATGGCGGTGACGATGTCGGCCACCGAGATGGCGCCGGCCGACCGCGACAGCCGGTAGCCGCCGCTCGCTCCGCGCGTGCTGGCGACCAGGCCGCCCTCGCGCAGACGAGCGAGGATGCGCTCGAGGAAGGCGGTCGGCATGTCTTCGCTGCGGGCAATCTCGGTGAGGGGCACGGGATCGTCGCTGTCGGCGCGCGCCAAGTAGATCATGGCGCGCAGGCCGTACTCGCAGCGGGACGAGATCCGCACCCCATGCCTCCCTGGCTCGCGGGCCGATACACAACAGAATCAGTCGGGATTATGTACCACAGGGGTCGCACTCGTCAAACGAAAAGGGAGCGCCGCGCCGCGTTCGCGGCCGCCCGAACCGTGCGCCGGCGAGACGTTCGTGACCGCAGGGCGACACGACGCGAGGCCGCGACACGTCACATCGGATCGCGACGCAGAGCGGCCCCGGACGATCGTCCGGGGCCGCTCAGGCAGACTTGGAGACGCGGTCGAGGGGCTACGGATCGGGCGTCGGCCCTGCGCGGAGGGCGCGCCCGCGGCCCCGCGAAACCCTAGGAGCCGAGGGCGTTCGCGACCACCTGGGACATGACCTTCTCGCTGATCCAGCCGGTGTATTCCTGGTAGACGCTGCCGTCGGGAGAGATCACGGCGAACGCCGGCGGCTGGCTGATCTTGAGCTGGGCGAGCACGTCGCCGAGCTCCGAGGCCTTGTGCGCCTCGAACGAGAAGAACGAGCCCTGGGCCGCGTACTTGGCCTTGATCGTGTTGAAGTAGCCGAGCATCTGCTGGTCTTCGACCGGGCCGGCGCAGTAGACGAGCAGGATGACGCCGCGCTTTTCGGTCAGCGGGTTCTTGATGAAGCCGGGCACGTTGCCGGACTGGGCGTTGACGGAGAGTGTCGGATAGCCGGTGATGCCGTAGCTGCCGGCCGTGTTGTAGGCGCCGACGACGGTCGTTGGGGTGACGGTCGCCTTGGGAGCGTTGGTGGCAAGGACGATGCCGCCGGTGAGGAGCGCCATGATCGCGGCCCCCATGACGATGATCAGGGCCGCCTTAATGAGAAACGACCGGTACGCGGGCTGGCCACTCATCTTCGCCTCCATCAGAAAAGGCTCCACCTTGCCGTGTTCGCTTTCTTATTGAACCTGCAAGAGCAGGTGGGTGCCCTCCCGGCGGTCCACGGACCGACCGGAGTCGGGCTCCCGGCGCGTGAGTGTTGGCTCAATAACGCCACGAATCACGCACAAGGTCGAGCAACCGGCATGCTAGCAGACGATAACTCGTCCCACAATTTGTCGGCAGTCCGGCGAAATGCTTGAGTAACTGAAAAACGGGGCGAACGTCAGGCGGGCCGCACGCGCAGGTCTTGCAGCTGGCGCGCGTCGACCGGCGCGGGCGCGCCGGTCATGGGGTCTGAGCCCGAAGCGGTCTTCGGAAAGGCGATGACGTCGCGGATCGACGATTCGCCCGCCAGCAGCATGACGATGCGATCGAAGCCCAGGCCGATGCCGCCGTGCGGCGGCGCGCCGTACTCGAGCGCTTCGAGAAACCAGCCGAACGACTCGTCGATGCGCGCGTCGCTCATGCCGAGCGTGCGCAGGATGGAGCGCTGCAGGGCGGCGTCGGGGATGCGCAGGGAACCCGAGCCGAGCTCGACGCCGTTCAGGACGAGATCGTACTGGGCGCCCTTCACGCGAAGGGGTTCGCTGTCCAGGTAGGCGAGCGTGTCGTCGGTCGGCAGGCTGAAGGGGTTGTGGCCGTAGGTGAGGACGCCGGTCTCGGGGTCGATCTCGAAGAGCGGAAACTCGACGACCCACAGCAGCGACCAGCGTCGGGCCGGCTCGGGGGCGAGCAACCCGATGAGCGCTCCGCGCAGGGCGCCCAGCACGCCGGCCGCGGCGAGCGCCTGGTCGGCGGCGAAGACGATCAGGTCGCCGGGCTCGGCGGCCGTGCGGTCGACCAGGGCGGCCTGCTCGTCGGCCGACAGGAACTTGACGATCGGTCCGCGCAAGGCCCGGCCTTCTTCGACGTACACGTAGGCCATGCCCCTGGCGCCGTGGGCCTTGGCATGCTCGGTGAGACCGTCGATCTGGGCGCGCGACAGGCGGGCGCCGCCGGGCGCCCTGATCGCGCGCACCACGCCGCCGGCGGAAACAGCGCCGCGGAACACCTGAAAGCCGCTGTCGCCGAACACGTCGGACAGCTCGACGATCTCGAACCCGTAGCGCAGGTCGGGCTTGTCGGAGCCGAAGCGCAGCATGGCTTCGTCGTAGGTGAGCGTCGGCAGCGGCAGCTCGAGCGGCCCCTCGCCCACGGCCTCGAAGATCGCCGCCATGAGGCCTTCGAGCAAGGCCCGGATCTCGGCGGCCGTCATAAACGACATCTCGGCGTCGATCTGGGTGTGCTCAGGCTGGCGGTCGGCGCGCAGGTCTTCGTCGCGAAAGCAGCGCGCGAGCTGGTAGTAGCGGTCGACCCCGCCCACCATCAGGATCTGCTTGAACATCTGCGGCGACTGCGGCAGCGCGTAGAAGCTGTGCGGCTGCAGGCGTGAGGGCACGAGAAAGTCGCGCGCGCCCTCGGGTGACGAGCGGGTCAGCATCGGCGTCTCGATCTCGAGAAAGCGATTGGCGTTCAGGTAGTCGCGCGCCGCCGTGGCGGCGCGGTGGCGCAGCTCGAGACGAGCCAGCATGGGAGCCCGGCGGATGTCGAGGTAGCGATACCTGAGCCGCAACGTCTCGTCGACGTCGTGCCCCTCGCCCGATTCGATCTCGAACGGCGGCGTGCGCGCCGCCGACAGCAGGGTGGCTGCGCCGACCCGCACTTCGATCTCGCCGCTCGGCAGACCGGGGTTGACGGTTTCGGGCGAACGCGCGACCACCTCGCCGCTCGCGCGCACCACGTACTCGGACCGCAGGCCTTCGGCGAAGTGGTGCGCTGCGGGCGCGACACGGGGGTCGAAGACGAGCTGCACGAGGCCGGAGCGATCGCGCAGGTCGACGAAGATCAGGTTGCCGTGGTCGCGGCGACGGGCGACCCAGCCGGCGAGGCTCACTGTGCGACCGACGTCGGCGGCCCGCAGCTCGCCGGGCAGCGCGCTGCGCATCACGCCTCTCCCCCGCCGTTGCCGCCCAGCGGGTTGCCGTTGCCGTTGCCGTGATGGTGACCGTGACCGTCGAGGCCGTCGTCGTCGAGCCAGTCGTCGAACCAGTCGCCGAGCTCGTCGACGGCGACGTCTTCTTCGTCGCCGTTTTCGAGGTCGCGCACGCGCACCTCGCCGTCGGCGACGCCGTCGAGGCCGACGAGCACTGCCAGCTCGGCGCCGCTGCGGCCGGCCTGCTTGAGCTGCGCCTTGGCGCTGCGCGCGACGAGATCGCACTCGGCGTCGATCAGCAGATCGCGACGCAGGTGCTGGGTGAGCGCGAAGGCGTCGGCTCGAGCCTCGTCTGAGAATGCCACCACGTAGGCGAGCGGGCCCTCGTCCTCTTGTTCTTCGAGGCCCGAGACGAGCGTGACGCGCTCGAGGCCGCTGCCGAACCCGAAGCCCGGCGTGGGCGGCCCGCCGATCAGCTCGACGAGGCCGTCGTAGCGCCCGCCTCCGCCGATGGTGCTCTGGGCAAAGCCCAGCGAGTTGGACTGGTATTCGAACGTGGTGCGCGTGTAGTAGTCGAGACCTCGCACCAGCCTGAAGTCGAGGACCGGGTCGAGGCCGACCCTGCGCAGCAGCTCGAGCACCGTGTCGAAATGTCGCCGGCACGGTTCGCAGAGATGGTCGACCAGGTGCGGCGCGCCGGCCAGCACCGCGCGGCAGCCCTCGACCTTGCAGTCGAACGTGCGCAGCGGGTTGGTGGTCGTGCGTTCGCGACACTCGCCGCAGAGCTCGTCGGCATGGGCCGCGAGGAACTCGCGCAGCAGCTCGGTATAGGCCGGCCGGCACTGGGCGTCGCCCATGCTGTTCACCGCCAGGGTGAGGTCGCCGATCTCGAGCTCGTCGTAGATCTGGCCGAGCATCGCGATAACTTCGGCGTCGACCAGTGGGTCGTCCGAGCCCAGGGCTTCGGCCCCGAACTGGTAGTGCTCGCGATAGCGACCGGCCTGGGGGCGTTCGTAGCGGAACATCGGGGCGTAGTACCAGAGTTTGACCGGCTTGGTGAGCTTGAACATGCCGTGCTCGACGTAGGCGCGGCACACCGGCGCGGTGCCTTCGGGGCGCAGCGTGAGGTCGCGCCCGCTGCGGTCGGGGAACGAATACATCTCCTTGCGCACGATGTCGGTCGCATCGCCGACCCCGCGCGCGAACAGCGCGGTCTCCTCGAACTCGGGCGTGACGATCTGACGAAAGCCGTAGGAGGTGAACACATCGGCCACGATGGCCACGATGTCGGCCCGCCGTTCGGCGTCGGCCGGCAGCAGATCGTAGGTGCCTTTAGGGGCCCGCGGGGCCTTTGGGGCGCTCACCAGCGATGCTCCGGATCGTGGCGCAGGGGCGAGAGGAACGGATTGAGAGCGAGCTCGCGGCCGAGCGACGTGTCGGGCCCGTGCCCGCAGTGCACCAGCGTGTCGGGCGGGAAGCGACGTACGAGGGCGGCGATCGAGTTGAGGAGCTGGTCGGTGTCGCCGCCGGGCAGGTCGGTGCGGCCCACGCTGCCCTGGAACAGCAGGTCGCCCGAGAACAGGTGGCCTTCGATGAAGAAGGTGTAGGATCCGGGCGAGTGGCCCGGGGTCGGAAGGGCGGTGACGGGTACGACGAGGTCGAGCTGCTGCTCGGTCTCGAGCAGCAGCGGCTCGACCGACACCGCCTGAATGGGAAAGCCGGCGAGTGGCCCGGTGGCCGGCTCGGTGAGCTGGTCGACGTCGGGCGCGCCCACGTAGACGGGCAGCTCGAAGCGCCGCGCCAGGGCGTCGACGGCGCCGAAGTGGTCGAAGTGGCCGTGCGTGACGAGGATCGCCTGCGGGCGCGCGCCGATCTCGTCGAAGGCGTCGGCCAGCGCGTCGGCCTCGTCGCCGGGGTCGATGACGAGCGCCTTGCCGTCGGCGGCGACGATGAAGCAGTTGGCGCCGAGCGGCCCGAGGGTCAGCATGAAGACATCGAAATGGTCGGCCATAGTGCAATCCTTACCGTGCGCGGGTGAGCGGCTTACGCTATCAGGCCGGGGACGCCGTCGTCGAGCGTCGGGGCGCGCGCGGCCCTGGCCGGCCGACCGCCCTAGCTCGATACCACCCGGTAGGCGTCGTAGACCGTGCCGATGGCCTTGAGGTTGGCGATGATGTTGGCGAGCTGGTGGACATCGCCGATCTCTAAGACGAAGCGGTCCCTGACGACCCCGTCGGACAGCGTCTGCACCGCGCCGCCGACGATATTGGAGCCCGAGTCGGACAGGGTGCGGGCGATGTCTTCGAGCAGGTGGTTGCGGTCGAGCGCTTCGACCTGGACTTCGACCCGGAACGCCTGCGCACCCAGCCCCTCCCAGGAGACGTTCGTGAAGCGCTCGCGGTTCTTGGCAAACAGGGCCCGCGCGTTCTTGCATTCGGCGCGGTGGATGGTGACCCCCTTGCCGAGCGAGATGTACCCCAGGATCTCGTCGCCGGGGATCGGCTTGCAGCACTTCGCCATGCGCACCACGATGTCGTGCATGCCTTCGACGGCGATGCCGAACTCACTCGACGCGCCGCCGGCCAGCGCCGCTGCGTTCGATTCGGTCGGGAGCATCGCGATCTCGGGCACCGCGGCCTGTTCGCCGCCACTGCGCTGCAGGACCTTGTTCACCACCGCGCGCACGGGGATGCGCCCCGAGCCGAGCGCCACGTAGAGGTCGTCGGCCTTCTGATAGCCGAGGTCCTTGACGGTCCGCGAGAAGACGTCGGACGTGAGCAGCTTCTGGGCCGGCAGCCCCTGCCGGCGCAGGGCTTCCTGCAGCAGGTCGCGACCCGAGTGCTCGGAGTCTTCGCGCTGCTCGCGGCGGAAGTGCTGGCGGATCTTCTGCCGGGCGCGCGGCGTCGTGGCGATGCCCAGCCAGTCTCGTGAAGGTCCGCGGCTCGAGCGCGAGGTGATGATCTCGACGATATCGCCGGAGTTCAGCGTGGTGTGCAGCGGCACGATGCGACCGTTGATCTTGGCGCCCACGCAGTGCGCGCCGACGTCGGTGTGCACGGCGTAGGCGAAGTCGATCGGCGTGGAGCCCTGCGCGAGGCTCTTTACCTCGCCCTTGGGAGTGAAGACGAAGACCTCGTCCTCGAAGAGGTCGATACGCAGCGTGTCCATGAACTCTCGGGGGTCGCCCGCGGTCTCGGACTGCCACTCCATCATCTGCCGCAGCCAGGCGAGCTTGTCGGCGGGACGGTCGCCGTCGCCCTTGGCCTTGTAGAGCCAGTGCGCCGCGACACCGAATTCGGCCGTCTGATGCATGTCGAACGTGCGGATCTGGATCTCGAGCGGCTTGCCCCCCGGCCCGATGACGGTCGTGTGCAGCGACTGGTAGAGGTTGAACTTGGGCATCGCGATGTAGTCCTTGAAGCGTCCGGGGATGGGTTTCCAGACGGCGTGGATCACACCGATGGCGCCGTAGCAGTCCTTGACGGTCTCGACCAGGACCCGCAGGGCCGTAAGGTCGAAGATCTCGTTGAACTCCTTGCCGCGCCGGCTCATCTTGATATAGATCGAATAGAAGTGCTTGGCGCGTCCGGTGATCTCGGAGCGCACGCCCACCTTGGAGAGCTCGTCTTCGAGGAACCGCGCCGATTCGGTGATGTAGTCTTCGCGATCGGCGCGACGCTGCGACACCATGCGCTCGATCTCGGCGTACTTGCGCGGGTGAAGGGTCGCGAAGGCAAGGTCTTCGAGCTGCCACTTGACGCTGTTGATGCCCAGCCGGTGGGCCAGCGGCGCGTAGATCTCGAGTGTCTCCTTGGACTTCTGGATCTGCTTCTGCTTGCCCAGGTAGCACAGGGTGCGCATGTTGTGGAGGCGGTCGGCGAGCTTGATCAGGATCACGCGGATGTCTTCGGCCATGGCCACGATCATCTTGCGGTAGTTTTCGGCCTGCTCCTCTTCGGTGGAGGTGAAGCTGATCTTGGTCAGCTTGGTGACGCCGTCGACCAGCATCGCGATCACGTCGCCGAACTCGGAGCGGATGACTTCGATCGGCGTGTCGGTGTCTTCGACCACGTCGTGCAGCAGGGCGGCCGCGATGGTCGAGTCGTCGAGCCGCAGCTCGGCGCAGATCAGGGCCGTGCCCACGGGGTGGTTGATGAAGTCCTCGCCGCTCTTGCGAGCCTGCCCGCCGTGTTTTTCGCAGGCCATCTCGAAGGCGCGCGTGATGAGCGCCTCGTCGACGTCGGGGTTGTAGACCGCCACCGCCGCGAGCACGCGCTCCAGCAGCTCGCGCTGCTTTTCGGCGGCAGGAGCCAGCGGCCCCAGCGGAGCGTGGCCTAGAGGCGGATGCTCAGGCAGTGTCTGAGAAATGTCGTCGTCTGGAATCGTTCGTACCATCGTCGATAGGTGGCGGAGATCGCCAAGTCGATCTTGCCCTCCGTCTTTCTCACTCCCTTCTTGCCGTCGCTCGCGGCCAGCAAACCGGCTTCGGACAGCGTGCTCACGGCGGCCGCCAGCGTCGGCAGCCCCGCGAGAAAGCCGTGCCGGCCGAGCAACTCGGCATCGAGGCCGGGCTCGTCGCTCGCGCCACTGGCGGCGAGCACGCGATACACGCGCCGGCAGACAGCCTCGAGATCGTAGTCCGAGGCGATCACGGCCTTCGTGAAGTCTACCTCACTCTCACCCCACAGCACGTGAACGCAGGCCTGCGGGGCCGTCGCCAGCAGGATCTCGCCGAACAGGCCGCCGTCGAACGGCGGGTCGACGAAGGCCACGTGGTCGAAGGCGCCCACGAGCTCGGGGTTGGCGGCGGCCGTCACCGTGTCGGCCATGACCACGTCGGGCTCGTCGCCGACGCCGTCGCCGCACACGGCCAGCCCGAGGCGCGACACGGCGCAGGCGCCGTTCAGATAGAGGTAGGTGCGCCCGAGCCCGGGAAGGTAGGCAGCCCGCGTGAGCAGCGGCCGGCGGCGGCCGACGTCGGCTACCAGCACCAGCAGCCGGCCGCCTGCCGCCACGAGCGAGGCGAGCGCGGCTTCGACGGGCCGGGAGCGACGGTCGAACAGGCGTCGCTCGCGGCGCAGAGCGGCGACCGTCGCGGCTCCGTCGGTCAGCGTCGCCCCCGGGAGGTCGGCGTCGGCGAGCGCCTCCCAGAACTCGTCGCCGGAGACCCGCTGCGGGCACGTGACGACACACTCGCCCTCGCACAGGTCGGCGCCGGGCGGCGCGAGCTCGAACGCGCCCTTCACGAGCGCCTGCGGCCTGACCATGCCGTTGAACGAGTTCTTCACGTAGGCCAGCGGCACGTCGTACCGCTGGCCGGGCCGCAGCTCGTTGACGGCCGAAAAGCCGAATCGCACACCCGGCGCCGTGACGCCGTCGAGGCGCACGTCGCACTGCATGTGCCGCCGGTTGCGGGTGAGCCGGCAGGCGCCGATCTCGGCGCCATGAAGCAGCAGCAGGGGCCGCGGGTTGCCGAACCCGTGGGGCTCGAAGAGGTCGAGCTCGTCGGTGAGGCCCAGCGTGAGCTCGTCGCCGGCAGCGACCGCCTCGACGGTGATGAGGCTGCGAAAGTCGTCGGCGCTGAGGCACTCGTCGGCGTAGCCGGCCAGTGCCTCAGCAAAGCTCGCGACGTCGTCGGTCTTGAGGCTCAGACCACAGGCCGCTTGGTGCCCACCGTAGGTGAGCAAGCGGTCGGAACAGGCCGTCACGCCGGCAAGCAGATCGAAGGCCGGGATGCTACGCCCCGAACCTTTGGCGACACCATCGGTCTCGCTGAGCAGGATGGTGGGCCGGCCGGTCTGATCGGCCACGCGTGACGCGACGATGCCGACCACACCCACGTGCCAGTCGGGGCTCGACAGCACGATCGCGGCCGGCAGCGGATCGGCCAGCCGCGCGAGGGCCTCGCGCAGGATGACCGCCTCGATCTCCTGGCGTTCGGCGTTCAGCTGCCCGAGACGCTGGGCGAGCGGCAGGGCCGCGGCGCGATCGGAAGCCCCGAGGAGCTCGACCGCCTGGGCGGCGTCGTCGAGGCGCCCGGCGGCGTTCAGTCGCGGGGCCAGGCGAAAGCCGATGGTCGACGCGTCGACGTCGTCGGGCCGCGTCTCACTGATCTCGAGAAGGGCGGCCAGACCGGGCCGAGGGGCGCTGCGCAGGCGACCCACGCCCATGGCCACCAGGCCGCGGTTCTCGTCGAGCAGCGTCGCGACGTCGGCGACAGTGCCGACCGCCACCACGTCGAGGTAGGGACGCAGCGCGAGCGGCAGCTCGACGCGGTCGTCTCCGCGCTCCTGCAGGAGCGCGTGGGCAAGCTTGAGCGCGACCCCGACGCCGGCCAGCTCGCGGCAGGGATAGTGACCCAGCTTGGGGTTCACCACGATGCCCTCCGGCAAAGGTCCGAGGGGCTCGTGATGGTCGGTGACGATCACGTCGAGGCCGATCTCGCGCGCGTGGGCGACCTCGGCGTGAGCGCCGATCCCGCAGTCGACGGTGACGACGAGGCCGACCCCGGCCGCCGCGAGCTCGTCGAGCGCCTCGGCGGAGAGGCCGTAACCGTCGGCAAAGCGGTTGGGCAGCCGCCAGACCACGTTTGCGCCCATGTCGACGCGCAGGAACTCGCTGAGCAGGAACGTGGCGGTGATGCCGTCGGCGTCGTAGTCGCCGTACACGGCGATCGTCTCACCCCGGCCAAGGGCGCGATCGATGCGCTTGCGCGCCTCGGCCATGCCGTCGAGCAGGTAGGGGCTGTGGACGCGAAAGTCGGGGTGCAGGAACTCGTAGGCGGCAGCCGGGTCGGTGAAGCCTCGCCGCGCGAGGATCTCGGCGGCGAGCCGGCCGATCCGGAGCTCGTCGGCGAGCAGCGCGGCGACACGCAGGTCGCACGGTTCGATCCGCCAGCTCTGCTCTCTCATCATCGCCCCATCCTACAGGCGCCGGCAGACGGACGCGGCACTCGAGCCCGAGAGCGCCGCGCGACCCAGAGCGAGCGGCGACGCGACGCGTGACTGCCGGACACGAGATCGGGGGGCGTCGTCAGGATGCCGCCGGCGGCGCGGCGGCGCCGGGTGGCGCGGCGGCGCCGGACGCCGGCCCGGCGCCGGGACTCGCCGCGACCGGCGGCGAGCCTTCTGCCGCGCGCAGACGAACATAGGTGCGCTGCAGTTCCTCTTGGAGGAGACGGCGATCGCGCGCCATGAGCAGGCCCGCGGCGACGGCCGAAAGCAGGCCGACCACGACGACCACGGCCGCGACGAGAGCCGCGACCGACAGCAACGAGGCCTTGTGCCAGGTGCCGACCACATAGTCGAGGTCGACCCTGGCGCCGCGGCTGGCGACACCGACGGCCACGACGAGCGCGGCGACCACCAGCAGCGCGGTGAAGATCTTTCTCATGATGCGGCTACTTCCGGAGTGCGACTGCCGCCGCCAGTATAGCGTGCCGCGCCGGTCGCGCGGAGAGGGAGACGCCGGCACCGGGGACGACCCGTCGACCGGCGGAGCACGCGGCGGCTACGAGCCGATCGTCACGTGGGCGGCGGCGCGCGCCCTCGCGAGCCAGGCCTCGAGCAGCGCGGCGCGACGTTCCAGCTTGAGCTGCGCCACGATGGCCGGGCGGGCCGTGGCCAGTGACTGCGTGTGCGCGGCACGGCGCCCCAGCACTTTGAGCACATGCCAGCCGCCGGCCGCCTGGACGGGTCCGACCAGCACGCCGCGACGCGCTACCGCGAGCACCCGTCTGAGCTGCGCCGGCAGCGACGCCGTCGTCACCCAGCCGACCACGCCGCCGGCGGCCGTCGACTGCTCGTCCATCGAGTAGGCGCGCGCCACTTCGGCGAACGGGTAGCCCGCGTGCAGCCGGTCGACGACCGCCTTGCCCAGCGACTTCGTCTTGACGACGATCTCCGCCAGGCGGACGGCGGCCGGCGTGGTGAGCTGCGCGCGCTGGGAACGATAGAAGGCGGCCACCTGCCGATCGGTGACGGCGGCCGCAGGGAACTTGCGCGCGCCGAGCCGCTCGGCCAGCAGGGCAGCTCGCAACTCGTCGCGGTAGTCGGCCAGAGTAAGGCCGACGGAAGCCAGCGACTGCTGCAGGGCCGTGGAGCCGCCGAGGCTTGTGGCCACCTGCGTGAGCCGCGCGTCGACGTCGGACTCGGCGACGCTCACGCCCAGCCGGTCCGCCTCGGCCGTCAGCAGATGACGCCGGATCGTCGCCTCGAGGGCCTGGCGGTAGGTGAGCGCCTTCGTCGACAAGCGCGAAAAGGACATCGCGCGTTCGACTTCGGCCTTTGTGACAGGGTCGCCGTTGACGCGGGCCACGACCGCGGCAGAGCCGCCGGCCGAGCCCGCGGCGGACGATGTCGGACTCGGGCTCGCCGTCGCGGCGCCGTGGTCGCTCGCCGTCGAGCAGCCCCCCGCCAGCAGCAGGGCGCCAAAAGCCAGGGCGACGAGGACGAGCGCGGCGCGCGGCGCGGCCCTGCGCGCGGACGAGGCATTGGTACTGCGGAACGCGCTGCTCACGTGGACGCGACGGACGTCAGACGCTCGCCGGCTCAGCGCCGGCGGAACCGTACAGTGTCGGAAAGTGACAGGCGACCATATGGTCGTCTCCGGCGCCGCCCACGACCCGCAGGGCCGGCATCTCGATGGTGCAGGGGTCGGTCTGCATGCGGGGGCAGCGGGGGTGGAACACGCAGCCCGACGGCGGATTGGCGGGGCTCGGCACGTCACCTTCGAGGATCAGCCGGCGGCGCTGGCGTTCGGTGCGCGGGTCGGGGATCGGGACGGCCGACAGCAGGGCTTCGGTGTAGGGATGCTGCGGTTTGATGTAGAGCAGGGCGCTGTCGGCGATCTCGGCTATCTTGCCGAGGTACATGACCGCCACCCGGTCGGAGATGTGCTTGACCACCGAAAGGTCGTGGGCGATGAACAGATAGGTCAGCTTGAGCTCTTTCTGGAGGTCTTCGAGCAGGTTGATCATCTGCGCCTGGATAGAGACGTCGAGGGCGCTGACCGGTTCGTCGCAGATGATGAGACGCGGGTTCAGGGCCAGGGCGCGGGCCACGCCGATGCGCTGACGCTGACCGCCCGAGAACTCATGCGGGTAACGCTCGGCGTGCTCTACCGTCAACCCCACCGTTTCGAGCAGGTCGAAGACCCGCTTCTTGCGCTCGGATTCGGTGCCGATGTCGTGGATGCGCAGGGGCTCGGCGATGATGCTCTTGACCGTCTTGCGCGGGTTGAGGCAGGCGTACGGGTCCTGGAAGACGATCTGCATGTCGCGGCGCAGGCGCTGCAGCGACGCGCGCGAGGCGGCCATGACGTCGAGCCCGTCGAACGAGACCGTTCCGCCGGTGGCCGGCAGCAGACGCAACAGCACCCGGCCGGTCGTCGACTTGCCGCAACCGCTCTCGCCCACCAGGCCCAGCGTCTTGCCCTCGTCGATAGAGAACGACACGCCGTCGACCGCGTAGACGTGGCCGGTGGTGCGCTTGAGCACGCCCGACTTGATCGGGAAGTACTTCTGTAAGTCTCTGACCTCGAGGATGCTCACGACGCCGCCCTCTGGCGAAAGCGCGGCAGTCCGGCGCGGATCTTTTCGCGCTCGGCCAGCGGGATCCAGCAATGGACCCCGTGGTCGGGTCCGACGATCTCGACGGCCGGGAACTCGCCGGCGCACACGGGCAGCTCGTACGGACAGCGCCCCGAGAACGGGCAACCGTCGGGCAGCAGCAGAAGGTTGGGCGGCTGACCCTTGATCGGCGTGAGGCGCTGTTTTTCGGTCTCGTCGAGCCGCGGCAGCGAGCCCAGCAGGCCCCACGTATAGGGCTGGTGCGGGTTGTAGTAGACCTCGTCGACTGAGCCGAACTCGACCGTGCGCCCGCCGTACATGACCATCACCTTGTCGGCCATCTGGGCGACGACCCCCAGGTCGTGGGTGATCATGATGACGCCGCTGTGGTAGGCCACCTGCATCTCGCGGATGACGTCCATGATCTGCGCCTGGATCGTCACATCGAGCGCGGTCGTGGGTTCGTCGGCGATCAGGATGTCGGGGTTGCAGGAGATCGCCATCGCGATCATGCCGCGCTGGCGCATGCCGCCGGAGTACTCGAACGGATACTGGTTGACGCGCTGCTCGGGGTCGGGGATGCCGACCTTGGCCAGCAGGTCGGTGGCCATCTTCCACGACTCGCGCTTGCCCTTACCCTGGTGGCGCCTGATGACCTCGGCGATCTGATCGCCCACCTTGAACACCGGGTTGAGGCTCGTCATGGGGTCCTGGAAGATCATCGCGATGTCGTTGCCACGGATGTCGCTCATCTCTTCTTTGGACACTGCCAGCAGGTCGCGACCCTTGTGTACGATGCTGCCGCCCACGATGCGACCGGGCGGATCGGGGATCAGCCGCATCAGCGACATGGCGGTGACCGTCTTGCCCGAGCCGGACTCGCCCACGATGCCCAGGGTCTCGTCGCGATCGAGCGAGAAGCTCACGCCGTTGACCGCCTTGACGACGCCGGCGTGCGTGAAAAAGTGCGTGCTCAGGTCGGTGACTTCGAGAAGCCGCTCAGTCATGCCTATTCCTTGAGCTTGGGGTCGGTGGCGTCGCGCAGCCCGTTGCCGAACGAGATGAAGCCGAACACCGTGATCACCAGGGCGAGGCAGGGAAACAGCTCCATCCACCACTGGCCCGCCTGCAGGTAGTTCAGATAGTCGGAGATCATGTTGCCCCAGCTCGCGGTCGGCGGCTGCACGCCGATGCCCAGGAAGCTCAGAGCCGCCTCGGTGACGATCGCGCCGCCGATGCCCATCGCGATCGAGACGTACACGGGCGCCATGCTGTTGGGCAGCACGTGGCCGAAGATGATGCGCATGTCGCTGGCGCCGGCGGCCTTGGCCGCCTCGACGTACTCCTGCGTCTTTACGCTCAGGACCGTGCCCCGCACGATGCGGGCATACGACGCCCAGCTCAAGAGGCCGATGGCGATGAACACGTTCCTGAACCCGGGTCCGAGGACGACCACGAGCAGCAGCACGAACAGGATGTAAGGGAAGGCGAAGAAGACGTCGGCCACACGCATGATCACCGAGTCGATCTTGCCCCCGTAATAGCCTGACAGCGGGCCGAGAGCCAGGCCCAGCGCCAGCGCGATGCTGACGGCGATGACGCCGACCAGCAGCGAGATGCGCGAGGCCACCAGCGTACGCGAGAACACGTCGCGACCTTCGTAGTCGGTGCCGAACCAGTGCTGCAGCGACGGCGGCTGTTTGGTGATGTGAAAATTGACCGCGTTCGGGTCGTACGGCGCCAGGTAGCCGCCGTGGATGCCCGTGACGCCGGCGATGATCTGGGCCACGCCGACGATCAGGAAGACGATGATGATGCCGAGGCCTACGAGCGCCAGCTTGTTGCGCCGCAGGCGTCGCCAGGTGTCGGCCCACAGACCGAGCGGCTTGGCGCTGACCGGCTGGTTCTCGGAACCGACCGGCATCGGTGAGTCAAGCTGTGGCTCCGCGAAGGAGGCGGCGGATTCGGTGTCGGTCATCGCCGCCTACTCATAGCGGATGCGCGGATCGACGTAGGCGTAGGCCACGTCGACCACCAGGTTGGCGATGACGTAGACGAACGTGGCGAACAGCACGCCGCCGACCACGACCGGCAGGTCGCGCGCGGTGATCGCCTGGTAGACCATGAGGCCGACGCCGTAGCGCGAGAACACCGTCTCGGTGAGAATCGCTCCGCCGAGCAGCGCGCCCAGGTCGATACCGGCGATCGTCATGACCGGGATGAGCGCGTTCTTGAGGCTGTGCTTGAGGATCACCGTACGCTCGGGCAGGCCCTTGGCGCGGGCCGTGCGCACGTAGTCGGAGCGGATCACTTCGAGCATGGAGGCGCGCTGCATGTACGAGATGTAGGCAACCTCGATGATGCCGAGGGTGACGGCCGGCAGGATGAGGTGGGAGAGGTTGTTCCAGTCGGCGGGGATGATCTTGAGGAACGTGCTGCCACCCGTTCCGTAGAACGGCAGGATGCCCAGGTAGACCCCGAAGAAGTACTGCATGAAGACCGCCAGCACGAAGACGGGGATGCCCCAGATGATCAGCGCCGTCGTGGTCAGCGCGCTGTCCCAGACCGTGTACTGCCGCAAGGCGGAGTACACCCCCAGGGGGATGCCCAGCAATTCGATGAGCACCGCCGCGATGGCGAGCTGGGCGGTGTTGGGGATGGCGCTCTGCAGCATCTGGCGAACCGGCCGCTCGAACTGGTACGACTCGCCGAAGTTGCCGTGCGCGAGACGATCGACGAAGCGCGCGTACTGCACGTAGATGGGCTTGTTCAGGCCGAGCTCGACCCGGATCTCGGCGACGCGCTGCGGCGTCGCGTTCTTGCCGGCCAGCAGGTAGGCGGGGTCGCCCGGGATCAGGAACATGATGAGGAACGTGATGATGCTCACGCCGATCAGCACGAACACGAGTTGCACAAGGCGTCTGACGATGTAGCCGAACACGTCTGTCGGTCTCTTTCCTGTCGGTCGGTCCGGAGCGCCCGGTCCGCGCCGGCACGCGACCGGCGACGAACGCGGGATTCTTGGGCGGGGCGGCGCGCCGGCGCATGTTGCGCCGGCGCGCCGCCCCCTTCAGCCTGCGGTCAGCTTACCGCAAACAGCCTGGACCCGGTGAAGGTCACAGGGTCACTTGGCGACCCACACCAGGTTCATGTCCTCGCTGCCCATCGGGTCGTGCTGCTGCCCGAGGACGCGCGTGTTCATGATGCGATAGTCCCGATAGAAGTACAACGGGATGACCGGCGCGTCGGCCAGGATCAGCTTTTCGGCCTGCGCATAGAGCTGCAGCCGCTGCGTCTGGTCGACGGTGCCGCGCGCGGTGGCGAGCAGCTTGTCGACGGTCGGGTTGGAGTAGAACGTGAAGGTGTTCGCACCCGAGACGCTGCTCTGGAAGAGCGGGTACAGGAAGTCGTCCATCGACGGATAGTCGGCCAGCCAGCCCAGACGGTAGAGCTGGTCCTGCGTACCCTGCGAGCACTTGGTGAGGTAGGTGCCCCACTCGTAGCCCGTCATGGTCGCGTTGATGCCGACGGCCTTCCAGCCGGCCTGCACCGGACCGAGGATCTTGTCGTGATCGGCGCCGGTGTTGTACCAGAGCTTGAGGGTCGGGATGGTGCCCAGGCCCGCCACGATCTGCTTGGCCTTGGCGGGGTCGTACGGATACGGCAGGCTGGAGAGGTTCCAACCCGGGATGCCGACCGGCACGACGCCGTTGGGCACGAGCGGCACGCCCTCCATGACCTGGATGGAGCCGGCGCGATCGGTCGCATACGACAGGGCCTGGCGCAGCGGCAGGTTCTTGGCGCCGCCGAGGACCGGGTCCTTCTGGTTGATGCCGATGAAGTAGATGCCGAGGTTTGGCCACTTCTTGGCGATCCAGCCCTTCTGGGCGGCCATCGTCGAAGATGACTGGACCTGCCCGACCGGAACGGTCGTGAAGTCGATGTTGCCGGCCTGGAAGGCGAGCCATTCAGTGGAGGGGTCGGTGAACTCGGGCATGTGGATGGTATCGACGAACGGACCGTTGGTCGCGCTCGCGTTCCACCAGCTCGGGTTCTTGGTCAGGTCGACCTCCTGGTTGTGGACCCACTTCGAGAGGAGATACGGGCCCGTGCCGATCGGCTTCTGCTCGAAGGTCTTGAGGCCTTCCTTCATGGCGTAGGCGACGGGCCACACCGAGAGGATCGGATGGCCGAGGCTCGCCGGGAACTCGGCGAACGGGTACTTCAGGGTGACCTGGAGCGTCCACTTGTCGAGCGCCTTGACGCCCGTGAGGCCGTTCTTGGCCGCGCCGGTCTCGTCTGTGCCGACGATGGGCTCGAGGATGTACGCCGGCGTGCCGGTGACCCAGTTCTTCGGGTTGGCGACGGCGTTCCAGCTCGCGACGAAGTCCTGTGCCGTCACTTCGGTGTTCACCGGGGGCTGGAACATGACGCCCTGCCGGATATGGAACGTGAAGACCTTGGCGTCGGAGCTCACGGTGTAACCGGTGCAGAGGTTCGGCACCGTGTTCATCGTGACGCCGTCCTTGGCGACCTGGTACTTGAACAGACCTTCGAAGATCTGGCGCACCACGTTGTAGCCGATGCTCTCCTGATAGGTGTTGGGAGCGATGCCCACCGGCTCGCCGTCGAGCGGATAGTTGTACGTGCCGCCGGGCGTCGGTGTGGCGTTGGTCGTCGGAGTGCTGCTGCCCGAGTTGCTACTGCTGCCGCAGGCAGACAGGACGAGGGCGAGCGCCACCAGCAACACTGCTGCGAATAGCGCCCCCCGTGACCTCATCCTGAGGTTCTTCAAGGTGACCTCCTTTGATCACACGGAAAACGGACGGATCTGGTGCGGGCTCCCTGACGCTCACCGGCTGCGACTACGCAAGCGGCCGGCTCACTCCCGCACGTTCGGCGATAGACACGACCCCCTTTCGTGGTCGAACACCGTGCCGATGTGTTCTTCGTGACACCTTACCACGGTCCTGCCGGGCCGCCCAGCGGGCCCAAAACCCCCCCGCGTGCGGCAGTTTACTGAAGACGCCAGACCAGGACGAACGTGTTGATGAAGAGCACCACCGCCGTGGCGATCGTGTAGCGCGTCAGATTGCGCTCCATGACGCTCGCCTGGGCCGCGAACGAGAAACCGGTGGTGCTGCTCATGCCGGCATCCTTGCCGGAGTGGAGCAGCACCAGGATGACGAGCAACACGCAGACGCAGAGTTGTAGGGCGATGAGAAACGCGTTCAGCACGAGAGGGACTCCTTAGTTTGCCGTAACCGTGCGACGTGACGGTACACGCTCAACCATAATAATCCATAGTCGGTTATGCAACAGGGGGGCGCGCCCGCGTGAGACCGCGGCGCGCCGGGGCGCCGCGGCGCGGCCGACGCCGGGCGGCCGGCCGGTGAACGGCCGGGCTCACGAGCGTTCGCCGCGCAACAGATCGCGACCGGTCATGTCGGCCGGTGTCGGCACGCCGAGCAGGTCGAGGACGGTCGGCGCGATGTCGGCCAGGATGCCGTCGTCGCGCACGACGGCGCCGTCGAGCGTGGCCACGAAGGGCACCGGGTTGGTGCTGTGGGCCGTGTTGGGGCCGCCGTCGGGATCGATCATGTGATCGGAGTTGCCGTGGTCGGCTGTGATCAGGCAGACGCCGCCGCGGGCCCGCACGTGCTCGACCACCCTGCCCACGCACGTGTCGACGGCCTCGACGGCGGCCATCGCCGCCGCCAGCACCCCCGAATGGCCCACCATGTCGGCGTTGGCGTAGTTCACCACCACGAAGTCGAATGCGTCCGAGTCGATGCGGCGGACGAGCTCGTCGGTGAGCTCGTAGGCGCTCATCTGGGGCTTCTCGTCGTAAGTGGCGACGTCGCGCGGACTGGGGATCAGGACGCGGGTCTCCCCCGCCACCTCGCGCTCGACCCCGCCGTTGAAGAAGAAGGTCACATGGGCGTACTTCTCGGTCTCGGCGATGTGGAGCTGCCGCAGGCCGCGCTCGGACAGGGTCGTGGCCAGCACGTGCTCGACCCGCTGTGGCGCGAAGGCGACCGGCACGGGGAACTCCAGGCTGTACCGGGTCATCGTGAAGAAGGCCACCCGGGGCGCGTGTGGCCCCCGGTCGAACTCGGCAAACGACTCCTCGAAGAAGGCGCGGCTCAGCTCGCGAGCGCGGTCGGGGCGGAAGTTGAAGAAGAGGCAGACGTCGCCGTCGCGCACGCGATTGTCCATGGGCTCGCCTACCACGGTGGGCCGCACGAACTCGTCGGTCTCGCCACGCGCGTAGGCGTTGGTCACGGCCGACTGCGCATCGGACGCGCGCTCGCCGCGACCGTAGACGAGCGCGTCGTAGGCGAGCTTGACCCGGTCCCAGCGCGTGTCGCGGTCCATCGCGTAGTAGCGCCCCACGATGGTGCCGAAGCGCCCCACGCCCACGTCGTGCATATGCTGCTCTATCTCGGCCAGGTACCCGGCCGAGCTGTGCGGCGGCGTGTCGCGCCCGTCGAGGAAGGCGTGCACGACGAGGTCGGACAGCCCTTCGCGGCGCGCCATCTCGATGCACGCCTCGAGATGGCCCATGTCGGCGTGCACACCGCCGTCGGAGACCAGCCCGAGCAGATGAAAGGTCGCGCCGCGCTCGCGAGCCGTGCGGAAGGCTTCTTTGAGCACCGGATTGGCGAAGAAGTCGCCGTCGGCGATGGCTTTGGTGATGCGCGTCAGGTCCTGGTAGACGACGCGGCCGGCGCCGATGTTCAGGTGGCCGACCTCGGAGTTGCCCATCTGGCCCGCGGGCAGCCCGACCGCGCCGCCCGAGGCCCCCAGCGTGCCGTGCGGGCAGGTCGCCCACAGCCGGTCGAACACGGGCGTGTCGGCGAGCTCGACCGCGTTGCCCGGCCCGGGCTGGGCGTAGCCCCAGCCGTCGAGGATCATGAGCACGACGGGACGGTACGTGCGACCCGTCGGAGAGAGGGCGGCGTCCGGCACGGACGCCGCCCTCTCCGCGCCGTGCCCGGCCGGCTCGTTCACGCGGGCGTCACGAAGTTCACGATGCGGGCGAACTCAGCCGGCTCGAGGCTGGCCCCACCGACCAGCACGCCGTCGATGTCGGGCTGCGCCATGAGCTCGTCGATGTTGGCCGCCTTGACGCTGCCGCCGTAGAGGATGCGCACCTGGTCGGCTGCGGCGCCGAGGTTCGCCCGCACCCGCGAGCGCACGTAGGCCACGGTCTCCTGAGCCGTCTCGGGAGTGGCCGTCTTGCCCGTGCCGATCGCCCAGATCGGCTCGTAGGCGATGGCCAGCGACGTGAGCTCCTCGGCCGTGACGACGGCCAGGTCCTCGTCGATCTGGCGGCCGATCTTCTCTTCGGTGCGGCCGGCGACGCGCTCGTCGTCGGTCTCGCCGCAGCAAAGCACCGGCAACAGCCCGTGGTCGAGCGCCACACGCACCTTCCGGGCGAGGGCCGTGTCGGTCTCGGCGAAGTACTGCCGGCGCTCCGAGTGGCCGAGCACGACGGCGGCGACGCCGGCCTCGCTCAGCATCGCGGCCGAGATCTCGCCCGTGTAGGCGCCCTCAGCGGCGTAGTGCATGGTCTGGGCGCCCACCATGACGCTCGTGCCGCCGGTCTCCGCAGCGAGCGCCGCGAGGTCGGTGAACGGAGCGCACAGCAGGATGTCGCGGTCGTCGACGCCGCTCACGAGCGGCGCGAAGGCGCGAGCGTAGGCGACGGCCTCGGCCTGCGTCTTGTACATCTTCCAGTTTCCGGCCATGAGCGGCCTGCGCGCGAAGGTCATCGTCTCGGTCTCCTCATCGTCTTGGTCTTCCTCGGGCGCCCTCCGGGCGCTCGTCGGCGGCGTGGACTGGATCTCGTCAGGCGTCGAGCAGCGCCTCGACGCCCGGCAGCTCGCGGCCCTCGAGGAACTCCATCGAGGCGCCGCCGCCGGTCGAGACATGGGTGATGCGGTCCTCGAGCCCGAAGGCCCGCACGGCGCTCACTGTGTCGCCGCCGCCGACCACGCTGACGCCGGGGCAGCGTGCCACGGCCTCGCCCACCGTGCGCGTGCCGGCGGCGAACTCGGCCACCTCGAACAGGCCCATGGGACCGTTCCAGAAGATCGTGCCGGCCGCGCCCAGGCGCTCGGCAAAAGCCGCGGCAGTGGCCGGCCCGATGTCGAGGCCCATCTCCGCAACCGGGATGTCGTTCGCCGCGACCACCCGGCGGGCGACCGTCGCGGTGGGTTCGGCGGCCACCACGATGTCGGTCGGCAGCACGAAGTCGCACGACGACGACGCGGCCGCCACGAGCAGTCGGGAGGCGACGTCGGAGAGGCCTTCCTCGACCCTGGAGCGGCCGACTTCGAGGCCCCCGGCCGCAAGCAACGGAAAGCACATCGCGCCGCCGACGAGGATGGCGTCGGCGACGGTGAGCATCTTCTCGATGACGCCGATCTTGTCGGACACCTTGGCGCCGCCGAGCAGCACGACGAACGGTCGCGCCGGGTCGGTCAGCAGGCGGCCGAGCACCTCGAGCTCCCGGGCCATGAGCAGCCCGGCCACGCCCGGAAGGACGCGCGGCACGCCGACCGTCGAGGCGTGCGCCCGGTGAGCCGTGCCGAAGGCGTCGTTCACGTACACTTCGGCGAGCCCTGCGAGCTGCGCCGCGAAAGCGGCGTCGTTCTCGGTCTCCTCGGCGTGAAAACGCAGGTTCTCGAGCAGCAGCACCCCGCCGGGAGCGAGCGCCCGAGACGCCCCGACGACGTCGGGACCGACGCAGTCGTCGACCTTCTCGACCGGCCGTCCGAGCAGCTCGGACAGCCGGGCGGCGATCGGGTCGAGACGCAGTCCGGGAACGACCTGCCCCTTGGGCCGGCCCAGGTGAGAGGCCAGCACCACCGCGCAGCCGTGGTCGAGAAGGTACTCGATCGTGGGCAGCGCGGCGCGGATGCGGGTGTCGTCGACCACCGCCCCGTCGTTCAACGGGACGTTGAAGTCGACGCGCACGAAGACGCGGCGCCCGTCGACCGGGTAGTCGGTCAGAGCTCGTTTGGCCATGGGGCCCTCCTCAGGCGTCGGCGGGCCGGTCTACAGGACGAGCGCGGTGAGATCGACCAGGCGGCAGGTGTAGCCCCACTCGTTGTCGTACCACGACACGACCTTGACCAGACGGCCGCTGGCCATGGTGAGGGCGGCGTCGATGATCGACGAGGCCGGATTGCCCACGACGTCGTGGGAGACGATCGGGTCTTCGCAGAACTCCAGGATGCCCTTCATGGGCCCGCTCGCCGCCCTTTTCAAGGCCGCGTTGACCTCGTCGGCGGTGACGTCGCGCTTGACCTCGACCGTGAGATCGGTGCACGAGCCGTCGGGCGTCGGCACGCGCAGCGAGAAGCCGTCGAGCTTGCCCTTGAGGTGCGGCAGCACGAGACCCACGGCACGCGCCGCGCCGGTCGTGGTCGGGATGATCGAGAGCGCCCCCGCACGCGCCCGGCGCAGGTCCTTGTGCGGGAAGTCGAGAATCTTCTGGTCGTTGGTGTAGGAGTGGATGGTGTTCATGAAGCCCTTCTCGACGCCGAACTCGTCGTCGAGCACCTTGACCATAGGCGCCAGGCAGTTGGTCGTGCAGCTCGCGTTGGAGATGACGTCGTGGCTGGCCTTGTCGTACATGGCGTCGTTTACGCCAAGCACGATGGTCACGTCGGCGTCGCCGGCCGGAGCCGAGATCACGACCTTTTTGGCGCCGGCCGTGAGATGCGCGGCGGCGGCCTCGCGCTTGGTGAAGCGACCCGTCGATTCGACCGCGACGTCGACCCCGAGCGCCTGCCAGGGCAGCTTGGCGGGGTCGGTCTCGCTCAGGACCTTGATGGGCTTGCCGTCGACGACGAGGGCGCCGTCGGTGAACTCGACCTCGCCGGGCCACACGCCGTGCACGGAATCGTACTTGAACAGATGGCGCATGGTAGCGCCGTCCATGAGGTCGTTGATGGCCACGATGTCGAGGTCGGCGCCCGTCTTGGCGACGGCGCGCACGTAGAGGCGACCGATCCTGCCGAACCCGTTGATGCCTACCTTCAAAGTCATCCTGCTCCTCCACGTTGGTTTCCTGCGGGAAAGTTTACCAGAGCGATCACGGCCGGACCGCCCGCCTGTGCGACGCCACACGTCGCCACCTCGATCTCGCACGCCGGCACCACCTGCCGCCACCGGGCGGCGCGGCCGCGCAGCCGCGAGCTCGTCCTTCGAGTATGCCGTCCCCGGTCTTGCGGCCAAACGTCGGTCGACGCTCAGCCGTCGGCGCCCTCCTGCTCCGCGGCCAGCGCCTCGAGACGCCGCAGACGGTGGTTCAGGGCCGATCTGGTCAGCGGCGGCCGAGCCTTGGCGGCCAGCTCGGACAGGCTCAGGTAGGGGTTTCGAAGGCGCAGCGCGGCGACGCTGCGGAGGGCTTGCGGCACGACGGCCCAGGCGTCGTCGCGCATCAGTCGCCGGATGGTCTCGGTCTGGCGCAGCGCCGCCGTGGCGGCGCGGCCGGCGTTGGCCTGGTCACAGTTGGCCAGGCGGTTGGCGCGGCCGCGCACCTCGCCGAAGACGAGGTGCTCCTCCCAGCTGAGCCGGGCGCCGTGGGCGCCCAGCACCGCGAGCAGGTCGGCCGCGGTCTCGCCGCGCTTGGTGTAGCAGGCTGCGTTGCGGTCGCGCAGCGCGACGCGGAACTCGAGGCCCAGCCGGGCCAGAAGGCCGCGGCACTCGTCGGCGAGCTCCGAGGATTCGAAGGTGTACTCGGCGTGCACGGCCGCTCCCGGCGGCGAGATGGATCCGCAGCCGAGAAAGGCGCCGCGCGCGAAGGCCA
Source organism: uncultured Actinomycetes bacterium (assembly GCA_963733255.1). Lineage (GTDB taxonomy): Bacteria > Actinomycetota > Thermoleophilia > UBA2241 > UBA2241 > Bog-752. The sequence goes on from CAVTCH010000019.1 coordinate 343,159, forward strand.
CCTGGCAGCAGTGGCGGGCGACGATCCGGGCCGGCACTCCGATCCGCACCTGGAACGAGTCGGACAGCACACCGGCCTCGTTCAACACCTGCAGGTGGCGCGGATCGTCGGCCAGCACTACCTCGTAGCGCAACCCGGCCGGCGGCGTGTCGGCGGTGCGCAGCTCGGCGTGCGCGCCCATCGTGTGCAACAGGAGGAGCACCGAGCGAGCCACGGCCGGCAGTCGCGAGCTGACACGCACGGTGTACTGGCCGCCGGAGGCGATCTCGAACGTGCCGGCGGCGAACAGCAGCCCCGAAAGTTGGGCGCGCCGGCAGTGGTCGTCGGCCGGCACGATGCCGGCGAGCTCGCGCTTGACGTCCTGGGCGAAGCTCACCGCGTCACCGCGTCAGGCCCAGCACGACGGCGGCGAGGCGTTCCGAGTCGTGCCGGAAGAAGTCGCCCTCGTGCGCGAGGCCGGCGTGGACGACCCGCACTCCCTGGGCCTCGAGCGCTCGATCGTCTACCTCCACCGGCGCCGCCCCGCCCGCGTGGTAGACCGCGGCGAGCTCCGCCGAGATCGGGGTGTCGTTGACCAGCACGTCGTCGATCAGGCCGGCGGCGCCGTGCCGGGCGAGGGCGCTCACATGGTCCGCGGCGCTGTAGCCGTCGGTCTCGCCGGGCTGGGTCATGACGTTGCAGACGTAGATCACACGGGCTCTCGTGCGCTTGAGGGCGTCGCGCACCTCGGGGATCAGCAGGTTCGGCACGATGCTCGTGTACACGCTGCCCGGGCCCAGGACGACGAGGTCGGCGCCGGCGATCGCTTCGAGGGCCGCCGGCAGGGCCCGGGGCCGGCCGGGGTCGAGCCAGACGCGCAGCGGCAGGCGTGCGCTCAAGGTGATCGACGACTCGCCGTCGACCCGCTCCCCTCCCTGAAGCTCGGCGCGCAGCGTGACGCTTTCGAGCGTGGCGGGCAGGACCCGGCCGCGCACGTTGAGCACGCTGGTCGACTCCTTCACCGCCCGCTCGAAGTCGCCCGTCACGGCGGCGAGGGCGGCCACGAACAGGTTCCCGAAGCTGTGCCCCTGCAGCCCGCCCTCCTGCGGGAACCGGTACTTGAACAGCCGGCTCATGAGCGATTCGTCGTCGGCCAGGGCGACGAGGCAGCTGCGTATGTCGCCCGGCGGCAGCACGCCCAGGCCGCGGCGCAGCAGGCCCGAGCTGCCGCCGTCGTCGGCGACCGTCACGACGGCCGTGAGGTTGCTGCTGTGCTCCTTCAGCCCAGAGAGCAGCACCGACTGGCCGGTGCCGCCGCCGATCGCCACGATGCGCGGGCCGCGGGCCAGGCGGACGTCGCTGCGCCTGGCCGTCACGCCCGGTCCGCCGGCGGCCCGGGCGAACCGGTAGAGGCTGCGCGAGCCGAGCAGGAGCACGACCAGGCCGGCCGTAAGACAGACCGCCACGAGCAGCAGGGCCGCCGACACGTGACCGGTGATCCAGGTGCCGCCCACGTCGTGGCGCCGGCCGCTCGAGACCAGCACGCCCAGCGCGAACCACCCCGCGATGCCGACCAGCACCCCGCCGGCGCACACGGCCAGCACGCGACGTTTCATGCCGAGACCCGGATAGAGCCACTGCAGGCGGGTCAGGCGGGAATGTCGGGGAGCCACGGCCGGGCCGGGTCAGCCCCGGCTCATGTCGCGATGGCGCACCGTCGTCTGAAAGCCTTCGGCGGCGTAGCGGTCGGCCAGCCAGCTCGCGATCGTCACCGAACGGTGGCGGCCGCCGGTGCAGCCGATGCCGATCGTGAGGTGCGCCTTGCCTTCGGCCACATAGCGCGGGAACAGGTAATCGAGCAGGGGCAGCAGCGCGGCGAAGAACTCGTCGGCGTCGACCGACTTCAGCACGTACTCGCGGACCTCAGGGTCGAGCCCGCTGAGCGGTCGCAGATCGAGGTCGTAGAACGGGTTCGGCAGGAAGCGCACGTCGAACAGCAGGTCGGCGTCGATCGGAATGCCGTACTTGTAGCCGAACGAGACGAAGCTGAAGGTGATGCTCTGCCGCTGCCCGCGGTGGATGATCTCCTCGTTCAACCAGAGCTTCAGCTCCTGGATCGTGACGCCGCTCGTGTCGATGATGTGGTTGGCGCGCTCGCGCAGGGCGTCGAGCAACTCGCGTTCACGCCTGATGCCGTCGAGTACGCTCTCGTGGGCCGCCAGCGGATGCCGGCGGCGGCTTTCCTTGAAGCGCGCCACGAGGACGTCGTCGGAGGCCTCGAGAAAGACCAGCGAGTACTCGACGCCGGACGCGCCGAGCTCGTCGAGCACGCGCTCGATCTCGGCGAAGTACTCGCCCCCGCGCACATCGCACACGACGGCTACGCGACGCACCTTGCTGCCCTCGACACGGAAGAGGTCGACGAGCGGCGACAGAAGCTGCGGCGGCAGGTTGTCGACACAGAAGTAGCCGGCATCCTCGAAGGCGTCGATGGCCTGAGTCTTGCCCGCGCCGGACAGCCCCGAGAGGATGACGAACGGGATGGTGGCGGTCACCGGGATCCTCCGGTCGCGCCCTCGAGGGCCAGCAGCCGGGGCTTCCACGACGGGTCGTCGCCGTAGTTGCCCAGGCGGCCGTCGCTGCGCGTAACGCGGTGACAGGGCAGGATCACCGGCAGCTCGTTGCGCGCCATCACCGAGCCGGCGGCGCGCCAGGCGTGCGGGTGGCCGGCGTCGCGCGCCAGGTCACGGTAGCTGACCGTCCTGCCGTAGGGGACTCGGGCGAGCGCGCGCAGGATGTCGGCCTCGAACGTGGTGCAGCCGAGTTGCTCGAGATAGGCGTCGAGGTCGAGCGGGAACGACACGCGCTCTCCGTCGAAATAGCGCGAGAGCAGCGCGCACCAGCGCTCGTCGTCGAGCGCCGCCCCCGCCGGCGCGCGCCGCGACGGATCGGGGATCTCCAGCTCGACCGGCTGTCCGCCGGCCATCACCACGCGGCCCAGACCGTAGGGGGTCGAGTAGAACGCCTCACGGCGCGTCGCACCACCCGCTCCGCGGTCCATCTCGCGCCGTGCTCCGCGCGCGGCGTCGCCCGCGGTCGCGCTCCTGCTCATCTGCCACCTCTCGATCGTAGGGCCCGGCGCCGCCCGGTACACTTCGTGCCGCGCGCGCCGGCGGCCTCACAGCGATTCGCCTTACACTGTTTCACTCTCCGACGGCGACGCCGTCACGCCGCTCCCCCCCGCGCTCGCGCCGGCGTCAGCCCGCCTTGTGCAGGTGCGCGTAGATCTCACGCGCCACCCGCCGCGGCAAGCCCGGCACCTGCTCGATCTCGTCGCGCGAGGCGGCGATGAAGCGTTCCGGGCTGCCGAAATGGGTCAGGATCGCCCGCCGCCGCACTGGTCCGACCTTGGGCAACTCGTCGAAGATCGACGCCCTGCGCAGATCGGTCCCGCGCCGCTGCCGATGAAAGGTTACTGCAAAGCGGTGGGCCTCGTCGCGTATGCGCTGCAGAAGCAGCGACGCCGGATCGTCGGCCGGCAGCGACAGCGGCGCCGAGCGCCCCGGTACGAAGACCTCCTCGCGCTGCTTGGCCAGGCCGATGGCGGCAACCTCGGTCGCGCTCTCCCGCAGTGCCTGGAGCGCCGCGGCGAGCTGCCCCTTGCCGCCGTCTATCACGATCAGGCTCGGACGGCTGGCGAAGCTTTCGTCGTAGCCGGCTTCGGCCGCCTCTGACGACGAGCCGCCGGCGAGTCGCCGGAAGCGGCGTCCGACCATCTCGTGGATCATGGCGAAGTCGTCCTGGCCTTCGACCGAGCGGATGGCGAACTTGCGATAGTGGGCCTTGCGCGGTCGGCCGTCCTCGAAGACCACCATCGAGCCGACGGCGTGCTGGTCGCCCAGGTTGGAGATGTCGTAGCACTCGATGCGCAGCGGCAGCTCGCTCATCCCCAGGGCGTCACGCAGGCGCACCAGCGCGGCCTCGCGGGACTCGCGGGTGCGGGCGAGGCGCGCCTCTTCCTCGTGAGCCGCCTGCGCGGCGTTGTCCTGGGCCATCGCCAGCAGCCGGCGCTTGGGACCGCGCAGCGCCGGGCGCACCTCGACGCGCGCCCCCCGCCGCGCCGACAGCACGGTCGCAAGCTCACCGGCGGCGCTCGCGAGCGGCGCGATCACTTGCGCCGGTATCGTCACGCCGTCGCCGTAGTAGCCCAGCGCGAACTCCTCGACGAGCTCGCCCGCGTCGCGACCGGCGGTGTTCTCGACGAAGAAGGTCTGGCGCGAGACCAGCGCCCCGTCACGCACGCGGAACACCTGCAGGTTGCCACCGGGGTCGCCCTGCCACAGTCCCAGCACATCGAACGAGCCCGAGCCCTCGTGCTCGACCGCCTGACGCTCCTGCACGTGGTGGATCGCTTCGAGCCGATCGCGCAGCAGAGCCGCCTTCTCGAACTCGCGGGCCGTCGCGGCCACGCGCATCTCCTGCTCGATGTCGCGGCCGACGTCGGTCAGCCGGCCGCGAAGAAAGGCGACGACCTGGTCGATCACCTCGAGATAGTCGTCGCGCGAGACGCGTTCGTCGCACGCGCCCAGCGAGCGCCCGATCGCGTACTGAAGGCAGGGAGCGCCGCTCGGCCGGCCGGGCTTCTGCCCCTTGCACTTGCGGTACGGGAAGATGCGGCCGATCAGCTCGAGTGTCTCACGGACCTTGCGGGCGCTGGAGAAGGGGCCGAAGTACAGGTTGCCGGGCAGGTGGCGCCCGCGAAAGAAGCGCACCCGCGGCCACTCGTCGTTCAAGGTGATCTCGATGAACGGGTAGCTCTTGTCGTCGCGCAGGCGCAGGTTGAACGGCGGCCGTGCCTCCTTGATGAAGTTGTCCTCGAGCAGCAAGGCTTCGGTCTCGGACGCCGTCACGACGTACTCGATCGTGCGCGCCCGGGACACCATCTCGGCGATGTGGCCGCCCGGAGCCGCGGCACCGCCCCGAAAGTACGACGCGAGCCGCTTGCGCAGGTCCTTCGCCTTGCCAACGTAGAGCACGCCGCCGTCGGCATCGAGCCAGCGGTAGACGCCGGGCGCCGTCGGCGCCCGGCGGGCCGTCTCGCGCAGTGCGACGACCGGATCGTCGTGTCGTTCGTCGTTCATGTCACCGTCGATTATCGCACCACCCGAGCCGCGGCATTCGGACTCTCGGCTTCAGACCCTCGGCTTCAGACCCTTTGCCTGCGGAGCCCCTGGCAGCCCGACCCTCGCTCGCGCCGGTTCCTCATAGGTTGCTTAGTACCATCGGGTATCTAAACGCATGTCCCATGGAGAAACGCCCCCGCACACACCGATGATAGGCAAGGAACGGATGCAGGAGATGGGCGGACGGCTCGAGCCGTCCCACCCACTGGTGGAGGTCGGTATGGCTCAGGTGCGCACCCTGAAAGAGCGTTTCATCACCACGATCATCGTCGCCGCCGTGGTGATCACGGCGGCTATCTGGAGCGGCGTGGCGCTGGCGGCGACTCCGGGGCCGGTCCCCGGACTGGTCTCGACGACCCATCCCGACCCCTCGCTGTGGTATCAGTCGGTCAGTCCGGCGTTCACGTGGAGCGCGGCCCAGGAATCGGGCGGCACGATCGCCGGCTATTCGTTCGCGCTCGACCGCAGCGCAGGAACCTTGCCCTCGGTGTCGGGCGGCACGAGCCCCCTCTCGTTCTCGGCGGCCTCCACCTACGCGGTCGGCTCGAGCCCGGCCGAAGACCGGGTCGCCGATCTGGCCGGCAACGGCATTCAGGATATCGTCGTCGAGAACTCCGCCTCCAACACGGTGAGCGTGCTGATGGGCAAGGGCGACGGCACGTTCAAGACGGCCGTCAGCTACGCGACCGGGGCCAACCCCTGGTCGCTCGAGATCGGCGACGTGAACGCCGACGGCAAGCTCGACATCGTGACCTGCAACGAATCGGACAGCACGGTGAGCGTGCTGCTGGGCAACGGCGACGGCACGTTCAGGACCGCCGTCAACTACTCGACCGGCACCGACACCAACCCGGAGTGCATGCGCCTCGCCGATCTGAACGGCGACGGCCGGCTCGACATCGTCACGGCCAACGCCTCCGCGGCCAGCAACAACATCAGCGTGCTGCAGAATCGGGGCAACGGCACGTTCGGTGCGCCCGCGACCTTCGCCACCGCGACCCACCCGACCTCGATCGCCGTCGGCGACCTGAACGGCGACGGCAAGCAGGACATCGTCACGGCCAACTACGCCAGCAACAACGTCAGCGTGCTGCTCGGCAAGGGCGACGGTACGTTCCAGACGGCGGTCAACTACGCCTGCGGGGCCGAGCCCGAGACGGTCGTCGTCGCCGACTTGAACGGCGACGGCCACTCCGACATCGAGACGGTCAACTACAGCCCCAGCTCACTCAGCGTCCTCCTGAACAAGGGTGACGGCACCTTCGGCGGCCATGTCGACTACAACACGGGCTCCGGCCCCTATTCGCTCGACGTCGCCGACGTGAACCACGACGGCGTCCCCGACATCGTCACCACGAACCACGTCGCCAACACCGTGAGCGTGCTTCTGGGCAACGGCAACGGCACCTTCGCCGCCCATGTGGACTACGCCACCGGTAAGGGTCCTTTCTGGGTGGCGCTAGGCGACTTCAACAGCGACGGCTTCGGCGACATCGCCGTCACCAACGAGACCGACGGCACGACCAGCGTGTTGCTCGGCAGCGAGTACTTCAGGTCCGCGTCGTCGACCCTGGCCGCTTCCTTCACGGGCAAGGCCGACGGCATCTGGTACTTCCACGTGCGCGCCGTCGACAGCAACGGGGTGGGCGGCGCGACCGCCACGATCGCGGTGCGCATCGACACGACGACCCCCACGACGTCGGCCCCCGGACTGCAGACCGCCAGCAACGGCGCCTGGACCAACGACCCGACGGTCACGCTCTCGCCCAGCGACTCGGGCTCAGGAGTCCAGACGACTTATTACACGATCGGCGGCGGCGGCCAGCAGATCTACAGCAGACCGTTCACCGTGGCCACTGACGGCAGCACCACGGTCACCTACTGGTCGGTCGACGCGGCCGGCAACATCGAGAGCACCCACACCGGCTACCTGAACCTCGACACCACGGCGCCGGTCACCACAGCCGGCGGCCTGAACACCACGAACACGACCGGCTGGACCAAGACGACGCCCGTCACTGTGAGCCTGACGGCCGCCGATACGGGCGGCTCGGGCCCGGCGACCACCCGCTACCGCCTCGGCTCCAGCGGCGCCTTCAGCACCTACAACGGCTCCTTCACCGTCTCGACAGAGGGTTCCACCGAGATCGACTACTACTCGACCGACGCCGCCGGCAACGTGGAGAGCACCCACGTCGGCTACGTGAACATCGACACCACAGCTCCCGTCACCGCGGCCCCCAGCCTGGCAGCCGACCCGGCGAGCGGCTGGTCGAACACCAGCCCGGTGACGGTCACCCTTGCGCCGAGCGACTCGGGGTCGGGCCCGGCGGCCACCTGCTACCGCCTGGGCTCCAGCGGCGCCTTCACCAGCTACAGCGGCCCCTTCACCGTCTCGACAGAGGGTTCCACCGAGATCGACTACTACTCGACCGACGCCGCCGGCAACGTGGAGAGCACCCACGTCGGCTACGTGAACATCGACACCACCGCGCCCGTCACTGCCGAGACGGGCGCCGACGGCGACTGGCACACCGCCGCGGTGACCGTCGACTTCACGGCAGATGACGGCGGTGGCAGCGGGGTGTCCGCCACCGAGTATCGGGTCGACCCGGCAGACGACAGCGCCCCCTGGACGAGCGGCGCCTCGGCGACGATCGAGGCTCCGCAGGGCGGCGGCAACGACGGCGTCCATACGGTCGAGTACCGCTCGACCGACGTGGCCGGCAACACCGAGGCCTACAAGACGTGCACCGTCAAGATCGACACGACGGCGCCGGTGACGCTCGACAACGCCGGCACCTCGTGGCACGCGGTGCCGTTCATGCTCGAGCTCACGGCGCACGACGTGGCCGGCACCACGACGCAGTACAGCCTGGGCGACGACTCGCACTGGCAGACCGGCACGACCGTGGCCTTCAGCACCGCCTGGAAGCGCGGCGGCGGCAGCGGATCGTACACCGTCTACTACCGCTCGACCGACGACGCCGGTCTGGTCGAAGCGGAGCATCATGTGACCGTCCTGATCGACACGTCGCGCCCGATCACCACCGACGACGCGCCCAGCGGACCGCAGGCGACCGACGTGACCGTGCACCTGACCGCCACCGACACCTGGTCGGGCGTGGCGCAGACCTGCTACCAGATCGACGGTGGCGACTGGACGCAGGGCACGTCGGTGCTGATCCCAGCTCTGGCCGCTCACGCCAACGACGGGCTCCACACCATCAGGTACTACTCGGTCGACAACGCCGGCAACACTGAGGCGGGCTACCGGGTGTGCACGGTGCGGATCGTCACGCCGTAGCGCGGGTCAGGTCGTCACCTTGCCGCGCCCCCGACGCGGCGCAGCCGTCGCGGCGGCGGGCCGCCGCCCGCCACCGCGACGGTGGACACGCTCGGCCGGCGCCACCGGCGCCTGACGCTCGCCCCCCAGGACGCGCCGCAGGTACTCACCCGTGTAGGAGTGGTCGGCTGCCCCGAGGAGGTCTTCGGGCGTGCCGCTGGCGATCACCTCTCCCCCTTCGTCGCCGCCCTCGGGACCGAGGTCGATGATCCAGTCGGCCGACTTGATGACGTCGAGGTTGTGTTCGATCACCACCACGGTGTTGCCCTGGTCGACCAGCCGCTGGAGGACGTCGAGCAGATGTTCGATGTCGGCGAAGTGCAGGCCGGTCGTGGGCTCGTCCAGGATATAGAGCGTGCGGCCGGTGGCCACCTTGGACAGCTCGGTCGCGAGCTTGACCCGCTGCGCTTCGCCGCCCGACAGCGTGGTCGCCGGCTGGCCGAGCTTGATGTAGCCGAGACCGACGTCGTTCAGGGTGGTGAGCCGCCGCGCGATGCGCGGCACGTTGGCAAAGAAGGCGCAGCCGTCGTCGACGCTCATGTCGAGCACTTCGGCGATGTTCTTGCCCTTGAAGAAGACCTCGAGCGTGTCGCGGTTGTAGCGCTGGCCCTTGCAGGCCTCGCAAGGCACGTAGACGTCGGGCAGGAAGTGCATCTCGATCTTGATCTGGCCGTCGCCTTTGCAGACCTCGCAGCGCCCACCTTTGACGTTGAAGCTGAAGCGACCAGGCTTGTAGCCGCGCACCTTGGATTCGGGCGTGGCCGCGAAGAGCTGGCGGATGTGGTCGAAGACGCCCGTATAGGTCGCCGGGTTTGAGCGCGGCGTGCGGCCGATGGGCGACTGGTCGATGTCGATCACCTTGTCGAGCAGCTCGAGGCCGTCGATGCCGGCGTGGGCGCCGGCGCGCGCCTTTGAGCCGCGCATGACGCGTGCCGCCGTGCCCTTGTAGAGGATCTCGTTGACGAGGGTCGACTTGCCCGAGCCCGACACGCCGGCCACGACCGTGAAGGCCCCGACGGGGAAGGCCACGTCGATGTGCTTCAGGTTGTGCATGGCGGCGTCGCGCACCGTGAGCCACTGCACGGGCAGGCGGCGCTGGCCCGGGACCTCGATGCGGCGCCGGCCGGCGAGGTACTGGCCGGTCAGCGAGGCCGGCTCGGCGGCGATGAACGAGGGCGGCCCCTGGGCCACCACCCAGCCGCCCTGCTCGCCGGCCCCCGGCCCCATGTCGATGAGGTGGTCGGCCGAGCGCATGGTCTCCTCGTCGTGTTCGACGACGATCACCGTGTTGCCCAGGTCGCGCAGCCGCAGCAGGGTGTCGATGAGGCGCCGGTTGTCGCGCTGATGCAGGCCGATGCTGGGTTCGTCGAGGATGTAGAGCACACCGACCAGGGCGGAGCCGATCTGGGTGGCCAGGCGGATGCGCTGCGCCTCGCCGCCGGACAGCGACGCGGAGGCGCGGCCGAGCGTGAGATAGCCCACGCCGACGTCGGCCAGGAAGCGCAGCCGCTCGCGGATCTCCTTGATCACACGGCCGCCGATCAGGCGTTCGGTGTCGGTCATGGTGACCGTCTCGAGAAAGGCGAGGGCTTCGGCGACGCTCATCAGCGTGAACTGGTGGATGTTGCGCCCGCCGACCGTGACGGCGAGGCTCGTGGGCTTGAGCCGCGCGCCGTGGCACACGGCGCACGGACGCTCGGACATGTACTCTTCGATCTTCTGGCGGATGAGATCGGATTCGGTCTCGGCGTAGCGGCGCTTGAGGTTGGCGAGGATGCCGTGGAACTGCGCCTTGTAGTGCCGCCAGCGACCTTCGTAGTTGCGGTAGCGCATCTCGATGCGATCGGGCGTGCCCTTGAGGAACAGGTTGCGCTGCTGCTCGGGCAGGTCCTTCCAGGGCGTGTCGGGATCGACGTGATAACGCTCGATCACGGCCTGGAAGGTGTCGTCCATCCAGCCGGCCGAAAGGCCGAACGGCAGCAGGGCTCCCTGGCTGATAGACAGCGTATGGTCGGGCACCACCAGATCGGGGTCGATCTCCTGCGTGGAGCCGAGGCCGTGGCAGGCCGGACAGGCGCCGTGAGGGTTGTTGAACGAGAAGATGCGGGGCTGGATCTCGGGCATGGAGATTCCGCAGTGCAGGCAGGCGAACTTCTCTGAGAAGGTCAGCGTAGGGCCGTCGGCGAGGGCGATCTCGATGAGCCCGTCGGAGAGCCGCGCCGCCGTTTCGACGGAGTCGGTGAGGCGGCGGCGCAGGCCGTCTTTCATGACCAGCCGGTCGACGACCACCGAGATGTCGTGCTTGAACTTCTTGTCGAGGTCGAACTCCTCGTCTAGCGCCCGCACCTGGCCGTCGACCTGCACGCGGGTGAAGCCGTCGTCGCGGAGCTCGCGCAGGAGCTGGCCGTACTCGCCCTTGCGGCCGCGCACGACCGGGCTCATGACGCTGAACCTGACGTCGGGTTCGAGCTCGAGCACCTGGTCGATGATCTGCTCGAGCGACTGCCCTTCGATGGGGCGCCCGCAGTTAGGGCAGTGCGGGTGCCCGACGCGCGCGTAGAGCAGGCGGAGATAGTCGTAGATCTCGGTGGCCGTGCCGACCGTGGAGCGCGGGTTGCGCGAGGTGGTCTTCTGGTCGATCGAGATGGCCGGCGAGAGCCCCTCGATGCTGTCGACGTCGGGCTTGTCCATCTGGCCGAGGAACTGCCGGGCATACGCCGACAGCGATTCGACGTAGCGACGCTGGCCTTCGGCGTAGATCGTGTCGAAGGCCAGTGAGGACTTGCCCGAGCCCGAGAGCCCGGTGATCACGATGAAGCGGTCGCGCGGCAGCGTGAGCGAGACGTCCTTGAGGTTGTGCTCGCGGGCGCCGGTGATGACGATGGCGTCGCCCAAGCGACTCCTTTCGGTGGTCAGTCCAGTAGCAGGAGGCCGGTCCAGACAGGCCGGTCGGTGGCCGGCATCTGCACCGGCAGCCCGGCCGCGGCGGCCGTCGCCAGGACGTCGATGCCCACCGCCTCCATGGAGGGCCGGGCCTGGAACGGCTTGCGGCACGGTGCGGTGGTCGATGTGCCCGCCTCGGCGGCGACGCAAGCCTCGCAGAGACGACATTCGCCGCCGCCGAAGCCGGCGGCGAAGGCGCAGCCGGCGGTCAGGGCTTGGGCTTCGAGCGCCGTGAGGACGGCGTCGAGGCCGTTCTGGCTTGCGGCCAGCACACCCTGGTAGCCGGAGTCGGCGGTGAGCTCGTCGAGACTCTTGGCGCCGTAGCGGTGAGCGATGTCGGCCGCGGTCAGCGGGATGGCCTGCTGCACGACGATGGCGACGGTGTAGCGGCTCAGAGTGGCGGCGAACTCGGCGGCCGTGAGCACGAACGGCGGACACATGAGGTTGCGGCCGTAGCCCGTGCACAGCGGCACGCGGCACTTGAGCGTGACCCGCGGGTCGACGACCACCGCGCGCGCCGGCAGCGGGCGCGCCGCCTGGGCGCCGAGCTCGAGCGCGCGTTCGCAGAGCGCCCGCGACTGCTGCTCGGATCCGATCATGGTGTCTCCCCTGTCGTGAACGACCGCTGCGGCCCGCTGTCGGCAGGCCGCGTCAGGCCACCGTCGCCTGCCGCCGCCCCAGCTCGCGCGACAGCTCCCTGATCTCGTCGCGCAGCTTGGCGGCATATTCGAACTTGAGCTGGTCGGCGGCCGCGAACATCTCGGCTTCGAGGTTGGCGATGAGCCGCTCGAGGTCGGCGGCCGGCATGGCCGCGCCCTCGCCGACCGCCTTGAGCCCCCGACGCCGCCCCTTGGCGGGCACGGCCGCCTGCTGCGAACTCATCTGGGCGATGTCGGTGACCCCTTTGACGATACTGCGCGGCGTGATGCCGTGCTCCTCATTGTAGGCCGTCTGGCGCCGGCGACGGCGGTTGGTCTCGTCGATCGCAGCCCGCATGGCGGCCGTCTCGCGGTCGGCGTACATGATGACCGTGCCGTGCACGTTGCGCGCGGCCCGGCCGATCGTCTGGATGAGGCTGGTCTGGCCGCGCAGAAAGCCCTCTTTGTCGGCGTCGAGGATGGCCACCAGCGTGACTTCGGGCATGTCGAGCCCCTCGCGCAGCAGGTTGATGCCCACCAGGATGTCGAACTCGCCCAGGCGCAGGTCGCGCACGATCGCGAGACGATCGAGCGTGTCGATCTCGCTGTGCAGGTAGCGCACCCTGAAGCCGTTCTCGATCAGGTAGTCGGTGAGGTCTTCGGACATGCGCTTGGTGAGGGTGGTGATCAGCACGCGCTCGTCGCGAGCGATGCGCTGGCGCGCCTCGTTCATGAGGTCGTCGATCTGGCCCGCCGTGGGGCGCACCTCGACGGCCGGGTCGATGAGCCCCGTCGGGCGGATGATCTGCTCTGCGATGTTCAAGCTCTCGCGCATCTCGAACTGCCCGGGCGTGGCGCTGACGAAGATGATCTGCGGCACCTTGGCGACGAACTCGTCGAAGCGCAGCGGCCGGTTGTCGAGGGCGCTCGGCAGCCGAAAGCCGTAGTCGACCAGCGTCTGCTTACGCGAGCGGTCGCCTTCGTACATGCCGTAGATCTGCGGCACCGTCATGTGCGACTCGTCGATGAAGACGAGAAAGTCGGGGGGAAAGAAGTCGAGCAGGCAGTTGGGCGTGGCTCCGGGCTGCTTGCCGAGCAGGATGCGCGAGTAGTTCTCGATGCCGTTGCAGAAGCCCATCTCGCGCAGCATCTCCATGTCGTAGTGGGTACGCTGCCGCAGCCGATGGGCTTCGAGGACCTTGTCGTGCTCCTCGAACCAGGCGCACCGTTCGTCGAGCTCGCGCTTGATCTCGACGAGCGCCCGCTCGACCGCCGGCGGGCTCGTGACGAAGTGCGTCGCGGGGTAGATCGCGACGTACGGCGGCTTGTCTAAGACCTCGCCGCTGACCGGATCGATGCGGGTGAGGGCTTCGATCTCGTCGCCCCACAGTTCGACGCGGACGACCGTGTCCTGGTCGGCCGGCCAGAGCTCGAACGAGTCGCCGCGCACGCGGAACTTGCCGCGCGCCGGTTCGTAGTCGTTGCGCTGGTACTGGATGTCGACCAGCTTGCGCAGGACGGCGTCGCGGTCGATGTGGTCGCCCGTTCGCAGCAGGACCACGCTCTGCAGGTAGTCGTCGGGCGAGCCCAGGCCGAAGATGCAGCTCACGCTCGCCACGATGACCGTGTCGCGCCGCATGAGCAAAGCGTTGGTGGCGGCGTGACGCAGCCGGTCGATCTCGTCGTTGATGGACGAGTCCTTCTCGATGTAGAGGTCTTGCTGCGGGACGTAGGCTTCGGGCTGGTAGTAGTCGTAGTAGCTCACGAAATACTCGACCGCGCTGTCGGGCAGGAACTCGCGGAACTCGTTGCAGAGCTGCGCCGCCAGCGTCTTGTTGTGAGCGATGACGAGCGTGGGCTTGCGCGACTGGGCGATGACGTTTGCCATGGTGAAGGTCTTGCCGGAGCCCGTGACTCCCAAGAGCGTCTGGTAGCGGTCGCCACGCGTGACGCCCTGGACGAGGCTGTCGACGGCCTGCGGCTGGTCGCCGGTGAGGTCGTAGGTCGAAGTGAGCTGGAAGGTGTCCGTCATGGTGTCAGCGATCGTAGCAGAGCGAACATATGTTCGCAACGCCTCATTTGTGGGGCGCCGGGCCGAGCTCCTGCCCGTAGGCCCGCCGGTAGAGCTTTCGCAGGGCCAGCACGCGGGTCACGTAGTCGCGCGTCTCGGTGAAGGGGATGTCCTGCGGAGTGAGCTTCCCCCCTGTGGTCGTCAACCACGCATCGACGTTGCTCTGGCCGGCGTTGTAGGCCGCCACCGCCATGGTCACCGAACCGTGATAGTGGTCGAGGAGCTGGCGCAGGTAGTAGCAGCCGTAGAGGATGTTGACCCGGGCATCCACCAGGTCGGAGGCGACGAACGCGGTGCCCCCCGTCGTGCGGGCGATGTCCTGTGCCGTCGAAGGCAGGACCTGCATGAGCCCGACCGCGCCCTGGTGTGAGCTGACGTTGTCGCGAAAGCGGCTCTCTTCGTAGATGATCGCCGCCACGAGGGCGGGATCGAGCGCGTTCTTGCGAGCCGCCGCCCGGATGGCGTCGGTGTGCGAGAGCGGATACACGGCGCGCACGAACCAGCTCGGCTTGGTGACGGACAGCAGCCCCCAGGCGGCCGCCAGCGCGACCACGACGAGGCCGCCTATGAGCAGCGCGCGACGCAAGCGGTCAGTGCGCGGGGGGCGCCGCGGCGCGGCGGCCACCCTCCGCCAGGATCGAGGCGTAGACCTCGCCGACGAAGGCCTTGAGGCCGTCCCGCCCCCCCACGTTCTCGAACACGAAGTCGCTGCGTTCGGCCTTTTCGGGCTCGGGCAGCTGACGCGCGGCACGGCGTGCGAACTCGGAGGCCGTGACCTTCGCCGACAGCCGCTTGCGCCGGGCCCCTTCGGGCGCCGTGACGAGAAGGATGAAGTCGAACACGTCGGCCATGTCGGTCTCGAAGAGCAGCGGCACTTCGGCCACCAGGAGAGGCGGCTGCGGCCGGCGGGCCTCCTGCTGGCGCGCCCAGGTGTCGATCAGCCGTTTGACGTGCGGGTGCAGCAGGCTCTCGAGCCAGACGAGCTCGCCGGCGTCGTTGAAGACGACCTCGGCGAGCGCCGGCCGGTCGATCCGCTCGTCGTCTACGACCTCGCCGCCGAAGTGGCGCTCCACCCGGTTGATGATGGCCTGCTCGGCGAGCAGATGGTGGACGAGCTCGTCGGCCGACACGACCTCGGCACCCAGCTCGGCAAGGTATGCCGTGGCGGTGGACTTGCCCGAACCGATGCCGCCGGTCACACCCAGGCGAGGGATACGATGTACGGTCATTGCTCCACGATCATCCAGGGGGGCGGCGGTCCGCCGCTGCGGACCGCCGCCCCCTGACGGGGTCGATCTGCCGTGCGCCTACGCTTCGGGAGCCGGCTCGTCGGGCGCTTCGGAGGCCGCGTCCGCGTCGCCGTCGGTCGCGGCGGCTTCGCCTGCGGCGTCGTCCGCGTGAGCGTCGGTGTCGTCGGCGCCGGCGTCGGAGCCGGCCGGGAAGACCTCGTCGCTCAGGCCGAGCGTCGGGGCGTCGGCGGCCTCGTCGGCCGCGACGGTCTCGGCGATCGCTTCGGCGACGGCCTCTTCTTCGGCGACCTCTTCGATCACGGCTTCAGCCACCTCGTCGGCCACCTCGTCGGCGGCCACCGTCTCGGCGATCTCCTCGGCGACGGCCTCTTCTTCGGCGACCTCTTCGACGGCCTCGGCGGCGAGCGCCTCGTCTTCTTCCGACTCCGGAGGCTCAGGCTTGATCAGGGGCTCGACGGTCTGCCCCTCGACGCGCTTGATGCTGAGGCTCAGGCGGCGACGATCAGAGTCGATCTCGATGACCTTGACCAGCACCTGCTGGCTGACCGAGACGACCTCGTCGGGACGCTCGACGTGCCGGTTGGCAAGCTCGGAGATGTGCACGAGACCCTCGATGCCCTCGTAGATCTCGACGAAGGCGCCGAAGGCCACGATCTTGGTGACGCGGCCCTGGACGACGTCGCCGATGCGGTGCTCGGCGACGATCTTCTGCCAGGGGTCTTCCTGGGTCTGCTTGAGGCCCAGGCTGATGCGCTGACGGTCGCGGTCGATGTCGAGTACCTTGACCTTGACCTCCTGGTTGACCTGCAGCACTTCGGAGGGGTGGTTGATGTGGGTCCACGACAGCTCGGAGATGTGGATGAGGCCGTCGATGCCGTCGAGGTCGACGAAAGCGCCGAAGTCGACGATGTTCGAGATGGTGCCGGTGACGATGTCGCCGACGTTCAGCTCGTCGATGATCTGCTGGCGGACCTCCTTACGCTCCTCTTCGAGGACCGCGCGGCGGCTCAGCACGACGTTGTTGCGGTTGCGGTTCATCTCGATGACGCGGCAGGAGAGCTCCTGGCCGACGTATTCGGAGAGGTCCTGTACCCGGCGGATGTCGACCAGCGAGGCGGGCAGGAAGCCACGCACGCCCAGGTCGAGGATCAGGCCGCCCTTGACGACCTCGATGACCGTGCCCTGCACCGGCACGCCGCTCTCGTGCGCCTCTTCGATGCGCTTCCAGGCCTTCTCGAAGCGCGCCCGCTTCTTGGACAGGATAAGTCGCCCGTCGGCGTCTTCCTTCTGCATGACGAGCGCGTCGATCTCTTCGCCGAGCTGGACTTCGTCGGAGGTGTTGACCGACTTGCGGATCGACAGCTCGCTGACGGGAATGACCCCTTCGGACTTGTAGCCGATGTCGACCAGCACCTCGTCCTTGTCGATGCGCACCACGGTGCCGGTGACGATGTCGCCCTCACTGAAGATGTTGATCGTGAGGTCGTAGTTGGGGACGATCTGGCCGTCGACCTCGGTGAGGTAGCCCTCGCTGTCGGCGATGATCTGGGCGTTCTCGGGGGAGATGTGGACGGGGGCGGCTTCTTGCGTGTTCTCGGTCATATCGGTAGCTTGCCTTCCTTTCCGGCGTGCGTCGCGGTCCGTAGCTGACAGAAATGACTCTTGACCCTGAAGGACCGCAGCGGGTCGCGAGTCCTGCGATTGTACCACCCGCAGTGTTCTCTCAGCCAGGCTTTGGGGAGGCGCGGTCGGGCCGCTCGCCTACTTGGCCGACAGCCAGGTGTCGCCGACGCCGACGCCGATGTCGAGCGGCGGGTCCATCGCGAAGGCGCCGCACATGGTCTCGCGCACCAACGGCAGCAGCTCCTCGATCTCGTCGTCGGGGCTCTCGAAGACGAGCTCGTCGTGGATCTGCAGCACGAGGCGGCTGCGCCAGCCGCGGGCGGCGAGCGCCGCGGTCACCCGCAGCATGGCCACCTTGATGATGTCTGCGGCGCTGCCCTGGAGCACGCTGTTCACCGCCAGGCGCTCGCCGAGGGAGCGCTCGCGGAAGCTGTGGGCCCGCAGTTCGGGCACGGCGCGCCGGCGCCCGAAGACGGTCGTCACGAAGCCGGCCTCGAGAGCGTCGGCGATGACCTTCTCGCGGAAGACCTTCACGCGGGGGTACTTCTCGAAGTACGCCTCGATGAAGGCGCGCGCCTCGTCGACGGGCATGTCCACCTGCTCCGAGAGGCCGAACGCCGAGAGGCCGTACATGATGCCGAAGTTGGTCGCCTTGGCGCGCTCGCGCTGGGTCTTGGTCACCTGTTCGACCGCGATGCCGGCCACCGCGGCCGCCGTCACCCGGTGGACGTCTTCTCCCCGCCGGTAGGCGTCGATCAGGGCCGGTTCCTGAGCGAGGAAGGCCATCAGCCGCAGCTCGATCTGCGAGTAGTCGGCGACCACCAGGCGCATGCCCTCGGCGGCCACGAAGCAGTCGCGGATCTGGCTGCCGAGCTCGGTGCGGATGGGGATGTTCTGCAGGTTCGGGTTGGAGCTCGAGAGGCGCCCCGTCGAAGCCACGGTCTGGTTGAAGGTCGTGTGCAACCGGCCGGTGCGGGGGTCGACGTGCGCCGGCAAGGGCTCGAGGTAGGTGTTGACGAGCTTGGTGAGCTCACGCCACTCCTCGATCAGCGGCACGATCGCGTGCTGCTCGCGCAGCGTCTTGAGGACCCGGGCGTCGGTCGAGTAGCCGGTCTTGCCCTTGCGCACGGGCTGCAGGCCGAGGCGCGTGAACAGCACCTCGGCGACCTGCTGGGTCGAGCCTACGGTGAACTCGCCACCGGCCAGCTCGAAGATCAGGTCGCGCACCTCGTCGAGGCGGTCGCGCAGGCGCGCCGTGATCTCGCCCAGGCGATGCAGGTCGATGGCGACGCCGACCGCCTCCATCGCCGCCAGGACCCGCACCAGGGGGAGCTCGACCTCGGTGAAGAGCGTCTCGAGGCCGAGCTCGGCCAGTCGCGTGCGCTGCTCGGCGCAGAGCCGCCAGGTGAGCACCGCGCGGGTGGCCGCCAGGGCTTCGAGGTGGGGACCTTCGGCGATGTGCTCCTCGTCGACGCGAGCAAGCTTGAAAAGGTCGCTCTCGGGCCGCTCGGGCGCGATCAGATAGGCGGCGATGGCGGTGTCGAAGGCCGGGTCCGAGGTGGCCGCGGCAAAACCGGGCAGCGCCTTGGCGTCGTGCGCCACGACATGCGCGGCCGAGGCCCACAGCCGGCGCCAGTCGTCGGCCGACAGTAGCCCGGCGACGGCCTGGTCGCCGCCGTCGAACACGGCGGCGACCAGGCCGTCGCCGGCTTCGTCTGCGCTTGCCACCACACCCACGGCCGCCGGGCCGCGCTCGACCACCGAGATCAGGGCCTGCGCGTCGCTTGCCACGGTGACCCCGGGAAACTCCGTCTTACCCACGGCCGCCGCGGTCGCGTCCCCGCCGGCCCCGGCGGCGCCGTCGACCGGCCGCGCCATGTCGCGTACCCGGCGCACCAGGGTGGCGAACTCGAAACGCTTGAAGAACTCCTCGACCTCGCGCCGGGGCAGCGTGTAGCCGGTGCGCCCGACGATGTCGACGATGTCCTCGTCGAGCGGTACGTCGAGCACCATGCAGGCCAGCCTCTTGGAGAGCCGCGCCGCGCGCTCGTGCTCGGCGAGCAGCGACCGTCGTTTCTCGGAGCTCACCTCGGCGAGCCGCTCGTAGAGACTCTCGACCGTGCCGAACTGCTGCACCAGCGCCGCGGCCGTCTTCTCGCCCACGCCCGGCACGCCGGGGATGTTGTCCGACGTGTCGCCTTTGAGGCCGATGTAGTCGGGGATCTGGGCGGGCGTCACCCCGAAGCGCTCGACCACGCCGGCCGGCGTGTAGACCTTGACGTCGGTCACGCCCCGCCCGGTGGTCACCACCCAGATGTCGTCGTCGACGATCTGCAGGGCGTCGCGGTCGCCGGTCACAACGAGGGAGCCGCGACCCTGGCGCTTGGCCTCCTCGGCCAGCGTGCCGAGGATGTCGTCGGCCTCGAAGCCCGGTTTGACCAGGTTGGGGATGCCGAAGGCGTCCATCAGGCCCGGCAGGTGCGCCCACTGCCGCGACAGCGGCTCGGGCATGGACGGGCGCTGCGCCTTGTAGCCGTCGAACTCCTCGTGGCGGAAGGTCTTCTCGCGGGCGTCCCAGGCGACCGCCACGGCGGCCGGCTCGAACTCGGTGACGAGCTTCAGGAGCATCTGCGAGAGACCGTAGATGGCGTTGGTCGGAAAGCCGTCGCGCGTGGCGATGCCCTCGGGCAGAGCGAAGTACGCCCGGTAGGCGAGGCTGGAGCCGTCGATGAGGATGAGGCGGTTCTTGACCGCGGCGTCGTCCATGGACCAATACTACCGCGAACGCCGCCGGCGACGACGGAGAGCGGGCGGCGCGACACCGACTTCGGCCACGGGCAAAGGAGCGACCGACATGGGCAGCAGCGAGTTCACACGGGGCCGCACGATCGTCGCCCGCCTGGCGCACGGCGCCGACCTTCTCGACGAGATCGTGACTCTCGCGCACCACCATGGGATCGAGTCGGGCGCGTTGCAGGGCCTGGGCGCCCTGCAGCGCGCCCGGCTCGCCTTTTACGACCAGAGCGGCAAGAGCTACAAGGAGTTCCTCCTCGAGGAGCCGCTCGAGTTGACGGCACTGTCCGGCAACCTCTCACGGCGCGACGAGGCGCACACGGCGCACGTGCACCTGACGCTGGCCGCACCCGACGGCAGAGCGTTCGGCGGCCACGCGGCGCCGGGCTGCATCGTGTTCGCCTGCGAGCTGATCGTCACCGAGCTCCTGGGTCCGCCGCTGGAACGCGCCTACGACGGGGTCACCGGCCTGCCTCTCTGGCGCGGGTTCTAGGCCCTGCTCACGGCGCAGCGGCCCGGGGGGACAGACGGGTGATCACGCCGACGCCGCCGACGACCGTGCCGTCGCCGTCTGTGTCCGGCTGTGTGTGCAGGCTGATGACGCCGCTCACGCCCTCGACCGACAGGTGGGGCCCGTCGTACGACGACTCCCGGCCGGCCAGGGCGGCGGTGAGGGCTGCTTCGCAGGACCGTCCGCAGAGCCCCCGCAGATCGGCCCCGTAGCAGTCCTCCCGCGATCTCGCCATCATCGTCGCGAAGGCGTGGTTGCAGGCGGCCACGCGCAGGTCGTGATCGAAGAGGAAGATGCCGACCGAGGCGCGCTCGAACAGCGAGCGGTACAGACGCTCCGAGCGCATCAGCTCCTCTTCGGCCCGGCGGCGCTCCGTCATGTCCCGGATGATCACCACCACGCCGCCGTCCGGCAGCGCCACATGGCGTCCTTCGAAGAAGGCGCGCCCCGCGGCCGGGGTGTCGACGGCGGCCTCGAAGGTCTGGACCTGGTGCGACAGCCGCGCGGCCGCGATCGCCTTGCGCACACCACGGCCCATCGCGGCCGGCAGGAACTCTTCGGGGCGGCGACCGACGACGTCGTCGGACGTGACGTAGGCGTCGAACCCCGAGCCGATGTTGAAATCGACCACGCAGCCCTCGGGATCGAGCCTGAAGTAGAGGTCGGGCAGCGCGTGCAGCACGCCGTGGAGCTCGTCGACGACCGCGGCGTAGAGGGTCTCGGCTCGCTTCTGCGCCGTGATGTCGGTCATCGTGAGGACGGCGCCGGTCGCGCGACCGCGCTCGTCGGGCGGCAGCGGGTGGCCGTCCACCAGCAGCCAGGCCGGTTCGCCCGCGCCCTCGAGATCGGCGCCGACGACCGTGGGGGTGATGCTGCCCCCGGCGCACAGGCCGGTGAGGGCTCGGGCATCGAGATCGCCCAGCGGGCGCCCGTCTTCGACGAAGGGCGCGGCCGGCAGCCAGTCGTAGTCGGTGAGCGAGCGACCGACGATCGCGGACCGGCTGAGACCGAGCATCTCGGAGGCGGAGCGATTGCAGTCGACGATGATCGCGCGCGCGTCGCAGATGATGACGCCGCTCGAGATGGCGTCGCCCAGGAGCTGACCCAGGTCGTGCACCGCCGTCGCCGTGACTGATCGCCGCCCCATGCGCCCCTCGTCGCCGCCGTCGAGTCGACCACGCGAAGTGGCACGTCGGTCCCGCGATCAGACCGGCCGCACCACCGCGTCGTTCCGCCCTCGATGATGATTAGACAGCACGCAGCCGTGGACTAGCCAGCGTGTACGAGGGCGGTCGGAGAGGGCCGTGCCGCGGAGGCGGCGCAGAGAGCCGAGAGAGGTGGGATGGTGTCGGAAGGGGGACTTGAACCCCCATGAGGAAATGCCCTCACTAGGCCCTCAACCTAGCGCGTCTACCAATTCCGCCATTCCGACACACACGTGCCCGGGCGCCCAGAGCCCGGACGAGGAAGTATAGATGCCCGCCACAGCCCGGTCAACGCGCCGCGAGGCGGTTGGCGGCGCCCAGCGGAAGTGCGGCGGGCGGGCCGGGGATACCCGGCCCGCCCGCCGTTCGCTCTGCCCGTCGGCGGCGCCAGACGGAACGGACTTGCCTCGTGGGCGCCGGCGGACCAGCCGCCGCGCGCCCGCACCGGGGCCGCCCCGGCGAGGACCGCTCAATGGCGCCACAGTGCGCCGCCGACAGACTGGTCTGGCGACTGCGACGAAGGCCAACGGCCTTCTGCTGCGACTATAGGACGACGGCCGTGTCATGACAACGTAGACGTTGCGACGTGGACGTTGGCCGGCAACGGCCTCGCCGGGGAACGGCGGAGATAGACTTGCGGCAAGCGCGGCGGCGACGAGCCCGGCACGCGCCTGCTCGCACCGGCGCACGGCTGCTCACACCGGTGCACGGCTGCCGCGGCGCACGGCTGCTCACACCATCGCACGGCTGCCGCGGCGCGCGCCACCGCCGGAGGTCAGATGACCCGCACCAAAGCGACACGCATCCTGGTCGGCAACTGCTCCTGGACCGACCCCACGCTGATCGCCTCCGGCGGCTTCTATCCGGCGGGCGTCACGAGCGCCGCCGGACGCCTGGGCTTCTACGCCTCCCAGTTTCCCATCGTCGAGGTCGACTCCACGTTCTACGGTCCACCGAACGCCCGCAACGCCCAGCTCTGGGCCGAACGCACGCCCCCCGGTTTCATCTTCGACGTCAAGGCGTTCGCCCTCCTCACGGGCCACGGCGCCCCGCCCGAGCGGCTCACACCCGACCTGCAGGCGCTCGTGCCGCCCCTGGCCGCCGGCAAGCGCAACGTGTACCTGCGCGATCTGCCGCCCCAGGGCGAGGCGCTGCTTTGGGAGACTCACCGCCGCGCCCTGGCGCCGCTCCAGGCCGCCGGCAAGCTCGGCGCGGTGCTGTTCCAGTTCCCGCCCTGGTTTCGGGCCGGTCACGCCGGTCGCGAGCACATCCGCAAGGCGGCCGCCGAGCTGCACCCCTTCCCCATCGCCGTCGAGTTCCGCGGTGGAGGCTGGCTCAGCGACGAAGCTTCCACCGCCCGCACGTTGTCGTTCCTCGAACACGAAGGCGTCGCCTACGTCTCGGTCGACGAGCCCCAGGGGTTCTCCAACAGTACGCCGCCGCTGGCGGTCGCCACGGCCGACCTCGCGGTCGTGCGCTTCCACGGCCGCAACCGCGAGACCTGGCAGGTACGCGGCCGCGCCGCGTCCGACCGCTTCAAGTACCTCTACGACGAGACCGAGCTCGGCGAGTGGGTGCCGCA
Source organism: uncultured Actinomycetes bacterium (assembly GCA_963733255.1). Lineage (GTDB taxonomy): Bacteria > Actinomycetota > Thermoleophilia > UBA2241 > UBA2241 > Bog-752. The sequence goes on from CAVTCH010000019.1 coordinate 366,283, forward strand.
GATCCGCACGCTCGCTGCCCGCGCCGCGAGCGTGCACGTGCTCTTCAACAACAACTACCGCGACTTCGGCGTGCGCAACGCCCGCCAGATGACCTCGCTCCTCGGCCTCGCCGGCGGCGGCTCCGCCGGTCTTGACGAGCACGGCGGCCTGCCGCCCGGCGACGACGGTCGCGGATCTCCCGGGCAGGCGCGGCTCCTGTAGCCGCACGCTCCGCCGGCGCCGCCGAACAGCCGTCGGCCACGCGCCGTACGGCCGCCGCCCGCGTGCCTGCCGCCACGGCGTCACCGACGCGCACGAACGCCGGCGCCCAAAACCGATATCATTGTCCCCTTGGGAACGGGCGCGGCGGGAGGTTGCGATGGAGGTTCCGGGCATGACGCGCGACGAGCGACTCGCGCTCAAAGACGAGGCCGTCGGACTGCTTTCCCGACTTTTGCAGGCCGATACCACAAACCCGCCCGGCAACGAGACCCGCGCCGCGCTCGTGCTGGCCGAGTACTTCGCCGCCAACGGCCTCGAAGCGCGGCTCATCGGCGACCTGCCGGACCGCCAGAACCTGATCGTACGGCTGGCCGGCACGCGGCCCGGACCGACGCTCGGACTCCTCGGCCACCTCGACGTCGTGCCGGCCGAACCCGATGAGTGGGCTCTGCCGCCGTTCTCCGGCGCGGTGCGCGACGGCTACGTATGGGGACGCGGCGCCACCGACATGAAAAACCAGGTGGCGGCCCAGGCCGTGGCTGTGGCGCGCCTGGCCCGCGAGCACGCGCCGTTCGCCGGCGAGCTGCTGTTCATCGCCACGGCCGACGAGGAGCGCGGCGACTACTGCGGCGCGCGCTGGCTGGCCACGCAGCACCCCGAGCTCGTGCGCTGCGACTTTCTGCTGAACGAGGGCGGCGGCACCTACTCGGTCGTCGACGGCGTCCGCCTCTACCCTCTGACCGTCGGCGAGAAAGCCTTCGCCGACTTTCGCATCACCGTCCACGGCCGTGGTGGTCACGGCTCGGTGCCGCTCCACGATCTGAACCCGATCGAGCGCCTCGGCCGGGTCATCGCGGCCCTCGCCGATCACGACGCCGGCGTGGCCGTGGCCCCGTTCACCGCCCGCTACATCGACCGTCTCGTTGCGGATCCCGCCCTGCGTGAGCGCCTCAAGGACCCGGCGCTCGCGCGCCCCGCCGTCCGGGAGCTGCACCGCACCGACCCCGAAGCCGCCTACCTGATCGAGCCGTTGCTCGGCTTGACCTTCTCGCCGACGATCCTGCACGGCGGCGGCGAAGCGGTCAACGTCATCCCCTCGCATGCCACGGTCGACATCGATTGCCGCATGCTGCCCGGACAGGGGCCCGACGACGTGCGCCGCGAGCTCGACGCCGCGCTTGCCGGCATCGATGGCTGGGAGTTCGCCTGGACCGACCTCACCGACGGCAACGAGTCGTCGGTGCCCACGCCGCTGAGTGAGGCGATCGAGCGGGTCATGGACGGCCTGGTGCCGGGGGCCGAGGTCATCCCGCTGCATCTCACCGGCTTCACCGACTCGCGCTGGTTCCGCGAGGCCTTCCCCGACGTGGTCGCCTACGGCTTCTGCCCCTTCGTGGCCGAGGACACGGCTACGATGGGTGGCCGTGAGCACGCCAAAGACGAGCGCATCGCCGTCGACGATGTGCCGTTCCAAGTGCGCTTCTTCGAGTTGCTGGTCCCCGAGCTGCTGTCCTGACGTGCCACGAACGTGTTCGACAGCGACATGACGCGCGACGGCGAGACCGCTTCCCCGCGCCGGGGCGACCAGCCACCGGCGCCGCTCGACAGTCCGCCCGTGCGGCCGCCCATGCGGCGCGACTGTCCGCCCGTGCCACGCGACCGGTTTCGCGGCACGCTTCTCGGCCTCGCGGTCGGCGACGCCCTGGGCGCTCCCGCCGAGTTTCTCACGTCCTCCGAAGTCCGTGAACGCTGGGGCGTGCTCGACGAGATGGTGGGCGGCGGCTGTCACAGCGTCGCGCCCGGCGCGGGCACCGACGCCACCGAGATGATGCTGGTCCTGGCCGGCAGCCTCGTCTCCTGCGCCGACTTCGACCCCCAGGACGTGATCGACCGCTATCACGCCTGGTTTGCCGCCGGACCGTGCGACGTCAGCCTCACCACGCGCACGGCCATGCTCGCGCTGGCCGCCGGCACGCCGTGGGATCTCGCCTCGCGACGCGCCCACGAGGTCCTGGGCCACCCCATGGCCGGCAACGGCAGCCTCATGCGCTGCGCCCCCGTCGCGCTGCGCTTCTTCCACGACCCCGACGCGCGCCGGCGCGTGTCGCTGCGCGAATCGACGCTCACCCACCACGCCCGCCTCGCCGCCTGGTCGTGCGTCGCCCTGAACGAGCTGATCGTGGCCGCGATGACCGGAAACCTCGGTGAAAGCGTCCCCGCCGTCGCCGCCGCCCTCGACGACGAAGACTCGCGGGTCTCCTCCACGCTGCGCGAGGCAGTAGAGGCCGAGCCCGACGAGATCCACGCCGCCGCGTTCGTGCTCGACTCGTTGCGGGCCGCGGTTTGGGCGGTCCTGCACACCACCAGCTTCGAGGGCGCCCTGGTCGAGATCGTCAATCGCGGCGGCGACTGCGACACGGTCGGCGCCGTAGCGGGCGCCCTGGCGGGCGCCCGTTACGGCGCCGATGCCATCCCCGCCCGCTGGCTCGACGCCCTGGCCGTGCGCGAGCAGGCCACGGCGGCGGCCGACGCCCTCGCGGAGCGCGCCGCAAGGTGACGCCGGGCTGACCGGCGACCGGCCCGTGCCCGGGCGGCGCCGTTTTTCCTGTGATAGATATCGCAGTCAGTCCGCTGGAATGCCGCGCCTTCGCTCTCGCGTGGCGTCGAAAGGAGTCTCCCATGCCCAAGAACGTCGCCAAGAGGGGCGCCGGCTCGGCCCGCAAGTCGACCGGCAAGACCGCCGCGGGCCCGGCCCGCCGATCGGCGGCAAGGACCGCGGCCGAGTCCGCTCAGGCGTCGGCCGGGCCGGCCGTGGCGCCGGCGCCGCTCACCAGGGCCAAGCTGATCGCCGCCCTGAACGACGACCTGGCCAAGGAGTTCCAGGCGCTGATCCAGTACGTGCAGCACGCCGCCGTCATCACCGGCCCGCAGTACGACGCCATCCGCGCCGAGCTTGCCATCCACTCCAACGAAGAGCACGCGCACGCCATCTCGCTGTCCGAGCAGATCGACTTCCTCGGCGGCACACCGGGGGTCAAGGTCGCCACGGTGCGGGTCTCGGAACTCGCCAAGGTCATGCTCGAGCAGGACCTCGAAGGCGAGCTCGACGCCATCGCCCGCTACAAGGCGCGCATCGCCCAGGCGGAGCAGCTCCAGGAATACGGTCTGCGGCGCGCCCTCGAAGACATCCTCATGGTCGAAGAAGAGCATGCCCGCGATCTGCAGAACGCCCTCGACCTCTAGACCGCCGCTGGAGTAGCGGCGACGAGCCCGGCGGGGCCGGCAGGCGGTGAAGGGTCGGCGGCACGCGCGACGCCGCCGGCTTTGCAGGCTCGCCGCCCGCCCTTGCCGGGCTCGCCGCCGGCCCGCCGGTCAGCGGTACGAGCGGGCCTGCACGTCGTACATGCGGGCGTAGAGGCCGTTCAGGGCCAGCAGCTCGGCGTGCGTGCCGCTCTCGACGATGCCGCCCTCCTCGACGATGTGGATGCTGTCGGCCAGACGCACGGTCGAGAAGCGGTGGCTGATCAGCAGCACCGCCTTGCCCTGGGCGACCTCGCGGATGTGCTCGAAGACGCGCGCCTCTGACAGCGGGTCGAGCGCGCTCGTCGGCTCGTCGAGCACTAAGATGTCGGCGCCGCGCACGAAGGCCCGCGCCAGGGCCACCTTCTGCCACTCACCGATGCTGAGCTCCTCGCCGTCCTCGAAGACCTTGCCGAGGACCGTGTCGTAGCCGCCGCGCAAACCGGCGATCGCCGTCGCCGCCCCGGAGTCGCGGGCCGCGGCCTCGATCGCCGCGTCCTCGGGGTCGAGTCTGACGTTGCCCATCCAGATGTTCTGGCGCGCCGTGAGCTGGTACTGGGCGTAGTCCTGGAAGATGACGCTCAGGCTGCGCCGCAGGTCGACGAGCTCGAAGCCGCGCAGGTCGCAGCCGTCGATCGTGATGCGGCCCTGGTCGGGGTCGTAGAGCCGGCACAGGAGCTTGACCAGCGTCGTCTTGCCGGAGCCGTTCGCGCCCACCAGGGCCGCCACCTCGCCCGGGCGCACGGTGAACGAGACATCGTCGATGGCGCGGCGACCGGTATCGGGGTACGAGAAGCTCACGTTCTCGAAGGCGATGCCGGCCGCCAGGGGACGCGGCACCGGGCGCGGGTCGGGCGGGTCCGCCACGGTGCGCTCGAGCGTCTGGAACTCGTGGAAGTAGGTGAGGAAGAGGTTGTCCTCGTAGAGGCTGGCGAAGCCGCCCAGCACCTGCTGCAGCGAGGAGAGCCCGAGCTGGATGGCGCCGAAGTACATGACCATGGCGCCGATCGACAGCGTGCCCATAACGGTGCGCCAGGCGATGTAGGCGAAGGTGCCGAAGATGGCGAGGACCGCCGCCAGACCGCTCACGAAGTCGGCCAGTGAGCGTTTGGTGACGATGGCGAGCTTCTCGCGACGCAGGGTGGCGCGCAGGTCCGAATACCAGAGCCGCAGCGTGGCGCCCAGCTCGAACAGCCGTATCTCCTTGGCACGCGAGCCGTCGGTCAGCAGCCAGTGCAGATACCACGAACGGCGGTCTTCGCCGGTGCGCCGGCGTTCCCACTCGTAGAGCTTGTTCGAGTAGCGCATGCGAAAGAAGGCGCTGGGCAGGGCGGCCACGAGGATCACCAGCCCGACCACCCAGCTCAGGCCGAACAGCAGCGCCAGCACGGCGGCCAGCGAGATGAGGCTCTGCCCGATCGAGACGAGGTCGTTGACGATCTGGGTCGGGCGATACGGCGCCTCCTGCTGGGCGCGATGCAGCACGTCGTAGTATCGGGAGTTCTCGTAGTATTCGAGGTCGACCTCGATCGACTTGGCGTGGATGATGTCGGAGATGTGGTCGGTGACGACCTGCCCCTGGGCGGTGCTCACGAGCGTGGTCGCCGAGCGCGCCAGAGCGGCGGCGACACCGAGCAGCCCCGCGATCACGATAAGCACGGCCACGTGCCCGAAGGCCGCGGTCTTGTCGGCGGCGCCGGCGCCCGCCACCACGGCGTTCGTGATCAGCTTCATCAGGTAGAGGGTGGCCAGCGGCAGCAGACCCTGGGCCACCGCCAGCACGATGTTGGCGAGCGTCCAGCCCGGCGCGATGCTCCACACCAGGCGTACCGTGCGCCCCAGGTGCAGCACGCTCTTGAAGCCCACTCGGGGAGCCGGTTTGCTCACCCGGCACACCCTTTTGCCGCTGCTCTCGTCATGGTTTCAGAGTCTACAGGACGTGACCGCCCCGGCTGCGCTCGACCCGGGCCAGGGCGACGTAGAGCGCCCCGCCCACAAGTCCCGCGACCATGATCAGAGCCCAGGCGGGACGCCCGCCGAGACGATCCATGGCGGCCCCGGTCAGAAGCGGCGCCAGCGCCTGGCCGCCGACCCAGACGATGCTCCAGACGCCCATGTAGCGGCCCCTTTCGGCGTCGCTCGCACGTCCCATCGCGATGCTGGTCGACAGCGGCACGAAGACGATCTCGCCGAGGCTGAACACGACCATCAGGGCGAACAGCGGCCAGCCGGCCGCAAGGAACGCCGCCGCCCCTATCCCAAAGCCGAGCAGGACGCTCGCCAGGGCCACGAGCAGGAGACGGTCGTGCCGCTGCAGCACCCGCACCAACGGGTACTGCAGCGTCACCACCAGGGTCGCGTTCAAGGCGAGCAGCAGCCCCCAGGTCGAGTAGGAGACGTGCAGCACCTGCGTCAGGAAGACCGGGTACACGGTGGAGATGTGGCCGTAGCAGAAGAGCGGCAGCAGCGTGATGGCGCAGAAGAGCAGGAAACGTCGGTCGGCCAGCACCCGGCGGTAGCCGGCCGGCTCGCTCGCGGCTTCGAGCACCATGCCGGGAGCGCCCTCGGTCACGGTCTCGGCCACGAGCGGCGCACGCTCGGCGACCGGCCGGCCCAGGGGGCGGGTCTCCTTGAGCAAACAGGCGAGGAGCACGAACAGGCAGCCGCACCCAGCCGCCGAGACACCGAAGAGCACGGAGAACGACAGGCCGGCGCCGAGAGCGAAGCCGGCGATCATCGGGCCGAAGACGACGCCGAGGTTGAGCGCCACGCGGACGATGCCGAAGGCCTCGGCCGTACGCTCGTCGGGCACGAGGTCGCCGACGATGGCGTTGGTGGCGGTCAGAAACAGCGGCCAGCCGAGGGCGCCCGAAGCCAGCACGATCACCACGACGAGACCGACCTGGTGCACGACGGCGAGCGCCCCGGTCAGCAACGCCGCGCTCGCCATCGACAGCAGCACGACGCCCCGGCGCCCGTGCCGGTCGGCCCACCAGCCGCCGGCGATCTGCAGCGGCAGCCCGCCGAGCGCCGACACGCCGAGCACGACGCCGACCACCCCGAGCGACAGATGGACGTGGTCGTGCAGGTAGATCGCCATGAACGGGAACACGAGCGACGAGCTCGAGAGGAACACGACGGTCGCCACGACGATCAGCCAGAACTGACGGGGAAACACGCGCATCCCCGCGAGCACGCCTCGCAGACGGCCGCCGGCGACCACCGTACGTGGCATCAGTCGGCTTCGGCGGAGGCCGGACCCTGAGGCCCGGCCACCCTCGGCTCGACTCTGCCGCGCAGCAGCAGAAAGAGCGCGGCGCCGGCCAGACCGACGAAGAACACGATACCGAAGGTCTGCCGGCCGCCGAGCGTCTGCATCGACCAGCCGCCGAAAGCCGGCCCCAGCGAGGCGCCGCCGTTCCAGACGATCGTCCAGGCGCCGTTGTAGCGCCCGCGGATGGCCTCGGGCGCCAGGTCCGACACGACCGCGGACGCGACGGGACCGAACAGCACCTCACCCAGGCTGAACACACAGACCAGGGCGTAGAGCTCCCAGCCGGGCGCGGCGAAGGCCGCGCCGCCCAGGCCGATCGCCACGAAGAGGCTCGACACCGACAGGAGCAGCATGCGGTCGACGTTCTTGACGGCCCGCATCACCGGGTAGCCGAAGAGCGCCACCACCGCGGCGTTCAAGGCCAGCAGCAGGCTCCAGGTGCTGGTCGGCACGTGCAGGAATCGCGTGATGAAGATCGAGTACATGGCTCCGAACATGCCGAAGCAGAACACCGGCAGCACGGCCACCGCGCAGAACAGCCGCAGGCGACCGTCGCCGAAGACGATCGCCCAGCCGGTGCGCCCGGCCTCGTCGACCTGCCGGTCGGGGTGGCGGGCGCTCTCGGGCAGCGTCTCGCGCACGGAGACGGCGATCAACACGAGAAACGAGAGGCAGCCGATCGCGGCCGCCACGAACAGCTCCCGAAACGACGCCCCCAGGTGGAGCGCGAGGCCGCCGATAGGCGGCCCACCGACCACACCGACGTTCATGGCGGTGCGCAGCACGCTGAAGCCTTCGGCGCGCTGCTCCTCGGGCAGCAGGTCGGCCGTCATGGCGTTGGCGGCCGTCTGGAACAGCGGCCAGCCGAAGGCTCCTTCCATGCCGACGAGGATGGCCACCTGCCAGGCGTGATGAGACCAGGCGAAACCGAGGAACCAGATGGTGGCGCTGACCGCGGCCACCATCATCATGCTCTTGCGGCCGAACCGGTCGGTGAGCGTGCCGCCGAGCATCTGGAACGGCATGACGGCCAGGGTGACGAGCCCGAACACCACGCCGATCACGGTCAGCGAGATGTGCAGCGTCTGGCTCATGTAGATGCCTTCGAAGGGGAACCCGAGGGCGGCAGCCCCCGTGTAGACGAAGGTGCCGATGACCAGGATCCAGAACTGCCGCGGGAAGGCGCGCAGGTCGTCGGTCAGCCGCGACGACGCCCCGTGCAGGCCGGACCACCGTTTGCTCAGCCGTCCCATCTCACCTGCTTTGCACGTCGTTCACGGGTCTTCGCACGCGCCCGCTTTCGAGCCTCGGCTCGCCGCCCATCCTAGCCGAACCTCGGGGCGGCGGCGAACGCCGGGTCGAAGCGGGGCCGGAGCGAAGCCGACGCCCAGCCGGCTTACGGGCGAGGGCCGGCCGGGTGCGCGACGAACGCCGCAGCCGCGCGCCGGTCCGCCGCGGCGGACCGGCGAGGAAGGTCCACCCAGCGGCCCGGCGACGGCCCCGGGTCGGCGTGGTAGGCTCGTAGCCATGCCCCGTGCGCCCGTCCAGATCGTCGTCATCGACACCGAGACGACCGGACTCGATCCGGCCCGCGACCGCGTCATCGACATCGGCGCCGTGCGTCTCGACGCCGACCTTCGGGTCACCGACTCCTGGAGCACCCTGGTCGACCCCGAACGCGCCTTGCCGCTGCAGATCACGCGCCTCACCGGCATCGCGCCGGCAGATCTGGCCGGCGCCCCAAGCTTTGCCCGCGCCTATGAGGAGCTGTGCGAGTTCGTCGGCGAGGCGCTCGTCGTCGGCCAGAACGTGGCCTTCGACCTCGCCATGCTCGGCGCGGCGGCGGCGCGCTGTGGGGCGCCGCCTCTGCGGGCCCGCAGCTTCGACACGCTGGCCGCGTCGCTGCTGCTGTACCCCGAGATCGACCGTCACGGGCTGGCCGCGATGGCCGTGACCCTCGGCCTGGGCGAGCCGCCGCACCGGGCGCTGCCCGACGCCCAGGTCACCGCGGCGCTGCTCGACGCGCTGCGCCGCCGGGCGGCGACCCTGACCGCCGACGAGCGTGGTTTGCTCGAGGCGGCCGGCTGGGCGCCCCTGGCGCTCCTCGACGACCTGCTCTCGCGCACCGAGCGGCCGGCGGCGGCCGCCCAGGCCGATGGTGAGCGACGACCCGCTCAGACGGCCCCCATCCCCGCCGACGCCCGACCCGCCGCCCTGGCTTGCGCGGCCGCCGACTGGCGCGCCGCCCTCGACGACGGCGGTACGCTCTCGACCACCCTTGCCGGCTTCGTCGTACGCCCCGGCCAGGTCGAGATGGCCGCCGCGGTCGCCGGCATGCTCGAAAGCGGCGGCCTTGGGCTCTTCGAGGCCGGCACCGGTATGGGCAAGAGCCTCGCCTATCTGTTGCCGGCCGCCTTTCGCGCCGCCGCCTGCGGAGAGCGCGTCACGATCTCCACCAAGACCAAGGCCCTGCAGCGGCAGCTCGCCGAACGCGAGCTGCCGCTCGTGGCGTCGTGCCTGCCCGAAGGCTTTCGCTGGACGCTCCTCATGGGCCGCGAGAACTACCTCTGCCGCCGGCGCCTCGACGAGGCGGTCGCGACGGCCGGCGAAGGCCTGCCCGAACGCGAGCGCCTGCTGGCGCTGGCCTGGCTGCTCGGCCGTGTCCGCCGCGGCGAGGTCGACGTGTCCGCGCTGCCCTACGGCGCCACGCAGGCGCTGCCGGCGCTGGCCGACACGGCCCGTGAGCTGCGCGCATCGGCCGCCTCCTGCCTGGCCGGGCGCTGCGGCTCGCGCGGCGAGTGCCACTGGCGCCGCGCCCGCACCGAAGCGCGCGCGGCTCATCTCGTCTGCGTGAACCACGCCCTGCTGCTCACCGGCGGCGACACGCTGCCGCCCTTCGACGACCTCGTGATCGACGAGGCGCATCTCCTGCCCGACGAAGCAGTCTCGGCCTTCTCGGACCGCATCGACAGGACGCTCGTCGAGGAACTGCTCGGCGAGACTCGCGGTCGCCATGGGCACCGGCCGCTGGCCGCCGTCTGCCGCCTCGCGGCCGGCAAGGCCGTCAGCGACGCGGCCGCAGCTCTCGACGCGGCGGCCGACGCGTTCGAACACGCCGCTCGGCTCCTGCCCAGCCTGGCCGACGACCTCGGCGCCGCCATCGGCGCCCTCGTGAGCGCCGTCGGCGAACCCGACCCCGACGCCACGGCGACCGAGCTCTACGGACGCACCCTGCTGCTCACCGGCGGTCTCCAGGAACAGCCCGTCTTCGACGCCTTCGCCGCCGCCTGCGACGCGCTGGCGACGACCCTAACCGATCTCGCCCAGGCGGCTTCGACGACCGCCGAAGCGCTCCCCGAAGACCACCGCGAGCGGCCCCGCGCCGTCGCTCTGGGAGCCGACGCGACGGCCGCGGCCCGTCTCCTCACCGACGTCACCAAAAGGCCTCCGGCACATCTCGTGTTCTGGGCCGAGCTGCCCGGGCGCCGCGGGCTCGGGCGTGCCCGAGCCGACCTGGGGAGCGGCCGTGCCTGGTCGCTGAACTGCACGCCCCTCTCGCCCGCGCCGCTCGTGAGAGAACGCCTCTGGGACCGGCTGCGCAGCGGCGTCCTGGTGAGCGCCACGCTCGGGGTGGCCGGCTCGTTTGCCTACTACCGCGGCGAAGCCGGGCTCTCGGCCGAGCTCGACGTGATCGAGCGCGTCTTCCCCTCGCCCTTCGATTTTCGCCGTCAGGCGACGCTCGTGCTCGAGCACGACCCCACGACCCGCTACCGCGCCGACGAGCAGCCGGCGCGCCTCGCCGAGCGCCTGCGCCGGCTCACCGAGCTCACCGGGGGCCGGCTCCTCGCCCTGTTCACGAACCGTCGCGAAGTCGAATCGGTCGCCGCGCTGATCGGTGCTCACGTCGAAGACGAAGGCGTCGTCTTGCTCGCACAGGGCGTCCACGGCAGCGCGGCGGCGCTGGCCGAGGAGTTTCGCAGTCACCCCGCCACGGTGCTGCTGGGCGTCGACGCGCTCTGGACCGGACAGGACTTCCCCGGCGACGCCCTCGTCTGCCTCGTCATCGCCCGCCTGCCGTTCCCGCGCCAGGACGCGCGCTTCGAGGCGCGCCGCCAGGCCGCCGCCGACGAAGGCCGCGACTGGTTTCGCGAGTTCTATCTGCCGGAGGCGGTGCTCAGGTTCCGCCAGGGGTTCGGCCGTCTCATCCGCACCGAAAGCGACGCCGGGGTCGTGGTGGTGCTCGACCACCGGCTCACGCAGAAGACCTACCAGCGCGAGTTCCTGGAGAGCCTGCCCGAGATAGAGATCGTCCGCGTAGCCCCCGACGCGGTGCCCGACACGGTGGCCGCGGCGCTGACGCGCCTCGGCATCGCCGCCCGCCCCGGCGGGCCGGCGCCCGCGCGCCCGCACGGCCGCCGACGGCCGCGCGGCTCGTAGCGGCTTACTTGCGCTTGCGCGCGGCGCGCGATTTCGTTGAGCGCGGCTTGGCCGCCGGCTCCGCGGGAGCGTCGCCTGCGCCCCGCGACCGGTAGCGGTCGCCGACGGCGGCGTCGGACTCGCCGTACTTCACCTTGACGGCCACCGCCCTGGTGCGCTGCCGGCAGCTCGGGCAGGTCAGCGACTTCCAGGTGTGGTAGGTGCCGTCGGCGTTGCGCCCCATGCCCGAGAAGGTCAGAAAGTCGACCAGCAGCGGGACCTTGAAGATGTTGCCGCAGTTGGCGCAGCGGTACCGGTAGCCCGTGGCATAGGCGCGGACCAGCAGCAGGATGAGCACCAGGAGCAGGAGCACCGCGTACCCCATGCCGTAGCGCGGCTCGATCAGGAACATCACGAAGCCGAAGGCGACCCCGAAGCCGACCACGAGCAGTACGCGGCGCAGCACATCGCGAAACCCAGGATTCACGCGAACATCACTCCCAACGGAAGAAACGGACCGAACAGACGAGGAACACGGCGGTCACCAGGAGCAGGATCGTGATATCCCAGCGGACCGCCCACAGCGCGAAGCCCTTGATCATGACGTCGCGCATGGCGTTGGCAAGATAATACAACGGCATGGCCTTGACGACCGGCTGGATCCAGACGGGCGCGTTGTCCATCGGAAAGAAGATACCAGACAGGAACATCATGGGCGTACCGATCACCTGGCCGAGCGCGGCCGCGGTCTCGACGTTCTTGGAGACCGCGGCCACGAAGAAGCCGATCGCCACGAAGCTGCCGGACCCGATCAGGGCCAGCACCGCCATGCGCGCCAGCGTAGGCCCGGCGGCCATGTGGACGTGGAACAGCACGACGCCGACGGCGATCACGAGCGCCGCCTGGATCAGCGCCAGGAACAGGTGTACCAGCACGCGGGAGCCGACGAAGCTCGGCAGCGGCATAGGGGTCGCCTTCAGCCGACGCAGCACGCCGCGCTGGCGGTAGGCCACGAAGGTGCCCGACACGCCGTAGATGCCGTTGGTCATGAGCGCCATGGCGACCACACCGGGCACCAGGAAGCTGATGTAGTTGAAGCCGGAGCTCGTGATGCCACGTGAGCTCAGCTCGAACCTGGGGTGCGCGCCGCTGGCCTGCTCGGCGAAGCCGTTCACGACCTGCTGCGTGACCATGGTGACGGTGCCGGCCTGGGCCAGCGAGCTGTTGTCGTAGTAGAACGGCAGCGCGCTCGCGCCTTTGTCGAAGCGCTGCTCGAGGCCGGCCGGCAGCACGAGCACGGCGGCGTAGTCGCCGTTGCGCAGGCTCTTCAGCGCGGCGGGCTCGCTGTCCAGGGCAGAGACCTCGAGGGCGTCGACCTTGCGAAGACGGCGACCATCGCCGCCGCCATCGGCCCGTGGTCCTCGTTCACGATGGCCAGCTTGGTGGTGAAGCTGCCCGGCTGGCCGAACACGACGCCGAGCAGGACATAGCAGCACCGGAAAGAAGAACGTCCAAAACAGCGCCTGACGGTTGCGCGCCGGATCTGGACGTCGGCTTTGACGAAGTCCCAGAACGTCCGCACTAGCGCGCGCCCCCAAAGCCGAAGCGGCGCCGCTTCCTGGTGGCGGCGCCGGCCGCGGCGTCGTCGTCGTCGCTCAGCTGCGGCCGGTCATGCTCAGGAAGACGTCTTCGAGGTCGGCGCCCCTGACGTCGAGGTGGGCCACGCGCAGGCCGTGCGCGGGCGAAGTCGAGCAGCAGACGACCGTGCGCTGGGCGTCGTCGGCCATCACCTCGTAGCCTTCGTCGACCGCCCGGCAGGCGGTCGCGCCGTCGAGCGCGCAAAGCTCGTCGGCCGGCACGGGCTCGCTCAGATCGAACCGCACCGTCGCCTCGGCGCCCAGTTGGGTGATCACGCGCGCGGCACGTCGAGCGCCATCATGCGGCCCCGGTCCATGACCGCCACGCGATCGCAAACCGCTCGGCTTCTTCCATGTAGTGCGTGGTGAGGACGAGCGTCGTGCCGTCGCGGTTGATCTCGCCGATCACGTCCCAGAGCCCCGCCGGGCGCGCGGGTCGAGGCCGGTCGTCGGCTCGTCGAGGAAGGTCGCGACCGGGTCGCCACGAGGGCCAGGCGATCGAGAGTCGCTGCGCCTGACCTCCAGAGAGCTCGTTGACGAAGGCGGCGGACTGTCGCCCGACCGACGCGCTCGAGGAGCGCTGTGCACGCCTCACGACCGCGATGGATGCCGTAGCACGAGCCGAACACGTAGATCATCTCGTACAGCCGCTGGTAGTCGAACAGGGCCGTGGCCTGAAGCTGCACGCCGATGCGGCGCTTGACCGCCCTGGGATCGGGCCAGACGGAGAGGCCGTCGACCGAGACCGTGCCGCCGTCGGGCTTGCGCAGGCCTTCGACCATCTCGAGCGTGGTCGTCTTGCCGGCGCCGTTCGGCCCGAGGATGCCGAAGATCTCGCCGCGCTCCACGGCAAGGGAGAGCCCGTCGACGGCCACGAGCTCGCCGTAGCGCTTGGTCAGGCCCTCGACCTTGATGACCGGCTCGCCGGCGCCTGCCGCTTGCGCGCGCGCCGTCATCGCCGGCCTCCCGCGGCGGGGCGCCGCGCGGCGGCAACTTCGCGCGAGATCACGACCGCAGGCCGTGGCCGTGAGGTAGTCACGGCGCGGGCCCGCGAAGCTCTCGCCAAGCTGTCGGTGTGGGACGAAGACGCGATGGCTGCTCCCTGGACGGCGTCGCCCCGGAGTATAGCGCCTTGGCCCGCCCGCGAGGCCGGCCTCGCTCGGCACGTCTCCCGAACACGACCCGTGGCTGCCCGGGGCTCAGATCACGACGGCGGCGCCGGCGGCTTGGGCGGCGTAGGCGACGTGGGCTCGGGCGGCGTGGACGTGCCCGGCGACGGCCGCGGTGGATCGTGGGCTGGCGGAGCGGCGGCGCCGGGGGTCTGAGGGGAAGCCTCGGGAGCAGCGGGTGCCTGGGATGCGGCCGGCGCCGAAGACGCAGCGGGCGCCGCAGACGTGGCCGGCGCCGAAGACGCAGCGGGCGCCGCAGACGTGGCCGGCGCCGCAGACGTGGCCGGCGCCGCAGACGTGGCCGGCGCCGCAGACGTGGCCGGCGCCGCAGACGTGGCCGGCGCCGCAGACGCGGCGGGTGCAGGCGACGGGGCGGGCGTTTGGGCCCACGGCGGCGGCGTGGTCGGGGAGCCGGTCCAGGGCGGCGCCGGCGAACCGGCCGGCGGACCGTAGTCGGGCGGGACGGCGGACGGCGCGTAGCCGGGGGGCGGCGGCGCGTAGCCGGGGGGCGGCGGCGCGTAGCCGGGGGGCGGCGGCGCGTAGCCGGGGGGCGGCGGCGCGTAGCCGGGGGGCGGCGCGTAGCCGGGGGGCGGCGGCGCGTAGCCGGGGGGCGGCGGCGCGTAGCCGGGGGGCGGCGGCGCGTAGCCGGGGGGCGGCGCGTAGCCGGGGGGCGGCGGATAGCCAGGCGGCGGCGGACCATAGGGGCCGGCCGCGGGCTGCCCCCCGAACGGGTACGGGCCACCCGGTCCGCTGTATGCCGCGGGACCGCCTTGCCAGGCCGACATCGGGCCCGGGAAGGCCGACGGCAGCAGACCACTCTCACCGCTGGCCTGGAAATACATCGCGACGTAGGCCGCGAACTGCCAGGGCATGACCAGGAGCACGAGGATGCCGCCGATACCGAACGTGATGGTACCGATCGCGATGTTGATTGCGCCCACGATGGCCCCGACGACGACGAGCGCCAGAAGGGTCATCCAGAAGCCGCTCCTCGTGACGATCTCGCGACTCTCCTTCAGCGCCTCGATCACCGCGCGGCGCCTGTCGACCATGAGGACCGTCCAGTAGACCCAGATGGTCTCCAGATACGCGCCGACGACGGCGACGCCCAGCAGCGCGAGCGCCAGCAGGACGAAACCGAGGCCGCGGGCGCCGGAGTGGCCGAGCACGAGCAGCAGAAACGGCGGCAGGACGATGGCCGCGACGACGAGCGCGAACGCCAGGAACAGCAGGTAGGCGACGATGTAGGCGCCCAGGCGATCGAAGCAGCCGAACACATCGCCCACTTCGGCCGGGCGGCCCTCGCGCACACGCCGCAGGATCATCAGGTAGAGGCCGGCCATCAGGGGTACGAACAGGATGCCCGCCGTGACGGCGCCCAGGACGAACATGATGAGCGCCCCGACGATCAGGGCCGCCCAGTCCTTCACGAACAGGGCCCACGAATCCTTGAGAACCCGACCGACGTCCATGCGAACCCCTCGTGTTCCGACAGCGGCTCCCCACGGCCGCTCACGGCGTAAGGCTATCATCCCCGTGGCGCGCCTCGAGCAGCACCCGCAGGTTGCGCGCTAGCGCCACGCCGAGGAACTCGTCGTCGTACTCCGCCAGGCCGAACGCGGCGAGCTTGTCGCGCAGGCCCGCTTCGCGCGTCAGCAGCTCGCGCGTGACCCCGCCCAGCAGGAGGCCGGTCTCACGCTCGTCGAAGGCGGCCGTCTCGGCGACCTCGTCGCGCAGGGCGAGGTCCTCGGGACACACTCGCTGACAGCGCAGACAGCCAACCAGGCAGTGGTGCCAGGCCGGCGGTATCCACGAAGGCAGCGGCTGCTCACTCTCGTTGTGCAGCGTCAGGCAGAGCTCGCCGTGCACGAGAAAGCGATCCTCGCCGATGGCGCCGCTCGGACACGCCCGCCGGCAGGCTTCACACGTCTCACATCGAGCGAGGGCTCGCGGGCCGGTCCAAGGATCGGCACCCGGGGCGAGCTCCGAAACGCAGGTGACGAGCTCCACGAAGCTGCCCCAGCCGTCGACGTAGGCGATGTTGTTACGGCCATAGTGGGCCAGGCCGGCGCACACCGCCAGGAGCTTCTCGGGCAGCGACACCCGCGCGGCCGCGAGGCCGGCGGACGCCAGGCTCGCCGCGATCGTGCGGGCCACCTCGGCCTGGATCTCGTCGTGGTGGCAGTAGGTCGTCGGGATGGGGACGCTCACCGTCTCGCCGGCCACCACCACGCTCATCCGCGCGCAGGCGTGCGGCACGGCGACGACCATGAGCGAGCGCGGCCTGGCGACCGTGGCGGGAACCGTGAAGTCGACGTTGCGATCGACGACGTCCATGACCGACGGCGCGACCTCGGACCGCCGCAGCTCGATCTCGGCCCGCAGGTCGGCCAGCCGGGCGACGGGCACCACCGCCGCGCGCCAGCCCCGGTCTTCGAGGGCGCGCACCACCTCGTCGCTCGCCACGGTCTGCATCATGTTCTCAGGCTCCCCCATCTTCGCTTCCTTCGGTCTTCGTCGTTTCACCCGGGCGATAGGCGACGGCTCACCAGCCGCCGGCGGCGGCTCACCGACCTCCGCCCGCCGTCCAAGGGTAACCTCTCCCCGGGAGCTCGTATACGATGCCGCACGGTAAACCCCGGGCGCCCATCGGCCGATACCGCCCTGTGACGAGTGGACCGGCGGACCGGCCGCCGGCGACCCAAGACAGGGGTGCCCACATGCGCAAGACCTTTCGCCTCCTGGCCGTCGCGGTCCTGCTCTGCGCGGCCGCCGCGGCCGTGGCGGGCTGCAGCCTGACGAGCGTCAAGGGTAGTGAAGGCAGCCAGAACGTCGACGTCACGATGGGCGGCCACCTGACCAAAGACAGCACGCTCGACTTCAAGGCGGTCGGCTACAGCAACGGCCAGCTCCAGATCGAGAACACGGCCACCGCTCACGCCCTCGACATCGGTCCCGGCACGCCCATCACCATGAGCGACGGTACGGTCGTGGCCAAGGTGGTCGGTACCGCGATCAGCATAGCGCCGGGCAAGATCGGCATCCTCGCCCTGGATCGCGGCCTGAGCCCTTCGCAGGAGTACTACCTCGGGGCCAACTCGTCCGGTCAGCCCAGCGTCCGGCAGATGTTCATGTGCCCCGGCGACGCGTCTTCCGCCGCCGGTCAGAGCGTGCCCACCGTGCCGGACCCCAGCGAGTCGCTGCCGAGCGAGTGAGCTGAACGACCATCCGCAGCCGAGCGTGCCCGGCTGCGGACGGCTGAGCGCGGGTGATGGCAAAAGACCGGCTGCGCGCGACGAAGCCCGGCTGACGGCGGAGACCGGCTGCGCGCGACGCAGCACGCCCGACGGCCCTCGGCGCTCGGCCCGCGCGGGCGGCGTCCCGTATACTGGTCGCCCGTGACCATCGTCTCCTTCGACAACGTCTCCAAATCCTTCGGCGGCCAGGAGCTGTTCGCCGGCGTCTCGTTCGCCCTGGACGAGCGCGACCACGCCGTGCTCGTCGGACGCAACGGCAGCGGCAAGACGACCCTGCTGCGGCTGATGGCCGGCGGCGAGCACGCCGACTCCGGGCGCGTCTCACGCACGCGGTCGCGGCGCATCTGGCTGCACGAGCAGACCCCCGAGCTGACCCGCGACCGTCCGGTCCGCGACTACCTGATGGAGGCCTTCGCCGAGCTGCTCGACCTCGAGGCTTCGCTGCGCACGGCCGAGCAGACACTGGAGCGCCTCGACGAGCACAGCCCCGACCTGCCGGCGGCGATGAAGTCCTACCAGCACCTGCAGCACCGCTTCGAGCTCATGGGCGGCTACCACTACCGCACCGACCTCGCCGGTGTGCTCGAAGGCCTGGGCCTGCCCGGCGACCTGCTCGAGCGCCCCCTGCTGTCGACGTCCGGCGGCGAGCTCACGCGCATCACCCTGGCTCGCGCCCTGCTGGCCGACGCCGACCTCCTGCTGCTCGACGAGCCGACGAACCACCTCGACATCGATTCGGTGGAGTGGCTCGAGCAGTTCCTGCTCGACTACCCCAAGGCGTACGTGCTCGTGACCCACGACCGCCGCCTGCTGGAACGTGTGGGCTCACGCGTGCTGGCCCTCGAGAACCGCGTCGTGGCCACGGTCAGCGGCGACTTCTCGACCTACATGCGCGAGCGCTCCGCGGGCAACGACCTGGTCGCTCGCCGCTACGAGCAGGACAAAGAGAAGATCGAGCAGCTCCAGCGCTTCTACGACCGCTTCCACGCCAAGAAGCTCAAGGCCAAACAGGCCAAGTCGAAGCTCACCCAGATAGAGCGCATCAAGCGCGACATGCAGGCCCCGGCGCGCGACGCGCGACGCCTGCACCTGGGACTGCCGCAGCCGACGCCGTCGGCCCGCGTCGTGATCGAGTTGAAGACGCCGGCGGTCGGCGTCGGCTCAGGGGCGGCGGCCAAGGTGCTCGTGCGCGGCGTCGACGCGGTCGTCGAGCGCGGCGAGAAGGTGGCGCTGCTGGGACCGAACGGGTCCGGCAAGACCACCCTCGCCGAGACCATCGTCGGTCTGCGCACGCTCGCTTCGGGCGTCGCGTACCTCGGCCACAACGTCCGCCTCGCCTATTTCTCGCAACAGGGCCGCGAGCTCGACGAGGCCGCCACGGCGCTCGAATCGGTGCTGCCGCTCACCGGGCACGACGAGCAGGTCGCCCGCGGCCTGCTCGGCCGGTTCCTGTTCACCGCCGACGAGGTCCACAAGACCGTCGCCCAGCTCTCGGGCGGCGAGCGCAGCCGGCTGCGCCTCCTCAGGCTGCTCACCGGCGACGCCAACTTCCTCGTCCTGGACGAGCCTACGAACCACCTCGACGTCGACTCCGTCGAGGCTCTCGCGGCGGCCCTCACCGACTACACCGGCACCGTGCTGCTGATCACCCACGACCGCCACCTGATCGAGAGCGTCGCCACACGCGTGCTGGAGATCCACGAGAGGAGGCTCGTCAACCACCTGTCGGCCGAGCGCTACTGGGAGGCGCGGGCGGCGCGACGCGAACCCCCCGAGGCGCCGGCCGCAGCCCAGAAGTCGGCCGCCGCACGCCGCGTGAGCGCGCCGGCGGGAGCGGCGGAGACACGCGCCAGAGACGCCGCCGACGAGGTCCGCCGCCGGCGCGCCCGGCAGCGCGCCCTCGAGGCCGACATCCTGCGCGCCGAAAAGCAGCTCGGCGAGATCGACGCCCGGCTGGCCGATCCTCACACCTACGACGACCGCGCCGGCGCCGCCGAGCTCGCCGCCGAGCGCGAGCGCGCGGAAGGCCGGCTCGACGAGCTCTACCTGGCGTGGGACGAGACGGCCGAATGAGGCGCGCCAGCGCGGCGGCGGCCGCGACGCCGGCGCCGCTCGACCCGGGCGTCGTCGGTCGTCTGCAGGAAAGGCTGCTCGGCTGGTATGCGTCGCACCGGCGCAACCTGCCCTGGCGCGCCACGGCCGACCCCTGGTGCATCCTCGTCAGCGAGGTCATGCTGCAGCAGACGCAGGTCGCGCGCGTGGTAGCCAGGTACAGCGCCTTCGTCGACCGCTTCCCTACCCCGGCGAGCCTCGCCGCGGCGCCGCTTGCCGACGTCCTCGCCGCCTGGCTGGGTCTCGGCTACAACACCCGCGCCGTGCGCCTCAAGCGCTGCGCCGAGACGGCTCCCGGCGGCCTGCCGGATGACCTCGAGGGCCTGCGGGCGCTTCCCGGCGTGGGCCCCTACACGGCCCGCGCGGTGCTGATCTTCGCAGCCAACGCCGACCTCGCCGCAGTCGACGCCAACGTCCGTCGCGTGCTGACCCACGAGCTCGACCTGCCCCACGACCTCGGCCCCGCCGCCCTGCAGGCGACGGCCGAGGTCGCGCTGCCCCGCGGCCGCTCCCGCGACTGGCACAACGCCCTCATGGACTACGGCTCGCTCGTGCTCACCGCGCAGGCCACCGGCATCGCCCCGCTCACGCGCCAGACGCCCTTCGCAGGCTCCCACCGGCAGCTCCGCGCGCGCCTCGTGCGCCTGCTCGTCGAGCACGGTCCGCAGTCGTGGGCCGCCGCCGCGACCGCCCTTGGTCTGCCGCTCGGCGAGTGCCGCGAGCTCGTCGACGATCTTGCCGCCGACGGCCTGGTCGAGCGGCGCGACGACGGGGTGGCGTTGCGCGATTGACTCCGGGCGCATGACGCTGCGCCCACGATGGCGCGCATGACGCTACGCGCACGGCATGATCCGCGCAGCGCGACCGCCGTCGCGCGGTCTCCGCGCTGCCGTCAGTGCGGGAACGTCACGGGGATGCTCACGGTATGGAGCGCCGAGCCGTCTTCGGCCGAAACGTCGTAGACCACGAGCCTGCCCGCCGTGGCGCTGCCCGTGAACGGGAGGCTGAAGCTGAACGTGCCCCGCGTGCCGCTGCCCGACGTGGCCGTGATCGTGCGGCCGGCGAGCCCGCGGCCCGCCGCGTCGAGCAGCCTGGCCTGAAAGGTGGCTTCGAAGACGTTCGCCGTACCCGAGACCCGCAGCGGGGTCGTCACCACGTCCCCGGGCGCCGGGCTCTCGACGAAGATGGGCGGTGTCACCGACTCGTAGTCGGAGCGCCGCCGCGCGGTCCCGCCGCCGGCGCTGGCCGCGAGCGGCGCGCCGTCCACCCGGATCACCACACCTTTGCTCACGGTGGGAAACTGCGTCAGCGTGTAGACGACCTCGGCGGCGGCCGCGGTAGCCGGCGACGCCCGCAGGAACGAGTCCGAGAGGTCGACGGTGGCCACGCCGTCGCTGATGGTCAAGCCGCGCAAGCTCGTGCCGCCCGGTATGGCGCTCGTCATGCGGATGGCCTTCTCATGGGCCGTCGGACCCGCCAGCAGCTCGTTCAGAGCGGCGCGGGCGGGCGCCCCGGTCGCGGCCACCATGCGATGAGCGGTGGCGATGAACGGACCGTGGTCGGGCTGCGAGCCGCCGATCGGCCGCAGGAAGTAGACCGACAGCGTCGTCGCCGGCGCGCGGCTGGGTGCCGCGGACGCCGAAGCCGAAGCGGAGGCCGTTCCCGACGGTGCCGTCGCGGTGGCCGCGACCGTCACGGTCGGAGCGGGCGTCGGCGGCGAGCTCCCGCCGCAGGCTGCCAGCACCGCCGGCAGCGCGACGGCCGCCAGCGCCACGGCGACGGCCAGCGCGACGATCCCCCGCCTGCCACGGTACTGCTCGGCGACGCTCATCGCGGACCCCCTTGTCGTCATCGCCCCCTGGTCACGCGGGGAACGCTCAGGTGCGGAACATGGTGAGCAGGAACACCAGGTCGTCCCGCGCCTGGACCGCGTGCCTGAGCTCGGCCGGCATGTAGTAGAGCATTCCCGGCCGCGCCTCGAGCTCCTGCCCGGCAAGGGTGACCGTGCCGGAGCCGCTCAGGACGTGGATCGAAGCCGGCACACTCGCGGTGTGCTCAGAAAGCTCCTGCCCCGCGGCCAGCGCGAACAGGATGATCTTGTGATGGTCGTTCTCGACGACGCTCTTGCTGACGATGCCGTCGCGCGCGAACTCGCTCATGCTCGTCAGGTCGACCGACACCGGCTGCAGCCCACTCTGGTCCATGATCTCCCCCTGGTCGCCGTCAGACGCCAGCATACGTCAGCGCCCGGCGCAGCCCTCGCGCCGGTCGCCGGTGTTTGGCCGGTCGCCCTTCGAGGGATATTGTGATAGATTGCACATTGTCCCAGTTTTCACACTTCGAAGGAGGGTTGCCATGACCAACCGTGTCCTGCTCCTCATCAACCGCATCCTCGACGACACAGGCGAAGCCATGCGCACGCCTTCGGGTGTCAACGTCGACCTCCTGCGCTCCTACGGACGCCACGACAAGGGCGCTCTTCCCCATTACTACGGCAACGAGATCCCGTCGCGGCGCGACAGTTAGCACTGGTGAAGGAGCCGCAAGCGTCGTGACGCGCCCCAGCCGGCGCCCGCTCGCCGCCCGCTCGCGGTAGCCGCGAGCAACGCGCGTCAGGCGGACGGGACCGCCACGTCGAAGACCGCAGGGTAGTGACGCAGCGGCTTCTTGCGGCGCTGATAGGTGCGCGCCAGCTCGAGGAAGATGCCGATGTCGCGCTCCATGTCGCTCTGCGTGCCGTCGAAGTAGAACGTGCGTATGGGCAGACCGTCGTAGTCGCGGCTGACGGCCGGGTAGATGGCTTCGGTCACGATGCCGTTCATGCAGGTGAAGGGGCTCACGTCGATGATGCCGTCGGCGCCCTTGCCCTGCAGGTAGATCGCCTTGCCGGTGCTCAGCACCATCTCACCGAGCGCGCCGTCGTAGGGCAGATACGGATAGCTCAGCGCCAGCACGTCGCGCACCGAGTGCGCCTCTTCGTAGCCCACGAAGTCGTCGGCGTACGGCGCGAGGATCGCGTGCTCGTCGCGCAGCTGCACCTTCGATTTGATCTTGCGCACGAGGTTCTCTTTGGAGACGCTGCGGCCTTCTTCGGCCAGGCGCCGGCCGTGCTCGTCGTCGACATACCAGACCCACTCGGCGATGTCGGCCAGCCAGCATTCGCCGCCCTGCTCTTCGACCAGCCGGATGAGGTCGGCGTTGGCGAACTGGTTCAGGCGGCAGAAGATCTCGCCGACCACACCGATCAGGGGGCGCGAGCGGTCGTAGCGCGCCGGCAGCGCGCGGAACCGGTCGCGGGTCTCGGCCATCGCCTTGACGGTCGCGGCGAGCCGCTCCTTGTGGGTGGCCTCGCGCAGCGACAGCGCCCGACCGACGTCGCGCAGCCCGTCGA
The DNA here is from genome assembly GCA_963733255.1 of uncultured Actinomycetes bacterium. Taxonomy (GTDB): domain Bacteria; phylum Actinomycetota; class Thermoleophilia; order UBA2241; family UBA2241; genus Bog-752. Next base: position 389,041 of record CAVTCH010000019.1, read on the forward strand.
GGTAGACCTGATCGGCGCCGCCCGGCTCGAGCTCGTACGGCCGCGTGCGCAGCAGCATCTTCATCAGCGTGTCGTGAGCCAGCACCGCCCGCCAGGCCGTCCGGATCAGGTCCTGCGAGTACTGGCCGATCGACGAGTAGCCGTCGTTGGAGGTGATGGTGATCACGGGCACGTCGCGGTAGCCGAGATCGTCGAGCGTGCGCCTGATGAGGTGGCGATACTGACCGAAGCGGCAGGGCCCGTTGGCTTCGGGCATGAGAAAGGCGACCTTGTCGCGGCCGACGTCGTCGATCATGCACAGAAAGTCGCCCACCGTGATCTTCTGCGGGTAGCACTCCTCGCCCGAGGTGACCTTGCCGCCCATCTCGAGGGTACGGTGGTCGGAGTGCGTCGTGGGCCAGCAGTCGAAGCCGATCGAGCGGATCGCGGCCGCCAGAAGGTAGCTGCCGCCGTAGGGCATGTGCGGCAGGTACAGCGTGCGGCCCTCGAGACCGAAATCGCGGATCGCCTTGATGGTCTGGGGATCGGTCGGCGGCACGGGCGGCGCTTCGCGCCCGTCACCCGTCACGACCAGTGAGCCGTACTCCACCACGCCGCCGCCCTTACGCCCGTACCGGCTCGCCCGGCAGCACGCTCTCAGCGGGCTCGCTCTCGACCGGCAGGCGCTCGGCGTCGCCCTGTGACCACCAGCGCAGGAATCCCTTGCTGTCGAGGTAGGCCTCGCAGCGGGTCATGGCGCCGGCGTCGTTCTGGTGCTCGTCGAACTGGAGCGTGAGGAAGGGCTTGCTCGAAGCGGCCCGGATGTAGTGCTTGATGTACGAGTCGGGGCCGCATTTGAAGTTCGTCAGGTAGATGATGTGCAGCCGCTCGTGCCCGCCGACGAACTTGCCCGCCTGCAGGATCTTGCGCCCGTAGTTCCAGTACATGTTCTCGACGACGTCGCGCACGTCGATGCCCTTGAGCGGCAGGAAGTCCATGGGGATCAGGTTGACGCCGTAGAAGGAGCGCAGCTTGCGCGGGATGTCCATGTTGACGCCCTTGTCGTACATGTTGTAGGGCCGCCCGATGATCACGATGCCGAGCTCGCCCGAGGCCTCGAGGTCGGCGAGCGCCTTGCGGCCGGCCACGGCGAGCGCGTCGCGGAAGGCCTCCTGGGCGACGTTGCCGGCGGTCACCGCCTCGTGGAGCTGGGCGCGCGGCACGCCGAAGCTCTGGGCCAGCGGCCGCAGGTCGCGCTCGAGCTGCTCGGCCCCGAGCCGGAACCGCACGCGAGGCGTGAGGAGCCGGTCGCGGAAGCGCTCGAGCCGCGGCGCCGTGCGGATCACGAAGGGCAGCGTCTGACCCCAGGGGCAGGCGTGCGAGTTGATCTCGGGAAACTCGGTCTCCTCGTTTAAGACGTTCGGCAAAAAGACGTAGTCGGCGCCTTCGTGGAAGAGCGCCTCGACGTGCCCGTGGGCGACGCGGATCGGAAAGCACGGCTCGGCCACGGTCATGTCGACGCCGTTCTCGCGGATGCCCTTGTCGGTGTCGCGCGACAGCACGGGGCGCACGCCGAGGTGGGCGAAGAAGGTCGCCCAGAACGGGAGGCGGTCGAACGTGTACATGGTGCGCGGGATACCGACCGTGTGCGGGGCCGCCGCGGCGCGCCGCTCGGCCGCTTCGTAGGGCTCGAGCAGGAGCCGTTCGCGCAGCGCTACGAGATCGTCGATCACGGGTTCCTTGTCGACCTTGGCGCGCTTGCGGTAGCGGTCGGAGCACTTGTCGCCCCAGTAGGTCTTCTCGCCCTCGATCGTGAACTGGCGGATGTCGCACTCGTTGGTACAGTGCTTGCAGACGAAGTCCTTGACCGTGTAGTCGACGGCCGACAGGTCCCAGCCACGGAAGGCCGTGACCTCGCCGGTGCGACCCACGCGCTCGCGCGCGAGCAGCGCCATGCCGATCGCGCCCATGACCCCGTTGTGGGGCGGCACGATGATCTCCTTGCCCAGGATCTGAGCGAAGGCGGCCGCCACGGCGTCGTTGTAGGCGGTGCCGCCCTGGAAGAAGATGCAGTCGCCGATCTTGCGCTCGCGCACAAGACGGTTGAGGTAGTTGTAGGCGATCGAGTACGACAGGCCGGCCACGAGGTCCTTGCGGGCCGCGCCGCGCGACTGGTAGCTCATCACGTCGCGCTCCATGAAGACCGTGCAGCGCTCGCCCAGCCGGATCGGCGCCGCCGACTGCAGCGCCAGATCGGCGAACTCGCCCACGATGTCGATGCCGAGCTTTTCGGCCTGCTCTTCGAGGAACGAGCCGGTGCCGGCGGCGCAGGCTTCGTTCATGGCGAAGTCGACGACGATGCCGTCCTGCATGGAGATGAACTTGGAGTCCTGGCCGCCGATCTCGAAGATGGTGTCGACCTGGCGCGAGATGGCGCGGCTGATGAAGTCGGCGCCGGTCTTGTGGGCCGTGATCTCGTCGGTGATGAGGTCGGCGCCGCAGAGCTCGCCGATCAGTTCGCGCCCCGAGCCGGTGGTGCCCACGCCGAGCACCCGGATGCGGTCGCCGATCTCGTCGCGGATCTCGGCCAGGCCGGCGTCGACGACCTCGACCGGCCGCGCCTGCGTCTTGGTGTAGATCGCCTTGACGACCTCGCCGGCCTGGTCGAGCACGACGAGGTTGGTCGACACGGAACCGATGTCGATGCCCAGGAAGACGTCGATCACCGCCTTGCCGGCCGGGAACTCGTAAGGTCGTGCCAGGTCGCGCAGCAACAGGACGTGCTCGGTGGAAAGCGGCTCCATGGTCGGGAACACGGCCGCGGGCAGCCGTCCGGGGTCGAGGGCGACGCTGGCCGGCGCCGCCGCGGCGCTGGTCGACGCCGCCTCGGACCCGCCGCCCGAAGCGGTCACCGCGGCACGCTCCGCCGCCGCGTCGGCTTCGATCAGGGCGGCGCCGACGGCGCCCATCCAGGCGTACAGCTCGGGCACGAAGAGCTGCTCTTCGGAGAGCCGGAAGGCGTCGCGCACCGCCTGGACCGCACCGTCGTTGGCGGCCACGCCCCCGATGAAGGCGACGGGCGGCTCGACGATCTTGCCCTTGGTGATCGTGCCCTTGAAGTTGCGGATGACGGCGTCGCACAGGCCCTTCAGCACCTCGGGCGGCTGATAGCCCTTCTGCTGGGCGTGGATCATGTCGGACTTGGCGAACACGCTGCAGCGCCCGGCGATGTTGGCGGCGCGACCGGCGCCGATGACGATGCCTCCGACGTCCTCGATCTCGTACATCAGGCGGCTGGCCTGCTGGTCGATGAACGAGCCTGTGCCGGCCGCGCAGTCGCCGTTGGTCTGATAGTCGGCGATGCCCGTGCGCCCGGTGGTCTCGTCGGTGTCGAGGCGCAGGTACTTGGACGTCTCGCCGCCCATCTCGAAGACGGTCACGACGTGAGGATGCAGGCCGGCGAGGCCTCGGGCGATGGCCTTGAACTCGTTCTCGTAGGTCGCGTCGAGGGCCTGGCCGATCAGGCGGCCGCCCGAGCCGGTGACCCGCACCCCCTGCACCGTGTCGCCCGGCACGACGGCGAACAGCTCGTCGAGAAGGGTGCGGGTAGCCTCGCTCGGGCTGCCCTTGATGCGGCGATAGCGGGTGACGAGGACGGGACGCTCCCCGACCATGGCAAGACCCGACCGCGACGCATGGAAGAGGTCGGGCGCCTGGGCGGCGCACCGCGCGAGGAGGTCGCCATCGTCAGCCTCGCCGACAAGCGCGACCTTGAGGCTGATGCAGCCGATGTCTATGCCCAGAAACGCCATGCCGGAGAGAGCTCGGACCTCCCGAAGGATACGTATGAAAACCCCGTGTAGGGTAGCGGGCGAAGCTGCCTGTCGCAAGCGCGCCCGCGCCAAGATCTGGATAAGAGACTAACTTTCTCCGCATTGCGGGTCAACCGTTCCCACCCCTCCTTCACGCTTGAGCGACGATCGTCCGGGCGAGCCCCACCAAGGTCTTCGCGAGACCTGCGGCGGTCGTGTACCCGCTGCTGCGGCGACGTCACCCCGGGGCGGCGCCGGTCGCCTTTCCGCGCCCTGCCGCGGGCACTACCGTGGGCGTCGACCACGCGAGCAACGCCCGGCCCGGCGACCACAGGAGGAGCGGTGCAGACCCAACCACCCCTGACCAACAGCGAGCGGCGCGACGACGTGCTCTTTCTCGTGCAGCGCTACGAAGCGAGCGAGCACCACCCCCCTGAGCTGCTCGACGACGACGAAAAGCGCCGCTTCCTGTCGGGCGACGCGCACACGCAGCGCCGTCTCTTCTACCGTCTGCTCTGCTACGGCGCCCTGGCCGCCCAGCCGGCGCCCGAAGCACTCATACGAGCCGACTGGCAGCGGCTGCGCGCGGCCGGCCTGCCCGACGACATCTTCGACCGGCGCTTCGACATCGAGCGTTTCGCGGCCGCCTCGCCGGTCGCGCGCACAGACAGCAAGGGCCGCGTCATCGACTTCGTCCGCCTCAGCGAGACGCGCGACGTGTGGACTCGCCTGCTGCCCTGGCCCGCAGACCCGGCCACGGTGGTCGACGTCCTCTACGCCTGTTCCGGCGGAGCGCTCAAGTCGCGCTCCTTCTGGGTGGTGCGCGAAATGATCCGCGCCGGCCTCTGGCAGCCGGCCGGGCTCGATCGCTTCGCCTGCGTGCCCGACGGCCGCGTGCGCAAGCGGGCCGCCCGCATGGGGCTCATCGACCTCGACGAAAAGGCCGACGCGATCGACGACATGAAGGCCGTCTCGGCGGCCCTCTTCGCGGCTCTGGGGCTCGGCGGCAACGGCTCCCGCTCGCACTTCGACCTACCGCTGTCGGCCGCCGAGCAGCGCTGCGAGATGTGCGACCGGCAGCGAATGGCCGAATGCCCTCTGCCCCACTGCCGGCATCGAAGGGCGGCGCTGGGGGGCGACTGAGGGCAGTCTCTACGTCACCGTCACTACCAGGCGCGCCACCACCGTCTGGCGGTTGCCGGCCCGATCGACGGTCCTCAGCAGCACCGTGTAGCGGCCGCGCGCCTTCGGCTTGAACGTCCATTTCTGCCCTACACCGGTCGCCACGGCAGGCCGCACGACCGAAGCCACGGTGGCTCCCGACGCCGAGGTCGCCGCGATGGTCACCGCGACCGTCGGGCTCTCATTGTCGGCGACGGTGTAAGCGGCGCTCAGTTTCTTGCCGAGCTTGAGGGCGACCGAGTGCGAACGCCAGGCCCCCGACGGCGGCGTCGTGTCGACGTGCAGCCTTGCCGGCACGCTCACAGTGCCGACGGCATTCACCGCTCTGATCGTGCAGACGTAGGGGCCGTCGGCGACCGTGGCGCCGCCGGTGTTCGCGCCGTCCCACGACCACGTATGGCGACCGGCCGCCAGACTGCCGAGCGCGACCCGGCGCACGACGTTGCCGCTTGGCGTCGCAAAGACCAGGCTGGTCGTCGCCACCCGCGTGGTGCGAAACGACACGACCGCCGCGTCGTGCACGCCGTCACCGTTGGGCGACAGCCAGGCCGACGTCACCGCCGGATGGCCCAGGGTGTCGTCGACCGTCACGACGCGCCGCACGGTGGCCTCGTTGCCGGCCAGGTCGGTCGCGCGCACGACCACGCTGTAGCGGCCGTCAGGCGCCGCGACCAGGCCGCCGGCCGAGCTCACCTTGCCGTTCCACGCGAGTCGTCGCGTGCCGGAGGCCGTCGCGACACCCGCGACGGTGCGCACCGTACGGCCCTTCGCGTCGAGCACGCTCAGACCCAGGCTGCCGGCCTCGCTCACGTCGAGCGTCAGGCGCAGGCTGTCGGCAAGACCATCGCCGTTGGGGCTGATCACGGCCGCGCTCAGCGTAAGGCCGCTGATCACCGGCGCCACGGTGTCTATGCGCAGCGGCACGCTCGCCGGTCGAGCCGTCCCGTTGGCGCTCGTCGCGCCGAAGCTGACCGTGTAGGTGCCGTCCGCAAGGCGCTTGCCGGCGTCGTCGCGACCGTCCCAGACCGCCTTTGCGGTCGTCCCCGTCCCCGCGAAGTGAGCTACCACGGCACCCGCCGCATCGGCCACGTCGATGGTCCAGTCGTCGGACCCCGACAGGCCTGCCATCAGGGTGACGGTGTCGCGCGCGCCGTCGCCGTTCGGGCTGAAGGCGGCCGGCGACGCGGCCGGCGCGAAGATCTTCGGGTCGCCGAGGCCCTTCACTACGGCGCGGATGGCCGGCAGCATGCCGAACAGCACGTTGCCCGGGCATTCGGTGTAGTTGACCTGACGGTGGCCCAGGATCACCGGCACTGTCACCCACTGGCCGGCCTTGTACATCTCGGTGGTCGAGCACTGGATACGCGCCTTGCCGAGCGGATCCAGGTGCGACAGGTCGAGCTTCCACGAAAGCAGCCGTTCCAGCGAGGTCACCGCCGCCGCCGACGGCGCCACGGTCTCAAAGGTGCCGATCAGCGCCACACCCGTGCTCCAGCTGTTGAAGCCGAGCACCTGGGCGCCCCGCACCGCCTTCGTCACACCGCCGTAGCGGCCCTCATAGATGGTGCCGAAGCGATCGATCAGGAAGTTGTAGCCGATGTCGTTCCAGCCGTTGACCTGCGTGTGGTAGTAGTAGATGCCGCGCACGAGGGCGGGCGCCTGGGCGCGCGTATAGGTGTTCGCGTTGACCGTATGATGAACGAAGGCGCAGCGCACGACGCCGTACGCCGGCAGGCCCTTCCGGTAGGCCTCGTCAGCGCCCCATGCGGCGCGGGTGACGATCGGCGGCCTGGTCGGCCCGTTCAGCCGGCGCGGCACGGCGACCGCACCGGACCCCGTCGCGACCGCACCGGACTGCGGCGTGGCCGCCGGCGCCGGCGCCGCGACGGCCGTCGTCACGTCGGACTCCACGCAGGCGAGCCGCACATCGCTCACGGGCGCCGTGCCGCCAGCGACCGCGGTCTGCTCGTAGTCGACGAACCGGGCGGGGCCCACCCAGACCGGCTCGGTCACCAGGTCGGCCTTGCCGTACACGCTCCCCGCGGGGCCGCTCTGCGCGTCGGCCACGACCGTGAACCACTGGGTCCAGTGCTGCCCGTCGAGGCTCGTGCGCAGCCGAAACTCGACCGTGCGCACGCCAGCCGGGGTCGTGCGGAACAGGACGCCGAGCATGTCGAACCGCGAGCCGGTGTCGACCTGCGTCGCTACTCTGCCGTCGGGAGCTACCGTCGCCCGCAGCGGACATCCGAAGCGCTCGCCCAGGGTGCTGCGCGCATGAGCCACAGCGCTCAGGGCGGACGTCTCGAGCGGGACGACGAGCGACCCCGCGCTCGAGTCCGGGACCGGCACGATGAAGCCGGTCGTGACCGGAGCGGCGGTGGCTTGCGACACTCCGACGACGAGACCCGCCACGACCAGCAGGGCCAGCGTGACGACGAGCGTGCCCTTCAGGAGCACGCCGGCGGCTGATGTCGGGGTGGTGGCTGCTGACGCGACGAGACGTCGTGGCACGATGCTCATGGCACTCCCTCGGGGGCTCGTGTCGGTCTTCGTCGTCACATGCACGACGAACCTTTACGGGTCTTTACGGGTGGCCTACTTCGGTCGTCGGGGCGCGCTTCCTGCCCTGAGAGCCGGGACAGGTCGCCCGTCCAGGCCGACGCCGCTCCGGCGCCGGCCTGGACGGGCGCGAACGATCACTCGTGCGGGGCGCTGTCTTTGGCCATGCCCCTGCAGGTCCAGACCGGCTGGTAGACGCGGTCGACTTCGGCGGCGTAGGCGTCGAGGTCGGACTGCAGCTGCGTGATCAGCGTCTCGGCGCCGTCGTGCGTGGGGTGAGCGCCCGTCATGGCGATGATCTCGCGCGAGTGGTGGGGGTTGTCGATCAGCATGCACGGCATCAGCAGGTTGTGGTTGAAGGGCTGGCGCCGGCGGATCTCCTGGAAGAACGGCGACGAGAACGCCTCCTTGAGCGAGACGTCGTTCACGTTGTCGGTGGCGAAGTGCGTGAAGATGCAGGGCTCGACCCAGCCCTCGTTGTTGATGTGGATGTAATGCTTGCCGGCGATGCAGCCGTCGACGTAGGGCGCGTCGCCCCAGAAGTCGACCGGGAAGAGCGCCTTGGTGTTGCGCACTCGTTCGATGCCGAGCCGGAACTCGTTGCGCTCGGACGGGGTGAGCATGAGGCTCATGTCGGGGCTGGCGCCGACCGGCATGTAGAGGAAGTTCCAGCAGATCATGGCGCCCTTGGCGACCATCAGGTCGGTGAACTCGTCGCTGACGAGCGTCTCCCAGTTGTGGCGCGTCACCGTGGCCGAGTAGCCGAAGACCATGCCGCGCTCACGCATGCCGTCCATGGCGGCCATGATCTGGTCGAAGATGCCGGGGCCGCGGCGCGCGTCGGTCTGGTCGCGCTGGCCTTCGATGCTGAGCATCGGAGCGACGTTGCCGAGGGCCGCGAGGCGATCGAGGGTCGGCTCGTCGAGCAGCGTGCCGTTCGTGTAGACGTGGAAGTACACGTCGGGATTGGCGGCGTAGAAGTCGAGCAGGTCCTCGCGGAAGAAGGGCTCGCCCCCGAGGATGGTGATGAGATACACGCCCATCTCGTTGGCCTGGTCGACGATGCGCTGCAGCGTGGCCACGTCCATGTCGCTCTCACGCGAGTATTCGCCGGCGAAGCAGCCTTCGCAGGTGAGGTTGCAGCGCATGGTGGGGCTGATCAGGATGGTGAACGGCGTGGGCACGCCCTCGCGCTCGTGGAAGGCCGTGCGTTTGGCCGAACCCCGCAGCATGGTGTTGATGACGAAGCACTCGATGAAGCGGTCGCGCGAACGCGGACTGAGCTGCCCGACGACGTGGCGCGCGATGTTCAGTGCGGGATGGTCGTCGATGATCTTGTCGCGAACGAACAGGATCTCGGCCTTGTGATGCTCCGGCGTGAGCTTCTCGGCGAGGTTGAACGCCTTGACGATCTTGTCCTTGTCGTCGCTCGTGGCGAGCTTGAGAATCTGATTGATGGTGCGCCGCTGAACGGCAGTGTAGAGACCCTCGGTGGTACTCATCGTCCCGCGACCCCCTTTGGCCAGGTTCCTCGAGCCTGATCGTCATCATAGCAACCCTAGGCCGCTAACCGTACCATTTCATCATCGCGCGCGCGTATCGTTGCCGAGCCGGCAACGCATTGTGCGGCCGCGACTCTTCAGGAAGCCCTCGACGTGTCGATAGACAGATTGACAAGGGCAAACCTGCCGCGAGGCAGGGACGCAAAGCCAGAGGTCTTGAGGTGATCAAGATAGCTCGGTTGCCGGAATCGAGAGCCATTCGAGCTCACAGCACCCTCCTCTCCCCGCCTTGGTCTGCGTCCGCCCTTCCCGTCGGCATTAGACCTGACGATCGGGCTCAGCCGACGCCCCGGTCGTCAGTGCGTCCTGGAGGGGTGCGATGAAGGCTAAGTTGTTCGTCATGGGAGCGGCGGTGCTGCTCGCTGTGGTTCTTGCTATGGGCGGGACGGCATGGGCCGACCAGGGCAGCGCACCGATCGACCAGAGTGTCCTCACCGAGCTCGACGCCGCCAGCGGCGGCACGGTTCCGGTGATCGTCTACGCGACTCCCGGCCACCTCGGCGACCTCACCGCCGAGATCGACCCCGCCACGATCGACGACTCGCTCACGCTGATCGGCGCCGTCTCGACCGACGTCACCACATCCTCGCTGGCCACCATCGACGCGCTTCCCTACGTCGACTACATCGCCGCCGACGTGCCCACGTTCGGCACCGACTACGCGAGCAGCCTCGACGTCACCAACGCGACCATCGGCCTCGGCGACATCACACCGCCGACCGCCGGCGGGCTCGACGGCCGCGGTGTGGGCGTCGCCGTCCTCGACAGCGGCAGCGCCGACGTCCCCGACCTGGATGGGGCGAACGGTCGCTCGCGCGTCGTCGCCTTCGTCGACTTCGTCAACAACCGGCGACGCATGTACGACGACGGCGGCCACGGCACGTTCGTCGACGGCCTCATCGCCGGCAACGGCGCGATGTCGCTGCCGGCCGACCAGGGCGGCAAGGCCTCCGTGCAGTATCGCGGTGTGGCTCCGGCCGCCAACATTATCTCGCTCAAGGTCCTCGACAGTCACGGCCAGGGCCGGGCCTCGTCGCTGATCGCCGCCATCGGCTGGGCGATCAGCCACCGCCAGCAGTACGACATCCGCGTCATGAACATCTCGGTCGAGGGCGACGTCACCTGCCCGGCCGCCTACGACCCGCTGGATCGCGCGGTCGACGCCGCCTGGAAGGCCGGCATCGTGGTCGTGTGCGCCGCGGGCAACGAGGGCGACTTCGGCCAGGGCGGCATCCTCTCGCCCGGCAACGACCCCTACGCCATCACCGTCGGCGCCTCTGACACGCAGCAGACCGCGAGCACGCGCGACGACCAGGTGTGCGGGTACAGCTCGGTCGGCCCGACCCTCTACGACGAGTTCGCCAAACCCGATCTCGTCGCCCCTGGCAACCACATCGTCTCGCTGCGGGCGCCCTGGAGCTGGGTCGACCTGACCTATCCGCAGACGCGCGTGGCGGTCTCGACCTACATCCCCAACGCGCCGAGCTGGATGCCCTCCTCGTATGCCGTCATGTCCGGCACCAGCGCCGCGGCTCCCATCGTCGCCGGCGCGGCGGCGCTCCTGGTCGAGCAGGATCCCACCCTGACCCCTGGCGAAGTGAAGCTGCGTCTCATGGACAGCGCCGACAAGCTGGCGGGCGCGAGCACCTACGCCGAAGGCGCCGGCGAGCTCGACGTCTCGGCGGCGCTGGCCGACACGGCCACGACGACCGGCTACGACGCCTCGGCGAAGCTCGGCAACGGCAGTACGATCCTGCCGCCGGACGTCTTGCTGCAGTGGCAGAAGTACGCCTGGTCCAAGTATGCCTGGAGCAAGTACGCCTGGTCCAAGTATGCCTGGAGCAAGTACGCTTGGAGCAAGTACGCCTGGTCCAAGTATGCCTGGAGCAAGTACGCATGGTCGGTCGTGATCGACGGGCAGTGACACAGAGCCAGACACACGCAGCGAGGCCCCCGACGGCCGCGCGCTCGCGCGCGGCCGTCTCTGCCTATGTGGCCCTCACGCTGGTGGCGGCTGCCATCTGCTCGCTGGTGGCCTTCGGCATGGAACATCAGCTCGAGGCGGGCGGCCTCGTGGCCTTCATCGCCCTGTCCACGGTCACCGACCTGCGCGAGGTCCGCCTGCCGGTGATCGGCCACGTGACGCTGTCGTTCGTGCCTGTGCTGGCGGCGCTCATCGTGTTCGGCCTGTGGCCGGCCATCATCGTGGCCGTCGCCTCCGGCATCGCGACCCTCACGGTCACGCGCGATCCCCAGAAGGTCGCCTTCAACGTCGGCAACTACGCCGTGTCGACCTTCGTCGCCGGCCTCGTCTACCTGGCGTTCCTGCCCGCCTCCCCCGCCTTCGTCCAGAAGGTCCTGCCCGCCTTCGCCGCCACCGGCGTCGACTTCGTCGTCAACACCGTTCTGCTGGCCGGCGTCGTCGCCCTGGCGAGCGGCTCCGGGCCATGGCGCATCTGGCGCGAGAACTACCAGTGGGGCCTGCCCAGCTACATGACCGGCGCGACCCTCAGCCTGCTGCTCGCCTGCCTCTACCTGTGGCTCGGGGTCCCCGGCCTCGTGCTCGGCGTGCCGCCGCTGTTTCTCATCTGGTATTCCTACGACGTGTACGCCGGGCGCATGCGGGATCGGGCCACGTTCTCGAGCGAGGTGGCCTCGTTTCGCGACGAGCTCGCGTCGGCCGTCCGCTCTCAGGACGAGCTGCGCGAAGCCCAGCGCCGCGTGGGAGCCGAGATCGAGCGCGCCCGCAGCATCCAGGCCGACCTCCTGCCGCGCCGCGCCCCCGATGTGCCGGGGCTCGAGCTCGCCCATCGCATCGAGTTCATGACCGAGATGGGCGGCGACTACTTCGACTTCGTCACGCTGACCGACGGACGCCTGGGCCTGATCTGCGGAGACGTCATGGGCAAGGGCCTGTCGGCGGCCCTGATCATGACCATGGCGCGCAGCCTGATCCAGTCGGCCGCCCAGGACGGCCGCCGCCCGAGCGAGGTCCTCTCCGAGGTAAACGACGCGTTGACGCGTGACCTGGCCGGGCAGACGGCGCCGTCGTTTCTCACGCTGGCCTACGCCATCTACTCGCCGTCCGACCGCGAGCTCGTGGTGGCCAACGGCGGCCACAATCCTTTGCTCGTCTTCGGCCCGGGCGGTCAGCGTGAGTTCCCCTCGCGCGGCAGCATGCTCGGCGTCAGGGCCGATCTCGAGTTCCCCGAGGACCAGCTCACCCTCGAGCCGGGCGACACGTTCGCGCTGTTCACCGACGGCCTCACCGAGGCGCGCGATGAAGGTCGCGCGCTCTTCGGCACGGCACGTCTGGCCGCGGCTTTGTCGGATGCGCCGGAGGCCTCGGCCGCGAGCCGTCTCGAAGCGGCGTGGCAGGCCGTGACCGACTTTCGGGCCGGCACGCCCCCCACCGACGACGCCACCCTGCTCCTCGGTCGCGTCGTGCCCATCGAGGATTGCTAGGATCGGCCGATACACCCTAAGGAAGATGAGCAACGCACCAGGAGACAACCCCGCCAAGCTGCAGGTCATGCGCTACGACGCGCGCCGCGGCACGCTCACGGTGATCGTCGGCGACGCGACCGACGTGCCGCGCGAGACCCTGGCCCGTCGAGCCGTCGAGGCGATGCGCGCCCGCAGCTTCATCTGCCACACGAGCGACGACGACGCTCTGCTCGGAGCCGACGAGATCTGTTTCATCCCGCAGGGCGACCGCTGTGAGATCGTCAGCATCCATACGAACGGCTGGCACCGGCACCACGGCGACCATCGCCGCAGCCTGGTGGAGATCCTGAACGACCTCGCCGCCGCGGTCGCGCGCGGCACACTCTCGTTCTTGGACGACGAAGAGATCGCCGCCGTCGCCGCCGAAGGCAGCGAGCTGTTCGGCTGCACCATAGACGGCTCCGCCTCACTCAAGGAAGCGCGCTTCGCCGTCTCCCAGGTGCTCGAGCAGCACGGCGTCGGCCAGGACACTCGCCGGCGCATGGAGCTCTGCGTCTCCGAGGCTACCACGAACATGCTCGTCCACGGCGGCGGTGGCGGCACCATGCGCCTGCGCCTCGTCGGCGACCGCCTGCGGGCCGTCGTGACCGACCGCGGGCCGGGGCTCAACTTCATGAACTGGACCGAAGAAGCCGGCGGCGCCTCCCAGCCCTCGATGGGCTACGGCTACAAGATCATTCTTGATAACCTTGAGCGCGTGTATCTGCACACCGGCGCCGAGGGAACGACCCTGGTCCTCGACCGGACCATCTAGACGAGGGGACGCGAGCCATGCTGCATACGCGAATCGAACCGGGCGAGATCCCCGTCATCCATCTCGAGGGCGAGATCGACCTCGACTCCGTCGAGACGTTCCGCTGGGTCGTGAGCGACGCCATCCGCGAGGCGACCGAAGCCATCGTCGACTTCGGGGGGGTCACCTTCATCGACTCGTCCGGCACCGGCCTGCTCGTGCGCTTCTGCCTCGACTACAAGGCGCGCGGCGTGCAGCTGCGGCTGCGCAACATCCCGCCGGTGGTCGACGACGTGTTCAGCATGCTCAAGGTGCGCGCCCTGGTGGGCGACGAGGCCTTCCTCGACCGCTAGATTGCCGCTGGGCGACGAGGCCTTCCTCGACCGCCAGACGCCCGCGTCAGCCCGGCAGCGTCTGCTCGCCGGGCCGCCAGTCGACCGGACACAGCTCGCCGGTCTGCAGCGCCTGCAGCACGCGCAGGGTCTCTTCGGTGTTGCGCCCCACGTTGTTGTCGTGCACGACCATGTAGCGCAGCACCCCGTCGGGATCGACGATGAACGTGCCCCGCAACGTGTGGCCCTCGTCGGCCAGCAGCACGCCGTACTCGCGCGCGACCTCGCGGGTCATGTCCGACAACAGCGGGAACCCGAGTGTGCCGAGCTCGTGCTCGCACCAGGCCAGGTGGCTGTACTTGCTGTCCACACTCGCCCCGAAGACTCTCGCGCCGAGCTCGTCGAACTCGCCGCGTCGCTGGGCGAAGCCGCGGATCTCGGTCGGACAGACGAAGGTGAAGTCGAGGGGATAGAAGAACAGCACGACCCACCAGCCGCGCTGCTCGGCGAGAGCCACGGAGACGAACTCGCCGTCGAGCACGCCTTCGAGCGTGAACGCGGGTGCGGGCTGGCCAACCTGGATCATGCGAAGCGCTCCTTCGTCTAAGTGCCGGTGTCAACCTTGGCTCGGCGAAACAGTACCCCCGCCCGGCGACTCCCAAGCCGCGTGTCGCGATTGTCTCAGGCGGCCACCTGGCAGCCCGTTTCCTCGCAACGCTTCACCAGAAAGGCACGATAGCTCTCGAGGTCGTGCCGCAGGTGCTCGCGCACCCGCGTCTCCTCGTCGTCGCCGGCGGCGCCCGCCCCCGCCCCGTACCGCAGCGCCACCGTGACCTTGACGGCACGGTCCCCGTCGCGCGCGAACTCCACGCTCCCGCTGTCTACCGCACCTTCGTCGACCCACCAGCGCGCGTCGTCCTTGCTCCCGGACGGAGCCCCTCTCAGCGAACGGTAGACGAACTCGCTCCACAGGCGGTCCGCGAACCGGGGCGGCACCTCTGCCCGGATGGATTCCCTGATCGTTTGCATGAGGCTCTCCTTCGACGCAGTGTCCTCTCCTCGATTCTCCCTGCGTGCGTGACCGGCCAAACGCCTGCTCGCGAACGACGACGTTATGGGCGCTGCCCATGACGGTACCTTCCCCTCATGGCGTACTCCGCGGCCGACGACCGCTCGTCCCAGGCCATGCTCCTCGAGGCCCATCGCATCATCGATGCGGCACGGTCCCAAGGACTCACGCTGCGCCTTTTGGGCGGCCTCGCGGTCCGCGAGCAATGCCGGGACGCATCGTTCTGCGAGCGGCCCTACCGCGATATCGACCTCGTCGGGCTCGGTCGCGAGTCCAGGGCGGCCTCGGCGCTGCTCGTGGGGTCGGGCTGGCAGGAGAACCGCCACGTGGCGATGGCCACGATGGGCCGCAGGCGGCAGTTCTTTCGGGAGTGCCGTCACCGCGACGGCGGCGGCGGCAGGCTCCGCCGCATCGGCGGCGACGGCGGGCCGGCGCGCGCCGGGCGGGTCCACGACGACGATCGCATCGACCTTTACCTCGACGCCTTCCGCCTTCACCACAGCATCGACCTGCGGCGCCGGCTGTGGCTCGAGCCCTACACCGTCTCCACAAGCGACGCGCTGCTCGTCAAGCTGCAGCGCACGACGGTGAACGAAGACGACCTGCGCGACATCCTGACCCTGGTGAAGGACGCCGCCGAGCTCGGCGCCGGCCAGGAGCCCGGAGTCGTCGATCTCGACTACCTGGCGCGACTGGGCGCGAGCGATTGGGGTCTCCACCACGACGTGGTCCGCAACCTCGTCCGCTGCCGAGGCTCGCTGGACACACTGGGGCTGGCACAGCACGAGGCTGACCGACTGCGCGACCGCCTCGACCGTCTCGAGGCCGCCATGGAGGCGGCGCCCAAGCCGCTGCGCTGGCGGTGGCGTGCGTCGTTCGGTGAGCGTCTGGCCTGGCATGAGCCGGTCGACGACGCCGAGGGCGTCTACCTGAGCCCGGCGGAGAGACCCTAGGCCGGCGAGCGACCGGCGAGCGACCGTGCCGTCACCCCTCAGGCTCGTGTGACTTCGTGACGCGACTGGAACGCGACGGCTGCGTCGCGGCGGCACCCCGGCACCCCGGACCCCTTGCCGGGCGAGTCGCCGGCGACGATACTGGCGACGTTCGGGTAATCGCACCGGCACCAGTGGTGCCGCAGTCATCGGGGGGATCGATGTCGGTTGTGCGACGACGACGCAGCGACGCCGCGACGATCGGCGCGACGGGCGACCCGTCCGGCGGACCGCCGACGTCCGGCCAGGCGACGCGTCAGCCGCAGCGGCTGATGCGCAGCGTGCTGGGCCCGGTCGACATTGCCGCGTCGACCATGGCCAACATCGCGCCCGCGATGAGCTTCTACTTCGGGTTCGGGTTCCTCGCCCTCACCGCCGGCATCGCCTCACCCCTCACCATCATCGCCGCCGGCGTGGCGATCGCCTTCCTGGGCAACACGCTCGCTCAGTTCTCACGCGCGCACCCGTCGACCGGCTCGTTCATCACCTTCATCGGCAAGGCCTTCGGACCCACCAGCGCGATCGCCACGGCGGTCATCCTCATCACGGGCTACGTCATCGCCATCATCTCCGTGCTGGTGATGTCCGGTGGCTTCACCGCGATCTTCCTGAACCGCTACCTGCACGCGGTCCCGACCTCGACGTGGCCGTGGTTCATGATCGCCTTCGTCTGCCTGGCCGCGTTCCTCATGGTGCGCGGCATCCATATCTCGACGCGCTGGGCCGGCATCTTCTTCGCCTTCGAGATGATCGTGCTCGTCGTCGTCACCGCCAGCGCGCTCGTGCACCACGCCGGGCATCTGACGCTGCATCCCTTCGACCCCCACTACCTCTCGAACGGCTTCAAGGGCCTAGGCCTGGGCTTTCCCCTCGCCATCTACCTGTTCATCGGCTGGGAGAACTCGGCGACGCTCGCCGAGGAGACCGAGAACCCGCGACGCAACGTGCCCCGCGCCCTGTTTGCCAGCGTCGCGCTCATGATGGTGAGCTACGTGATCTTCGCCTACGCGACGGTCGAGGGCTTCGGCGAGAACGTCGCCGCGCTCAGCGCCTCGCCGATCCCCTTCATCACGGTGGCCGACAACGTGCTCGGTGTCCTGGCCTTCTTCGCCTACCTCGCCGGCGTGACCTCGACGCTGGCCTGCTTGATCGCGGCCGTGAACTCGCAGTCGCGCCTGCTGTTCAACGCCGGCCGCGAAGGCCTTCTGCCGGCCTGGCTCGGCCGCGTGTACGCCCGGCGCCAGACGCCGGTCAACGCCCTTCTGACCTTCACCGGCATCGGCTTCGTGCTGGTGTTCGCCTGGTCCCTGGGCCAGCACATCGATCCGGTGACGCTGTTCGCCGAAGCTTCGACCCTGGGCACGATCCTGGTGGTAGTGGTCTACTTCGTCGCGAACCTCGCGCTGCCCGTCTTCTACCGCAAGCACCATCGCGACCAGTTCTCGTGGGTCAAGCACCTGCTCATCCCCGTGGTCGGCGCGGCGCTGATCGCGCTGCCCATCTACGAGCTCGTCAAGCCGGGCCAGGCGTACCCCTACGACTGGTTTCCCTACATCGCCCTGGCCGTCGTCGTGGTCGCGGCGGGCTATGCGGTGGCTCTCAACGCGCGCGACGCGACCCTCGCCGACCGCGTGGGCTCCCTGGTCGCCGACGACGCGACCGACGGCAAGTTCGGCCTCTTCTTGGACGAAGAGGAGGAGCAGCTCCACCGCCTGCATCGCGTCGTCTCCTGCCTGAACAAGGACCGAGACACCAAGCCGGCCGTACAGGAAGCGCTCCAGATCATCGCCGAGACGCTGGGCATGGAGTCGGCGGCCGTGTTCGTCGTGAAGGCAGACGACGCGGCCGAAGTCCTGGCGGCCCGCGGCGACACGCGAAGCCGGTTTCCCTACCCGCCGCTGCCGCTCACGGATCGCCTGGTCGCCGGCCTGATCAGGCACCCCCGGGTGATGCAGACCACGGAGGCGGCCAGGCTCCACGAGTCGCTGCTGGCCGTCACCTGCCGCGGGTCGGGCCGGGTCGTGATCGCGCCGCAGTCGGCGGGGTCCGACGTCGCCGCCATCATGGTCCTCAGCCGACGCTCCGCCGAGCCGCTCTCCAAGCGCGAGGCCGAATTCGTCGCCATCGTCTCGGAGACCATGGGGCTCGCCATCAGGAACCGCACGCTGGCCACCGAATCGCAGCACACCGCGGCCGTGCTGCAGACGGCCTACGCGGTCTCGCGCGCCATCACCCAGAGCCTCGACCTCGAGCTCACCTACCGCGAGATCGCCGCCAACGCCGCCCGCGTGGCGCCCGGCTCGCACTGCCTTCTGTTCGAGCTCGAGCGTGGCAGCGGCGATCATCTCGCCGTGTCCTGCTCAGACCCCGAGAGCGAGGAGTTCCTCGGTACCCGCGTGCGTATCGAGGCCGATCGTAGCGACAGCGTCGGCGGCAGCCCGGGACCGGCCGGCTTCGTCGTACAGAAGCTGATCCTCGGCGACGGAGCCGACTCGCAGTCGGCGAGCAAGTTCAGCCTCGGCGGCCACCTCGACGCGCGCCTGGCGGGGGTGTTCAACGGCGCCTCCTCGGTGCTCGTGCCGCTCTTTGCCCAGCAGGAGCTGGTGGGCTCGTTGCTCGTCTACGCCGCGGGCCGCCGCCGGCGCTACTCGCCCCTCGAGGTCGCCGAGCTCGGCTCGGTCGGCGAGCAGGCCGCGATCGCCATCCACAACGCCCTGCTCTTTCGCAACCTCGCCGAGAGCCAGGAGCGCGTCGAGGCTCTGCTCACCCGGCTCACGCGGATCCGCGAGCAGGAACGCCAGGCTCTCGCGCGCGTCGTCCACGACGACATCGTGCAGTCCATCGTCGGGGCGGTCTACCGGTTGGACGACGTGCGCGATACAGTGGCGGAAGGCCAGATCGAAGGGTTCGACGAGGCGGTGGCCGTGCTGCGACAGAGCATCGACGATGCGCGCCGCGTGATCTGGGAGCTGCGGCCACCGGCGCTCGAGGGTCTCGGGCTGCCGGCGGCGCTGCGCTCCCTGGCCGACAGGGCCGGTCACGGCCAGGCCGCGGTCAGCGTCTCGATCGACGAGATCGCCGGCCTGAGCGACGTCGTCACGACCGGGCTCTACCGGATCGCTCGCGAGGCCCTCCTGAACGCCCTCCATCACGCGAGCGCCCGCCACATCGCCATCAGCCTGGCCGACGCCGCGGCGGCGGGACGTCCGAGCGCCCGGCTCCTCGTCGAAGACGACGGCGTCGGCTTCGACTGCGACCGCCCGCAGGCCGGCGAGAGTCACTACGGGACCGTGATGATGGAGGAGCAGGCGACCTTGATCGGGGCCACGATGTCCATCGCGGCAAAGCCCGGTCACGGCACCCGGATCGAGGTCCTCGTACCGATGGCCGGGTGAGGTGAGCGGCATGAGGGAACCGCGACCAGGAAGGACGCGGATCGTCATCGTCGACGATCACGCCGTCGTGCGCGAGGGCCTGGAACGCATCCTGGCCAAGTGCGCCGACCTCGAAGTCGTCGGCTCGGCGGGCAGCGGTGAGGAAGCCCTGAGCCTGGTCGCCGCGCGCGCACCCGACGTCGTGCTGCTCGACCTCTCGCTGCCCGGCATGCACGGACTCGAAGTGCTGTCCGCGCTCCAGCGCGTCTCCAGGCCACCGCGAGTGGTGGTGCTCACCGTGCACGACGACGACGACATCGTGCTGGGCGCCGTGCGCGGCGGAGCGCAGGGCTACGTCCTGAAGAACGCCACCCGCGACGAGCTGCTCGCCGCGGTGCGCAAGGTGGCCGCCGGCGGGCAGTCCTTCGACGAGGTCGTCGTACGCGCTCTGCTGCGCGGCGATCAGCGCGAGGTGCTCTGCAGCCTTCTCACGAGCCGCGAGCTCGAGATCCTGCGCCTCGTGGCCGCCGGACGGACGAACAAGGAGATCGCCGTCGAGCTCTTCATCAGCTCCGACACGGTCAAGGGCCATCTCGAGAGCGTCTACCGCAAGCTCGGGGTCTCGGACCGGGCCCACGCGGTCGCCGTCGCCATTCGCAACGGCCTCGTCGCCTGAGGAGACGTCCCACCCCCCGTTCGGCCCCCGCGGCCGGACCCGCCGCCCCCCATCCGGCCCTGCCCAAGACCCCCGCTTCGGACTCCCGATCGCACCCGTTCGGGGCCGACAAGACGCGCGCTTCTGGCGATGTCCGCCGCCCCCGTAGCGCCTAGGCTCGTCACAACGGTCGCCGTGTCACGGCGACCGCGCAGCCGACACGGGGAGGCGCCTCTGCACCGACGATTCAAGCTCAGGTCGTCACGGCCGGCGCGCGGCCCACGGGCCGCCGGGCCGAGCCGGATCCGTTCTTTTGCGCTCGGACCAAGGGGGATTGATGCCTGAAGAGCTTGCGTATGCCCGCAAGGCCAGCGGCCTTGTCAGGGGCTTGTCGTTCTGGGACGTCCTGGGGATCGGCCTGGCCTTCCTCACACCGATCTACGCGATCTGGTACGTCATCGGCTTCAGCCTGTCCGTGTACCCCAAGGCTAACCTCGTGATCGCCATCCTCATCTCGGTGGCGACGATCGTCTGGGCAAGCCCGATCGTCTGGGGCGTCCTGGGCGGCACCATGCCGCGCAGCGGCGGCGAGTACGTCTACAACTCGCGCATCATCACACCGGCCGTCGCCCTGGGGGCCAGTTTCGCGGCCATCATGGCCCAGTTCTACTGGAACCTCTTCAACGCCAGCCTGGTGGCGTCGCCCTCGCTGGCCATCCTCGGCCAGTATCTGGGCTGGCACAGCTTCACCAACTACGTGACCAGCAAGGCCGGGGCCACCACCATCTCGATCATCGGCTTCGTGATCGCCTTCTTCATCGTCGGCTTCGGCATGAAGTTCTTCCACCGGATCTCGCTCTACGTGGTGGGCATCATCATCGGCGGCGTGGTGATCATGAACCTCATGCTCACCTTCTCTTCCCATGCGGGCTTCGTGAAGAGCTGGGACGCCCAGGCCGCCAAGTACCACTCGGTCACCTATCACGCCTTCGTGGCCGCCGCCGGCAAGGCGGCCGGTTCGCCCATGCCCCACACCTGGAGCTGGGGTGATACCTTCGGGGCCACGGCCGGCGTCTTCATGCTCGTCATCTGGGCCTTCGGCATCGCCTACGTCGGCGGTGAGGTGAAGCGCCCCGACAAGACCGTCATGCTGGCGCAATGGGCGGCCGTGCTGGCGCCGGTCATCCTCTGCCTCTGGGCCGTGCTCGCCCTCGGCCACCTGGTCGACTTCAGCTTCCTGCGGGCGGCCGCCTACCAGGACTATCGGGTCGCCTACGGCGGCACCCCCACCGGCGGCTACACGCTGCCCTACTCCACGAGCTACATGTCGCTGGTCTACATCGCGGCCAAGGCGAACCCGGTGATGGCGGTCGTGATCTCGGTCACCTTCCTGGTGAACGTGCTCTGGCTGCTGACGGTCGCCCTGATCATGTGCCAGCGCGCCATGTTCGCCTGGGGCATGGACCGCATGGGGCCGCGCTGGTTCACGAGCATCAACCATCGCTTCGCGTCGCCCATCGGCATGTACGCGCTGGTGGCCGGCATCTCGGCCTTCATGTCGATCGCCTACTGGTACCTGTTCCCGAGCATCCTGTCGGGACTCGTGGCCACCGGCATGCAGCTCGTGTCGGTCTTCGCCGTAACGGCGATCTCGGCCATCCTGCTGCCCTACCGCAAGAAGGTCGCCCACATCTGGGACGCCTCGCCGTACAGGAGGTGGACGTTCCTCGGTGTGCCGGTGCTCACGTACGCCGGGGTCGTCTATCTCGGTTACGTGATCGCCCTCATCTACTTCGCCTTCTTCGACACGAAGTCGCGCGAGCTCGGCTTTGCCTTCACGGGCAAGGCCGTGATCCTCATGGTCTGCGCCTGGGCGGCGGGCATCGCCTGGTACTACGCCTGGAAGTACAAGAGCACCAGGGCCGGCGTCGACGTGGCCCACATGACCTACGGCGAGCTGCCGCCCGAGTGACGGCGGCACTCCGGCCGGCCCGCTGAAGAGGAGCGGCGGGCGAGCCGGCGGGACGAAGCGGGGGCTCCCTCCCTGTCCGCCCTTCGTCCCGCCGGCTCTTGACGGCCGCGGCCGTGGCGCCCTCAGGCGCCCTCAGGTGCCGGTTCCCCGCCGCGACAGTTCTTTGGGCGGCAAGAGCCAGACCAGCTCGCCGCCGCCGGCCGCGACCTCGACGAGGTCGACGCGCGCCAGACCGCCCTTCTTGCAGACGACGCTGCCGCCGCCGATCAGCCACGCTATGACCGAGCTGAGGTCGGGTTCGTGACCGACCAGCATGAGGACGTCGCTGCCGCGGTGCTCCGCCACGACGTCGCTCAGGGCCGCGGCGTCGAAGCCGGGTTCGAGTCGCGCGTCCTGGACCAGGCGGTCGGCGGCGGCGAGCTTGCCGGCGACGATCTCGGCCGTCTGGCGGGCACGAACCAGCGGGCTCGTGATGATGAGGTCGGGCGCCAGGCCGAGCTCGGCGAACGCAGCCGCCGCCCGCGTCATCGCCTTGCGCCCCTGCGGGGTCAGGGGCCGCTCGGCGTCGCTACGCGGCCACGTCTCCCACGGTTCAGCGACACCGTGCCGCAGCAGGAGCAGTTGCACCGGGCCTCCTTTCGGGCATCAGATCTGTGCCGAGAACAGCCTCGCCACCGAGTTGCGGAACCTCGTGACCCGGCCCACGGCGAGGACGTCGCCGAGGGTGATCTCGCGGCACTGCTCGAGGTCGCGGTCGAAGATCTCTTCGAGCTGGGCCGTGACCTGCGAATCGTAGATCCACTCCATGACCTCTTTATGGAGCTGCAGGCTGCGGATGTCCATGTTCATCGTACCGACGGCGCAGGCCGCCGAATCGACCGCGATCGTCTTGGCGTGAAAGAAGCCGCCGGTGTACTGGAAGATGCGCCCGCCGGCGCGCAGGAGCTGTTCGTAGTAGGTCTGCGCGGCCCAGAAGGGGAGCTTCTTGTCGACCCAGCCCGTCATCATGAACTTGAGGTCGACGCCCGAGAGCGCGGCGTTGATCAGCGCGTCGTAGGTGCCCTGGTCGGGCACGAAGTAGGGCGACTGGATGCGCAGACTGTGTTCGGCCTGCGAGATGGCGATCATGTGGGCCCGCCTGCCGGCCTCCCACGGGTCCTCTATCGTGTGCGCCACGAGCTGGGTCAGCACGCTGCCGGCGCCGTGGCCGTTGGCCGCCGCCGGCAGAAAGCGGTCCTGCAACAGGTCCTCATGGGCGACTTCGAACCAGCGCAGGGCGAACAGCTTCTGCAGCTCGGCCACCGCCTGGCCGGTGATGCGCAGGTGGGTGTCGCGCCAGGTCGGGAACCGCACGCCGCCGTCGATGTACTCCTGGCCCATGTTCATGCCGCCGGTGTAGCCGATGGCGCCGTCGATCACCGCGATCTTGCGGTGGTTGCGGTAGTTCAGCTTGAAGACGTCCTTGACGTCGGCGCTCACCTTGGCCCCGGCGGTCTCGAGCTTCTTCAGCTCCGCCTTCTTGAAGCTGATGCTGCCGATGTAGTCATACAGGATACGGACCTCGACGCCCGCCGCCATGCGGTCGAGCAGGATCTCGGAGACCCTTGCCGTGAGCTCGTCCTGTTCCCAGATGAAGTACTCCATGTTGATGAACGAGGTGGCGGCGGCCAGGTCCTGTTCGAGGCGGGCGAACTTCTCGGCGCCGTGCGCGAAGATCTCGAGGCTGTCGGCGGGCAGCGGATACGAGCCGTTCTCGCGGCGGATGGCAGCCGAGATGTCGGTCGCGAACGTACCCTCGTAGCGTTCCTCGAAGGTCTCCTCGGCGGCCGCGTTGCGCTCGTAGATCGGCTGCATCTTGGCCCTGACTGCGGCCATGTAGCCTTCGGCCCAGTGGCGCCTTGCCGTGATCACCTTCCAGTCTCGCCCGAAGAACAGGAACAGCACGAGACCGAGGCCCGGCAGGACGATCAGCGTGAAGAGCCACAGCAGCGTGCTGGCCGGCTTGCGGTTGTCGGAGATGAGCAGCACGATGACCACCGCCCAGTAAGTGAGCAGGGGTACCACGAGCCACCACGGCAGGCCGAGGCTGACCGGTCCGAAGCGCCAGACGGCCTGCAGTGGGATGAGGTGCGCCATGATGGTCCTCCGCTCGTAGCTCTGGTTGGTGATCGCCCGGCTTCAGTGGTGGCTGATCGTCTGGCTCGGTGGCCGCTGATCGTCTGGGCCGGTGGCCGCTGATGGTCCATCGTATCCTGCGGGCAACGCGGCCTCACACGTCCCCGTGTCGGAACGACCAGCCCGGGCGACCGCGCCCAGACGCCGCCGGCGTTCCGTCTGCCGGCCAAGCCACCGGTTCGGCCTGCGGCCTCGGCGCGATTTGCCCCTTCATCGCCCAGACCCTTTCTGATAGAGATGACGCAGTGGAACGTTGAGCACGACTGATCGGAGGCGACCGTGGCCCCAGGCGCACAGATGCGCAGAGCAGACAAGGCGATCACCGACCCCGACGAACTGCATCGTATCCTCGACGACGCCCTGGTGATCCGCCTCGGCCTGGTCGACGAGGGGCGCCCGTACGTCGTGCCCCTCAACTTCGCGCGCGATGGCGAAGAGATCTGGCTGCACTGCGCGGCCGACGGCCGCAAGCTGCGCTGCCTGCGCGCCGACCCGAACGTCTGCATCGAGGCCGACCACCTGATCCGGGTGACGCGAGGTTCGAGCGCCTGCGGCGCCTGGACCAGTCACTACGAGTCCGTGATCGGCTTCGGCGCGGCCGAGGTCGTGACCGACGACGAAAGCAGGCTGCGGGGCCTGCAGGCGATCATGGCCAAGTACTCCGGCAGGCGCGATTGGGAGTTCGCCGCGGAGACGATGGCAAAGACAGTGGTCGTCCGCGTCAGGCTCGACACGCTCACCGGCAAACGCTCGCCGGCCCAGGCCTGAGGGCTGCCGGGAGCCGGCGCGAGGCCGGCTCCCGGTACCTTCTCGTCTCGTCGGTCGCAAGCCCTCTACGGGCGCTTGCCGACCCCCGAGACCACATCGTCGGGCAACAGCTCGGGCAGGCCGAGCTCCATGCCCTGGCGGCCGAGACCGTCCTGGATCTGCTCGACCGCGAGATCGCGCGGCGCGACGTGCTGTCGCGCGGCGAGCGCGGCCGCGAGGCCGGCGGCCTGGCCGGTGGCGAAGCAGACGGGGATCAGCCGCAGCTGCACCATGGCGTCTGGCTCGGCCGACAGGCAGCGCCCGGCGAACAGCAGGCCATCGACGTCGCGCGGCACGAGCGAGCGATACGGTATGCGCATGGCGCGCCCCATGTACGGCTTGGCTATCGTGTCGGCGAAGCTCGTCGCCATGACGTCGTGCAACGAGGGCGACGCGAGCCCGGTGACCCGTCGCGTGCCGCGTACGCCGACGTCGACGGCGGAGCATTCGAGGCGCGCGTGCTCGAACCCGGCGAGCCTTTCCCTGAGGAACGCGATCAGCGTCATCGTATGTCGCCGGGTGACGATCTCGGCTTTCGTCAGGTCGCCCGGATCTATGCCGTTGACGCCGAACATGCTGCCCGACCACAAGTTGATCTGGCCCGGGTAGCAAAGCTCGGCGGCGAACACTCCCGGGGCGCCCTCCTTGGCGTGGACCTCGAGGTCGAACGACAGCTCGCCGGACGCGATGGCGCTTTCGACGAGGGATCGCAGCCGGCCCCAGTTGCCGCCGAGCTGCTCGAGCGCGCGTTCCGTGTCGACGCCGGCGACAGTCGACATGAGAGTCACCGGCAGCGGACTGGCGTCGAGCTCGAAGGCGGCGCCGGCGAAGGCGGCGAGATCGCCGTCGCCGGTGGTGTCGACCACGACCCCGGCGCGCAGCGCCGAGCGCCCGGCCTTGTTTTCGACCACCACGCCTGTGACCCGGCCGCCGTCGCTCAGGCAGCTCACGACGCCGGTGTGCAGCAGAAGCTCGGCCCCCGATTCGAGCAGCAGCTCCTGTAGCTCGTACTTCAGGATCTCGGGGTCGACCGCGATCAGGCCGTCGACCGACGGATCGTCGCCGGCGTTGGCACACAACTGATAGGTGCGCGCCCTCTCGAGCCGGCGGCGGACGTCTGAGTTGATGCCGTTGTCGAGCGGCGGCACGGTGATCACGAGGCCGCCGGTCGCAAGTCCTCCGAGAAAGCCGTAGCGCTCTACGAGGATCGCCCTGGCGCCGGCGCGGGCGGCGCCGACGGCCGCCGCGACGCCGGCCACACCGCCGCCGCAGACCACGACGTCGGCTTCGTCGCACACCGGGATCGTGCGTGCTTCCTCGATCACCTGGTCCATGATGAGCCGACCCCCTTTCCGCGGCCGGCTCCCACACCGTATGTCGACTGTCGCGTCATGCCTCGGTTCGCGCCTCCTTCACGGCGCGCTTCAGCCGCTCGTAGCCCGGCAACGCCCGGTAGAACTCGTCATGGGTATAGCAGCCCGAGACCGTGCCGAAGCCCGGCGAGATGTCGCACCAGCTACAGGCGTCGCAGAGACGCTTCGTCTGCAGCGGCCGGCCTTCGATGAGGTCGGCCACGATGTCAGGGTAGCTCAAAGCCATGCGGCCGATGCCGACGGTGTCGGCCCAGCCCTGTTTCACGACGGCCTGGGCGACGTTGGGCAGCCAGCGATGCAGGTAGGAGTAGCCGGTGCCGATGTGCACCAGCTCGGGGCGCGCCCTTTTCATCGTCGCCACGACCGACAGCAGCCGGGCGACGCCGATCAGCGGGTCCTCGGGCGGGCGGTGCGGCGCGACGGGCAGCGAGACGTAGGGTTCCATGACGTGCGAGTTGTACTCGGCGCCGGCCGACACGGACACGAGCTCGATACCCAGCTCGGCGAGGACGTCGAGGAAGGCCAGCGGCTCGGTGAGGTCGGTCCCCAGGCCGGTGCCGTCGCCGCCGAAGGCGTACGGGTACGCCGCGCCGCCGGTCCCGACCGGCCGGGCACGATCGTCGTCGCCGTCCTCGAAAGGCACGAAATCGACGGCGCTGAACCGCACCGCGAGATCGAGGCCCGGAGCTTCGTTGCGGATGCCGGTCACGATCTCGCGCAGGAACCTGGTGCGATTCTCGAAGCTGCCGCCGTACTTGCCGGGCCGGTCGACCGCGCTCAGGAACTCGTGGCCCAGATAGCCGTGGCAATGCTTGATGTCGACGAAGTCGAAGCCCGCGCGCTGGGCGAGAACCGCCGCCTTCACGAAGTCGGCGACGACCCGCTCGACCTCGGCGTCGCTCATGACGGCGCTGTCGTCGCGGGCGTCGTAGGGCCCGTCCAGCAGCGGATGATGATACAGGGTGCGAGGCTCACACCGGCCCATGTCGTGCGGGTGGGAGACGCGCCCTGAGTGGGTGAGCTGGACACCCACGGAGAGGTCGTCGACCGACGCGAAGTGCTGCGCGTGCGTGTTCACCAGCAGCTCGCGCAGGCCGGCGATGTCGGACAGGGTCTCCTCGGCCATGATGAGCTGGCTGGGGCTGCCCCGGCCCTCGGGGCAGACGGCGATCGCTTCGGCGCCGAAGATCAGTTTGGCGCCGCTCAGCCCCCAGCGCTGCCAGCGCCGGCGGGTCAGGTCGGTGGGCCGGCCGTCGGCGGTGCAATCCCAGCCCTCCATGGGCAGGATCGCGAAGCGGTTGCCGATCGTCTTGCCATACAGGGTCAGGGGCTGGCTGAGCGGTGAGTCGGGACCCGTTCGCACGTCCTCGTCGAACGGCAACTTCAGGTCGAGTGACTTGAAGTAGGCCAGCAGCGACGCTGCGTCCTTTATGCGGCCGATGTTGCGCATGAGCGTGTGCACCCTCCTTCGTGGGACGCAACCTCTGTTCAAAGGCCGTCGCCGACGCTCCACTACCCCCCGGCGACCGCATCATCGTAGACGACGCGCGCCGACCGGGGCCGTTCCGATCGCCGGCCTTGCCGCAGACAGGGCCGGCCGCGGCGGGGGCGGAGCGTACGCTCCGCCCCCGCCGCCTTTCCTTGATCGTCCTACCTACTACGGTCCGATCTACTCATCGGCGACCAGGGCTCCGACCTTATCGCCCAGCGTCTTGTCGCGCGTGTTGATCACGATCGCATAGATCAGCGCCACCACGATCAGTACCACGGCGACGAAGGGGAACCAGTTGTACGGCGAAGGCTGGCCAGGCTTGACGAGCTGGTACAGCGGATACACGATCGCCGCCGTACCGACGAGCGGCAGGATGAGATCGCGAACGACGCTGAACTGGCTGCGGTAGCGCCGCAGGTAGAAGATCGGCAGCGACAGGTTCGCCACGGCATAGACGATGATCACGAGGATCGTACCCAGCGTAGAGGGCTCGGCGAACAGCACGATCGGCGTGATGTGCTGCGCCCAGGCCCAGCCAAAGCAGCCAACCAGGCCGATGACCATGAAGATCACCAGAGCGTTGACCGGCGTGCCCCGCTTTGCGGAGACCTTGCCGAGGAACTTCGGCAGAAGACCCTCGCGCCCGGAGTTGAACATCAGGCGGGCCTGCGAGTTGACGGCGGCGATCAGGCAGCCGACCGTCGAGGTCACGCCCGCGATGTAGGCGAGGAAGGCCAGGAACGCGAGCTCCTTCTGGGCCACCGCGATGAACGGGATGGGCGCCGCGGTGAGCTTGGTGACGTTCTCGCCAAAGGCCTCGACCGTGGCGTACGAGAACAGGATGAAGCTGCCCAACATCAGACCGACGCTGGCAAACAGGGCGCGCGGTATGTTCTTGCGCGGCTGGTCTGTCTCTTCGGCCATGGGTCCGGCCGCTTCCCAGCCGATGAACATGTACACGGCCAGCGGGAAGCCGAGGCCGAGTCCCTTGAAGCCGCTCAGCAGGTAGTGCGGGTTGAACGGGTGCAGCGTCAGATGGCCGCCGTTCTGGATGAGGGCGATGATGCTGACGAGCATGAGGATCGTGAACTCGAAGATGAAGAAGGCGCCGGCCCAGCGCACCGACAGATGGACGCCCCGGATCATGAGGTAGGCCGCGAGGCCCACGAAGATAAGGACGAAGATCGGCCAGGTCCACGTTGGGAAGTTATGGAAGTAGTTCTGAAGGAACATCGTCATGAAGCCGCCGGAGATGGCCATGATCGAGAAGATGTTCACCAGGTAGCCGCTGATCAGGACTATCGCCGTCGTCAAGGCGAGGACCGGCCCGAGCGCCATGCCGATGAAGGTGATGAACGAGCCGGTCGACGGGTGGACCTCCATGTAACGCGACAGCGTGTTGGCCAGGAACGCGACCGCGATACCGGCGGTGAGGATCGTCAACGGTGAGGCGATCCCCGACGTAGCGGCGAGGAACCCGAAGCCGAAGTAGAAGCTCATCGCGGGAGCGATGTCGGCCATGGTCGAGGCGGCCACCTCGAACGGTCCCAGGACGCCGCGCTTGAGGCGGTTCGGTTGATCGACGGGGCCGGCCTTCGTCTCTGTCGTCACGGGCACATGAGGCGGCGATGTCGTCGCCGTGGCGCCGTCCGCGGGTCGGGCGCCGTCTAGGTCGTCAGATGCCATTTGTGTCCCCCTCCCTAGTACAGGTCTTCAGATCGTGGTCGGTTTTCAGGACTTTCACTCGCAGGTAGTGCATGAATCCGGCGTGATGCCTTGTGGCCGGCCCCGTCGTCACCCCCTTGCCGTGGGATCGGGTGGCGTGATCGCCGCCACCAGGGGCTTGAGGATGTCGACGATGCGGTCGGCTTCTGCGATCGTGGTCGTGCACGGCGGCGCGATCACGATGCGGTTCGAGCCCATCTGCCGCAGGTGCAGGCCCAGCTCGCGGGCCTCGTCGAGCAGCGGCATGATCGGCCCCACCGGCGGGTCGAACATGGCCTTCGTCTGCTTGTCGGCCACGATCTCCATGGCGAGCATGAGGCCGAGGCCGCTGTAGGTGCCGACGCAGGGCATCGGCATGAACTCGTTCTTGATGCGCTCGACGATGTGGGCGCCGACCCTGGTCGCGTTCTCGGCGATGTGATCGTCGACGTAGACGTCGATCGCGGCGATCGCGGCGGCACAGCCGGCGGGCGAGCCTGAGAAGGTGTACTGGTGCATGAGCGGGATGCCTTCGAGGCCCTGCCAGATCTTGTCGTTGAAGGCCACCGCCCCCATGGGGATGTAGCCGCCGGTGATGCCCTTCGAGACGGCCATCACGTCGGGCACCACGTCCCAGTGGTCGATGCAGAACATCGTGCCGGTGCGACAGAAGCCGCACATGACCTCGTCGGCGATCATGGCGACGTCGTATCTGGTGCAGATCTCGCGGATCAGCGGCCAGTAGGTGTCGGGCGGCACCAGGAAGCCCGAGGCGCCGAGCTCCGGCTCGGCTATGAAGGCGGCGACGTTCTCGGGCCCCTCGGCTTCGATCACGGTCTCGAGGAACCGCGCGCAGCGCGTGTCACACGACGGATACTCGAGACCGAACGGGCAGCGGTAACAGTAGTAGGCCGGGATCTTCAGGTAGCCGGGCGCTTCGGGACCGTAGCCGGCCTGCATGGCCGGGATGCCGGTCAGGTTCATGGGTCCGTTGCCGGTACCGTGGTAGCTCATGTAGAGGCTGACGACCTTGCGCTTCGTAGGCTGGTTGCGCGCCGTCCAGTAGCGCCGCACAAGCCTGATGGCGGCATCGGTCGACTCGCCGCCGCCGGAGGTAAACCAGAAGTGATCGAGGTCGCCCGGAGTGATCGTCGCGAGCTTCTGCGCACACTCGACCATCGGCGTGCTGGAGTGTCCGTAGTACTGGCCGACGTGCTGCAGCTTCTGGAGCTGCGCCGTGACCGCGTCGACGATCTCGCGCCGGCCGTGGCCCAGGTTGGCGCTCACCATCTGCGACGACGCGTCGAGGTACTCTTTGCCCTCGGTGTCGCGCAAGACGATGCCCTCGGCTGAGTCGTAGATCACGCCGAGTGTCTCGCCGAGCGGGATCTGGGCGTGCAGGATGTGCTCGCGGTCGTACTTGACGAGCTCTTCGGTGCGCGCACTGGTCATCTCTTCTTCGACCCGTCCTTTCGAGCGATCCCTTGCCGGACCATGAGGCGCGGCCATGAACGGACCCTCATGTAAAACGATTTATACGGATATAAAACGATTTCCCTATAGCCTGTCAAGGAGGCCTATTTGCTTAAGAGGAGTAGTCCTGCTCGAGCGGCAGGATCTGGATCTGCGTCATGTTGACCACGCGCGGCTGGCAGAGGGCGAAGGCCACGGCGTGGGCGATGTGTTCGGGAGACAGGGCTTCGATCTTGTCGAGGTCGGCCTTGCCTTCGGGCAGGGCATGGATCATGGGCGTGTCGACCAGGCCGGGCTCGATCTGGGTGACGCGCACGCCGTAGGCACAGGCCTCCTTGCGCAGCGCGCCGCCCATGCCGGCGAGCGCCCACTTGCTGGCGATGTACATGGGCTCGCCGAGGTAAGTGACGCGTCCCGAGATCGAAGCCATGATGACGATGTGTCCGTCGCCCCGCGCCCTCATGTGAGGCAGCGTGGCGCGGATCGCGTAGGCGGTCCCCAGGACGTTGGTCTCGATCATCATCTTCCAGTCGGCCGGGTCGGCGTCGCACATGTTGCCTTCGATGTCGGTGCCGGCGTTGGGCACCGTGAAGTCGATCTTGCCGTAGGCCTCGAGACAGGTCGTGGCGAGGCGCTCCATGTCGTCGTACTTGCTGACGTCGCCGGCCATGCCGATCGCCTGACCGCCGGCCGCCGTGATCTTGGCCACCAGGCGATCGATGTCGGACTGGGTCCGCGCGCAGCAGACGAGCTGGGCCCCCAGACCGGCGAGCTCGCAGGCCACCGCCTCGCCGATGCCCTTGCCGGCCCCGGTGATCACCCCGGCCCGGCCCGTCAGGTCGAACTCGATCATCTTGCCCTCACTTTCGTTTGCTGCACGTCAGTCGCCGCCGAACCGATCGACCAGGTCCGCCAGGCCGAGCTCGGCGAGTCGTCGGGAGCTCGGCATGCTGGTCTTCTGATCCCATTCCATCCACTTGTAGTAGTCCGCGATCATGACGCGCTCGTCGATGTCGACATCGGGCAGCCGTCCCTTGGTCGGGAACCTCTTCAGCACGCGTTGGTTGACGTCGATCTCCAAGGGATTGACGCCTTCACGCAGGTTGAAGAGGTGACGGATGGTGGTGATGCGATCGCCGATGCGCAGACACGTCGCGAAATCGTGCTCATCGCCGGTGATGGCGGTCAGGAACTCGGGGATGTAGGCGCTCGGCGTGGAGGTATAGGCGAACAGACAGTTGCCAACGCACGCCATCACGTGGCACATCGAGGTGGCGATCTGATGCGACTCTCCGATGCCGGCGTAATCGTACTTGTCGGGCGGGCGCTCTGATACGCCGATGCCGGCGATCCAGTTGCTGCCGCCGCGGGAGTGTCGTCCCGGCGTTGGGTCGAGTCGGTAGGTCAGCGCGAGGCTCGGGTAGCAGCGCGGGTCGTGCGCCGGCAGCTCCTGGCCGCCGGCGTGCACGGCATAGCGCTCGGCTCCGTTGCCGAAGCTCCGCGCGGCGACGACGGTGCCGTCGGCGAGCGCGGCGCCGATGCCTTCGCGCCGCGCGATCATGTCGGTAAGCGCCACCATGGCCGCGCCGTCGCCCCACCGCAGCTCCAGTCCGGCGTCGCCTCGGGTGAGGACGCCGCGATCGAAGCACTCCATCGCGAAGGCGACCGCGGACCCGACAGAGATGGTGTCGAGGCCGTAGGCGTTGCAGATGTCGTTGAAGCGGATGATGGCCTCGCGGTCGTCAACGCCGCACAGCGGGCCGCACATCGCGATCGTCTCGTATTCGGGCATGTGACTCACGGCAGCGCGACCAGGCCTCTGCTTGAGATGGCCGCCACAGCGGATGTGACAGTGCCAGCAGCCGTATTGCTTGGCGCGCTCCTCCTGGAAGGCGTTCTCGTCGATGGCGTCGATGTTCTCGTCGGAGAAGTCCCGCGGGTAGATGCCGAGCCAGTTCTTCACAGGCGTGTCGCCGGCGGCCACGTTCAGCCTCGTGTTGACCGTGGTGCCATAGATCTTGAAGAGCAGGCCCTCGCCCTGGAGCTCCCTGGCCCACTTCTTGCGCAGCTCCTTGGCGGCGGCGGGATCGGCGATGGGCACCGGCTTCGTGCCTTTGACGACGACCGCCTTGAGGCGCTTGGCGCCCATCACGGCGCCAAGACCAGACCGGGCGGCAGCGCGCCCCTTGTCGGTGATCACGCACGAGAGCAGTGACTGCCGTTCACCGGCTGGGCCGATGCAAGCCACCTGGGCCGCGGCGCCGTGACGCTCCTTCAGCAGGTCGTCGGTCTCCAGGCAATCCTTGCCCCAGAGGTCGTCGGCGTCGCGGAGCGAGACCGCGCCATCGTCGACAAGAAGGTAGACCGGACGATCGGCGATGCCGGCGAAGAAGACGGCGTCGTAGCCTGAGAATCGCAGGTAGGGGCCGAAGGACCCGCCCGCGTTGGCGTCTCCCCAGCCGCCGGTCAAGGGTGACTTGCCGACGACCGTGAACCTGCCGCTGGAGATGGCCGGGGTCCCGGTGAAAGGCCCTGTGACGAAGCCCAGCAGGTTGGCCGGACCCAACGGGTCAGCTTTCGCCGGCATGCGCTCGTAGAGGATCCGTGCTCCGAGCCCGTAGCCGCCAAGAAAGTCACGGGAGAGCTGCTCGTCGAGCGCCTCCTCCCGCCAGTCACCGACCGTCAGGTCTACGAAAAGTAGCCTGCCCATATAGCCGTGCATGTCCACAAGTGCTCCCTCGTGTCGCGCTCGCTGTCGTGAGCGATGCGGATCGCCTCAAATCTGTTCATCCGGCGGAACCGCCCTACCGCCGGCGCCGTCCACGGTGACTGCGTGCTCGGCCGCCGCGACGGTCTGCGGTGGCGCCGTCGAGGCGCGCACCACGAGCTCGAAGGGCAGAGACTCGCCGCTCCTCGCCGCAGCCGCGGTCCCGCCGGGCTTGATCAGATGCCACGCGGCGAGACCGAGAGCCCTGGCCGGCACGTGGATCGTAGTGAGCGGCGGATCGCTGTGAGCCGCCATGACGACGTCGTCGAAGCCCACGACGCTGACGTCGAGCGGTATATAGAGATCGCGCTCGCGCAACGTCGAGATCACCCCGAACGCCACCTCGTCGGCCGCCGCGAAGATGGCCGTGAACGCCGCTCCGGAATCGATCAGCCGTGCGGTCGCCTGGGCGCCCCCCTCGAGCGTGAGCGGCGTCTCGACGACGAGCTGCTCGTCGATGGGCACCCCGGCCCGCATGAGCGCCGCGCCGTAGCCGGTGTAGCGGTCCTGCACCGTGGTCGAGTTGAGGGGGCCGCCGAGAAAGGCGATGTGGCGGTGACCCAGGGAGACCAGGTGAGACACGGCGCATTCCGCGGCGGCCAGGTCGTCGACCTTCACGTGCGGGATGTCGAGCTCGTAGCGACCCACGGCCACGACCGGCACTCCCTGGTCGCGCAGGCGCTGCACGGCCTGGGCCACGGGCAGGGTCGCCGCAGGGTCGCGGAGCTGCCCGCCGATCAGCACCACGCCAGTGGGCTTCTGGCTGAGCAGCATCGTGAGGTAGCCCTCGAGCTTGCCGGCGTCGCGGTCGTCGTTGCCGACCAGCAC
This sequence comes from uncultured Actinomycetes bacterium, assembly GCA_963733255.1. Lineage (GTDB taxonomy): Bacteria > Actinomycetota > Thermoleophilia > UBA2241 > UBA2241 > Bog-752. The sequence goes on from CAVTCH010000019.1 coordinate 423,388, forward strand.
CACCAGGCCGTCGGCCACCGCGGCGTCCTGCAGCCCGCGTACCACGCTGCTGAAGAACGGGTCGGTGATGTCGTGGACGATCGCTCCGACGATCTCGCTGCGGCCGGTGACCAGCGTACGAGCCGCCGAGTTGGTGACGTAGTTCAGGGCCCGAGCCGCCTCTTCGACACGTCGCCGGGCGTCGTCGCTCACCGGGTAGGTGGAGCCGCTGAGCACGCGTGAGGCGGTACCCGGAGAGAGCCCGGCAAGCCGGGCGACGTCGCGGATAGAAGCCCCGTGCCGGCGATGTCCGGCGCTATCAGCGCCGTTCGCGCCGCTCATCGCCGCACCCTCGCCGACGCGCCCTTGACCAGAGCATCGACCTCGGCGAGCGTCGCCATCGAGGTGTCGCCGGGTGTCGTCATGGCCAGGGCGCCGTGCGCGGCGCCGTACTCGAGCGCGCGCTGCGGATCGAACCCGGACAGGAGGCCGTAGATCAACCCGGAGGCGAACGAGTCGCCCCCTCCCACCCTGTCGAGGATCTCGAGCCCGGGACGCTCGACCGAGCGGTAGAGCGTGCCGTCGGCCCAGCACACCGCGCTCCAATCGTTACGGCCGGCGCTCGCCACGGCGCGCAGGGTCGTGGCCACGAGACGGATGTTCGGGTAGGCCGCGCACACCTGCGCCATCATGTGCCCGAAGCGCTCGGGGTCGAGCGCCGACAGGTCGGCGTCGAGCCCTGCGACCTCGAAGCCGAGAGCAGCGCTGAAGTCCTCTTCGTTGCCGAGCATCACGTCGACGAGCGGCGCGACGGCCCGGTTGACCTTGCGAGCACGCTCCTGCCCGCCGATCGCCTGCCACAGCGAAGGCCGGTAGTTCAGGTCGTAGGAGACGATCACGCCGCGGCGCCGGGCCGCGGTCATCGCTTCGGTCACGACCTCGGCGGTGTGCTCGCCCAGGGCCGCGAAGATGCCGCCGCAGTGAAACCAGCGGACGCCTTCGACGGCGAAGATCGTGTCCCAGTCGACCTCGCCCGGGCCAAGCTGCGAGACGGCGGTGTGGCCCCGGTCGGAACAGCCCACCGCGCCGCGCACGCCGAAGCCACGCTCGGTGAAGTTGAGACCGTTGCGCACCGTCCGCCCCACCCCGTCGTACGGCGCCCAGCGCAGGTGGCTCTGGTCGACTCCGCCCCGCAGGATGAGCTCTTCGATCAGGTGGCCGACGGGGTTGTCGGCGAGCGCGCTGACGAGCGCCGTCCGCAAGCCGAAGCAGCGCCGCAGACCGCGCGCGACGTTGTATTCGCCGCCCCCCTCGCAGACCTCGAACGAGCGCGTGGTGGCGATGCGCCCCTTACCGGGGTCGAGCCGCAGCATGACCTCGCCGAGGGCCACGAGGTCCCAGCGACACGCCGCGGTGTCACGTAGCTCGAGAACGGTCATCGTCGATCCTCCCCAGGCCCGGGAACAGGGGCCGGGCGCGCCGCGGCCGCGATCGCCCGCGCCTGCAGGGCGAGCTCTCTGATGGCGTCGAAGGCGCCGGCGGCCACGAGATCCTTCTTGACCATCCAGCTTCCGCCGCAGGCGATGACCTGCCTGATCGCCAGGTATGCCGCCAGATTGTCGGGACCGATGCCACCGGTAGGCACGAAGCGCACGTTCCCATACGGTGCGGCCAACGCCTTGAGGTAAGCCACCCCACCGGCGGCTTCGGCAGGGAACAGCTTGACGAGCGACAGCCCGCGCGCCAGCGCCATGCCGATCTCCGTCGGCGTGCAGACGCCGGGCACGATCGGCACGTCGCTCTCGAGCGCGAACTCGACCACCGCCGGATCGAACCCGGGCGCCACCAGAAAGCTCGCGCCGGCCGCGAGGGCGGCTTTGGCCTGCGTCTTGTCGAGGACCGTGCCGGCGCCGACGCACACCTCGGGGACACTCGTGGCGACGGCTTCGATCGCCTGCGCCGCGGAGGCGGTCCGGAACGTGATCTCGGCACAGGGAAGCCCGCCTTCGAGCAGGGCGCGCGCCAGGGGCACGGCGTCCTGCACGCGGGCCACCTCGACCACCGGGACGACGAGCAGGCCGGCCAGGAACCGCTCGAAGTCGGCGGCCGGCGCGACCACCGAGGCCGAGCTCTCGGCGCGCCCTTCTGCGAAGCTCTCTACGGACATGAAGACCCTCCAGTCCTGCCCTTGCCCGACAAGTTCAGCATAGCCCGAAGTGAAAAGCAAACGGTTTATATCGCGCTCGAGGCAAGGTGGCGTTACCAGCACTCCGCGATGATGGAGCAGAACGCCGGTGTGACACGCGCCGGCCGGCGCGACGCTTGTGCGCCCATCGATGTTTTGTAAGATTGCTGGTGGATACTTTCAAGTCAGCCCGACAGCATCGGTCGGCCACCGATCGAAGGGGACGTCATCGATCCCAGCGACTTTCATGCTCCGCAAGCCGGCCACGTGGTCACCTGCCCCGAAGGCTACGCGGCCTTCGTGCCGGCGCCCCTCCCCGCCAGCCTGACCTACGACGCCGACCTCGTGCTGGCCCTGTCGCGCGCCGACGCCGCGCTGGGCGAGCTTTCGGGCCTCGCCGGCGAGCTGCCCGACCCGCAGCTGCTCGACGCGTCCTTCAAGCGCCAGGAAGCTCTCTGCTCGTCGCGTATCGAGGGCGCCCAGGTAAGCCTCTCCGATCTTCTGCTCGACCAGGTCGGCGCGGCGCCCGCGGGCGTGCCGCGCGACCATCTGCGCGAGGTGCGCAGCTGTATCGCCACGCTGCGCTACGGGGTCGAACGCCTGGCGCACGTGCCGCTCTCGCTGCAGCTCGTTCGCGAGCTGCACGAGCAGCTCCTGCGCGGCGAGATCGGCGGCGCCCGCACGCCGGGCGAGTTTCGCACCTCGCAGAGCTGGCTCGGCCCGCCCGGGGCGACGCTGGCCACGGCGACCTTCGTCGCGCCACCCGTACCCGAGATGCTCGAAGCGCTCGCCGCCTGGGACGCCTTTCTGCACGAGCGCGGCTCGCTGCCCGACCTCGTCCAGTGCGCCCTGTTACACGCGCAGTTCGAGTCGGTGCACCCGTTCATCGGCGGCAACGGCCGTCTGGGCCGGCTGCTGATCACGCTCTTCCTGATCGATCGCGGGCGCCTCACTCGACCGATGCTATACCTCTCGGCTTACTTCGAAGCCCATCGCGACGAGTACTACCGCCGCCTGCAGCGCGTGCGCACCCACGGCGAGTGGGAGGCCTGGCTGCACTTCTTTCTCACCGGCGTGCGCCAGATCGCCGAGCGCGCCACGCGGCAAGCGCACGCCCTGATCGCCCTTCACGCCCAGCTCCACGGACAGCTCAAAGGCCATGTGCTGGAGCTCGCCGACGAGTCGTTTCGCACGCCGTGTCTCACGGTGCCGCAGGCTCAGCGAGTGCTGGGCGTCACCAACCCCACGGCGCGCCACACGGTCCGCGAGCTGGTGACGAGGGGGCTTGTCGAGGAATACGCCGAGAAACGCTGGCCGCGGGTGTATCTGGCCCGGCCGATCCTCGACGCCGTCATGCACCCTCTCGAAGAGCTGCGGCGACCGACCGAAGGCGCCGGGGAGCCCGGCGCGGTGCTCAAGTCGGTACCGGGCCTGCGCATAGCGCCGACCCGGCGCGCCGACCGCGTCATGGCCGAGGCCATGGCGATCATCGACGCCGCCCGCGAACAGGGGGTCCAGCTACGTCTCCTGGGCGGCCTCGCCGTGCGGCGCTACTGCCACGACCTCGACTTCATGGATCGCGAGTACTCCGACATCGACGTCGTCGGGCTCTCGTCGCAGTACCGCGACCTTCACCAGATCTTCGCCGGGCTCGCCTACACAGAGAATCGCTACGTCACCCAGGCGACCGAGGCGGAGCAGCTCCAGTACGTCAAGACCGAGACTCTCGCGACGGGCGCGAACTCGGGCGCGCGGGCCGACGGCTCGGGCGCGCGGGGCGACGGGTCCGGAGCGCAGGGTGACACGAGCCGCGAGGCGCCGCTCGTCGACCACGTCGACATCTTCCTCGACGTCATGCGCATGGACCACGACGTCGACGTCCGCGAGCGTCTCGACTTGGACGACTACGCGATCTCCCCGGTCGACGCCCTGATCGCCAAGCTGCAGATCGGCAAGATCAACCAGAAGGACGTGCACGACGTCATCGCGCTCCTCAAGGACGTGCCGCTCACCGAGTCGGAGGGTCAGGCGTCGATCGACGTCGACTACCTGGCCGAGGTGTGCTCGCGCGACTGGGGCCTCTATCACGACATCACCACGAACCTCGATGTCGTGCTGGCCATGGTCGACGACTACGGGCTCACCGAAGGTGATCTGGCGCTGGTCTACGAGCGCCTGGCGACCATCAAGGAGTCGGTCGAGGAGGCCAGCAAGCCGATCGGCTGGCGCCTGCGCGCCCGTGTCGGCGAGCGCGTGGCGTGGCGCCGCGAAGTCGAAGACACCGAAGGCACGCAGTTGATCGCGCCGGAGTGGGACTGGCGGCGCGACCTCGGCTGACCCGGACTGGCGGCGCGACCTCGGCTGACCTGCCCGGCGGCGTTACCCCAAGCCGGCCCGGCCTGGCGGCGCCGCCCAGGCTGACCCGCCTAGCGGCGCGGGCCCCGGCCTCCGCCGGCGAGATCGCGACCCACGGTCGCGTACGGCAGCAGCGCCATCTCGCGGGCGCGCTTGACGGCCACCGCCACCTGGCGCTGGTGGCGCCGGCAGGTACCCGTGACTCGCGGCGCCTTGATCTTGCCGCGTTCGCTGATGCAGCGTCGGAGGGTGACCAGGTCCTTGTAGTCGACCTCGACGACCTTGTCTTTGCAGAAGTGACAGTAGCGACGTCGGGTGGGGTCGAACGGCCGGCCCCGCTTTCGGTCGGGACGCGGTTTGCCTTTGGAGCTCGGCACGATGTGTTCCTTTCTGCTCTCTGGTTGGCGCGTGCGGGCGGCCGCACGATCCCATAGTGTGCCCGGTCGGCCGTCGTCATGCAATCGTCGGACGGCTACTCTATCAGACCCTCGCGCCCGCGGCAGGCTCGCCGGGGCCGACGCCGCACGCGAGAAGCGACGCGCAGCGGTCAGCCGCGCCGCCCCTGCAGGCCTGCTCTAGTCGAGAAAATCGCGCAGGTGCTCGGCGTCCTGGCAGCTGCGCAGATGGGCCATGGTCTTGGCTTCGATCTGGCGGATGCGCTCGCGAGTGACGCCGAACCTCTGACCGACCTCTTCGAGGGTGCGCGGCTGCTCCCCGCCGAGGCCGAAGCGCAACTCGATGACCTTGCGCTCACGTTCGGGCATCGTCGTGAGCAGCCCGTCGAGGTGCTCGCCCTGCATGGTCTTGCCGAGCGCGTCGCTGGGCTCGACGGCGTCCTGGTCGGCGATGAAGTCGGAGAGCTCTGAGTCGCCCTCTTCACCGACCGGCGCTTCGAGGCTCACGGTCTCCTGGCTGATCTTCAGGATCTCGCGCACCTTGGCCGGCGCGATGCCCATCTCGGCGGCCATCTCGTCGACCGAGGGCTCGCGTCCGAGGTTGCCGAGCAACTGGCGCTGGATACGCAACAGGCGGTTGATCTGCTCGACCATGTGGGCCGGCACGCGGATGGTGCGCGCCTGGTTGGCCAGGGCGCGGGTGACCGCCTGGCGGATCCACCAGGTGGCGTAGGTCGAGAACTTGTAACCGCGGCGGTAGTCGAACTTCTCGACCGCGCGGATGAGGCCCAGGTTGCCCTCCTGGATGAGGTCGAGCAGCGGCAGCCCCCGACCCACGTGGCGCTTGGCGACCGAGACCACGAGGCGCAGGTTGGCTTCGGTCAACTTGCGCTTGGCCTCCATGTCGTGGCGCTCGATGCGTTTGGCCAGCGAGACTTCCTGAACGGCCGTGAGCAGCGGCACCTTGCCGATCTCTTTCAGGTACATGCGCACCGGGTCGTAGCTCGTGGTCTTGATCGACAGGTCGAGGGCCGGCGCGACCTCCTGCTCTTCCTGAGACACCTCGACCCCGGCCGGCCCGTCGCCCTCGAGGAGCTCGATGCCCTGGTCGGTCAGGACCATGAAGAAGTTCTCGAGCTGTTCGGGAGTGGACTCGACATCGCGCAGCGCTTCGACGATGCGCGCGACGGAGAGGTACCCCTGTTCGCGGCCTTCGAGGATCAGCTCGCGGATCTCGTCGCCGGCCAGTTCGGTGACTTCTATGGTCCTGCCGGTAGCCGGCACGTCGATGACTGCCACTCTCAAACTCCTTGCATGAAGCGCCGCCGGCTCTTTCGGCGAGGCTGACGGCCGCGCCAAAGGCCGGAGGTCTTCGGGATCGTCTTCACAGGTCAGCGAAAACCAGAGGTCAGAATCTGTGTGCTGTTCGGCACGGCCGCCGACTGCCCATGGCACGCCCGCGCGGCCGTTGTGACGATATTACTCCCCAAACAACGCTCGTACACTAACCAATGCATCGGCCACACACTGTCGGTCGTCGAGTTTTCGGCGCGGTGAGGCCCGGCGATCTCCCACCCGAGGCCGATGAGGCCCGGATAGACGATCATTCACTCAAGTGCCGCCGGTCGATCCACCGATAGCCAAAGGGAAGGCCGGTTCACCGGCGGCGGGTCGCGACACGCCACTCGCGACGGCAGGAGCGCTCGGAGGCGCAGCCCTCATGAAAGACGGTCAGACGATCATCGCCGAGATCGGCGCCACGATCGCTTCGACACTCGAGATAGGCGACGTGATGAGCACGATCGCCCGCCAGGTCGGCGAGGCGTTCAGCGTGTACTCCTGCGACATCCACCGCTACGACCCCGACGACGACCTTCTCACGTATCTGGCCTTCTGGGACCTCGAGCTCGACCGCGGCGACGGGCCGTGGGTCTGCGAGTCGCACCACCAGGTGAGTGAGGAGGTGGCCGGCGAGCCCTTCCACCCGGACCTGCGCCCGAGCTTCCTGCCGACGGTGAGGGACGGCGAGATCATCGAGGTCCATCGCGACGACCCCGGCTTGCCCGAAGCCGAGGCCCGCGAGATGGACCGCTGGAGCGAGAAGTCGACCCTCGACGCGCCGCTCGAGTTCGACGGCCGCATCATCGGCGTGCTGGGCCTCGTGGAAACAAGGTCGTGCCGGCGCTTCACCGACGACGAGCGCAAGCTCTTCTCGCAGGTCGCGGTGCTGGCGGCCATCGCCATCCACAACGCCGACCTGTTCGGTCAGCTCGAACAGCAGAACCGTTCGCTGCAGTCGCTGCTCGGCGCAAGCAGGGCGCTCACGTCGACCGTGGGCTTAGACGAGACGCTGCGGGTCATGGCGCGCTCCGCGGCCGAAGCCTTGAAGATGCCCGGCTGCGCCATCTACGAGTTCATCCAGCCGGACGACGCCCTGATCCCGCGGACGTCGTTCGGAGCCGTCGTGCTCGAGCCCGAGAACGTCGCCATCCCGCTGAGCGAACGCTCCGGCGACCGCTGGGCGCTGGAACGCCGCGAGATCATCCTCGAGCGCACCCTCGACGAGTCGGTGCCGGCCGCCGTGCGACGCGCGATGGCGGCCGTCGGCGAGCTGACCCACCTCCACGTCCCGCTCGTGTTCGGCGGCGAGGCGCTGGGCACGCTCGTCCTGGTCGAGACGTCGGGCGAACGCGAGTTCAGCTCCTACGAGCTCGAGCTCGCGCGTGGCGTCGGCGAGCACGCCGCCGCCGCGCTGCACGCCGGCCGCGCCTACCAGGCAGTGCAGCTCGAAGCGCTGACCGACGGTCTGACGGGACTCTTCAACTATCGGCATCTGCGCAACCGCCTGCGAGAGGAGACGGCGCGCTTTCGCCGGTACCGCACGCCGCTCTCCCTGCTCATGCTCGACGTCGACGACTTCAAGCAGTTCAACGACCGGTACGGACATCAGGCCGGCGACCAGGCGCTCGTCTTCATCGCCGGGGTGCTGAAGGAGACCCTGCGCACGGACGTCGATGTCATCTGCAGATACGGCGGCGACGAGTTCGCCGTTCTGCTGCCCAACACGGCTCTCGACGCACACGAGCGGGGTCTGGACCGACCCGCCGCCGCCCCTGCCCCGCGCGAGACTCGCCGGGCATCGCTGGAGAACCTGCGCAGCGAGGGGGCGCCGGCGATCGCGGAGAGGCTGCGCAAGGCCGTCGAGGAACGCGGCCGCAAGGCGACCTCGCCGCATCTGCCGCAGTCGGTCACGATCAGCGTCGGCGTCACGTGCATCACCGCCGACTCCCTCACGTCGGACGAGCTCGTGGCGGTCGCCGATGAGGCGCTGTATCTGGCCAAGCGTCTCGGCAAGAACCGGGTCGAGACGTACCGCCCCGGCGACGACCTCACGCCGGCGGCGCCGTCCGCCTGAGGGCCGCTCGTCGGCGGCTGCGACCGTCGTTCGGTAGACTCACTCGCCGCCTGTCGGATCGCGTCACTCGAGCCAACGCAGTTAGTCTCCGGCCACACCGGGTACGGTTGCGGCACAGCCGTGGTCTACCGGAGCGTCTATGAAGATACGACTCGTCGAACCACCCTCGCCGAGCCTGCACCTGTGGTCCTATTCCGTCTACCCGCGCCTTGGCCTGCCCCTGATAGGAGCAGCCCTGAAGGGCGCCGGTCACGACGTGCGGATTTACTGTTCGCGACTGGCGCCACTCGACGAAGACGATCTCGCCGACGCCGACCTGATCGGCATCTCGACCACGACCTCGACCGCCCCGGCCGCCTATGCCCTGGCGGACACGCTGCGGCAGCGCGGCATCCCGGTGGTGGTCGGCGGCTCACATGTCACGTTCATGGCCGACGAAGCGCTGCAGCATGCCGGGTTCGTCGCCCGCGGCGAGGGCGGCGACGCGCTCATGCTCGAGCTGATCGAAGCCCTCGAGGGTCGCCGCGAGCTGGAGACGATCACCGGTCTCTCGTTCGTCAGAGACGGCCGGGTGGTCCACAACGCCGCGCGAGCGCGCTGCCCGGACTTAGACGAGCTGCCCGTGCCCGACCTCTCGCTGATCGTCGGTCACGAGCGCCTCAAGACGACCCCGATCATGACGAGCTGGGGCTGCCCGTTCGGCTGCACTTTCTGCTCCGTGACGGCCATGTTCGGCCGCTCGTACCGCTGGCGCAGCGCGGAGAGCGTGATCGCCCAGCTCGAGGCCGTGCGTCCCAGGAGCGTCTTCTTCTACGATGACAACCTGGCCGCCGACAAGCGGCGCCTGAAGACCCTTCTGCGCATGATGATCGACACCGGCCTCACAATGCCCTGGCAGGCGCAGATGCGCACCGACGTGGCTCGCGACGGCGAGCTGCTCGACCTGATGGCGCGCTCAGGCTGTCATCGCATCGCGCTGGGCCTCGAATCGGTCGACCAGGCGACCCTCGACGGCTTCAACAAGTCGCAGTCGGTCGCCGATGTCACGCAGGCGATCGCCGCCCTGCACCGCCACGGCATCCAGTGTCACGGCATGTTCGTGCTGGGCGCCGACACCGACTCCCGCGACACGGTGCGCCGCACGCTCGCCTTTGCCCGTGAGCATCGCGTCGACACCCTGATGCTGAACATCCTGACACCGGCGCCCGGCACGCGGCAGTTCGACGAGCTCGACCGCGAAGGGCGCATCTTCACCAGGCGCTGGGAGCTCTACGACGGCCTGCACGTCGTCTTCAGCCCCAGGCAGACGACGCCTCACGAGCTGCAGAGCGACGTGCTGCGCGCCTACCGGCGCTTCTACTCGACCCGGCGCTTGCTCGCGCTGTGCCTGGCCTTGCGGTTCGCCCGCGTGCGCGACCAGTCGTGGTGCTGGTGGTTCGCGCGGTTCTGGCGCTGGCAGAAAGGCACCCGCGCCTATCTGCGAGAGATCAAGCCAAGGCGCCGCCCGGCGGCCGTACCCGGCGAGCCTGCGATCGAGCACATCGACAGGGTGGCCTGACCTGGGGCGCTCTGACCCGGATGCCCGGCCCGGAAGCCCGGGATCAGAGCCTGGACTGAACGCCTGACCTGAAGCCTGACCTGGAACCTGGATCGAAAGGAAGCGCCATGACCAACGTCGATCGGCAGGCGCGCGCCGTGACCGCCGTCATCGACCCGCAAGCCACGCTCGAAGGCGCCGGCGTCAAGCTCAAGCGCACCATCGGCGGATGGTCCCTCGACTACCTCGACCCGTTCCTGCTGCTGGACCACTTCGAGTCGGACGACCCCGCCGACTACCTCGCCGGGTTCCCGCTCCACCCGCACCGCGGCATCGAGACCGTCACCTATATGCTCGCCGGCGAGGTCGATCACAAGGACACGCTCGGCAACGCGGGCGCGATCGGTCCCGGCGACATCCAGTGGATGACGGCCGGAGGCGGCCTCCTGCACGAGGAGATGCCGCGTCCGCGCGACGGCAGGATGGGCGGCTTTCAGCTCTGGGTGAACATGCCGGCCGTGCGAAAGATGTCGCGACCCCGCTACCAGGACGTGCCGGCGGCCAGCATCCCCGTGGTGGAACGCAACGACGGCTCGCGGGTGCACGTGGTGGCCGGCTCGTGCGACGGCGTGAGCGGCCCCGTGACCGCGATCTACGCCGATCCCGAGTACTTAGACGTCGAGCTGCCCGCCGAGACCCTGTTCGTGCAGTCCGTGCCGGCCGGTCACAGCGCCTTCGCCTACGTGTTCCGCGGCGCGGCGAACTTCGGGATCGGCGGTGACTTCGGCTACCGCGGCGACCTCGACGGCCAGCACGGCAGCGCCCCGCAGTTGCTGATCTTCGGAGACGGCGACGAGGTGCGAGTGCGGACCTGGAAGAGTCCGGCGCGCTTTCTGCTGGTCTCTGGAGCGCCCCTCGGCGAGCCGATCGCCCGCTACGGGCCGTTCGTGATGAGCACCCGCGGCGAGCTCCAGCAGGCCCTGTACGACCTTCAGCACGACACCTTCATCTGGCGCGACGACGCCGAGTGGGCGCGCTCACGGCAGACGTGGCGGCCAAGCTGAGTCGTGCGCGCGCCGAGGCGCACGCGAGTTGAGGCGCACCGCCCGGCCCGGCGGACCTACACGGCAGCTGCCGGCAGCAGCGCGGCGAAGCGCCCTTCGCGCACCGCACGCCCCAGGCTCTCCATCTCCGGCGAGAGGTATCTGTCCTGCCCGAGATGCGGCGCGTAGGAACGCACCAGATCGTGACCGGCTTGCGTGCCCACGCCGGGCTTGAGCGGCGCCAGCAGGTCGATGGCCTGGGCCGCGCAGAGAGCCTCGATGCCCAGGATGGAAGCCGTGTTGCGTGCCACCTGCAGCAGCTTGAGAGCGGCCGTCATGCCCATGCTCACGTGATCTTCCTGGTCGGCCGACGAGGGGATCGAGTCGACACTCGCCGGATGGCAGAGGACACGGCTCTCGGCGACGAGGGCGGCGGCCGTGTACTGGGCGATCATGTAGCCGTTGTTCAAGCCGCTGTCGGCGGTGAGGAACGGCGGCAGCTCCGACAGCGACGCCGTCAGCATGCGAAACGTGCGGCGTTCGCTGATGCTACCGATCTCGGCGAGGCTCATGGCGGCGAGGTCGAGAGCGAGCGCCAGGGGCTCACCGTGAAAGTTGCCCGCCGAGATCACGTCGCCCGACTCGGGGAAGATCAGCGGGTTGTCGGTCACCGACTCGATCTCGATGTCGGCCACCTCGCGCAGCCAGCGAAAGGCGTCGCGACAGGCGCCGTGCACCTGAGGGATGCAGCGGATCGAGTAGGCGTCCTGCACCTTGTCGCAGTTCAGATGGCTCTGGATGATCTCGCTCGAAGCGCAGGCCGCGCGCACGTTGGCGGCGCTGCGCAGCTGGCCGGGGATAGGCCGCAGCCGCTGGATGCGCTCTTCGAACGGCCCCACTGAGCCCTTCAGACCCTCGAGGCTCATCGCCCCGATGACGTCGGCCGAATCGAGCAGGGACTGCCCGTCGGCGACCGTGAGGCAGGCGATCGCGGCCATGAACTGCGTGCCGTTCAGCAGAGCGAGTCCCTCCTTGGCTTCGAGGGTGACCGGCGTGATCCCGGCCGCCGCCAGCACCGCCGCCGCCGGCTCGCGGCCGCCGGCGTGCCCCAGGAACTCGCCCTCTCCCATGAGCGCCAGCACGAGGTGAGCCGACGGCGCGAGGTCGCCCGACGCGCCGAGCGAACCCCGTGAGGGGATGTACGGCACGAGGTCGGCGTTCAGCAGCCGGCAGATCGTCTCGAGCACCTCGGCGCGGACGCCCGAGTACCCCTTGGCGATGGTGTTGACGCGCAACAACATGGCGCCCCGCACGACGTCGCGCGGCAGCGGCTCGCCAACGCCGACCGCATGGCTGCGCACGAGATTCTGCTGCAGTTGCCGCACCTGCTCGACGGGGATGCGCGTCGTGGCGAGCTGGCCGAACCCCGTGGTCACGCCGTAGACGACGCGCTCCTCACCGAGGATCTCCTCGACGACGCGCCGCGCCGCGGCCAGCTTTGCGATCGCCGCGGCCCCCAGCTTCACCGGCCGCGCGTGGCGGGCGACCGCCACCACGTCGGCGATAGTCAGCGCCTCGTCACCGATACTGAGTTCCTTCATCTCGTTCGCATCCTTTTCGGGCTGATGGATCGCCGGCACGTCCGGCCGGGACCGCGCCGGCGGCGGTCCGGCCTCCTACTCTCCCACTCGCACGCCGAGCCGCTCGAGGGTCGACGATACATCGTGATCGGTGGTGCGTGGGTTTATGGTACACAGCCGCAGCGCCGCCTGCCCTCCGACGCTGGTCGTCGTGATGTGCGCGTAGGCGTCCGCGGCGATGCCGGCGAGCCTCTCGTGGTGCTCGCGCCCGTCGGCGCCACGCAGAGCGAAGGTGACGATGCCGAGCTGGGCCGGGGTCACCACCAGCCAGTCGGGGTCGCCCTCGATGAGTCGTTGGGCGCGTTCGGCCAGCGCGATGCCGTGCGCCACGGCCGCCGCCATGCGATCGGCGCCGTAGACGCGAAAGGCCAGCCACAGCTTGAGCCCGCGGGGCCGGCGCGTCAGCTCGAGGCTACGGTCACGAAAGTCGACCTCGCCGTCGTCGGCCGCCGTGACGTCGGCGAGGTAGTCCGGGGCCATGTGGAAGGCGTCCTTCAGGACGCCGCGACGGGTTACCAGAAGACAGGCGAGATCGTACGGTTGAAAGAGCCACTTGTGGGGGTCGAGCACCACCGAGTCGGCCAGCTCGATCCCAGCCAGGACGCGACGCCCGGTCTCGCAGAGAACGGCCGAGGCGCCGTAGGCGCCGTCGACATGCAGCCAGAGTCCCTCGCGGCGGGCGAGCGCAGCGATCTCGACCAGCGGGTCGACGGCGCCGGTGTTGGTCGTGCCCGCGGTGGCCACGACGAAGCCCGGGCGCCGGCCGGCCGTCCGGTCCCCGCCGATCGCGGCGGTCAGCGACGCCAGGGACAGTCGCATCTGCCCGTCGGCGGGCAGCACCCGCACGTGGTCCGCCGCGAAGCCGAGCGCGGTCAGGCCTCGCGGGATCGAGGCGTGAGTCTGGTCGGACAGGTAGCACACGCCGGGGCCGTCGGCCGCGCGCGCGGCGGCGAGCGCGGTCAGGTTGGCCAGCGAGCCGCCGCTCGCCGTCACTCCCTCCGTACCCTCGGGCAGACCGAGCAGCTCGCGCAGCCAGTCGAGCGCCACGAGCTCGACCGTCGCCGGTCCAGAGCCGCCGGTCCACGAAGCGTCGATGGCATTGAAGCCGGTGGCGAGCCAGTCGCCGAGCACGCCCGCATACGACGATGGGCTGGGCACGCGGGCGAAGTTGCGCGGATGGTCGCTGTGCTGCATGTGAGCGAGAGCGACATCGACCAGCAGCCGCAGGGCCTCGAGCCCGTCGCCGCCGTCGCGTGGCACCGGGCCGCCAAGGACGGCACGCAGCTCCGCAGGCGTCCCGGTGCGGATCGCCGGCTGATCGGCGAGGCTCTCGAAGTGCTCGACGACCCGGTCGACGACCCAGTAGCCGAGCTCCCGCATCTGGCCGGCGTCGAGGCCCAGCGGGTCGGGTGCCGCGGTCGGCCGGTCAGGCACCGGTGCGCTCCGGCGGCAGCGGTCCGACCCTCACCCGCGCAGGACCGGGCCGTTCGCCCGGTCGATCCCGATCTCACTGAGGTGGGCGCGCAGTCGAGCATCGACGCCGGGGCTCAACCGGCGCAGCAGGTGCGCCGTCTCGGAGTGGCGCACGGTCGCCGAGAAGGGCACGAGCCCGGTCGGCAGGACCTGCACGACGGCCGTGACGAGCCAGACACAGACGAGCGCGAGCGCGACCCCCACGACGAGTCCACCCAGGCGGTTCAGACCGCCCACCACCGGGATGCGCGACACGAGGCGGCTCAGACGCCCGCCGAGCGCGCCCAGCACGACGCCGACCACCACGATGATGAGAGCGAAGGCCAGCACGCGACCCTCGGTGGCGCTGAGCCGGGGGACGATATCTACGAGCCGGCGACCGACGGCGGCGTCGAGACGCAAGGCCAGCAGCATGCCGCAGGCGAAGATCGCGAGGCCGACGAGCTCGCCCACCAGGCCGCGCCGCAAGCCGCGATAGGCGAGCAGGATGACCGCCAGACAGACGATGAGGTCATAGAGATCCATACGCACTCCGATGGTCGCCGCTGCGCCCGCCAAACGCAAGTCACCTCGCCGCGACGGGCCCCGGTCCGCCGGTCCAGGGCAGGGCCTTCGCGCTTGGGACCCGACGGCTCACCGGTCGGGGGCGTCGCCTGGAAACGATGCCGCGGCCGCGAGCCGCCGCACTTCGGCGGCCGACCCGGCCGCCAGCGCCCGCGCGGCGAGCCGCCGGGCCGCACCGAGCTCGGTGGCCCGTACGGCCTGCTTGGCGGCCGCGATCCGCCGCGGGTCCATCGAGAGCTCGGTGACCCCCAGACCAAGCAGGATCGGGATGGCGAGCGGTTCCCCCGCCACCTCGCCGCACACCGCCACCCGACGCTCGCCCTGGCCGGCCAGCCGCGCCACCCGCTCCACCAGGCGCAAGACGGCCGGGTGCAGCGCGTCGGCCAACGACGCCACCGCGGCATTGCCACGGTCGGCCGCCAGGACGTACTGGGCCAGGTCGTTGGTGCCCAGCGAGAAGAAATCGACGTCCGGCACGAAGTCCTCGACCAGCAGAGCGGCGGCAGGCACTTCGACCATGATGCCCAGCTCCACACGCCTCGTGGTGATCGGGGCGGCCGTCCCGATCGGGGCGGCTGCGGCAGTCGCGGCGGCCTTCGTGGTCGCGGCGGCCTTCGTGGTCGCGGCGGACTTCGTGGTCGCGGCGGCCTTCGTGGTCGCGGCGGTCAGCGCCCCTTGCGCCTGTTCGAGCATCCGCCGTGCCCGGTGCACCTCGTCGACGGTGGCGACCATCGGCAGCAGGATCTGTACGGGATAGTCGGCGCCCACCCGAAGTAGCGCCCGAAGCTGGGGCTCCAGCAGTTCGGGGCGGCTCAGCCCCAGGCGGATCCCTCGCAGCCCCAGAAAGGGGTTCATCTCGGCGGCCAGCGGCAGGCAGCGAAGCTGCTTGTCGGCGCCGATGTCGAGCGTGCGCACGACCAGTGGCCGCCCGCCCAGTCCGGCGGCCACGGCCCGGTAGGTCCTTTCCTGCTCGTCCTCTCCGGGCAGGTGGTCGGCGGAGAGGAACAGGAATTCGGTGCGCAGCAGCCCGACACCGTCGGCGCCGGCCGAGAGCGCCGCGTCCACGTCGCCCGCCGCCGCCACGTTGGCCCCTACAGACACCCTCCGGCCGTCGCGAGTGACTGCCGGCAGGTGAGCCTGCCGCCGGGCCTCGAGCGCCTCGAGCTCTCGAGCGGCGCGTGACCGTTCCACGGCCCGCACCGCGGCCGGCGGCGGATCGACCGTCACGGTCCCCGCCTCGCCGTCGAGCATCACTGGCGTTGCATCGGGTACGCCGAGCAGCGCCTCCCCCACGCCCATGACGGCCGGGATGCCGAGCGTGCGGGCAAGGATCGCGCTGTGCGAGGTCGGACCGCCGAAGGCGCACGCCACGCCGGCATACGACGACGCCGCGAGGCCGGCGATCTCCGCCGGAGTCAGGTCGGGCGCGAGAACGATACCGGCCGCGGTCGGGTCGGGCGCGAGAGCGCTGCCGGCCGCATCGGCGCCGCCGGGGTGCGCGTCACTCTCGTCGGCGCGCGGCGATGCCTCGAGCAGGTGACTCAGTACCTGTGCGCCGACGCCCCGCAGATCGGCTACCCGGGCACGCAGATAGGGGTCGTCCAGCTCCTCCCAGGCAGCCGCCGCCTGCGACACCGAGTCGGCCCAGGCGCGAGCGGCGTTGGTGCCCTTCTCGAGGATGGCCGCGCGCGCCGGACCCAGCAGCGCCTCGTCGTCCAGGAACAGCAGGTGGGCGTCGAGGATGGCCGCGTCGTAGGCGCCCGCCCGGCCGGCCACCACGTCGCGCGCCCGGCGGATGTCGCCGCCGGTGGCGGCCAGCGCACCGCGTAGGGCAGCCCAGTCGGCGGCCGGGTCCGGCGAGACGCCGTCGGGCGCCTGCGCCACGACGGATCGCAGGCGCCGCGCCGGGCCGGTGGCAAGCCCGGGCGAGACCGCGAAGCCCTGCAGCACCGCACCCGAAGGGGGCGCGGCGGGAACGGCCGGCGCGCCGGCCGGAAGATTCGGGAACGCCGGGGCCGCGGCTGGAGCCCGTGATACGAAGACATCCGCGGGCGCGCCCTGCCGGGGTGCGCCGAAGCCGCCGTCGGCCAGGCGCCGGATGGCGTCGAGGGCCTCGACGGCCTGTCGTCCCGTGGCGCGCAAACACAGCTCGTGGCCGCAGCGCAAGCCCAGCGTGGCCACGGCGTTGAGGCTGCGGACGCTCACGGGCCCGCGGCCGGCAGTGACGTTCGTGGCGGTCACGTCGGCTTCAAAGCCGGCTGCCGTGCGCACCAGCAGGGCGGCCGGCCGCGCGTGCAGGCCCAGCGGATCGGCGATCACGACTCGCAGCTCCCGCTCGGGGAGGACGCCGGGGAGGGCATCGCCCGGCGGCGCCGCGGCCCGTGGTGCAGACGCCGCGCCGCCCGGCGGCGCCGCGGCCCGTGATGCAGGCGCCGCCTCGCCGACCGGTCTCACGGACGGCTCGAGCGCGCCGTCGACCGGCACGACGGCGGCCTTCGCGGCCAGGGCGCCGCGCGCCTGCGCCGCGACCGTCTCCAGGGAGTCGCCGAGCCCGGCCGAGACGGCCGCGGCCACGGCGCCCTCGACGAGCGGCGCCGCGCTCAGCAGCACGTGCTCACGCCGCTCCCGTGGCAACAGATCGAGGGCCATCTCAGCCGACAGCACGGCGCTGCCGAGGTCCATGAGGATCAGCACACCGTCGGGCGACCAGGCCTCGTCCACCGCCCGCGCCACACGCACAGCGTCGGTGCCCAGGGGGCCGGGCTGATCGAGCCCGCCGGCGACCGCGATCCGCAGTCCCTTCGGGCTCATCTGCGCGGCGAGCTCGGCCGCGCCTTGGGCGAGCTTGGCGCTGTGGCAGACCAGGACCAGCCCGATCACGGCGCGGCGCCGCCCTGCGATCCGCCGGCCAGCGTCTCCGCGGCCGTGGCCAGCAGAAGCCAGGACGAGGTCGCCCCCGGGTCCTGGTGGCCGGCGCTGCGCTCGCCCAGATAGCTCGCCCGGCCCTTGCGGGCGACGAGCGCTACAGTGGCGAGCATGCCCTGCTCGGCAGCCGCGGCCGAACGCCGCAACGCGGTCTCGAGCGGCTGCCCCGCCGCAGCGGCCGCCGTGAGCGCGCCGGCGGCGGGCAGCAGGGCATCGACCATGGTCTTGTCGCCGGGCTCGGCTTTGCCGCGCGCCTGCACCCCGGCGACGCCCGCCTGCAGCGCTGCCGCCCACTCCGACAGGCCAAGCTCGTCGCGTTCACCGACCGCGCTCGCCAGCGCCAGGAACAGCGTGCCGTACAGCGGCCCGGCGGCGCCCCCCACCGTCGACACCAGCGTCATGCCGACGGTCTTCAGCAGATGGCCCAGACCAACGGCTTCCGCCGCGGCCCCGGCGAGCGTCGCGAGCACCGCCTGCGTGCCGCGTGCCATGTTGATACCGTGGTCGGCGTCGCCGATCGCGGCGTCGAGCTCGGTCAGATGGTCGCGCTCGCGCGCCACCGCGGCGGCGAACGCCGACATCCAGGCCGCCACGGCCGGCGGCGTGACGGTCTCGCTCACGCGCCCCACCGCAGGCCCGTCGTCACCACCGGTGCGTCCCACAGCGCGGTGAGCTCATCGTCCAGGCGCAGTAGCGTGATCGAGCAGCCCGCCATGTCGAGCGAGGTCATGAACGAGCCGACCAGGTTGCGAGCGATGTCGATGCCGCGGCCCGCGAGCAGCCCGGACAGCTCGTTGTAGACGATGTAGAGCTCCATGAGCGGCGTCGCCCCCAGACCGTTCACGAAGGCCAGCACCTGATCGCCCGCCGTGAAGGGCAGGTCGTCGAGGACGGCGCCGGCCAGCACTTCGACGATGTCGTGCGCCGAAGCCGCCCTGGCGCGTTCGCGGCCCGGCTCGCCGTGAATGCCCACGCCCATCTCGATCTCGTCGTCGCCGAGCTCGAAGGTGGGCCTGCCGACCATCGGCACGGTGCCCGACGTGAGGGCCACGCCCATGCTGCGCGCCCCCGCGTTCACCCTGCGACAGAGGGCGGCGACGTCGGCCAGCGGCCGGCCCAGCTCAGCCGCGGCGCCGCAGATCTTTTCGGCCAGGACGGTGGCGCCCACGCCGCGACGGCCGGCGGTGTGCAGGCTGTCGCGGACGGCCACGTCGTCGTCGATCAAGACCATCT
Source organism: uncultured Actinomycetes bacterium (assembly GCA_963733255.1). Classification (GTDB taxonomy): domain Bacteria; phylum Actinomycetota; class Thermoleophilia; order UBA2241; family UBA2241; genus Bog-752. The sequence goes on from CAVTCH010000019.1 coordinate 442,132, forward strand.
CGACCGCGATGCCCCCGTCGCGGGCGAGCTCGGCGGCCATCTCGAAGTTCATCACGTCGCCCGAGTAGTTCTTGACGAGGTACAGCACACCGGCGCCGCCGTCGACCGCCTCGGTGGCCGCCAGCATCTGGTCGGGGGTCGGCGAGCTGAAGACCTCGCCGGGGCAGGCGGCGGCGAGCATGCCCCTGCCGACGAAGCCGCCGTGCATGGGTTCGTGCCCCGAGCCCCCGCCCGAGACGATCGCGACCTTGCCCCGGACAGGAGCGTCGACCCGCACGATGTAGTTGGGATCGGTGTGCACCCGCACCCTGTCGGGGTGAGCCGCCGCGAAGCCCTGAAGCTCCTCGCGCACGACGTCCTGCGGAAGGTTGATCAGCTTCTTCATCTCTCGCCCCGTTCGTCTGGCTCGGTGGGCCGTGTGCGCCGCCGCAAGGCGGTTTAGCCTTCGCTTTCGCGGGCCTCAAGCGAGAGTATATGACCGCTCCTCAGCGGGCGCGACGACGACGCCGGTCGGTCGCGTTACGTGCGTCGTACTACTTATTTTGGTGCTTGACGCACGCGCAAAGGGCCGGTAAGGTCCCGAACGTTTACCGGCAAGGCAACGCGAGGAACCGACCAACACCGCACGGCGCTAGTGACGGCGCCCACCCAAGGAAGTCCGCCAGACTTCCGAAAGGAGGCAGGTCATGCACCGTAAACGGCTGGCCCCGGCCCGTTTGCACAACTCTTATTCCCCCCACCGCCGACTCTCACTCGTCCTCCAGGCGATCCGCCGGTAGACCCGCCCCTTTGTCAGTGACGTCCGTCGGACGGCCTTTCCGGCTGCCCGCCGGGGGTCTCGTCATGTCACGGTCTGAAGACCAAGCGCATCAAGCGCCGAAGCCATGGAGGTTCGTCATGGGACCGCGCAGGAGTCTGAACACCACAGCACGCAGGGCAGACGCACAGCCACTCGCCGGATCGCTCGCCAAGGCATCCGTCGCCGTCGCACCGGCACGCAGGAGCGGACGAGTGAGGTCGGCGCTCCGACGACTCTCGCTCTGCGTCGTCGTCGCAGGGTTCGCCGGCACCACCGTGCTGGCGATAGCGCCCGCGTCGGCCCAGGCGATCACGATGACCAAGCCCGAGAAGCAGCTCTTGACCCTCGTCAATCACGTGCGCGCCAAACATCACCTGCACGCGCTCAAGATGGTCACCAGCCTCGAGAGGGCCTCGCGCTCGCACTCCCGTCAGATGGTGCGCAGCGGCTACTTCGGCCACGACTCCGCCAGCGGCGAGACGTTCGGCGCCCGGCTGATCCGCTTCGGCTACAAGAGTCTCCGGCTACACGAGCTGGACGGCGGGCGAGAACATCGCCTACGGCTATCAGACGAGCGGCACCCCCCACGCCATCTTCATGGCCTGGTGGCACAGCGCGCCGCACCGTCGCGTGATGTTGACCAAGCGTTTTCGCGACGCCGGCGTGGGGCGCGCCACAGGCACCTTCAAAGGCCTCTCCGGCGTCGTCTTCTTCACGCTCGACTGCGGAGCGCGGACCCGCTAGGCCGGCCGCACGGGAGAGCACGACGTGGCCAGCGCGAGCATGAGCCGGTTCGAGAGCTCGTCGTCGAGCGTGTTCGAGACCCAGTAGGCCGTCTCCCCCACCCGCCAGGCGACCATCCGCAGTTTCGCTCCGTCGTAATAGAGCGAGTAGCTGCGGCCGGCTATCGTCTTTACGACGTCCGGGCTTTCGAGGATGGGTGGGTCGGTCCACCGCAGAGCCTGCACGTCCCAGTAGCCGCCCTGAGGTGTGGTGCCGACGACGACGGCCGCCGGCACCACGTTCCCCTGATCGGTCGTGACCTTGTAGGCGCGGAACTGGTCGTAGCCGAGACCCTGTGACCAGGCGCTCGGCGCGAGCAGCGAGAGCGGCGTACGACGGGCCAGGGCGCGCCACTGCGCCATATCCTGCGGCGTGCCGGTCTGAACGGCCGCCGAGCTCGCCGAGGTCGACGGCGCCGCAGCCGTGGCCGTCGCCGCGGCCGCCGCGGCGGTGGAGGAGGTCTGCCCGGGGGCGCGCACCGGGCTGAGGAACTGCCGCACCGCGGTGGCGATCTGCTGCGGGGTGGCGACGACGTACGACACGCCGCCGATCGTGGGCGTCGAGCCGGTGATGTGCGCCTGGTAGACGTGGTTAGTGTCGAGCTTCATGCCGAGCGTGACCAGGCCGAAGATCCGGCCCAGGCCGGCGATGTCCGAGACGGCGTAGTGCGACATGATCGTGGCCACCGAGAACAGATGCGGAAAGCTCGTGAGCGTGGCCGAAGCCGAGAGCTCGCGCTTCATCTCGCGCAGGAACATCTGCTGGCGCACGATGCGCGTGAAGTCGCCGTCCTGGTCGTGACGGAAGCGCACGAACGACAGTGTCTGGTGGCCGTTCAAGCGCTGGTACCCGGGCTGCAGGTCGATCGACGCGTAGTCGGTGACGGCCGTGTTGTTGTAGTAGCGGCGGTCGACCATGAGGTAGGCGCCGCCCAGCTTGTCGACGACCTTGATGAAGCCCTCGAAGTTCACGTCGATGAAGTCGTTCACCGGGATGCCGAGCACCTGCTTCACCGTCTCGACGGCCAACCTGGCGCCGCCCAGCGAGTAGGCCGCGTTGATCTTGTTGGGCCCGAAGCCGGGGATGTCGACCCGCAGGTCGCGCGGCACGGAAAGCATTGAGATGCTGCTGGTCCGGGGGTCGAGACGCACGACCATCAGCGTGTCGGAGCGCGCTCCCAGGTCGGCCTGGCCCACGCGCCGGTCACTGCCGATGATGAGGATGTCGAGCGGCCGCGACGGCAGCACAGGGCTGAGCTGCTCCTTGGCCGCCTTGACCTCGGCGGGATCGTTGTGGGCGACCTGGGCGGCCGTGCGTTGCAACCACAGCGCCATGGCGCCGGTGGCGACGACGACGGCGCAGACCACCACGAGACCGATCCATTTGAGGACTCGCAGCCGCGGGTGCCGGCGCCTGGCCGACCTCGAGACGTATCGTGTGTAGTCAGCCACCGTGCCGCGAACCTGCCTTCCTGGCGAGCGTTCTTTCCTGCCCGATCACAGTCGGACAACCTACAGGGCGGGGGCAGGCGCCGGAAAGGCATGCGAGCCGACACTTAATGCGCAGTTCACGTTCCTTAACGTCGCGGCCGATACACGTACCGCATCTTCCGGTTCGGGCTGCAGCCCTTGCCGAGGCCGCTTCACAGCTCGCCGACATCAATGTGTCTAGCGAGTCGGAAGTGGGGCAACCTAGGTGGGAAGGTGAAAGGCAAACCGCCTGTGAAGGCGGGGCGCAAAGCCACAGGGCTCACACACGGGAGTCGGCTGGGTTGCCGCGGCAGCGCGCGTGACGCTGCAGTACGACCTGTGGCTAGCCGGAGAGGCGCCGCGGGTCGTTTTTTCGTGGCTTCTCTCTAGACAAGGTGAGTGCAATCGGCAAGCAGGCGAACAGAAAGGCGACGATCCATATGAAGCGCTTCACCAAGGGCCAGAAGGGTTTCACGCTCATCGAGCTCCTGATCGTGATCATCATCATCGGCATCCTGGCGGCGATCGCCATCCCGATGTTCTTAAATCAGAGGAGCAAGGCCAAGGACGCCGCCGTCAAGGAGGGCATCCACAGCATCCAGGTGGGTATCCAGAGCTACGCGGTCGACCACAGCGACGCCTTCCCCGGCACCATCACCGACAAGACGCAGCTCGTCGACGCCAACGGCAACAACTACGTGGACAACTGGCCCAAGAACCCGTTCTCCACGACCGGTGCCTACATGCTGAGCGGTACCGACCAGGGCAACTACACCTACACCAACATCCCGGCCAGTAGCACCTTCACGCTGCAGGGCCACCTGTCCAACAACGGACAGTTCCAGGTTCCGTGATCCAGGTTCGCATCGACTGAGTGTCCCGAGGGGGGCGGCTCCGCAAGGAGCCGCCCCCCTCTCGCGTTTCCCGGCATGACGAGGCCGCGCTGAGGCCACGGCGTGTGTCAGACTCATGCGATACGGAAAGCAACAGAACGCACGACAGAAACGCACCAGAAGGCTCAGACGCACACCATGCTGAAGGCAAGCACGACCGAAGGAGCGAGGTCCCCTATGACAGACAGGCTGGTCGACGTCGCCGGTTACCGTGTGCAGCTCCTGCAAAGGCTCGACTCGCTGGCCGCGTTCCGCGCCCGGGAGGCCGAGGAGCACCCCGAAGACGAGCGTCAGGCTCAGGCGGCCAAGGTGCTGCGCGCGACGGCCCACGAGGTGATGGCGCTGCCCGACGACGACGCCCGGCTGCGTGGCCTCGCGACGGTCTGCCAGGCTCACGACGACGACGAGGTGATCGCCTACGTCGAAGCGGAGGACCAGATCCTCGCCCGGCACGGCTTCGGCGCCGATGCCACGCTCAGCACAGACGACCTGCTCGGCGCCCTGGCGAAGGCGGCCGACGACGCAGTGAAGCGCCCGTAGAGACGTCACCCGCCCGGCGGCAGGGAGCCCGCCGCGCTTGCCGTCCCACGTCGCGGTGCGAAGATGCTAGTCTTCGCTGGCGCGATCCAACCAGGGAGGGCACGTGGCCAGGGCTCATCTTCAGTATCTCTCCGACGGCGACCGGCAGTTCATCCACGAACAGACCTTGCGTGTGCTGACCGAGGTCGGCGTCGCCTACAACACGCCGACGCTCACCGATCTGCTCATCGACGCCGGCGCGACGGTCGACGCCGAGCGCCTCACGGCCAAGCTGCCGTGGGAGCTCATCGAACGCTGCCTGGCGCAGGTGCCACGCTCCGTGCTGCTGGCCGGACGCGACCCTGCCTACGACTGCCGGGTGGGCGAAGGCGGCATGATCTACACGAGCGACGGCGCCGCCACCTACATGCTCGACGATCTGACCGGCGAGCGCCACGAGGGCACCCAGGACGACCTCGCCCGCATGATGTGCCTCTACGACGCCGTCGCCGAGATCGACTTCACCTGGGCGACCATCACCCCCGGCGACGTCGATCCGCGCGCGGGCAACCTCGAGATGGCGCGGATCTCCTTCGAGCACTCCCGCAAGCACCTCCAGGACGAGGTCCGCGTGCCCGCTCAGGCTCCGGTCTTCATCGACATGCTCCAGGCGATCGCCGGCGCGTCGCTCGTCGAGCGACCGATCTACTCCGTGACCAACTGCACGATCGCGCCCCTGCAGCACGACCGCGAGATGACCGAGGCGCACATCCTCATGGCGCGCGCCGGCTGTCCGGTCTTCGTGCTGCCGATGCCGCAGATGGGCACGACGGGGCCCATGAGCGTGCTGGGTACGAGCATCCTCAACATGGCCGAGCTGCTCAGCGCCGTCGTGCTGTTCCAGCTGGGCGCCCCCGGTTGCGCGCTGGTATCGGCCGTCGGTTCGGCCGTCGCCGAGATGCGCAGCGGGCTCTACCTGTCGGGTACGCCCGAAGATGCGCTGATCAACCTGACCTGCATCGAGATGAGTCACTTCTACGGCCTGCACGCCCAGGGCAGCGCCGTGAGCTGCGACGCCAAGGCCTGCGACCTGCAGGCCGGCGCCGAAGGCATGCTCACCGGCATGGCCTCGGCGCTCGCCGGCTGCGAGGTGATGCTCGCCTTCGGACTTCTCGACAGCGCCCAGACGGCCAGCCTCGCCAAGACCGTGCTCGACGCCGATACCGTGAACGCCATCGAGCGCTTCGTGCGCGACGATCCGATCGACGAGGCGCGCTCACTCGTCTCCGACATCATCGAGGTCGGCATCGGCGGGCACTTTCTGGCACGCAGATCGACGCGCACCCTGTATCGCTCAGGCGAGCTGTGGCAGCCCCACCTGTGGCACCGCGGGAGCTTCGACCAGTACGTCGGCACGCCGCTCGTCAAGGACGCCTGGGACAGGGCGCACGAGCTCATCGCGGGCAACGACGTGCCGCCGCTGCCCGACGACGTCGAGCGCCACGTCAAGAAGGTGATCGCGGACTACCTGCAGAGCCAATGAGCTCCGCCGTGGCAGCGACCCCGTAGGCGACCCAGGCAAGCTCGCCCTTTCGCGTTCCGCGGCGCCGATGTAGCCTGCTCTCGGCGGCAGAGGAGCGTGCATGAGCGTCGTGGCGGACGTACGCGAGGGCTTGGTCGCACAACTCGAGGTCGTGGCGGAGATGATCGCCGCAGAAGCGCGGGAGCGACCCGACGGCAATGCCGCGAGTCGGTCCGTCGCCGCCCTCACGCGAGCCGCCGCCGAGATCGCCAGACTCCTCGACGACGATCCACGACTCGTGCACATGACCTACGCGACCAAGAGCGACGACCCGGCCGTCGTCGCCGTCTACGGCTGGAAGGAGCGCCGCATCCTCGACGCGCTCGCCCGTGGCCCGGCCGCCGGATGGACCGCCGACGATCTTCTCGCCGACCTGGCGAACGCCGCCGACGACGCCCTGCGGGAGTCGTTCCTGAGCCTCGACTGAATGGTCGTACGCGGCGATCCGTGCGCCGCGATCCGTGCGAGGCGGCTGCGCGCGGCGATCCGTGCGAGGCGACTGCCCGCGGCGGTCGACGCCCTGCTCAGGCCGCCCTGGCCGGCCCGCTGCTCTCCCCCAGGCCCAGCGCACGACGCATGTCCTCCGTGATCTCGCGACGGGCGGACTCGTAGCCCTCCCACGGATCGCCCTTGAGCCCGGCGAGGCGACGGCCCAAGCCGGCGGCGGTGAACCGATCGCCGCTCGACGTCGAGGCGAGCTCGTCCCAACGCAGCGGCACGCTCACCGGCGCCCCCGGCCGGCTGCGCGTCGAGTAGGGGGCCACGAACGTCGCGCCGCGTCCGTTGCGCAGATAGTCGACGAACGTCTTGCCGGCGCGCTTCTTGAGCGACATGACGGCCGTGAAGTGTTGGGGATCGGCGCTCACGATGGCTTCGGCGATCGCGCGCGAGAACTCTTTGACCTCGTCCCACGAACGAGTCGGCGCGATCGGCACGACCACATGCAGCCCCTTGCCACCGCTCGTCTTGACGAAGCCGGCCAGACCGAGGCCTTCGAGCAGGCCGCGCACGATCCTCGCCGCCTCGAGCACGCGGGCGAACGGCAGCCCGGCCGCGGGATCGAGGTCGAACACCATCTGGTCGGGGCGCTCCAGCGATTCGAGTCGCGAACCCCAGACGTGAAGCTCGAGGGTGCCGAGCTGTATCAGCGAGAGCACGCCGGCAAGCGAGTCGACCGCCATGCCGGTGGCCGCCTCACCGTTCTCGACGAGCGGCACGCGCACGATCGCGTCGGGGAAGTCGTCGGTGGCGTGCTTCTGAAAGAAGCAGGCGCCGGCGGAGCCTTCGGGGCAGCGCACGATGGTCAGCGGTCGCCGTTCGAGCCAGGGCAGGAGACGCTCGCCGACGGACTCGTAGTAGCGCGCGAGATCGAGCTTGGTCAGACCGGCGTCGGGGTAGACGATCCTCTCCGGGTGGCTGATGGCGACGCCGGCGACCGTGACGCGGGCGCCGGCCTTGCTCGCCTTTGCGGCCTTGCCCGCCTTTGCGGCCTTGCCGGCCTTGGCCGTCTTCCCCGCCGGCCGCCTCGGCACCGACGCGCCGCCGTCGACGTCGACGCCGTCGCGGCCGGCAGTGTCACGCGGGGCGCCCGCCGCCCCGGTGTCGGACGCCCGCTCGCGCACGACCGCAGCGGCCGGCTTGTCTTCGCGCAGCGCTTCGAACGACGCCTGACGCAGCAGCCCCTCACCACTCCAGTCGAGGTACTCGATCTCGGCGACGAGCTCGGGCCTTACCCAGGTGACGCCGCGCGCCTCGCGCCCGCGGGGCGGGTCGACGAACGGCGGCCTGGTCTGCGTGAGCGCCCCGAGCAGCCCCCGCAGCTCAGCCATCGTGCGGTCGTTCCAGCCCGTGCCGACGCGCCCGGCGTAGCGCAGCGACCCGTCCGCCGGTTCGTGAACGCCGACCAGCAGCGCACCCACACCCGTAGTCGAATCCGCGCGCGCTGTGAAGCCGCCGACCACGAACTCCTGGCGCTTGAGACACTTGGCCTTGCGCCAGTCACGGCCGCGGCCGGCGCGGTACGGCGCGTCCGCCCGTTTGGAGATCGAGCCCTCGAGCGCCAGGGCACAGGCCTGGCGGAAGAACTCGTCACCGCTGCCCGCCAGGTGGTCGACGTACCGGACCCTGGCGTCGGGCTGCTCTCGCGCAAGGAGGCGCCGCAGCGCCTCCTTGCGCGAGAGCAGAGCCGTCGCCGTGAGGTCGTAGCCGTTCAGGTAGGGAAGGTCGAAGACGTAGTAGACGAGGCGAGCGTCGAGACCGCCGCCACCCTGCAGAGCGCTCGCCAGCCTGGCGAAGCTCGTGCGACCGTCGGTGTCGAGGTAGACCACCTCGCCGTCGAGCAGCGCCGTGTCGGCGGGCAGCTCGGCGAGCGCCGCTCGCAGCGTCGGGAAGCGCTCGGTCCAGTCGGCGCCCCGTCGCGTGAACAGGCGCACCCCACCGTGCTCCAGCCGGCAGATCACCCGGTAGCCGTCGAACTTGATCTCTTGCAGCCAGCCCTCACCGCGCGGCGGCCGCTCTGAGAGCGTGGCGAGCTGGGGCGCAAAGCGCTCCGGCAGCGGCCCCCAGCGGGCGCCCCGGATGGCCGCGACGTCAAGCCGTCTCGCTGCGCCGGCGGGTGAGCCCAGGGCCGCGGCGCCGTGAGCGGCGATCTCGTCGAGCGAACGACCGCTCTTCACGCTGTCGGTCAGCAGGCGCCCGACGTCGGCTGCTTCCCCGGAGCGAGCCTCCGCGTCGCGCTCTTTGAACAGCAGCCAGTTGTCGACGCCCTCCTCGCCGGGACGCGGCTTCATGCGCACCAGCATCCAGGCGCCGTGGAGCTTCTCGCCCTCGAGGCGAAACTTGAGCCTGCCCTCCTCGTAGGCTCGCTGGGGGTCGGCCGTGCCGGCCTCGAGCGGGTACCAGCTCCCCCGATCCCAGAGCATCACCGTCCCGCCACCGTACTCGCCTTTGGGGATGACACCCTCGAAGTCGGCGTAGTCGAGCGGGTGATCTTCGACGTGCACCGCCAGGCGCTTCTCGTCGGGATCGAGGCTCGGCCCCTTGGGCACGGCCCAGCTCTTCAACGCGCCGCCGAGCTCGAGCCGAAGGTCGTAGTGCAGCCGCCGCGCCGCGTGCCTGTGCACGACGAACAGGTTGCCGTGAACGCTCTGCTTGACCTCGGGCCCGGGCTCAGGCGTCGCCTCGAGCCGGCGCTTGCGCCGGTACGCGTCGAGGGCCACCGCTTCAGGCCGCCTTGCGGCGACCGCCCCGTGCGGGGCGCGTGGACTTCTTCGCCCCACCCTTTCCCGCCGCGGCGCGACCCGTGCGAGCGCCGCCATCTCCGCCCGCGACCGCCGGCGGCGTCTCGGCTGCGGTCTCACCGCCCGCCCCGCGCACCTCCTCGACGCTGCGCCGCAGCAGCGCCATGATGTCGACGACCTGACCTTCCCCGGCGCCGCCACCCGTCGCGACCGGCGTGACGGCCTCGGGATGACTCTGCTTTTCTTCGATCACGCGCAGCAGATCGTCGCGGTACTCGTCGCGATAGCTCTCGGGCTGCCACGGCGTGACCATGGCCGCGACGAGCTGCTCGGCCATCGTGATCTCGGGCTGGGTCAGGCCGAGCGCCTCGAGATCGACGCCGGGTACTTCGAGGTCGGACGGTTCGCGCAGCTCGTAGGCATAGCGCAGCAGCTCGAGCACCATCACCTCGCCCCGGGGGATCACCGCACAGAGGTACTCCCTGGTGCGGATCACGACCTTGGCGATCGCCACGCGCCCAGTTTGTTGCAGCACGGCGCGCAGCAGCGCGTAGCCCTTCTTGCCGGTGCCGACCGGGGCCAGGTAGTAGGGCTTGTCGAAGTAGGTGATGTCGATCTCGTCGGCGTGCACGAAGCCGATGATGGCGATCGCCTGGGTGGCCTTGGGGTTGGCCCGCCGAAAGTCATCGTCGTCGAGCACGACGTAGTTGCCGCCGCCGGTGTCGTAGCCGCGCACGATCTCCTCGTAGGGCACCTCGCGGCCGGTCTCCTCGTCGACGCGCCGCTCACGCACCCGCGTCATGGTCCGCCGGTCGAGCTGGTTGAAGCGCAGCTCACGGCGGCTTTCGGCCGAATACAGCGCGACCGGTATGTTGACCAACCCAAAGCTGATCGCGCCCTTCCAGATAGACCGCGGCATACACTCACCTCCTATCGCGAATGCTCCCGCAAACGGACGAGTTCATAACGGCCGCGCCATGAGTGTCCCCCCGGCCGGCGCGATGAGCGCGTCCTTGGGCGGCGCGATGGGCGTGTCCCCCGGCCGGGGCGATGAACCTGCCCCTGACCGGCGCAAACGGTGTTTCGGCGGCCGCCGCGGCGGCTACATCGCTACGGACCGGACACCACGTCGACGGAGGCCCACGATGGAACACCGAATGTTGGGCAGCAGCGATCTGCGCGTGTCCGAGATCGCGCTGGGATCATGGCTGACGTATTCAGGGGGAGTCGGCCGGGAGCGCACCGAGGCCTGCACTCGAGCGGCCTTCGAAGCAGGCATCGACTTCTTCGACACGGCCAACGTGTACGGCCGCGGCGCGGCAGAACAGGTCTGGGGCGAGATCCTGTCGAGCTACCCGCGCGACTCCTACGTCCTGGCCACGAAGCTGTTCTGGCCGATGGCCGACGACCATTCGGGCGGCCTGTCGGCGGGCGAGGTGCACACACAGCTCGACGCCTCGCTCGAGCGCCTGCGCACCGACTACGTCGACCTCTACCAGTGCCACCGCTTCGACGCCGCGACGCCGATCGAAGAGACGATGGCGGCCCTGAGCGACGTAGTGCGGGCCGGCAAGGCGCGCTGGATCGGCTTCAGCGAGTGGACCCCCGAGCAGATCCGGGCGGCGCTCGAGGTGCCGGGTGCCGAGAAGTTCGTCTCCTCCCAGCCGCAGTACAACCTGCTGTGGCGCGGCCCCGAGGTCGAGGTGTTCGGGCTGTGCTCGCGTCACGGCATCGGTCAGATCGTCTTCTCGCCCCTGGCTCAGGGCGTGCTGACGGGCAAGTACGTCGCACGCCAGGCGGTGCCGGCCGACTCGCGGGCGGCGCATCCGGACATGGGTCAGTTCGTGCAGGGCTGGTTGCGCGAGCCCGTGCTGGAGGCGGTGCAGCGGCTGCGGCCCGTCGCCGATCAGGCCGGCCTCTCGCTGTCGAACCTCGCGCTCGCCTGGGTGTTGCGCCGCCCCGAAGTCGCTGCGGCGATCGTGGGCGCATCGCGCCCGGAGCAGATCTTCGAGAACGCCGCCGCGTCGGCCGTGAAGCTCTCTGCCGACACGCTGGCAGCGATCGATGAGGCGCTCGACGGCGTGGCGGTGCGAGAGTTCGTGCTCGCCTACGGCGCTGCCGCGGGCGTCACGCATCGCCCCTGAGCAGAGGCGAGGCGGAAGTCACGAGTCGTCCTTCAGAAAGGTCGGCGCGGGCGTTGCGAACCGTCCTTCAGAAGGGCCGGCACAGGCGCCAAGCTCCCCCGACCGTCGCCTGATCTTCCTGCAGACAGCGGAAAAGCACTGTACCTTTCGCCGCCGCTGCCGATGATGTGAGAGACGATCGGAGTCGGCCGGGGCGCACACCTTCCCACGTGGCGGGCCTGAGATCCACCCGACGCCCGTGCGGCCCGCTCGGACGGCGCCTCTCTCGTCGGGGCTGGAAGAGGAGACTTGTGGAACTCACGCAGATGACCGACGAAGAGTTGCGCGACTTCGTCCGCTCCCGCTCCAACGCCGAGCTCACGACCATCCTCACCGCTCGCAGAGCCCGGCGACCGCACTCGCGCCGGCACCTGGCGCACGCACTTCGTTTGCGACCGCTCCGGCCCCGACGCGACGACCAGGAGACACACGACGGCCACACGGAGGAGCTCACGAAGCTCGCGCCCCTGGTGGCCGCCGAGATCGCTCAGCGCCCGCAGGACGCGAGCCTCGCGGCCGTGGCCCGGATGCTCGGCAACGGCCTGTCGGCACTCGGTCGCTTTGGCGATGCCCTGGCTCATTTCGAGGAGGCCCAGGCCCTCTACGCGCGCTTCGGGCAGGACGCCGAAGCGGCCCGCTGCGCCGTCGACCGCGCCTGCATGCTGGCCGCCCTGAATCGCTTTCAGGAAGCCCTCGTGGGCTTCCAGGAGGCGCAGGCCGCCGCCGCGCGCACCGGCCAGACCGACGAGGCGGCCCGCTGCGCCATGAACTGCGCCGTCATGCTCGCGTGCCTGGGCCGCTTTGAAGAGGCTCTTGCCGGCTTCGACGCCGTGCGCACGACTTACGCCCGACGCGGTAACGAGGCCGTGGTGGCTCGCTGCACGGTGGGCCACGCCGATGCGCTGCGCGGCCTGGGCCGCGGCCGCGAGGCGCTGGCCGGTTTCAGGGAGGCGCAGGCCGTCTTTTCGCGACTCGGCGAAAGGACCGAGGCGGCGCGCTGCATGGTGGACGGCGCGTGCGTTCTGCTCAGCCTGGGCCGCTTTGAGGAAGCTCTGGGCGGATTCGACGAGGCACGGGCCGTCTACGCACGATCCGGGCACGAGGCCGACGTCGCCGACTGCACCATGAACCGCGCCGTCGCCTTCGACGGCATGGGCCGCTTCGACGAAGCCCTGGCCGAGTTCGAGGAGGCACGGGCGGTCCACGCGCGCCTCGGGCACGACGTCGCATCGGCGCGCTGCACGATGGGTCACGCCAACTCGCTGCGCGGTCTGAGCCGCTTCGACGAGGCCCTGACCGGCTTCGATCGGGCCCAGGCCGTCTTCACGCGTTTCGGCCAGAAGATCGAAGCGGCCCGCTGCACCGTGAACCGCGCCAACGTGCTCGCCGGACTGGGCCGCTTTGAGGAAGCTCTGGGCGGTTACGAGGAGGCGCAGAGCATCCTCGTCGGCTTCGGGCAGGAGGCCGAGGTGGCCCTCTGCACGATGAACCGCGCCGTCGCGCTCGCCAACCTGGGGCGCTTTCAAGAGGCCCTGGCCGACTACGAGAAGGCACAGTCGGTCTTCGGCCGTTGCGGCCAGGATATCGAGGCGGCCCGTTGCACGATGAACCACGCCAACGTGCTCGCCGGACTGGGGCGCTATCAGGAGGCCCTGACAGGCTACGACGAGACCGGAGCGGTCGTGGCGCAGGCCGGCCAGAAGGCCGAATCGGCCCGCTGCACGATGAACCGCGCGGTCGCGCTCGCCGGTCTGGGGCGTTTCCAGGAGGCTCTGGCCGGCTACGACGAGGCACGAGCCGTCTACGCACAGCTCGGTCAGGAGCCCGAGGTGGCCCGCTGCACGATGAACCGCGCCACGGCCCTTGCCAGCCTCGGTCGCTTTGAGGAAGCCGCGGCCCGCTTCGAGGAGGCCCAAGCCGTCTACCGCCGCCACGGCCAGGAGATCGACGCGGCCCGCTGCACCCTGGGCCAGGCCAACGCGCTGGCCAGCCTGGGCCGCTTTCAGGAGGCTCTGGCCGGCTTCGAGGAGGCGCGCACCGTCTATGCGCGCTCCGGCCTGAAGGTCGAAGCGGCCCGCTGCACGATGAACCGCGCGACCGCGCTCAGCAACCTGGGGCGCTTCGATGAGGCCTCTACCGGCTTCGATGAGGCGCGAGCCGTCTACGCGCGCTTCGGCCAGGAGGCCTGGTCATGACCGACGACCACGCCTGCGACCCGGACGAGCCGGTGACGCCCCAGATCGACAGTGATCGCACCAGGGTAGACCCCGAGCCATGGGTCGCAAGAGGCAGGTTGCGAGACGCCCTGGCGGAGGCGGTCGCAAGCTACGCCTCGACGGACGCGGCCGCGAGGAGCACAGCCCCCGCCGAAACGGCCTTCGGCGATCAGCCCGCCACAGCCTCCGGCGATCGGCCCGCCATGGGCGCGCCGGCCGAGGCGAACGGACACGCGACGCGCCTGCACCCCGTCGCCACGCCGAGCGGCGACCATCTCGCCCAGCTACAGCGCCTGCAGGCCGATTTCGAGAACTACCGCAGACGCGTCCGGCGCGACAGCGAGGCGCTCGCGCTGCACGCCGGCGAGGGCGTGATCGAGTCCCTGCTGCCGGTCGTCGACGGCATGCGGCGGGCACTCGAGGCGGCCGCACGACACGAGGAGGGGCAGCTCGTCAAGGGCGTGGAGCTCGTCGCTGGCCAGCTGAGCACGGTGCTGGCGAGCCACGGTCTCGATGAGGTGCCGGCCGCTCCCGGCATGCCGTTCGACCCGAACGTGCACGAAGCGGTGGCGGCCCAGGAGTCGGCTGCGCACACCGAGGGCATGATCAGCGCCGTGCTCGAGCCCGGCTACCTGCTCCACGGCAGGCTTCTGCGCCCAGCCCGCGTGATCGTGGCGACGTAGTCGATGACCGACTACTACCACATCCTGGGAGTGAAGCGCAGCGCCTCGCACGACGAGATCCGCAAGGCCTTTCGCAAGCTTGCGCGCCGGTACCACCCAGACAAGAACCCCGGCGACAAGGCGTCGGAGGAGAAGTTCAAGGAGGCCAACGAAGCCCACGGCACGCTCTCCGACCCCGCCAGGCGCAAGCAGTACGACGAGATGCTGCGCCTGGGCGTCGTCGACTCGCGAGCCGACGACTCTCGGCCCGGCCGGCACGGCTTCGACCCTCGCACGTTCCAGCGCGCCGACCAGGCCTTCCAGATGGGCTGCTTCGGCGACATCCTGGCGAACCTGTTCGATGGCCTGGATCAGAACGGACGCCGCGGCGCCGACCTGCGGACCGACGTGACGTTCGAGGGCGCCGTCGAGTGACGCGCCGCCCGTCCACGGCGGGTCGCGTGCTCTTGCCCGGAGCGCGCCGAGGTCCGTGGACGGCGAGCGCCGGCATCAGTACCATGAGCCGAGCCGCGACAACCAGTCTGGGAGACGACACGTCATGGACTGCAATCACACCCGGAACCTGACCGCGTGCACCTGCACCTACGAGCCGTGCCCGCGCAAGGGGACCTGCTGCGAGTGCGTGCGCTTCCACCTCGACATGCGTGAGCTGCCGGCCTGCGTCTTCGACGCCCGTGGCGAGCGCACGTTCGATCGTTCCTTCGAGCATTTCGCCAGGCTGATGGGCGAGGGTCGCCTGTAAGCCCACCCGTTCCTAAAGAGGGAACGCGGCGGGCCGCGTCACGCTGCGCGTGACGCGGCCCGCCCTGCGGATGCGTTCGTGTCGAGTGCCCGGCAGGCAAAAGCCTGCCCTGTCGTTGCGTGTCTACTTCACCTTGAGGATCGCAGTCCTCACATGGGTCTGCTTGTTGCCGGCCGCGTCGGTCGCCCGAGCGACGATCCTGTAGGTGCCTCTGATCAGCGACCTGCGCAGCTTGAACGAGACGGCGACCGTCTTGTTCAGCGCCACGCCGCTCGCGGTGGTGGCGGCCAGTTTGCGTCCGGTCCTTGTGGTCAGCGTCAGCGACACCTTGGCGGTCGAGCAGCCCGGCATCGCGTCGGTGACCTTCAGGTGGACCTTCAGCACATCGCCACGGCCGGCATGGCCGGCTCGCACGCTGAGCGGCGCGGGAGCACAGACCGGCACCGGCAGCGAGGCGGCCGAACCGCAATCGAACACGATCGCGGCGTCGTAGACGGCGGGGCTCGAGCTTGCGTCGATCGTGCCGCAGACGGCGACCTCGTCGCCGAGGGCGACGTCGGCCAGGGTGGTCACGGTCCCGCCGGCCCAGGCGGCCGGCGAGAACAGCCTCGTGCCCGGGGTGATGGTCACGATCAACGTGCCGCTCAGACCGTCGGTGCCGTGGGCCACGGTCAGGGTCAGCAGATCGTTGGTCGTGTCGGCGGCGGTGACGGCGCCCACGCAGGCGAAGCGCGGCATGCGCACGCAGACACGCTGCGCCGTGTAGACGGCGGGACTGGAGCTGGCGTCGACGGTGCCGCAGACCCGCGCCAGCTCACCGACGGTGACCTGGTCGAGGGTGATCGTGGTCGCTTCGGCGCAATGCGGCCCCTCGCGATCCGCCTGCAGGAAGAGCTGGGTGTCCGGCGTGATGAGCACGGTCAGGGAGCCGGTAAGGCCGTGCGAGCCGTGCGCCACGGTCAGGGTCAACAGGTCGTTCGTCGTATCGACGGCGGTGACGGTGCCGGCGGCAAAGAAGGAGTTCGCGTCGCCGCCGGGGATGCACTGGGGGCGAGATTGAGCCAGGGCGGCGGGCACGCAGACAAGACAGGCGAGCAGCACGGCGAGGAGAGGAAGGGATCGTTTCATGGGGCCTCCATGGTCGTGGCAGCAAGGCTCGTCCGTCTGTTCGCCGCTGAGGCGCACAGCCAGGTCCGGGCGGACCTCGCTCCCCCTTCGGGACACTTCCCTTCTGCTTGTCGGCAGGGATCCCGGAAGGACAAGGCCGCACCGTCACAAAGCATCCCCGGCTTTGGCAACGGTCCGCGGCCACGTCGGCGCACGCGGCGCTACCGGGCGATGGCGCGCAGCTCCCGCCAGGCGGCCAGCACGAACGCCGGGCTGCCGGCCTGGGCGAAGTGGGGCGCAAGATCGCGGTCCGTGTGAGCCTGGACCGCGGCCCAGATGGCTTTCAGCGCTTCGCGAGTGGCGCTGCCCGGCACACCGTCGAGCTCCCGCTCCTCGATGCGCCTCACCGGCCGGACCTCCCAGCTGCTGGCGGCGATGAACACCTCGGAGGCGGCCTGAAGATCGCCGACGCGACAGCCGCGCTCGGCGATCGTGAGGCGTTCCCTGAGCACACGCCGGGTGATCGAGTCGAGGATGCCTTCGCTGAGCGGCGGCGTGCACAGGACGCCGTCGCCTGCGACCCAGAACACGGAGCCCGTCTGAGCTTCGAGGACACGCCCGTCCGGGGCCACGAGAAGAGCTTCGTCGAAGCCCCGCTCCCGCGCGAGACGCTGCGCGAGCATGTTCGCCGCATAGGAGATCGTCTTGGCCCCGGCAAGGCACGGCCGCGGCTGGTCGGCCACGATGGCGAGAGCCGCGGCGTCCAGGGTCGTCAGGAGCGGCTGCCCGAGGAGCACTCGATTGCCTCCCCTGGTGAGGACGATGCGCAGGTCGAAGCTCAGGTCGGCCTGGTCGCCGGCGCATAACGCGCCCACAAGCGCGGCGACGTCGGCCTCGACATCGGTCCGTGAAAAGGGCAGACGCAGCACCTGACAGGAGCGCTCCATGCGGTCGAGGTGATCGGCGAGCAGAAAGGGCTTGCCGAGATAGACGCGCAAGTATTCGAAGCACCCGTCGCCACGCAGCAGGCCGTCGTCCGTGGCGGGGATCGCGGCGTCGGCGAGGTTGCAGAGCCGGCCGTTGATCATGGCCTGATACCGCACGGAGCTGAGCGGGCGAGCCGGCGCTACCATCCGCGCCTCCTTTCCGTAGATGCCCTGACCACCCGGTGCGTCCGACGTCGCCGTGGGCGCCCGGCTTTCGGCCGGGAAGGCGGATCTCGGCGGACGGACTCTCGTTTTTTCGGCGATCGCCGTACCGAGAGCCTGTGCTAACGTTAGCACACCGGCCGCGAGGGACCGGGGGGTACGAAAGGAGCCTTCAATGAGTGAGATCCGCTTGCGGCGGTCGCGGCCGCTACGCTACGCGGCCGGCTGCGTCCTGCTGATCGTCGCCTTCGTCGTCGCGCTGTCGGCCTGTGGCAGTTCGTCGAACAGCACCACCGGCACGAGCGCCACGCAGTCGGGCACGCCGCAGCGCGGCGGCACGCTGGTCATGACCTTTCAGGCTGAGCCGGTGACGCTCGACCCGGCCGTCGACTTCGAGGGACCCGGCTGGGCCATGGAGCACTGCCTCTTCGGCAACCTGCTGAACTACAGCAGCGGACCCGGGGCGGCCGGCACCAAGATCATCGCCGACATGGCGACGGTGGTGCCGACGGTCGCAAACGGCGGCATCACGAACGGTGGCAAGACCTACATCTTCCACATCAGGCCGGGCATCAAGTTCGCGCCCCCGGTGAGCCGCGAGGTCACAGCCCAGGACTTCGTCTACAGCTTCCAGCGCATGATGAGCCTGCCGGCGGCGCCGGCCAAGGGCTACTACAGCGGCATCGTCGGCCTGCAGGCCTTCCTGAACGGCAAGGCCAAGACGATCACAGGCTACAAGGCGACCGACAACTACACGCTCGAGGTCGACCTGCAGAAGCCGGTCGCCACCTTCCTGAACATCATGGAGATGCCCTTCAGCGCGCCGGTGGCCAAGGAGTGGGTCGCCAAGTGGGGCTCCCAGATCGGCCGCCACCCCCTGGGGACCGGACCGTACATGCTCGAGCACTGGGTGCCGAGCCAGGACCTCGTGCTGAAGCGTAATCCCAACTACACCGGCACGGGCGGGTACGTCGACAGCATGCATTTCGAGTACTCGATCACGCCGACGACCGGCATCCTCAAGGTCCAGAGCGGCGACGCCGACATCGCCGGCGACTACATCCCGCCGGCCAACTACCCGCAGCTGATCGCCAATCCGCAGTGGAAGAGCCAGGTCGTAGCCGAACCGGCCGTCGCGCTCAACTGCCTGTTCATGAACATCACCGTCAAGCCATACGACAACCTGCTTGTACGGCAGGCCATCGCCTGGTCGATCGATCGCGCCAAGATCGTCAAGCTGCTCTCGGGCACCGGCATCGCCTTGAACCAGATCTACCCCGCCGGCCTGCCCGGCCATGTCGACGGCGCCGCCGGCAACTTCTACGGCTACGACCAGGCCAAGGCCAAGACGCTGCTCACCCAGGCCGGCTACCCCAAAGGCTTCTCGACCACGCTCTACTCGAGCAACGTGGCGCCCTGGCCGACGATCCTCCAGTCCATCCAGTACGACCTCTCGCAGGTCGGCATCAAGGCTTCGATCAAGCTCCTCGACCAGTCGTCGTACTGGCCGCTGATCGGCAAGAAGGGAGCCGCCGGCGCCGGCATGAACAACTGGTGGATGGACTACCCCGACCCGTTCGACTTCATCAGCGGCATGCTCAGCAAGAGCACTGCCATCAACCTGGGCAGCAACCCGAGCTTCTGGTGGGACCCCAAGATCGAGACGGCGCTGATACAGGCCCAGTCCATGCTCGACCCGGCCGCGCGCCTGGCCAAGTTCGACCAGATGCAGACCTACATCATGAGCCAGGCTCCGATCGTGCCGCTGTACCAGTCCGTGGTCACGACGCTGCACTCCAAGCGCACCGGCGGCGTCTACCTGCACCCGGTCTGGATCTTCGACTACCAGCACTACTGGATCAACAAGTAGGCGCCGGCATCGGCGATCGCGGGGCGGCGGCCGGCGCCGCCGCCCCGCGATCGCGACGCGTGCGATGGACGACGCAAAGGCAGCCATCGTGGCCAGCCGTCTCGACGAGGGAAGCGCCCGTGAGGCGCTGCAGCGGCTGATCGCGGCGCTGCTCGAAGTAGAAGACCGCTACCGCTTCTTGCTCAGCCAGGACATCCTGCGGACCTCACACCAGGACGACGGCGCGCTCGAGGAGCGCCTGGGGCGGCCGATACGACGACTCTTCGAGCGCGGCAGAGCTGCCGGCGAGTTCTCGCGCTCGCTCAGAGCCGACTGAATGATGGCCGCCCTGGGCGCCGTGCTCGTGGCCGTTGCCGTCGAGATCGCGCCCTGAGCGGGTGCCCTGGAAAGGCTGAGATTCGCGGCGCGACCGCGCCGCGAATCTCAGCCTCAGCCGAACGGACTGCCCGTCGGCGCGCCGCACCCGGAGCTCGACCCGGAGCTGCCACTCAGAAAGCTCGAGAACTTCTGGTGTACGTTGCGCGAGCCGCACTTGGGGCATTCCTCCTGCTCGGCCCTGATGAAGCCGATCGAGAACACCTCGAAGGCGTGATCGCAATCCGCACACACGAAATCGTAAAGTGCCACCATGCCTCGCTTTCTTTCAGTCACTGTGTTGACACCGGCGCACGGCACGAGCAGACGGTGACGAGCGTGAGCTCGACCCGCCGCGAACCGGCGCTGAGCGGCGCGACCGCGCCGCGGGCGATCAGCCTCAGCCGTAGCTCGTGCGCTGGGCGCCGCACTGGGGGTTCGTCAGTGAGCCGTTGCGCAGGAAGCTCGCCAGCGTCTGGCGCACGTTGCGCGAGCCGCACTTGGGGCAGCGCTTCTGCTTCTCTTTGATCGCGCTTCGGGTGACGACCCCGAAGGCGTGCTTGCAGTCGGTGCACACGAGATCGAAGTCGGCCATCAGCGCACCGACACCTCGTCGGCGACCAGCGAGAACACGTGGCAAAGCTGGGTGCAGGCGCCGCACTCGGTGCAGAGCTCGTGATCGATGCGCGGCGCGCTGAAGATGTCGTCCTGGATGATGGCGCCCTCGGGGCACCTGCTCGCCGCCGGACAGGGGTGGTTCTGGGGGCACGCGCTGACATTGACTGAGATCATCGAGCTTCTCCCGTGGTGGTCGGCGTTAACTGGATGTTGCCAGGCTCTCCGGTTCGAGCGCGCGAGCGCGCAGCGCGAGTTCGTGGCCGAGGATCTCGTCGATCAGCCGGCAGGCCTCGGCGAGCCGCGGGTCGACGACCTCCCACAGCACCTGGCCGTCCTGCCGTGTGCGCTTCACCAGGCCTTCGCGCTGCAACACCGCGAGGTGTTGGGAGACGTTGGGACGGCTCACGTCGAGCAGTTCGGCGAGCTCGCTCGGCGTGCGTGCCCCACCGCAGAGGCGGTGCATGAGCTCGTGTCGCGTAGGGTTGGCGAGGGCCGCGAAGACGGCGGCGTGAATGGCGTAGCGCTGTCGATCGTCGTTCATGACCCCATTATCACCAAGTTTCGCAATTTCGCAACATGGAAATCTGCTTGTCGGTGTCGTAGACTCTTGGAGAGGCTCTCTGAGAGGCTCCGCGAGACCTGCGTTCGATGTACGCAAGAGAGACGGTTGCACTCTCTCGAAAGAAAGGATCCCGACTCATGGACATGCAGATCTACTTTCCGGGCGGCAAGCGCGTCTATGCCGACTTCGCCGGCTTCACCGTCGAGACCGACCAGCCGGCAGGCAGCGGCGGCGACGGCTCGGCGCCGGCGCCCTTCGACCTGTTCCTGGCCTCGATCGGCACCTGCGCCGGCATCTACGCGCTCGGCTTCATGCAGCAGCGTGGCATCGACCCGCAGGGTTCCGGTCTCACCATGCGGTCGCACTCCGACCCCGATGTCGGGCTCATCACCAGGATCGAGCTCGAGCTCAAGCTGCCGGCCGGCTTTCCAGAGAAGTACCGCGACGCCATCGTGAGCGCCATGAACCTGTGTACGGTGAAGAAGCACCTGGCAAAGGCCCCGGCCTTCGAGCTCACCGCGGTGGTCTGATGGCCGACGCCTTCGACCCCTGCCACGCCGGTCGCCTCGAAGACCCGGCGCGTCTCGAGTCACTGCCGCCGGAGCACGTCGTGAGACTCCTGCGACTGCGCGGCGACGAGACCGTCGTCGACTACGGCGCCGGGACCGGCATCTACACCGTGGCGGTGGCGGCCGCCCTGCCGCGCGGACGGGTGATCGCCGTCGAGGCCCTGCCACAGCTGGCAGAGCTGCTGCGAGCGAAGGTCACCCCGGAGCTCGGCGAGCGGCTCGAGATCGTCGAGACCGACGCCAACGAGGTCGCCGCGCCCGACGGCCAGGCCGACCGCGTGCTCATGGTCGACGTTCTGCACCACCTGTACGACCAGCCCGCGGCGCTGTCTGAGGTGACGCGCCTGCTGCGCCCCGGCGGCCGCTTCGTCGTCGTGGACTGGGGCGATCTCGAGCGCCCGGTGGGCCCCCCATGCGGCCACGTTCTCGGTCTTGCCGCGGTGCGCGATCTGATCGCACGCATGGGCCTCGACGAGATCGAAGCCCACGAACCGCAAACGGAACTGCCGTATCATCTCGTCGTGGTCGCCGCCAAGCCGTAAGCCGGCGCGGCGGCGCGGACCGAGACGATCAGGCCACGCGGTGCCGCCACGTCGCGCCCGTCGGCCACGCTGACGACGCCGGCGACCGACTTCGTCGTCGCGGCTCAGGCCTGCGGCACCACGTGGCGCGCCTAGTGTTGGCAGGCGCCGTCCATACCGACCACCGGCAGGCCGCCCTTCACGAAGGCGTCGACCGACGTCTGCACGTCGCTGCCGAGACCTGCAAGCACCGCGATGCCGACCTGGTTGAAGCCCATCAGCGGGCGCCCGCCGATGCCGTCGACGACGATGGCGTCGACTTGATGTTCGGCCAACACCATCACAGGGGCCATGCAGCCGCCTTCGACATGCGGCGCGTTCTGCAGCACTTCGACCTCACCGATCTTGCCGTCGAGCACGTCGACCATGGTGAAGCACTCGGCGCGGCCGAAGTGGCCGGAGCGGCGGGCGGTGAGGCCGCCGGGCGCCTCGGAAGGAACGGCGATGCGGATCGTCTTGCTGTCTTCAGTCATGAGCCTCGTTCTCCTATCGATTGAGGAACACGTACGATCGGTGTGATCAGTCGGTGCGACCCCCGGAGCCGCCGCGACGAGCGCGGCAGCCGGGCGGGCTGCCTTGGCCGGACGGGCTGCCCTGCGCGCAGCGTCCGCGACCGCCGCCGCGCCCGCAGCGAGGGCCGCCGCGCCAGCAGACACCGACGTCGGCAGACCCACACTTCGGGCACGACGACGCGCGGCTGCTCTCTTCGTCGGCGGTCCACAGCTCCTGGCACGAAAAGCAGCGCCACTGCCGCGGCTCGACGCGATACTGCCCGCCGCCGATCACGATGGCCTTGCCGCCGACCAGGGCCTCGGCGACCTTGGCCCGGCCGCGCTCGAGCACCCGGCCCACCGTCTGCCGCGAGACGCCCATGGCCGCGGCCGCCTCCTCGTGACTAAGCCCGTCGAGGTCGACCAGGCGGATGGCTTCGAGCTCGTCGACGGCGAGCGGGAGCTGGTCGAGCTCTCGAGCCGGCACGCCGGCCGGCTTGAACAGTGTGACTCGCGGGACACCGCCAACGGCGCGCTCAATCGGAGGTCGCGCCACGGCCCGCTCCAGGAGTTAGTAGCATATGCCCATTATAACGACCGGTCCGTCGGCCTTCAAGCGGGCGTTCTCAGGCCGGTCCGTCGCGCCCCTCAAGCCGGCCGGGGCTACCGGCCGTACGCCGCCCGGTAGCGATCGCAGAGCTCGACGTAGGTCTGTTTGAAGACCCGCCAGGCCGCCTTGAACTCGTCGTCGACGGGGCGGTCGAGGAGGCGCGCCGGCACACCCGCGGCGATGGCCGCCGGCGGCACGACGGCGCGCTGCGGCACGACCGCCCCTTCGGCTACGACCGCCCACTCGCCGACGTCGGCCCAGTCGCTTACGACTGCTCCCATGCCGATGACCGCGTAGTCGGCCAGGGACGCGTTGTGCACGACGCAGCCGTGACCGAGCGTCACCCACGAACCGATCGTGCAGATCTCGCCGGGGCGAGCGTGCACCACGCAGTTGTCTTCGATCGCAGAGCAGTCACCCACCACGATCCGTCCATAGTCGCCGCGCAGGCGCGCGCCCGGACCGATCCAGCAGCGATCGCCAACGGTCACGTCACCCAGCACATCCGCCGAGGGATGCACCCAGGTCCCTTCGCCCAAGCGGGGGCTCCTGCCCTCAAAGGGAGCCAGGCTCACGACCGGCTCACGCCCGACTTCAGGCTCGGGTCAAAGAAGTCGCAGCGCTCTCGGGCGCACTGCGCGTTGCGCGCCGGGTAGCCGCAGCGCACGCCATCATCCGCCGGCAAGTCGATCGCGAGATGGTCGTGCAGGTAATCGACGGCCGCCCGCACTGCGACTCGCGACGCCCGCTTACAGCAGCGCGGCTCCCCGTCGACCATGCGGGCCAGCGCGTGGGCGGTCGCGCCCAGGGCGAGCGAGCGCTGTTCTCCCTTCAGTGGGCTCGCACCCGTGAGAGCGCTGACCGCGACCCCGACGCCGACGGCGGCGCCAC
Source organism: uncultured Actinomycetes bacterium (assembly GCA_963733255.1). Classification (GTDB taxonomy): domain Bacteria; phylum Actinomycetota; class Thermoleophilia; order UBA2241; family UBA2241; genus Bog-752. The sequence goes on from CAVTCH010000019.1 coordinate 466,041, forward strand.
AGGCGCCGTAGTAGCCACACCACCCGCCCGGCACCTTGGCGGCCCGTTTCAGGGCCCCCTCAAGGCATCCGTCGGGGATCGCGACACCGGCGTTGCGGACCGCGGCGATGATCACGCCCGGGACTATGGCGTGGTGCTCGGGACCGTGCATGGGCAACCCCGGATGGGCCATCACCTGTTCGAGGATCGCCGCCGGGTCGGCGAGCGTCGTGGTGGTCAGCACGTGCCGTACGGCCTCCATCGCCGTCCTGCCGTGACAGGCGTCGCACACGAAATGTCCCGCGGGGCAGTAGATGAGCGTCGCCTGCTCCGCGCCGCACAGGTCGCAGACGCGCTCGACAGGATCGGTGGCATAGACCAGGGCCTTGCCGCACACGCCGCAGTCCGTCATCGATGCCATGTGCTCGGACGTCATCGTGTCGTCGATCACGAGCTGCGCTGCTGTGCCCGTCCCGCCACAGACGGCGCCGCTCTGACTTCGGGGACGATCATGACTCTAGAGCACCTGCACGACGTCGGCATCCTCGCAACGCGAGATGTACTCGGCGATGCCGACGATGTCGTCGACCAGGTCGACGAAGTCGTCGAGCGCGCCGGCGCCCCAGATCTTGCCGGCCGTGCCGCAGCAATGGATGCGGACCTTGCCGTCGACCTTGAGCTTGCGCAAGCTGTCGAGGGGCGCCGGCACCGCGTTGCCGGCCATGCCGGCGGCCATCTCCTGGGCCAGCTCGGGGCGGTCGCTGTAAGTGCCGTTGCCGGCCACGTCCTTGCGAAAGGCGTAAGCGCCGCCGAGCAGCAGGTAGATGTCGACGTCCATGTCGAGAGCCACGGCGCCGCCCGTGACCGTGCTGGTGACGACGAGCTTCTCGAGACTGCCGCTCGCCAGACCGATGACCATAGAGCTCATGGTGTCCCCCTCTGCCTCAGGTGGATGGGTCGCCGCCCGCACTCGCGGTCGTTGAACGCCGCTAGATGAACAGATTCACGTTGGCTTCGTCGGCCTCGCCGAGGTAGGTCGCCACTCCGGCGAACTCGAGCCCGTCGATGAGCTCCTCCTCCTTGAACCCGAGGATGTCCATCGAGAGCGTGCAGGCGATGAACTTCACGCCCTGCTCCCTGGCGGTGTCGACCAGCTCCTCGAGCGACATGGCGTTGGCCTTCTTCATGACCTGCTTCATGAGCGGCGCGCCGGCGCCGGCGAAGTTCATCTTGGACAGCCCGAGGTGACGCGTGCCCTTGGGCATCATCTTGCCGAACATGGCCTGCAGGGCGCTCTTTTTGTCGGTCGTCTGCACCTTCTCGGGCTTACGCAGGATGTTCAGACCCCAGAACGTGAAGAACATGGTGACGTCGTCGCCCATCGCCGCGGCGCCGTTGGCGATGATGAAGGCGGCCATGACGCGGTCGAAGTCGCCGCTGAACAGGATGATCGTCTTCTTGGTGGTCGTCGCGGGAGCGCTCTCCTCGCTCTCCACGATGGCTTGAGTCTGTTCGTCCATGTCGTCCCCCTTCAGGCTACGTAGGCTTCGCGGAGATACTGCGAGATGTCGGTGAAGCGCATCGTGTCGCCGGCCGCGGTGCTCAGGTTCACGAAGCACATCGGGCACATGGTGACGCAGTCGGGGGCCACGTCGCGTAGCTGGGCCACGCGCTTGGCGGCGTTGGCCGCCGCCTTGGCCGGGTAGAGCGATTCGATCGGGCCGCCGCAGCACCAGGTCTGACGGCCCGCGTTCTCGGGGTCGCGTACGGTGAGGCCCGCGGCCGCGAGCAGCTCACGCGGTTCGTCCACCATGCTCTCGTACCGGGCGAAGACGCACGAGTCGTGCATCACCACCTCACCGGAGCGCCCGGCCGCACCGTTCCCGCTCGCGACGAGCCCCTTCTCGGCCAGGACTTCGAGGTAGCTGCGGACCTCTACGTCGTAGCCCTGGAGGATCTTCGGATAGACACTGCGCAGCATGGTCGTGGTGTGCGGGTCGATCGTGATGACCTGCTTCACGCCGTGCTTTCTGAAGACGGCCTGTACGCGGCGGGCATGGGCGGCCACGACCTCGTCGGCGCCCAGGTCGTAGGCCAGAGCGCCCGAGTAAAGGTCGTCCTCGTAGAGCGCGCCGAAGGCGACTCCGGCCTTGCGCAGCAGATGGACGACGTTGATCGGGACCTGGTCGTACTGGGCGCGCTCCTGCGCCGAGGGCCGCGCCATGAAGGCCGAGATGTTCACCAGGCGATTGACCCGGCGCCCGACGCCGGTCAGGCCGGCCAGCCACGAGTCGCCCAGCCGCTGCTCGGCCTTCACGAGCCCCTCGATGTAGGGGATGAGCTGGTACATCATGCCGGTGTAGAGGACGGTCTCGCCGCCGCGCGGCAACCCAAGGCCCTCGGTCCACTTGGTCGAGACTCTGGCGGACAGCGGCAGCACCGACTTACGCAGGCGCAGGTTGTCGGCCAAAATACCGATGACGTCGCCGGTCGGTAGGGGCATGGTCATCTCCTCCTAGAGTCCGAAGACGGTACGGTCGATGTGGTGGCGCAGCGTGCGCACGTTTTCGGCGATGTGCACGCCCGACGGACAGTTCTCCTCGCACATCTTGCACAGCAGGCACGAGAAGACCGTCTCGGTCTCGGCGCGCACGCGGTCCTCCATGCCCAGGAGCACGTAGCGAAACAGCTTGCGGGGCTGCACCTCGACCCCCATCGGGCAGATCGCCGAGCACACGCCGCAGTTCATGCAGGCGTCGGCGTTGAATCCGTCCGCGCGGTCGAGCTCGGCCGCCAGTGCGGGGTTCACGAGAACCGTCATGAGCCCTCCCTGGCGATGATCTGATACCGGAAGTAGCCCTCGTCGGTGACTTCCTTGATCTCGGCCAGCCAGCCGTACTTGCGCAGGCCCATGACCCAGAACATCACCTCGTGGGACGGACGTTCGACGGCCGCCGCGATCTCAGGCACCGTGAGGGGCCCCTCAGCGAGCGCCGCCAGGATGCGGCGCCGCATCACCTGTTCGTCGCGCACGATCTCGCGCACGTCGCGGTTGCCGGGGGACGCCTCTCTGACGGTCGTGCCGCCGGCGCCGTGGTTGTCGTGTGCCGGCGTCATGAGCAGCTCACCTCCAGGAGGCCGTCGATCATGGCCTTGATCTGGGCGTCGGTGTAGCCCTGCAGGTCGATCGCTTCGGTGGGACACACCGGCACGCAGCCGCCGCAGCCCTTGCAGGCCGTGCGGATGACACCGGCGACCGCCTTGCCGTCGGCCTCGACCTGCTCGAGGGCATCGTAGGGGCAGGCTTCCACGCACTTGCCGCACCAGGTGCAGGCGTCCGTATCGACCAGCGCCACCATCGGGTCGAGCTCGGCGAAGCCGCGCTTCAGGATGGCGCCGCTTTGCGTGACGGCCGCGAGGCCGCTGGCCACCGCTTCGGCCGAGTTCTTGGGCGACTGGCAGGCGCCGCAGATGTAGACGCCGTCGACGACCGTCTCGACGGGGCGCAGCTTGGGATGGATCTCGTTGAAGAAGCCGTCGTTGCCGACGGGCAGCTTGAGCACGCTGACCAGCTCGCCGTTCTCGCGCGACACCATGCCGGTGACGAGCACCACGAGGTCGGCCGGGATGGACACCTCTTCGCCGCCGGTGAGCAGGTCGCGAGTGGTGACTTCGAGCCCGCCGGTGACGAGATTCCTCACCGCCGGCGGCTCGTCGTCGGGCACGCGCAGGTAGACCGAGCCCTTCTCGCGCGACTCGCTCCACAGCAGCTCGTACTTGCCGTAGGTGCGCATGTCACGGTAGAGGTGGTACTGGCGCAGCGCCGGGTCGCCCTTGGCGGCCGCTTCGAGCGCCGCATGCACGGCGGCCGTGCAACAGTAGCGCGAACAGTACGGGTGCCCGCCCTCGACGTCTTCGCCCTGACGGCTGCCGACGCAGTAGACGTAGGCGATCGTCTTGACCGGCCGGCCGTTGTACTGCAGCGGCCCGTCCGCCTGGTCGAGCATCTGCTTGAACTCGGGAAGGGTGACGACTCCCTCCACGCCGTAGCCGAACTCGCCGGCCGCGGGCTCGTAGGTGTCGAAGCCGGTGGCCACGACGACGGAGCCGACCTCTACTTGGATGGTCTCGAGCTTCTCGCCCTGGATGGCTATCGTCATCTGGTAGTTGCCGAAGCTGCCGCTCTTCCCCATCACCTCGGCATCGGTGAACACGGTGACGGCCGGATGGCTGCGCACCTTCGCTTCGAGGCCGGCCACCAGGTCGGCGCCATCGCGGCCGTGCGGGTACATCTCACCGAAGCCGGCGACCCAGCCGCCGAGCCGTGGCTCCTTCTCTACGAGAAAGACGGAGAGCCCGATCTCGGCCAGCCCGAGGGCCGCCCGCAGACCGGCGATGCCGCCGCCCACGACGAGGCTCCTGGGAGTCGTCTCTACGACGATCGGTTCGAGGGGCTCGGTCAGACGCGTGCGGTTGATGCCGGCGCGCACCAGGCGCACCGCCTTCTCGGTCGCACCTTCGTGGTCGTCGGTGTGCGTCCACGAGCACTGCTCGCGCACGTTCACCTGCGTGTACTGGAAGGGGTTCATACCGGCGCGCCTGGCCACGTCACGGAAGGTGACCGTGTGCAACTTGGGCGAGCACGAGGCCACGACGAGCGCGTCGAGGCCCTTCTCGTGGGCGTCCTGCACGATCTCCTGCTGGGTCGCGTCGGAGCAGGTGAACATTGCCGTGCGGGCGACCACGACGTCGGCGTCGTGCTCGACCGCGGCGACCACCTGCTCGACGTCGACGTAGTCGCTGATGTTGCCGCCGCACTGGCAGACGTACACGCCGATCTTGCGGCCGCTCATGCCTGCACCTTCACTTTCGCTCCGTCGGCTACCTTTGCCCTCTCGAGGTGGGCGGCGGCCTGGGCCACCGCGGCGCCCGCGTGGAGGATGGAATCGGGGATATCCTTGGCGCCGGCCGCCGCCCCGGCGACAAAGACGCCCGGCAGGTTGGTCCGGCCGGGATCCAGGTCTTCGTCGGCCTCGCCGACGTAGTAGTAGTCGTCGAGTGCGAGAGCGCCGTCTTCGAACAGGGCCGGCGCCTCGCCGTTGGGCTGCACGCCGACGGCCAGCACGACGAGGTCGTGTTCGGCCTCGGCCGGTTCGCCGCCGTTCTCGATGTCCTCGTACCGCAGCACGAGGTTGCCCTCACCGGTCTCGGTGATGCCCGAGACGCGGCCTTTGACGAAGTTGGCGCCCATGTCCTTGGCCTGCTGGTAGAACTCGTCGTAGCCCTTCCCCACCGAACGCACGTCGATGTAGTAGACAGTCACGTCGGCAAGCGGCAGGGCGCCCATGATGAGCTGGTTCTGCTTGACCGAGTACATGCAGCAGATCTTGGAGCACAGCGGGTTGCCGACGGTGTCGTCGCGCGAGCCGGTGCACATGACGTAGGCGATGTTGTCGGGCACCTTGCCGTCGCTGGGCCGCAGCACGGCGTTGTAGGGCCGGGTCGGCGCCAGAAGGCGGTCCATCTGCATGCCGGTGATGACGTTCTTGTAACGCCCGTAGCCGTACTGTGGCTTGGCGTCGGCGGCAAAGAGCCCGAAGCCGGTGGCCAGCACGACCGCGCCGACCTCGACGTCGATCTCGCGGCCGCGATCGTCGAGCTTGATGGCGTCGGCCGGACAGGCGTCGACGCAGGCGTGACACTCCGAGCAGACGCCGCAGTCGAGACAGCGAGCCGCGCCCAGGAACGCCTCGTCTTCGCTCAACGGGCCCTCGGTCTCGCTGAAGTCGGTGGGCGCCGCGCTCATGGCGGCGCTCGACTCGAACGGCTCGCGACGATCGTACGAGTCCTGCCTGGCAAGCACCTCGGCCTTGTCGACCACCGGCAGCGCCTCGTCGAAGGCGTCGGCGTCGAGCTCCGCGCCCTGGAGATAGCGGTCGATCATGAAGGCGGCGCGGCGACCCTGACCGACGGCGGTCGTGATCATGGTCGGGCCGGTGACGACGTCGCCGGCGGCGAACACCTGCGGCACGCTGGTCTGCAGCGTCGCCTCGTCGGCCTTGAGCGTGTGATTGCCGTTGGTCTCGAGGCCGAACGCGTCCGTGTCGGCGCCCATGCCCGCGGCCACGATGACCACGTCGCACTCCAGACTCTGGCGCTGTGTCTCGTCGTACTCGGGGTGGAAGCGCCCGGCGGGATCGAACACACAGGTGCAGACCTTGAGCTCGGCGCCCTGCACGCGGCCGTCGCCGGTGAAGTGATCGATGCCCCAGCCGTCGTGCAGCGTGATGCCTTCGGCCTGAGCCTCTTCGACTTCGAAGTCGTGGGCCGGCATCTCCTCGCAGCACTCGAGGCTGACCTGGTCGACCGAAGCGGCCGCGAGACGGCGCGCGGTGCGCGCCGCGTCGATGGCGACGTTACCGCCGCCGACCACCAGGACGCGCTTGCCGGAGAGCTCGACGGGCTCGCCGAGCTTGACGGCTCGCAGGAACGCCAGCGCACTCTGCACGCCGGCGAGCTCTTCGCCGGGCACCCGCAGGCCCACCGACTTGTGCGTGCCGGTAGCCAGCAGCACAGCGTCGAAGCCGTCGTTTGCGAGCGCCGTCGCGTTCTCGACACGCACGCCGGTGGCGATCTCGACTCCGATCGCCGTGACGTTGGCGACGTCGTGGTCGACGACCTCGTTGGGCAGCCGGTACGCGGGGATGGCGAGGCTCAGCATGCCGCCCGGCTTGGGCGCCGCCTCGAAGATCTTGACGCCGTAGCCGCGGCGCGCGAGCTGCCAGGCGGCGGTGAGGCCGGCCGGACCCGACCCGACGACGGCGACCTTCTTGCCGTTGGGCTCGGGCTGTGCCGGGGCCTGCGGCTCGGCCTGGCCGTAGCGCCGGTCCGCGATGAAACGCTTGAGACGACGGATCGGCAGTGGACCTTCGATCTCGCCGCGCGTGCACTCGTCCTCGCAGGGCGCATAGCAGGCGCGCCCGAGGCTGCCTACCAGCGGTGTGGTCTCCAGCACCAGGTCGAACGCCTGGTCGTATTCGCCGCTGCGCACCCGTGCCACGTAACCGTGCGCCTTGATGCCGGCCGGGCAGTTGTAGGTGCAGGGCGAGACGCCGGCGCGGTCGATGACCGCCTTCTTGGGCACCGCCTGCGGAAACGCGATATATGCCGCCCGTCGCGACACCATGTCGGCGTTGAACTCGTCGGGCACGGCCACGTTGCAGGCCATCTCGCACAGGCGGCAGCCGGTACAGGCGGCCTCGTCTATGAACTTGGGCTTCTGGCGGACGGTGGCGTGGTAGCCGCCGTTGCCGTCGCCGCGGATGCCGTCGACCTCGGCGTAGGTGAGCACATCGATGTTGGGATGGTGGATGGTGGCGGCCATCTTGGGGGTGGAGATGCAGCTCGCGCAGTCGAGTGTCGGAAACACCTTGCTGAGCAGGATCATCTTGCCGCCGACGCTGGCCTGCTTTTCGACGACGAGCACCTTGTAGCCCATGTCGCCCAGCTTGAGCGCCGACTCCATCCCCCCGATGCCGCTGCCGACCACCAGAGCGTCGTACTTCATGCTGCCGATGCCTTTCGGGAGGGGCCGAGCTTGGTCAGGGACGCGGAGAACTCGTGCATGTAGTTGGTAAAGGGCTCGGCACAGACCGAGCAGATGGCCGCCATGCGCAGCCGCTGGGGCTCATAGCCGTGGTCCACGAGCAACGCCTGAGCGTCGGCCATGATCTGTGAGGTGCGCTCGCTGCAGTCGGACAGGTAGGCGCATTCGTCGCCGTCAGCGGCCACGAAGACGCCGTCGAAGCCCTGCTGGATCGCGTAGAGCGCCCAGCTCGGCTTGATGCCGCTCGTGCAGGGCACGCTGATCACCATGACGTTGGGCGAGTAGTGCATGTGCGAGCTGCCGGCCAGATCGATGCCCGGGTCGGAGATGTTGTTGGTCGAAAGCACAAGGATGCGCGGCTCGAAGCCCTGCTCGTCGCGTGACTGCAGATCCGCCATCACTACTTCATCTTCTTGACGTACAACTTCATGAAGCTGGGCTCCTCGACCACGCCGAGAAACTCATGGCCCATCTTCTTGCACCAGGCGGGAAGGTCTTTCTGGGTGCCGGTGTCAGTCGCCTGGACCTCCATGACGCCGCCCACCGAGACACTCGGGATGCCCTTCTTGGCGGCCAGGATGGGGCCCGGGCACGACGTGCCTCGCGCGTCCACGACCTTCTCTACCTGGATGGTGCTGAGGTCTTCTGACATGGTCCTCTCCTTCACGATGGTGGGGCCTGAGGCCCGGTCCTGCTGCTTGTGTTTGTGAACTCTTTCGCAAGGAACGGCGTGCAAGGGCGTCGTTCGCTCCTGCGATGGGCTGTGATCTATCCCCTGGCTCGCTTGCCGGTGTTCTAGGCCGACGCCACCGTGGCGACCGGCTCTGAAGGCTGTGCCGAAGCTGCCGGCGTCTCGGCTGCCGGTGACGGCGCCGCGTCGAGCCGCTCGGCGGCCTGCAGCGACTCGCCCTGCGCCTGATGCTGTTCCACCAGCGCCTGGCGGATCAGGGCGCACGCCTGCAGGAACTTCTGATTGGTGACGTGGTAGTAGACCGTCTGGGCCGCTTTGCGCGACGCGACGAGCCGACGCTCTTTGAGCACGCGCAGATGCTGCGACACGTTGTGCACAGAGATGCCGATCTCAATCGCCAGATCGCCGACGCACTTCTCGCCGTCGCCGAGTGCGTGCAGAAGTGCCTGGCGATGCTCGTTGGCGAGCGCCTTGCAGAGCTCGGCGTGCATGCGAAAGAGAGGCTCGAGGTCGGTTGTGGGGGTGTCTGTGATGTTGTCCGTTATTTGCATACTTGCTTATATACTACAACGCAGCGACGAGCGTCAAGCGCTCGTAGGCCCGCACCGACGGCCTTACCCGCGGGCAGGACTACCGGTCGTGCCCCGCCCGGTAGCGCTCGCGGGAGCGGGTCGAACGAGCGCACCGTGACCTTCGCGGTATCATCGATAGACCCCAACGAACGAGGAGCGTGCATGGCTGAGGCAAGGATCGAGAGCGGTGTCTGCGGCATGACGACCACCGTGCGGACCACGAGCGCAGGGCGCAGCGTCCGCGTCGAGTTCGAAAGCGACTGCGGCTACGTGCAGGCCCTGGCGGAGGCGCTGAGCGAGGTCGACCCGTTCCGAGAGATCAGCTACCGCGGCGAGGGTCCCCTCACCCTGCGCCTCGCGGCGGAGCACCTCGTGCACCCGGCCTGTCCGGTGCCGGCGGGCACGATCAAGGCTATCGAGGTAGCGGCGGGGCTGGCGCTGCCCAAGGACGCACACATTCGACCCAGCAAGGACTGACACCGTCAGGGGGCGGGAGTGCTTTCGCACTCCCGCCCCCTGGTCTTCTTCTCAGTCGCCGGTCTTCCGCTCCGCCGGCGCACCTCGGTCGCCGTCTCTACGCCGCCGGCATACCTTCGAGCGCCGGTTCTCCGGCCGGCTCACAGGTCCCGAGTACCTCGTCGCACGGCTCCGGGCGACCCTTGTGCCGCGCGGAGCTGAGCCGTAGCGACCCGGTCCAGGTGGTGACCAGCGCCACCAGGAAGCCGGCGAAGATCACGCCGCTGGCGACCGCCAGACCCACGGAGAAGCCGTGCGTCAGCGCGGTGGCCAGGACGTGTGGCGACAGGCCTCCGCCCGCGCCGGAGGCCGCCGCATTGCCGGCCTGCGCCGCGGCCCCGCCGGCGGCGTGCGCCGCGGCCGCCGCGGCCGCTGTCTGCGACTTGACACTGCCGGCGACTGCCGTCCAGGCGATCGTGCCGATCGCCGCCAGGCCGATCGAGCCGCCGATCTGCTGCCCGACGTTGAACAGGCCCGATGCCGCACCGGCCTCGTCGTCTCTGAGGTGCGAGACCACCATCAGGGTCATCGGCACGAACAGCAGGCCCATGCCGAGGCTGACCAGAAGTTGACCCGGCAGCAGGTTCACGAGGTAGCTGCCGTGCGGGTCGAGCCGCGACAGGTACAGAAAGCCGGCGCTCGCCAGGAGTGGACCGGCCAGCACCAGCGGCCGCACGCCCACCCGCACGACGAGCACGCGAGCCACCAGCGTGCTGACGATGATGATCACGATCGGGAAGGGCAGCCAGGCCAGCCCTGCCTTGATCGGGCTGTAGCCCCAGATCGTCTGCACGTAGAGGGTCAGAAAGAAGAACACGGCGAACAGCGCCGTGCCGAGCAGCAGCGAGATCACGTAGGCGCCCGAGCGCCGGCGCGACCTGAGCAGGTGCAGCGGCAGCTCGGGGTGGCTGCTGCGCAGCTCGATGGCCACAAACGAGACGAGCAGCAGCGCGGCGGCGGTGAGCGAGGCGATCGTCTGGAACTGACCCCAGTGCGACACGCCGTTGCTGCCCGCGGCCGCGTGCGTCAGGCCGTAGACCAGCAGCGCAAGGCCCGCCGTGCTCGTGATCACGCCGGGGATGTCGAGGCGACTCTTGAGCCGGACCGACGACACGAGGGCGATCGGCGCCAGGACGAGGACCGCGATGCCGATCGGCACATTGACGAAGAGCACCCACCGCCACGACACGTAGGTGGTGAGGATCCCGCCCAGCAGCAGTCCTATGGCGCCGCCCGCGCCGCTCATACCGGCATAGACGCCGAGGGCGCGGGTACGCGGGGGTCCCATGGGAAAGGTGGTGGCGATCAGGGCCAGGGCGGTCGGTGCGATCAGCGCGGCGCCCGAGCCCTGCAGCACGCGAGCAGAGAGCAGCCACCACTGGGTGGTGGCGAAGCCGCCCAGCAGCGACCCGACCGAGAAGACGGCGATCCCGACGATGAAGATGCGCCGCCGCCCGTAGATGTCGCCCAGCCGTCCGCCCAGCAGCAGCAGGCTGCCGAACGAGAGCGCATAGGCGGTGACGATCCATTCAAGGCCAGCGCCGCTGAAACCCAGTGAGCGCTGGATGTGGGGCAAGGCGACGTTCACTATCGTCGCGTCGAGCACGATCATCAACTGCGCCGTGGCGATCACGAAGAGCGCGAGGCCAAGGTGGCGCGGCACGTTCTTGGCCGGCTGCGGGGGCGGCGCGGGCGACGAGGCCGCCGCGGCCACGTGTGTCTGTGAAGCCATGTGGGTCTCCCTCCACACTCGAGCCGGACGGCGGACGGACGAACCCCCTCGTCGTCCGGGATAAGTGGACCAAATCAGTCCTGATTGTCCTACCGCAGGATGACGCGGGCGAAACCCCATCTGCGGCCGTACGATGTCGCGCGCCGGCGGGGGACTTGCCTGGCTAGGTGTGGCTGAGGTCGCTCGACGAGAGGCGCGAGCCTGACGAGCCTCGCGAGCTTCAGCCCCCGCGGCTCGACTTGCGTGCGCTCTCCAGCTGAGCGAGCGTCGGAATGCCCTTGTTGCCGAGCTGGGTGACCTTCAGTCCCGCAGACCAGGCGGCGGTGTCGAAGCACTCGGCGGGCGCCAGGCCCCGGGCGAGCGCCCAGGCGTACGCGCCGTGGAAGGTATCGCCGGCTCCGCAGGAATCCACCGCGAGCAGCGGAGCGGCACCCCAGCGCCGCAGATGCTCGGGCCCCTTCCCCGTCGTGAAGAGCCCGCCCTTTGGCCCCTGGGTCACCCCGAGCACCCCCCGGCCGGTGTCGCTCCAGAGTTCGCGGGCCGCCCTTTCCGCCGGCTGCCCCATCTCCCTCAGCACGTACTTCTCGGGCGCTATCACGTGATCGGCGCGCCCCAGCAGGCCTCGCGTCCACGGTCGTCCGGACCCTGTATCGAGGACCGTGGTCAGGCCCCGCTTCTCACATTCGTCGAGCGCCGCCGTCGCAAGGAGCTCGTCGGTCGAGTCCAGAAGGGCGACGTCGACTCCTTCAAGAAAGTCGGGCAGTCGCTCGATCGTACGCGCGTCGGCCATGGGCTGCGGCAGCCAGATGATCGTCCGGGTCGCATCGCCCCGCGCCAGGATGACGGCCGAGTGCTGCGAGGGCTGGTCGTAGGCGACCCACGTGCAGTCCACGCCCTCGGCGTCCAGTTGTTCCCTGAGGACCTGGGCATGCGTGCCGGTCCCGCACGTCGCCAGAAGCCTGGTGGGGCCTCCCAGTCTCGACGCCGCGATCGCACCCCGACCCGCCAGTCCCCCCACCGCCGTCTGATGCTCGAGCGCAGGAGTCACTGAGTCGGCCTTGGGATAGTCGTCGAGGACGTACAGGTAGTCGACCGTCGCCATCCCTATCATCGCGACCACCGGCCGACGGCTCGGTCCCGGTTCAGCACTCATGCAGACCTCTCGTGGTCATTCGTTCTCGTGATCGTCCGCTCTCGTGATCATTCGCGGACGCCACGATCCTAACACCGGCCACCCATTCCCAGCCGCGGGCCGGTCCGACCTGCGTGCCCCAAAGGCGGATTCGGTACAATCGCTACAATCCCCGATACGGATCCACGACCCCCTGAAGGAGACTGTCCATGACGTACGCAGAGGATTTCGAGAAAGCCCTCCAGGTAGGCCGTCCGCCCAACATCAAGGCCCTGTTTCCGAACTCCAGGGCGCTGCTCGTGAGCGGCAAGGTCGTCGACCGGGCGATGCGGGCCAAGGGCAAGGCCATCGCGATGGCCGCGAACGGCCGCAACACGTTCGCCATCCGCGGGGCGCTGCGGGCGGCGCAGCGGGCCAACGCCGTCGTCATCATCGAGATCGCCAAGTCGGAGGGCGGGCAGAAGGCCTACTGCCCGGTGAACTACTGGAACATGGCGCGCATCGTCGACGCTCTCTGCAACGAGATGGGCATCACCGTCCCCGTCGCCGTGCACGCCGACCACTACGGCATCAAGAACGACCAGGACCTCGAGGCGGCCAAGGTCGAGGTCCCCACCATGTTCGAGGCGGGTATCACGTCGATCGCCATCGACGCGTCGCACCAGCCCAACGACCGGAACCTGCTCGCCAACCTCGCCATCAACCCCTTCATCCCGGCGTGGTCGGGGCTCGAGACCGAGGTCGGCGAGATCAAGGGCTCCAGCGGGCTGTCGACCCCCGACGAGGCGCTCTTTCTCATCAAGGGCCTCAACGCCCACGGCATCTTCGCCGACTGGATCGCGTTGAACAACGGCACCACGCACGGCATCGAGGCGTCGTCGGCCGGCATCCAGGTCGAGCTCACCGCCGAGGTCCACGCGGCCCTCACGCCCTACAACGTGAGCGGCGCCCAGCACGGCACCTCGGGCAACAGCTCCGAGCGGCTCCGTGAGATCGCCGACAGGACCCACACGACCAAGGCCAACGTGGCCACCGCCCTCCAGATGATCTCCTGGGGCCTCGAGGTCAACGACTACGGCAACGCTCAGCTCGACGCCGACGGGGCCTTCATCAAGGTCAAGGGCGAGGGTGTGACCGAGGAGATGTGGGCCGACGTCGTCGCCTACGCCGACGAGAAGGGCTGGAAGAAGGGCGACTACAAGAACCTGAACCTGCCCTTCGAGAACAGGTTCTTAGCCCAGCCCGCCGACATCCGCGCGCGCATGGCCAGGCGGGTCGAGGACTTCGCCTACAAGATGATGACCGAGGTCCTCAACGGGCAGGACACAGCGCCGCTCGGCGTCGAGGCGATCCTGGCCGCCGGCTCCCACGACCTCAAGCCCAAGGTGGGACGGCTCGAAGACCCCGGCGAGTGGACCGAGGCGAAGATCGTCGAGAGGGCGCAGTCGCTCGACAGCGACAAGGGCGCCGCGGGGCATTTCGACGACTGAGAGCGGCGGGCGCGGCCCGCGGGAGCGCTTCTCTCAGAGATCGTCCGAACGGGCGTTCTCGAGCGCCGGCGAGAGCTTGGCCCCGAGCCGGCGCGCGAAGTCGAGCTCCGCGTCGCTGAACACCCGCACGCTTCTGCCATAGAGGAGCAGACAACCGGTCACGACATCGTCGCTCAGCAGCGGCACCGTCAGCACCGAGCGCAGCCCGTGGGTGGCGGCCAGACCCACGTCGGTGGCGGCGGCCTGCATGTCGGCGGTGGCGAAGGGCTGCCTGTAGGCCACGGCGCGGGTGGCGTTGGGAGCCTGGCTGCGCGTCAGCCGCAGCCCGACCTGGGCGGCGTCGAGACCACACTGCCAGCGCACCACCCAGACCGACCCCTCGCGCAGCTCGATGGCGCCGGCATCGCACGAAAGGGCCCGCACCGCTTCGTCGAGGCTGCCCTGCAGGATCGCACTGAGCTCGAGCGTCGAGCCGACCAGAGAGTCGAGCGCGTCGAGCGCGTCGTCCAGCCCGGCGCGAGCGGCCGGCTCCCGGGCTTCGACACAAACCTCTGCCGGGTTCGCGAGGGGCCGCTCTCTCGATACCTCGGGCTCCGCGGCCCCGACCCCGAGCTCCTCTGTCGTGGCCCGGCACCGCTCGGGCGCCCGGCCCTCTTCCCCGCCGGACTTGCGGTCGGTGAGATCCTCGACGATGGCGGCGAACCTGTCGGGGCCACAGCAGACCGCGGCGACACGCAGCCGGCGCTCCGTCGCTGTGCAAGCGGCCTCGCAGACGAAGGGTTCGCCGCCGGCGGCCACGCGGGCGTACTCGGCAAGGTGGGGCGTGTCGCCGGCGCCCGACAGCTCGCTGACAAGCTGCCCGCGGACATGCTCGACCGCACAGCCCGTGTGGCGCTCGAAAGCCGGATTCGCGTCGAGGATACGAAGGTCGAGCGCACGGCCCCCCTCGTCCCCCTCGTCGACCACCTCGCACAGAGCGACACCTTCGGCCATGTTCTCGAACAGCGCCCGGAAGCGCCGTTCGCTGTCGCTCAGCGCTCTCAGATAGCCGTCGCGCTCGGCCTCGGCGGCCCGATGTGGCAACCTCGTACCGACCGAAGCGTGGACCGGGCCCTCGGCTGGCGACGGCGCCCGCCGGACCGCTCGCATGACGAGGAGCACTTCGAGACCGCCGTCGACGTTCAGGGTCATCTCGTCGCAGAGCCGCGACATGAGAAACAGGCCACGACCGCGCTCGCTCGCGGGGTCGGGCGCCGGCTCGGGATCGAAGGCGGCGGTGTCGAAGCCGCGCCCCCTGTCTTTGACCAGGACCCGCAGGTCGTCACCCTGAAAACCAAGGAAGATCTCGATCTGCTCGGCCGAACCGCCGTGGCTGATCGCGTTGGTGCAGGCCTCGTCGACACAGAGCACCATGTCTTCGACGGTCCGCTGCTCGGCGCAGTAGAGCGTCAGGTAGTCGCGAGCGAAACCGCGGATGCGCGACAGGCACACGGCCTGCGGGTCTGCCGCGAAGCGCTGCCGCGGCGTCGAGGTGACCACGGTCTGAGCCCGAAGGGGCACTGCGGGCTCAGCGACGCACGACGATCTGCTGTCCAAAACGATCTCATCCTGTCCAGAGAGTGACGGTCCGCGCCTCGAGACGATGGGCGACTCGAGACGACGGGCTGCTCGAGACGATCGGCGACTCGAGACGATGGACTTCTAGATGGGATCGCCGGCTTCCTGCCTGCGGGCGTTGCAAAGCGCCCCCAGGGCTCTCACTTCACCGTGACGACGGCGTGCATGGCGGCCAGCGTCTTGTGGATCGAGCACTCGTAGAAGTACACGCCCTTGGCCGAGAACGTGAAGCTGAACGATTGGCCCGGGCTTAGGGTCGTGCTGGCGAAGACGCTCGTCGTCGTCGTGTTGAGCGCGATGCTCTTGGTCGAGACGACGTTGTGAGGGACGCTGTCGTCGTTCGTCCAGGTCACCTTGGTGCCGGGCTTCACGGTCAGCGAGTGCGGTGTGAAGGAGAAGTTCTGGATCACGACGGTGGCGCCTGCGGCCGTGGCGCTGGGCGTGCTCGCCGGTGTGGACGTGCCGCCGCTTGACGAGCTACCGCCGCAAGCGGCCATGACCACGGTGAGCACGAGCACGGTAGCGATGCCGGGCAGCGACCCTGTCCGGACTCTTGCGAAGCCGATCTTCATATGGGGCGTTCCTCCTGCGGTCAGCGGTCCGATCGAGGGGTCCGATCGAGGGCTGCCTTTTCCCGCTGCCTTTCCCCGTCGCCGACCGGCGGAGACCGTTCAGCCGGCCCGGATGTGGGTCCCCTATTGCCCGTCAGGTGGCATCAGGTGCGCGCCGACTGGGTAGTGAGGGGGTGCGATCGAGGTTCTGACCATCGGCCTGTGAAGGGAGAGGCTATGACCACAAGCAGCGAAGAGCTCGCCGCCGTGGAGATCAACGGCAGCAGCCTGCCCCATTCTCATGCCGTGCTCATCGAGACCTCGCGGGGCTGGCACATCGAGCTCGACGACGTGCCCGCCGACAGCTGCCCGTTCGTCCGGGCGCGCTGTGAGATCAGCTTCGACACCTGGGAAGGGGACCACTACGCAGGGACCGTCGCGGCCAGCTTCGCCACCGACGACGCCGGCTACCTGCTTCTGACCGGCGTCGGAGAGCTGCGGCGCAGCGCCGCCGCGGATGTCGCCTAGAGCGGCTGTCGCCCGGGCAGGAGCCGGCTCACGCGGCCTTGCCTGCCCGGCGCGCCCGCGGTGACCGGGCGAACGCTGCCCGCGACCGTGCTCGCCTGACGCGTCGCATCTTCGCCCAGGATCCACGACAGGATCGTGATCTACAGCGTCGGACACTCTTCGCTTGCGTTGCCGGAGTTCGAGGCGCTGCTGGCCGGAGCTGCCGTCACGACCCTGTGGGATATCCGCTCGTACCCCACGTCGCGCTGGCCGTGGTTCGCCCGCGCGGCGCTCGAGGAGCGCCTTGTGAGCAGCGGCGTACAGTACCGCTGGACGAAGGCCCTCGGCGGGCGCCAGGCGGCGCCGCACCACGGCGCGCCGTCGCGAGGGGAGATCACGCCGCCGGACGGTGGCGGCGCGCCCACGCTCTTTGCGGCGCCGCCCGGCGGCGCCGCGAGCTGGCAGTCAGAGGGCTTCTCGAACTACATGTGGTACATGGCCGGCGAGGAGTTCCTGGCAGCGGCGGCCGAGCTGTTACAGGCCGGTCGCCGCGGCGACCTCGCGATCATGTGCGCCGAGGCGCTCTGGTGGCGTTGCCACCGTGCGATGGTCGCCGACTTCGTCGTCTACGCCGGGGGCGAGGTCGTCCATCTGCAGCCGCGGCGCACGCTCCACAGCGCCGTCATCGGGGATCGTCTCGCACGCTATGCGCCCGAAGTGGTAGCCGCCTGGGACACGTATCTCGCCGCACCCGGGAGCACGTCGTGAGTGTCGCTGTGCGGCGGCCCGCGTCGGCCGGGCGGCCGATGCTCTATAGTCGGCTCTGAAAGGAGCCGCCGCATGACAGACTATCTGAAGAAGGCCCCGCCCAGGGCCGCGGCCGACCAGACCCAGGTCCGCGAGACGGTGGCGGCGATCATCGCCGACGTGCGCGTCCGCGGCCTCGATGCCGTGCGTGCCTACTCGCACCGGTTCGACGGCTGGGATCCACCCACGTTCAAGGTCGGCCCCGACGAGGTCGAGCGCGCCCGCGCGGCCATCGCGCCCGAGGTGCTCGCGTCGCTCGACTTCGCTCACATCCAGATCAGGGACTTCGCCGAACGCCAGCGCGCCAGCATGAGCGACTTCGAAGTCGAGACGCTGCCCGGCGTCTTCCTGGGCCAGAAGCAGATCCCCGTGCGCAGCGCCGGGGCCTACGTACCGGGCGGCAAGTACCCCATGCTGATGTCCGCCCAGATGAGCGTGCTCACCGCCAAGGTCGCCGGCGTCGAGCGCGTGGTGGCCTGCGCACCGCCCTACGAGGGCCGCGGGATGTTCCCTGAGATGCTCTGGTCGATCGCGCTCGCCGGCGCCGACGAGATCTGGTGCGTCGGGGGTGTCCAGGCGCTCGCCCTCATGGCCTGCGGCGCCGAGGGTTACGAGCCGGTCGACTTCATCGCGGGGCCCGGCAACATGTACGTCGCCGAAGCCAAGCGCCAGCTCTTTGGCGAGGTCGGCATCGACCTGCTGGCCGGGCCCACCGAGATCCTCGTGATCGCCGACGACGCGGCCGACCCGCGCGTGGTGGCGGCCGACCTGCTGGGCCAGGCCGAGCACGGGCCGACCTCACCGGCGATCCTCGTCTGCCTGTCGCGAGCCGTCGCCGAAGCGGTCGCCACCGAGATCGAACGCCAGCTCCCCGAGCTGCCGACCCGCGAGGTAGCCGCACGATCGTGGACCGACTACGGCGAGATCGTCGTGGTCGCCGACCGCGACGAGGCGGTGGCGGTCGCCGACGGCTACGCGCCCGAGCATCTCGAGGTACAGACGGTCGATCCCGGGTGGTACCTCGAGCACCTCCGCAACTACGGCACGCTCTGCGTGGGCGAAGAGGCCACGATCACATTCTCCGACAAGGCGATCGGCACCAACCACACGTTGCCGACGGGCCGCGCGGCGCGCTACACGGGTGGCCTGTGGGTCGGCAAGTTCTTGAAGACGGTCACCTATCAGCGCTGCACGCGGGAGGGCGCGCTCACGATCGCCCCGCACGCCGGCCGCCTGGCCGACGCCGAGCACATGATCGGCCACGGCAAGACCGCCTACCTGCGCATGGACAAGTACGGCACTGTGTGAGCAGCCGCGCTACCGGCCGCGTCACTGGCCGCGTTATTGGAAGGGCTACCGACGGTGTTACCGACCGCGTTTGCGGCCGCGGGCGGCGCGAGGCCGCTCCCCCGCGGCCTACAGGCCGGTACCTCGCTCGCGCTTGTGGGTGAGACACGCCTCGCAGTAGTCGTCCTGGTTGTAGACCGACAGCAGGGCCTGACAGCGCCGACATCGGCGCGCGACCCTCTGGGCGTCCCAGTCCGCCGTCTCCTCGCGGAGGCGCTGGCGCTCGGACGAGAGGAGCCTGAAGCCGGAGTCCGCGAGGCAGTGAAGGCAGCGTCCGGTGTCCATCTCCGAGCCGAGACCGGCGAGCTTGGCGCCACACGACCTGCAGTAGACGTACCGATAGGGCATGGAGTCCAGACTACCATCGTGTCGCGCGATGGAGGTCGATCAGGCCGGCGCCACCTCAGGCCGGATCGCCGGATCGGCGGCGCCGTCAATCTGATCGAGCGGCCGCGGAGCAGGCGCGCCCGACGCAGCGGTTTCTGAGGGGCCGCTACCGGGTAGCTTGGCGCTCGGCTTCCAAGGAGGGCTGCGATGCAGGGTGAAGCAAGGGTGATCGACGAGCTCAACGCCAGACTGGCCGAGGAGCTCACCGCCATCAATCAGTACATGGTCCACGCGGAGATGTGCGACGACTGGCACTACAAGCGCCTGGCGGACCCCATCAAGCAGCGTTCGATCGTGGAGATGAAGCACGCCGAGCGGCTGATCGAGCGCATCCTCTTTCTGGACGGCCGCCCGATCGTCAGCAACCTCAACGAGATCCATATCGGCGGCGCCGTCCCGGACATGCACGCCAACGACCTGGCCATCGAAGTCGACGCCGTCAAGGCCTACAACGAGAGCATCCACGTCTGCGCCGATCTGAAGGACGACGGCAGCAAGGAGATGCTCGAGGCGATCCTCGCCGACGAAGAGGGCCACGTCGACTGGCTCGAGGCCCAGCTCGCCCAGATCGAGCAGGCCGGCCGCGAGAACTACCTGGCTGAGCAGATCGAGTAAACGGCACAGACCCGACCGCGGCTCGACCGGCTCAAGCTAGGCGCGCGCCGAAACCTCTTCTGACGCCACAGGCTCAGGCTGGGCGCCGGCGCTGCGGACGTCGTCGTCGAGCAGCGCCAGCGCCTTGGCCGCGACGGTCGCCCTGAAGGCCAGCCTCAGTGCCGACAGGGAGTCCGGTCCCTGGTACGGCGCCTTGAGCCGGAGCTTCACGCGGAAGGGCAGGAGCACCTTCGCCGGCTTCACCGCCGCGACCACCTGATGGCGGACGCCGGTCGGCGTGTGGCCGGGCGCCGCCAGCGCGGCGAGCAGCGTCATGGCGGCGCCTTCGTCCAAGACGTTCTCGATGGCGCTCGAGGTCAACGTATCGACGATCGTCCGCAGGATACCCTCGTCTTCGAGGAACATGCTGTCGTCGGGGACAGAGGCGTACCGCGCGAGCGGGATCGAGCGCGTCCTGCGGTCGACGATCGCCGGGAGGGCCCGGCCGTATCTGCGCAGCTCCTCGGGGAGGGTGCGAGCCACCGCGACGACGCGCCGTGACAGCAGCGGGTTCACCACCTCGACGTAGCGGCACTTGATCTCGGTCAGCGGGGCCAGCGCGTAGGGGATGTAGACCTGATGGCTGAGACGGTCACGGTACACCGTGGGCCCCTCGTCGGCGCGCGGCTGCAGACGCTGTGGCCAGTGCTGCTCGGCCAGGCCGAGGCGATGCACGAGGTGGCCTTCGGGGTAGTCGCCGACGAGCGTGCCGTGCGCGTGCCGGCGCGCCCCGTCGTGGGTGGCCATTCGAGTCCGCACGACGAGGGGCTCGTCGCCGCGGATGACGCCGTACGCGCCTTCGGCGTACAGGTCGCGCCACATCGCGCAGCCGTCGACGTAGGCGGCGAAGGCGTCGGTCGAGCCCTCTCCGAGCTCGATGAAGCGCTGGAACGCGAGGCTGAGACCTTCGGCCGGTCGGTCGAAGTACAGATACCGGTGCTTGGCGTGAAAGCGCCGGGCGACGACGCGCGCGACGTAGGCGTCGGACAGCGGGTTGCCGGGAGACTCGCGCGTCGTCCAGGTGATGCACCTCGGCGTGCGTCCGGCGCGGTCCAGGCCCTCGAGGATGGCGCGACTGTCGCGACCGCCCGAGAGCGGCAGAAGCCAGCGCTCCGTGTCGATGTCGAGGTTGGCGCAGCTCCAGCCCACCGCATCGCGCAGGCGGTCGAGGTGCTCGCGGACACTGCCCGGCTCCGGCACGAAGAAGGCCGGCTGCTGGACCAGCTCCTCCCGCCACGTGCGCCGGTCCAGGGTGAGCCGTGAGTCTGACGGCAGGCGCTTGACGCGCTCGTCCCACACGGCGTCGGGGCCGAGCGTGCCGCACACCAGAAACCATGTCACGGCCTCGCGGTTCAGGTTGAGACCACCGAGCAGGGCGACCACCGCCCGTTGCGAAGTGGACACGATGAGGCGCCGCTCATCGAGCGCGTACCAGAGCGAGCGGGTCGCGGTCGCGTCGGTCACGAGCTCGACGGTCTCATGGTCGTATCTGACGAGCGCGTACGTACCGTCGGGCGGCTCGCTGCCGACCTGCCACCACTGACCCGCGGGGCCGATGGTCACGCCGATCATGACGGCACCGTCGGTCACGGAGACGCCCTCGGGGGACGGATTCACGACCACCCCGCGCAGGTCGGGCGCGTCGATCACCTGGACCGGGCGGGCCTCGATGTTGTCGGGTGACAGTCGTTCGGCGACTCGCAGGAGTCGCGCGCTCGAGTCGAGCGCGCCGCCGTCGCCGCGCTCCGCGCGCACGCACTCAAGGATGAGATCCGCCATCAGTCCCCGCCCCCCGCTTCAGCCTTCGGCTCTCGCGCCGGTTCCGGCTGTACATAGTACGTACGCCATGCGTCGTCGTCTACCGGCCCGCACCCCAGGCGCAGAGTCGCCTTCGAGATCGGCGTGGCCCACGCGGGCAACGACGTTCTCGATCTGTGCGAAACGGAGCTCAGGCGGCGGCCGGCTCGCGCCCGCCGGTCAGCGCCGCCCGGGCGCGGGCGGCGCGCACCGCCTCCGTGAGCGTCACGATGTCGTAGACGCCGTAGTGACGGCGGCCGTTGATGAAGAACGTGGGTGTCCCTGTGACGCCGCTCAGGTCGGCGCTGTCGACATCGCGGGCGATATGGGCGGCGCCGGAGTAGCGGCGCAGGTCGTCGGAGAAACGCTCCTCATCGAGCCCGAGCTCACGGGCGAAGCCGAGCAGGTCCGACATGCGCAGCTTGTCCTGATGGGCCAGCAGGCGATCGTGCATCCCCCAGAAAGCGCCCTGCGCCGCCGCGGCCTCCGAGGCCTCGGCGGCAAGCTGCGCCGAGGGATGCACGTCGTTCAGGGGCAGATGCCGCCACACGTAGCGCACGTCGCCCGAACCCGCCAAGAGCTCACGCACGACCGCTTCCGCCTGCCCGCAGAAGGGGCACTCGAAGTCGGCGTACTCGACGAAGGTCACGGGCGCGTCGCGCGGTCCGCGCACGTGGTCGTGCTCGTTGTCGACCGGTACGGCCAGGTCGACGATCGGCTCCGACGAGCCGAGCAGCGCCCGCAGCCGGGAGCGCCGCGGCAGCAGGTCGATCAGGCGAAACACCGCCCACGTCGAGCAGGCGGCGAGGAGCGCGGCGCTGAGCACACCGATCGTCGCCTCCTCGAGCCGCAGGCCGCTGAAGGCGAGGCTCGCCACGAGCAGGGAGACGGTGAAGCCGACTCCCGCGGCCGCGCCCCCGCCGACGACCGCCGCCCAACCGACCGGTGGCCGCAAACGACCACCGCTCATCCGGTTCACGAGCAGCGAGGCGCCGAGGATACCGACCGGCTTGCCGACCACGTAGCCGGCCACGATGCCCAGCGTGATGGGCGACGTGAACGCCCGCGAGAGAGAGCCGCCACTCAACTGGACGCCGGCGTTCGCCAGCGCGAACAGAGGCACGATGACGTAGCTCGTCCACGGGTGCAGGCGCGCCGCCAGGCGCTCGTTCCCAGAGATCGCCGACTCGACGCCGCTGCGCGCGGCCCGGGCGAGCTCGGGAGTCGGCTGCTCCCTGAAGAGCCGAAAGCGCTCACTCGCCCGCTCGAGGTCCGGGCGAGCCGCGGGGTAGGCGTACACCATGAGTCCCAGGACCAGGCCGACCACGACCGGATCGACGCCCGACTCGTACAGCGCGATCCAGGCGCCCAGGCCAAAGGCCCCGTAGATCAGCCCGAACCGGCGCCCACCGCGGCGCAGCACCACGGCGCAGGCCAGCAGGCCGATCGCGGAGAGCAGCGGCAGCACGGCGATCGAACGGCTGTACACGGTCGCGATGACCACCAGGGCGACCAGGTCGTCGACCACGACGACGGTCAGCACGAAGGCGCGCAGGCGCCCCGGCAGCTTCGGTCCGACGAGCGCCAGAACGCCGAGGGCGAACGCGGTGTCGGTCGACATGGCCACGCCCCAGCCGTGCGCGGCTCCGCCGCCGGCGTTGAACGCCAGGTAGATCAGCACCGCCGCGGCCATACCCGACAGGCCGGCCAGAACGGGAAGGGCCGCGCGCCGTCGCTCGCGCAACTCGCCCAGGTCGAACTCGCGCCGAGCTTCGAGCCCGACGACGAAGAAG
This sequence comes from uncultured Actinomycetes bacterium, assembly GCA_963733255.1. GTDB lineage: Bacteria > Actinomycetota > Thermoleophilia > UBA2241 > UBA2241 > Bog-752. Next base: position 489,219 of record CAVTCH010000019.1, read on the forward strand.
AAGAACGTCATGAGGCCGCTGTTGACCCAGTGCCGCAGGTCCAGCGCGATCGCCGCCGAGCCCAGGTGCACCGAAAGCTTCGTCTGCCAGAGCGTGACATACGACGACGGCGCCAGGTTCACCCACAGGAGCGCGACGACGGTGGCCCCGAGCAGCACGGTGGCGCTACCCGTCTCGGTGCGCAGGAACTCGCGCAGCGGCGTCTCGAGGTTGCGCGTCCAGGCGGTGCCGCGCGCGAGCGGCCTCGGCTGCGCCTCAGCCATGTCGGGCTCGTGGTCTGAACGGCCCTTCAAGCAGCGAGGCGATCGACCATCTCGGACGCAGTCAAATGAGCCACATAGACCGGCGCCCCGGGCTGGATCTTGCGCCCGCCCTGAGCAAGGCTGCCGACGTCCACCGGGTCGAAGCCGATCTCGTCGATCAGGGTGGCCACGGCGCGTTTGGCCTCAGTGTCATCGCCGGCCAGCGGCACGGCCAGCCGTCCGCCCGCGCCCCGCGGCCTGCCCTCGTCGGCCAGCACATCCCAGCGCACCGCGTTGAACGCCTTGACGAGACGCGCTTGCGGCAGATGCTCCTGCAGGAGCTCGCTCGACGTCAGGCGGTCGTCGTCGAGCTCAGGGAAGTGGCCGTCGCGCTGCGGGTAGTAGTTGTCGGTATCGACGACGATCTTGCCTCTGACCGGCTCGGGCGGCACCGTGCGGTACTGCCCCAGCGGTATCGAGACGATGACCACATCACCGTACCGGGCGGCCTCATCGACGGTCAGCGCCCGCGCGTTCGGGCCCAGGCTCGCCACGCGCGCCTCCAGCGAGTGCGGTCCGTGGGCGTTGGCCAGCGCAATGTCGTGGCCGGCGGCGGCGAGCTTGGCGGCCAGGGTACCGCCGATGTGGCCGGCGCCGATGATCCCTATCTTCATGTTCCACCTCACTGGTTGCGTCACGACGGCCCGCGCGCCGTCGCCGTTTGGCCGGCGCTCCGAGCGCCGGTGTTCCTTGCGCAAATCAGTCCAGCGGCCAGCGGCCAAGTACTTCGCGGGCGGTGCCGAAGGCGCCGAGCCGGCATGCCGCGAGAGCCGTCACGATCACCTCGAAGGGCTGAAACGAGTTCGTCAAGCCTGAGGCCAACCGTTCGTCGCCCAGGCCGAGCGAAAGGTGCGGAGAATACTCCTGCCCGGTGCCGTCGACCGCGAACCGTTCGACGTATCTGACCGTCCCGTCGCCTACGGGCGACTCTCCCGGCAGCGCAAAGAAGGCCGCCCGGCTGAGCCTCGGGGCGGCCAGCGAAGCCAGCGCCGCGACGAGCTCCATCTGCAGAGTCGCGAGCGCCGGCCGCCGCTCGACATCTGCGCTGACCAGGACGATCGGCGGCGTGGTGTCCAGGGCGCCTGTGACCAGGCCGATCGCCGAGAGCCGAAGGTCACCGGTCCGCCTCGTCTCGGCGACCACCGCGGCGGCCGCCAGGACCGCGTCGAGATCGGCGCCGGCGATGGGCCGCTGCAGGACGGTGATGTGCGGCAGATGCGTCTCGTCAAAAGCGAAGCCGGAGCCCAGGTCGTCCCGCAGCGCCGCATTGAGGGCTTCGACTCGCTTCCGCGTCTCATCGTCGGGAACGAGAAGCAGGTTGATCGCGAGCTCGTTCACGTAGGACGCAGGTCGTCGTCATGCCGGCGGCCACACAGCACGCAGCGGAAGCGGCACAAAGAGTCCAGCTCCATGAGAGGCCTCGCCTTGGAGCACAGGTCCGATACCCGCAAGGTGCTCGCTGGCGCTCCGGCTCAAACGGAGCGCTCGGCCTAGCGACGGCGCGACCCCGGCGGGGCGCTCAGGAGTCGAAGGGCGGTGAGTGCGGCCCGGAGTCGACGGGCGGGGGCGGCCCCTCGTCGGCCTTGCGAGAGGCCAGCACGTCGGCTGCGCGCACGCCGAGATACACCTCCACTCGTCCGCCCATCGTCGAAAGATCGAGGCCCAGGACCTGCTCTATGCGCGCCAGGCGTTTGCGCAGCGTGTTGCGGTGCAGATACAGCCCGTCCGCCGTTTCGCTCACCGAGCAGCCGTGCGCCAGATAGGCGTGTAACGTAGCGTCGAGCTCAGAGCCGCGGCTATCGTCGGCGTCGCGCAGACGATCGACGACGCCCGCCTTCAGGCTGCGCAACGTTTCCCCAGACAGGCTGTCGAGGATCACGTACCGCCCGCCCATGTCCTCGAACACCGTCACGAACGATCCTGCGCTGCCGGCCGGCCCGTGCCGCAGCGCAAGCCGCGCTTGCCCGGCGGCACGCGGCACACTTTCGATGCCGGTCATCGACGCGGACACGCCGATCGCGATCCCCGACAGGTTCATGCGGCCGGACAGCGCCGCCGCGATCTCATCAAAGAGACCTCGCGCCGCCGGCCCGGACACCGCGCCGGGAGTCGGACACAACACCAGCCCCTGGTCCGCATCCCAGTCGGCGAGGAACGGCAGGGCGCGCTCCCCGAACACCTCGTCGACACCGGCGAGCATCGTCTCGACGAGCTCACCCGACGCGGGGCGGCCGCTCGACGGCGTCGTGACCGCAAGCGCGGCCACGCGCCATGGGGTGTTCGGCTCGATGCCGTGATACGAGAGACGCTCGGCGAGCTCGGCCGAGTTGCCGCGCTGGTAGAGCAGCCGCTCGAGCAGGCCGGAACGAGTGCGGTGGATATCGCCGAACGCATGCCTGCCCGTGAGCTCGACCTCGAGAAGACGCTGCGCGAACGACAGCGACGCGTCGGCCAGCTCGGAGATGAGTCGCCCGGCCGGATAGGCGACGAGAAGGAGCTGCCGGACACTCCCGGCACGGCGCACCTCGCGGAATCCGACGTAGCGATCGTCGAGCTCGAAGAAGGAGCGCGGCGCGCCCTGCTCCACGAGACGCCTGTACTCGCGCCAGGCCCGCGCGGCGAACTCGTCGTCGTCTGCCGACCCGCGGGCGGCGGACCACCGGGCCACGGTCGCGCCTCGGCGGTCGAGCACCGCGGCGTCGGCGTCGAGCAGCTCGGCCAGCCGGCGAACGAGAGCCTCGACACTCTGCTCGTCGAGAAGGGCTTCCACGAGATGCTGCTGCATCGCCACGCTGCGACGCAGGCGGTGCATGTCGCGCGAAGTGAACGCGTTGAAGACGTAGCTCGTGACCCGTCGGAACGGCGTCTCAGGGGGAACGCGAAGCACCGGCAGACCCTCGTCGTCGCCGGCAGCCAGCATCACGTCGGGGATGGCGCTCACGTTGGGCGTGATGGCGACCCCGACGCCGACCATGCCGCTGCGTTTGAGCAGGCGCACGAGCTCGGCCCCTGATTCGGGGTTGCCTTCGAGCCGCGGTCCGGTCGTGAGGACGACGCTTCCCTGCACCATCCAGGGAGTGGGATCGTCGAGGTCGCCGATGTAGACCGCTTCAATCGCCCGCGACAACCCGGCGTGCCCGGCGACGACCTCGAGGTGAAGGTCGCGCGCCTGCGCGAGCTCGGCGACCGTCAGACTCGCCTCGAGCGAGGAATGGTCGGGCGAGAGAGGTGAAGTGTGCGACTGCATGGTGCAACACTACAGCGAAGTGCGCCGGCACACCCGCGATCACCGCCCACGGACGACAGTGGTCCGGCGGACGACAGTGGTCCGGCGGACGACAGTGGTCCGGCGGACGACAGTGGTCCGGCGGGCGCGACGACGCGGGGGGTAGCGCGCCGCGCCCGCCGGTGTGCCGGCGTCAGGCCGAATAGGCCTCCCGGAACAGCTTGAGGTAGTCCTCGTAACCGATCTCCCGGGCGTTGTCGGGCGAGCAGACGTGGTCTGCCGACAGGCGCGCCAAGGCTTCGAGGTCGTCGCTCGTGAGAGTCTCCAGCTCGCGCAATCCGGGCAGGCCGATCTGAGCGCTGAGGGCGCGGGTGGCCCCGACCAGTGAACGCGCCGCTTCGGCGTCGGTCATGCCGGGCTTGCCGGCGCCCAGCGCCCGGGCGACGGCCGCGTGTCGGGCCGGGTCCGCTTCGAGGTTGAACTCGAGCACGAACGGCAGGAAGACAGCACAGGCGACGCCGTGCGGCGTGCCGCGCAGGCCACCGAGGCTCTCCCCCATGCAGTGCACGGCGCCCACGTCGGCGTTCATGAACGCCATGCCGGCCAGCGTGCTCGCGAGGAGCATGTCACAGCGGGCGACGGTGTCGCCCCCGTCCTGGACCGCCGCCGGCAGCGCGTGGGCGATCAGTTCGATCGCTCGCAAGGCAAGAGCGTCGCTCACGGGGTTTGCCACCTGGCAGGTATACGCCTCGATGGCATGGACCAGGGCGTCAGCGCCGGTCGCGGCGGTCACGTTCGCCGGTAGCGATGCGGTGAGGTCGGGATCGACGATCGCCACGTCGGGGGCGATCCTCGGGTCGAGAAGGGTCATCTTGTAGCGGTGCTCTTCGTCGGTGATGACGGCGACCCACGTCACCTCGCTGCCGGTGCCCGCGGTCGTGGGCACGGCCAGCATGGGCAGCGGCTCCTTCTCGAGCTGCCGCGGGTCCTCCCAGTCCTTGACCCGGCCGCCGTTGGTCACGAGCGCCGCGGCCGCCTTGGCGGTGTCCAGGGCACTCCCCCCGCCCAGCCCGACGATGCCTTGCGCACCGAAGGCGACCGCGGCCGCCGCAGCGGCGCAGCACTCACGGTCGGATGGATTGGCGGAGACATCGCTGAAGACGGCCGACTCGACGCCCGCCTCACCGAGGGCCTCACGCGCTTTGTCGGCGAGGCCGGCGGCGACGATCCCAGGGTCGGTCACAAGCAGGACACGCTGACCCGCCAGAGCGCGCGCTTCGCCGCCCAGCTCCGCCAGCCTTCCCGCGCCAAAGACGATCCTGGTGCCGAGCTGATAGGTGAAACTCATGTCAGCCATCTCCTCTGTCCTCCTTGCGAAGACACCTTTGCCGCACAGAGCCGGGCGAAGCGCGAAGTCAGACCGCGACCTCCCCCGCCGTCACGCCATGACGAGAGCGGCAACTGCCTTCTCGGTGTGCATGCGGTTCTCGCCCTGGTCCCAGAAGACGCAGTAGGGGCTTTCGATGACCTCGTCGACCATGTCCTCGCCGCGCGTGCCGGGCAGGCAGTGCATGTAGATCACGTCGGGCTTGGCCATCTGGATGACGCGCATGTTGACCTGGTAGGGGGCGAAGTCCTTGACGCGCTGTTCCCTGTTCTCGGTGGCCATCGAGTGCCAGGTGTTGCCGTAGATCACGTCGGCGGCGGTGGCGACCTCTTCGAGATCCCTGGTGTAGACGATCTTCGACCCGCTGAGCCTGGCCCACTTCTGCGCGACGGCGAGCTGCTCGGCGTTCGGCTGATAGTCGTCGTTGGGCTGCGCCGCGTAGAAGTCCATGCCCGTCATGGCGCAGCCCATCATGAGCGAGTGGCAGACGTTCCAGATGTCGCCGAGATAGCCGACCTTGAGACCCTTGTAGGCGACCTTCTTCTCTTTGATCGTCATGAGGTCGCAGAGCCCCTGGCAGGGGTGCGTCTCGTTGGTCAGCGCGTTGATCACCGGGTTGCGCATGTACTGCGCAAACTCCTCGACGACCTCCTGGCCGAAGGTGCGGATGAACAGGCCCTCGCAGTAACGATCGATGATGCGCGCCGTGTCGCGGATGGGCTCGCCACGACTGGTCTGCATCTGGTCGGGGCTCATGTAGAAGGTCTGGCCGCCGAGCTGAGCGATACCGGCCTGAAAGCTCAGGCGTGTGCGCGTCGACAGCTTCTCGAAGATCAGGGCCACGGTCTTTCCCTGCAGCGGCTGGTAGATCTCGCCCATGGCGCGCTTGCGCTTGAGCTCTATCGCGGTGTCCACCAGATAGCCGACTTCTTCGGGTGTGAAGTCGGCGAGCTTCAGGAAGTCTTTGCCCTTGAAATGATGCTGCATGTGCTTCTCCTCTCGATCAGCTCCAGCGGAGCTGCGTGCTTCGACCACGGCCATCACGGCAGACATCAGGGAATGCCACCCGCCGTCCCGACCCGCCGGGGATCAGGGGTCGCCGTCGCCTCCCTTGCCGCCTGCGGCCCGGCCGGGACCGGCCGACTTGCCGATCCCGGCCGGGCCGCGCGACAGCACCGTTCAGACGGGCTTCTCCAGACTTGCCAGCTCCCGATCGCTCTCTTCGATCGCCGCCCGCTCCGACGCGGGATCGAAGTTGCGCACCAGGATCAGGTAGACGATCGCGGTCACGACGGCGCCCACGATCCACGAGATGTCCACGCTGTTGATCTGCTTGGCCAGAGGCCCTGTGTAGTAGCTCTTCAGGGTGACCAGGTTGAGCAGCACCATGAAGGGGATCTCGGCGATGAAACCGGCGGCGTAGGCGATCAGGCCGTTGCGTGACCAGACTCCGTAGAGGCCGTGGGGCTTGAAGATCTCGATGATGGCGTAGTGCCCGCGGCGCACGAAGAAGAAGTCGATCAGGTTGGTCACCGTCCACGGCACCAGCAGGTAGAGCATGAGCGTGAGGACGGTATCGACGACGCCGACCGCGCTCGTGGAGATCAGCTTGGCGATCACGAACCAGATCACCGTCAGGCCCAGGATGGTGACCACCCTGGCTCCCCGGGTCGGGGTGACCTTGCGGAACGAGTCGACGCCGGCCAGGGTCGTCAGCATGCCGCCGTAGGCGTTCATGCCCATGGTCGCCGCCAGGGCGATCGCCGACAGAAGGGCCGTCACCGAACCGAGATAACCGAACACGTTGTTGCCGGCCGTCTTCAAGCCGACCAGCCCGTCGGTCGCGCCCAGCCGGATCGCCAGCCAGGCGCCCAGCGCGATCAGCCAGATGGCCGGGGTCGCGGCGCCGGCGAACACGTAGCCGATGATCTTGCCCTTCGGCGTGTCGCGCGGCAGATAGCGCGAGTAGTCGGACACGTAGCCCGCGTAGGTGATGTTGTAGGCCGCGGCGGCGGAGAACTGAGCCATGAAGCCGGTCCAGTTGAAGCCGTAGGGCGTGTGGCTCGTGACGTGGCCGGCGTGGCCGGTGAGCACGGCGATCGAGATGATGGCCACGAGCGGCAGCAGGATGTACAGCAGCCATCTGAAGACGCGGTGCACCCAGTCGTGGCCGTAGATCGCCAGCAGAGCGGCGCCGACGGTCGCCACGACGGCGACCAGGTTGGCGTTCCAGCCGAACGTGCCGTGCAGCCCTTCGGAGAGAAGCACCTGGTCGGCGACGTTGAACGCCATGTAGGTGAACAGCACGGCAAACAGGGCGACGATGACTCCCCGGAACCCGAACTGGGCGCGCGACTGGATCATCTGAGGCAGCCCGAAGGTCGGGCCCTGGCTGGCGTGGAAGGCCATGAAGCAGGTGCCGACCAGGATGCCGGTCGTGCCGGCAAAGATCGTCCACCAGAGCGACAGGCCAAAGGCCGGCCCGATGAAACCGATCGGGATGGTGAAGTACTGGAAGTTGCCCAGGAACCACAGAGGCGCCTGCTGCCAGGTCTTGCCGTGACGCTCGTTGTCCGGGATCCAGTCGATCGAGCGCACCTCAATGCCACGAATGCCGTTCGATGAGCGTGCGGGTTTGGTCTCAGTTGCCATGGCAAGCTCCCCTATCGCTTGTCGCAAAGGACTGTTGCGCGCTGGGCACCGTCTAGTTCCTTTCTGTAGAGGACGACGAACCGGTCAACGCCGTCGCCGGCGCGCTGACTGCTGCGTAGAGTTCCGGTCGGCGATCTCGCAGTTGCGAGCCATAACCCGCTCTTGCCTCGTCGGTGCGATCGTGGTCGATCGTGGCGACCAGCAGTCCGTCGGGCTCGTCGCCGAGGCCGGTCACCGGGCGGCCGAGACAGTCGACCACGCGGGAGTGACCCGAGAACCGCGCCTCACCGTCGACGCCGCAGCGGTTGACCGCGATCATGGGAGTGACGTTGTCGTAGGCGCGGGCCGCGACGGCGAGGTCCCAGTCCTCGACGTAGGGATCCTCCCAGGCGCCGATCGTCACCAGAAGGTCGGCTCCGGCAAGGGCGTGCGTGCGCGCGACCTCAGGAAAGGCCGCGTCCCAGCAGATCATCACGCCGAGCCGACCGATCGACGTGGCGATGCTCGCCAGATCGTCGCCGTTCGCAAAGAAGCGACGCTCGCTCTCGAGACAGTGAGTCTTGCGATACGAGGCGATCGGCCGGCCGTTGCGCTCGAACACGGCCGCCGAGTCGTAGATGAGCCCGGAGGTGGCGGAGGCCTCCGCATAGCCCGCGACGAGCACGACATCAAGCTCCGCGGCGAGGCTCGCCAGGCGCCGCAAGCTCTCGCCCTCGGGCCAGCGTTCTGCCAGCGAGCTGAACGCCCGACCGGCCGAGTACCCCGTCACGCCCAGCTCCGGGACCACGAGAAGGTCGAGCTGCGGATGCTCCGCCTTCATCGTCCGGCCCAGACGCTCGATCTTCGAGACGTTCGCGGCCGGATCGCCGGTGATCGACACGAGCTGCAGACCACCGGTCACGATGGCGGATGGGCGCGATCGCGGCATCGCGCTCACGACTCAGGCGTCTCGCAGAAGCGGGAAGGTCATGCAGTGCGGACCGCCACCGCCTTTGAGGATCTCCGTGATCTCGGGGGCGATGACACTCAGGCCCAGTGCCCGGAGTCTCTCGTTGACAGCCGAGTTGCCGGCAAAGGTCAGCACCCGATCGTCACCGAGCGCCTGGATGTTGCAGTGGTGCTTGAGAACGCCGGCGCTGGGCACCTCGATCAGCTCGAACCCGCGCTTGCGCAACATGCGCAGGAAGTGCTCGGGCATCTGCTCGACCGCGCAGACGGCGACGCCGGGTGCGACGATGTTGAACGCCATGTCCAGGTGCAGGTTCTTCGACGGGATCTGGATGCCGGTGACCGTGTAGCCCAGCGGTTCCAGGATCTCGGCGGCGTTGCGCAACCCTTCCCAGTCGGTGCGAGCCGCGATGCCGTGCACGATGGTGGACTCATCGAGCAGCCAGAAATCGCCGCCTTCGAAGGTCCCCCGGCTCACCTTGCCGACGACGGGTATGCCGAGCTCGCGGATCTTCTTCAGGTAGTGAAGGTCCTCGCCCTGGCGGATGGGCTCCCGGAAACTGCCGATCAACGCCCCCTCGGCGACACAGACGCCGAAGTCCCGGGCGTAGACCATGTACGGCAGCTCGGGATCGGGCTCGATGAGCACGACCTCGACTCCGGCGTCGCCGTACGCCTGGACGAGCTCGGCATGCTCGCGACGGAAGGCCGCCTCGTCGGGTCGCTCACCACGCGCCAGCACACCCCGCGTGATCTCGTTGATGGGCTGGAAGTTGAAGAACTCCGGTGGGCAAAGGAGCACCCTGCGAAGCTTGCCCGTCGCGTTTTGCACGTATCGCTGATCGGCCATCTGCGTGTGCTCCTCCCTCGAAACAAGAGTGTGAGGAGAACGTATGCACTGCGCCGACACCGAAGAAGTGGACTCGCGCACAGGATGTGTGGCTGCCGAGGTGCGCGCGCACACTCGTCTCGCGTGGTCTTTGGACCACGCTTCCGGGGCCGAGACACCTATACCCAGACGATCAGCACCTGCTTCATCGCCTGGACGTAGGGGTGGTCGGCGCAATCGACCGACACCAGGCGCAGCCGCAGATCGAGGTCGGCGTACTCGGCATGCCCCGCCTGGATCAGGAGGCGCTTGGCCTTGCGATCGTAGTACGGCTCAGGCGGCGCTGCCGTGGTCTTGCCGGCTTCGAGCAGGGGTTCGATGCTCGTCGCCCTTCTGAGGCCGAGCCCGTGGGAGAGACGGTCGCTTCGAGTGGCGTAGGTCCACTTGCCTTCCGCGGTCTCCGTCACCTGAAGAAAGACGGTGTAGCCGTCGACCGTGACCATGTGGGTCTGGCGTCGCGCGTACCGCCGCCGGGGATCGGTGTAGCGCCGGCAGGCGCAGAGGGCGTTGATCCTGCGGTTGTCCAGGATATCGGCTCTTCCGACCTGCGCCAGGATGTCCTGCGTGAGGCGGCGGTCCCAGTCGGGCCTGGTCTCGAGGCTCGCCTCGACCAGGAGCTCGTCGACGAGGCTGAGCGACAGGAGCTCCTGCCCGTTCGGCAGGAGCCCACAGATGAGCTCGGTGATGGGGCAGGTGTCGTTTGCGATGAGGTCGAGCACCGCGGCATACGGGGGCACGAGGAAGTGGTCTCCTCGCTCTCGCGCCTGAGCGATCCGCTGGTTCACGTCGGCGACCAGCCTGCGGCGCAGGTCCGGCCGGAGATCGCCCATCTGCATGTCTGAGCGTTTCATCGCTTCGGTCATCTCTCTCCGTGCCTTCTGGGGGGCCTGGCGTCGTTCGGTGTCGGCGGCACGTCGACAGGCGAGCCGGCGTGCGTAGATGAGTATCCCACAGAGGTGACATGCGGGCGGCGATGGGCGTACCGGTCGCAGCCGAACGAGATGCCCCTTCAGGCGTTCTCGAGGGTGCGTTGCCCAGGCAGGGCCGTCGCTGCCCACCACACCCTGATGTTCCCTGCGCCCGGGGATGGACCCGGCCACAATCGGGTATCATGCCGAGCCGACCGTTCCGTCGCTCACCGGCAGCGATCTGGTCCCGGCCCGCTTTCAGCGAAGGGAGCCCTGACGGTGCACCACGTCTACCATATGAGTTACCTCCAGGCGATCGTCATCGGCATCATCCAGGGCATCACGGAGCTCTTCCCGATCTCAAGCCTGGGCCACACGGTGCTCATCCCCTCGTGGTTCGGAGGGAGCTGGGCCACGCTCGTCAAGCAAGAGTCCATGGCCGAGAGCCCCTACCTTGCCTTCATCGTTGGGCTGCACCTCGCCACCGCCGTCGTGCTCATCGGCTTCTACCTGCGCGAGTGGACGCGCATCGTGACCGGTCTGGTGCGCTCCGTCGCCAGGCGACGCATCGCCACCGACAGCGAGCGTCTGGCGTGGCTCATAGTGCTGGCCACGATCCCGGTCGGGATCCTCGGTCTTGTCTTCGAGCATCAGTTCCGCGTGCTCTTCGCCAAGCCGGGGGTCGCGGCGTTCTTTCTGATGTTCAACGGCCTGATCCTGTTCGCCGGAGAGCTGTACCGGCGGCGCAACCTGCGCCTGACCACGCAAGGACGCCGACCTGAGGCCGCGGAGACGCTGCACGTGGCGGCGTCGAGCACGGGCCGACCCGCCGAAACGAAGACCCGCTTCCGCGACGAGCGCATCGTGCCGATGGACGAAGCCGCCGAGCACGAGCTGGGGCATGTCGGCTTCGGCAGCGCTCTGGTGATCGGCGCCTCCCAGGCGCTGGCGCTGCTGGCCGGCATCAGCCGCGAAGGCGTCGCCATGACCGGCGGCCTGTTCCGCGGCCTCAACAACGAGAACGCCCTGCGTTTCTCGTTCCTGCTCTCGACCCCCGTGATCCTCGCGGCCGGGCTCCTCAAGCTGCCGGACCTGACCGGCCCGCTCGGCGCCGGTGTCCGCGGTCCGGTCCTGGCCGGCGCCGTCGCCGCTGCCGCCTCGTCACTGTTTGCGATCGTCTTTCTGTCGCGCTGGTTCAAGACTCGCACGCTGGTGCCGTTTGCCGTCTACTGTCTGGCGTTCGGGCTGATCTCGCTCGTGCACTTTGCGATCTTCTGACCGCAGGCGGCTCACCCGGTCTCACACCCCGACCCGACGGCAGCTCACCCCATGCCCTCAGACCGCTTCCGCCTCGTCGGTGTCCGTCTGGTCGGAGATCTCGCCGCGCGCCCCTTTTCGCGCCTGACGCAGGAACTTCAGCCCGATGATCGGATACACGAAGATGGAGACCAGGCCGGCGGCCACCAGGGCCACGGCCGTGCGCGGTCGCATCTGCCCCTCCTCCAGGCCTATGGCGGTGATGACCACGATCATCGGCAAGCCGGTGGCCGAGAAGAACATCAGCGCGCGCCGTTCGAGCCTGCTCAGCCGCCGCCGGTAGAGCAGCACCGGCAGCCCCCGCACAACGAGCATGGCGATCAGGAGCACGGGGATCGCGAGCAGGATCCAGGGGTCGCGGCCGATCGTGCCAAGGTCAAAACTCAAGCCGGTCGCCACGAAGAAGACCGGTATGAAGACGCCGTAGCCGATCGTGTGCAGCCGCACGGCGACCGTCTCGGCCTCGGGACCGCCACTGGCCAGGCGTACGATCATGCCCGCAGCGAAGGCCCCCAGCAGAGCGTCGAGGCCAAGGGCGAAGGCCAGCAGGACCAGCGCGACGAGCACGAGCAGCGACAGGCGCACGGCAAGCTGAGCGCTGGTCTGCATCGTCTCGTGGACCAGCCGCACGACCCGCGGCGGGCGCCAGCGCGCCGACAGCACCGCGATCGCCACGGCGGCGACGGCGAACAGGACGAGCAGCAGCGCGTTCGCCGAAGGCCGCCGCACGCCGAGCAACACGGTGACGGCGACGATCGGGCCGAACTCGCCGACGGTCCCCACCGCGAGCACGAACGGCCCGAAGCGCGTGTCCAGCACGCCCTCGTCGCGCAGGATGGGCAGCAACGGCCCCAGCGCGGTGGTCGACAGCGCCAGGCCGACGAAGAGCGCCGAGAGCACGAGACCGGTCGCCTGCAGCAGGCCGGCGATGGCCAGACCCAGAACGACCGAGATGGCCCAGCCCGCGCCGGCCAGCCCGATCGGCCGGCCCTCGACGCGCCGCGGCTCGACTTCGTACCCGGCCAGGAAGATCAGGTACGACAGGCCGAACCTGGCGAAGATGTCGACCAGGTCGGTGCGCGAAGCGATGCCCAGCACGGAAGGCCCGATGAGAATGCCGAGCCCGATCTCGGCGACGATGCTGGGAATGCGCGGCCGCCGCACGAGGTCGGCGAGCAGCACCGCAACGACGCCCGCGGCCACCACGAGGCAGAGGCTGCCCAGGTCTGCCTCACTGATCGTCACCGCGGCGATCATGGTCGTCGCCTCCGCATCGGCCCCGGGGGTCGCCTCTTTGCCGGCCGGCGGGCCCGCGTCGCCCCTCGCCGCAGTCTTCCCCACCGACCGCGGAACCCTGCCGAGCGCCGTTACGGGAGCGCGGGAGACGCACCGGCCGCACATCTCCACAGGCCCTGGCACGTTTCGTCCGGACTGCATCGAGAAGCCATGTCGCCGGGCCGCGGCTCGACCAGAGAGCGAATCACCCGAAACGGGTGAGGGCGGCCCCCGGGTTCACAGCTAGCCTGAATCCGACCATGCGACGCGCTACACCACCAGAAGGACATCGTGATGGCCCAGCCTCACAGCGAAGCCGGTCGACGGCAGCAGTTCGCTGCGCAGGTCGGCCAAGCCGGCTCCGACAGGCAACGACGCCCCAACGAGCCGATGAAGTGACTAGTGCTACACTCGCAATGAGCGTGCTGGTGGACGTGACGCGATCCCGCTGCCCGGATGGCAAAGTCACGGAGGGGCATGGCATGGTGAGACGGCCGGTCTCGGTGCCGTCATGACGACCAGGCATCCCGACAAGTGGCACGGGCCCGCAGTGCCGGAGGTACCTGCGGACAAAGCCGAGCCCCTTGTGCCCCCCGCCTATACCCTGCGACCTCTCGAGTCGCGACTGCGTCCGCCGCGACCTTCTCTGGCGCTCGTGCGGCGCGACTCACTGCTTGCCTTCCTGGCGGCCTCGACCGCGCCGTTGACGCTCGTCTCGGCTCCGGCCGGCGCCGGCAAGACGACCCTGTTGCTGCAGTGGTTCGACGAGAGCACGCTGCCCAAGACCTGGCTGACGCTCGCCGCCGACGCCGACGACCCCGTCGTCCTGCTGACCTATCTCGCCCTCGCCCTGGGCCGCGTGGCCGATACCGGCCCCACCGTGCTGGAGTGGCTGCGCCTGCCGGCGCCGCCTATCCGCGAGGCGATCCTGCCGACTCTCGCTGCGGCGCTGGCCGCCGCGCCGCCGTTTCTGGTCGTGCTCGACGACGGCCAGCGCCTTACCGCGGAGCCCTGCTGGCAGTTGCTGGCCGTGCTGTTCGAGGCGCTGCCCGCCGACGCCCGCGTGGCGATCGCCACGCGCCGCGACCCCGAGATCCCGCTCGCTCGACTGCGCGCGGCCGGCCGCCTGGCCGAGCTGCGTTTCGCCGAGCTCGCCCTCAACGATGGCGAGGCGACACGGCTGCTGGAGATGAACGGCCATCACGCCGACGAGCAGGTCGTCGCGGCCCTGCTGGGTGTCACCGAAGGCTGGGCGGCGGGCCTTTACCTGGCGGCCCTGTCGAGCGACGCCAAGGGTGTCGCACGCGGCGGGCCGCCCGGCGACCGGCGCGAGGTGGGGCGCTACCTGACCAGCGAGGTGCTGGCCCAGCAGACGGCCGAGCTGCGCCACTTCATGCTCGAGACCTCGATCCTCGAGCGACTCTGCCCCGACCTCTGTCGCGCGGTCACCGGCCGCGACGACTCCGACGAGCTGCTGCGCCGCCTGGCGGGCGAGAACCTCTTCGTCTGGGCTCTGGATGAAGACGAGACGTGGTACCGCTACCATCACCTCTTCGCCGAGCACCTGCAGGCGGAGCTCGCGCGGCGGCCGCGTGCCGAAGTCGCCCGCCTGCACGCGCGCGCCGCCCGCTGGTTCGAAGCCGAAGACGAGGTCGAGAACGCCGTACGACACTGGCTGGCGGCAGGCGAGGTGGCGAGCGCCGCGGCGGTCGTCGGTCGCATCGCCCTGGACTATCTGTATCGCAGCGGCCACGTGGAGACGGTGCGCCGCTGGCTCGAGCTGTTCAGCGACGAGCAGATCCAGAGCGACGTGCCACTCACCCTGGTGGCCGGCCTGGTCTACACGGCAAGCGGCGATCCCAGGTTGGGAGGTCTGTGGGCTGGTGCGACGTTGGGCGAACGTCTCGACGATAGCCTCACTCCCGACGGAGGCATCACGCTGTGCGGCCTGCAGGCGTTGCTGCGGGCGGTCACGAGTGCCGAGGGCGTGACGCGGATGCGCGCGGACGCCGAGCTGGCCGCCTGCCCGCAGGCCGCCTTCAGCCCCCTTTGGCGCTCAGGGGCGGGCGCCCTTCTCGGGTACGCCCGGTGGCTGCTGGGCGACAACGCGGGGGCGCGCGACGTCCTTTGTCTCGCGGTCCGGGAAGGGCGAGCGTCGAACGTGAATGCGGAGCTCGGTGCGCTCGGTCACTTGTCGCTTGTCGCTGCCGATGAAGACCGCTGGGACGAGGCGCGATCATGGGCCGACCAGGCCAGGCGGCGCTTCGCGGAATCACAGTTTGCCCGTATCCCACCCATGGTGGTGGTCTTTCTTGCTCAGGCCAGAGTGCTCGCTCACCAGGGCGCCGCCGATGCCGGCGACCCGGCCGCCGTGGCTGCCGCCATGTTCGAGCAGGGAGAGCTGTGGCCGTGGGCGGCGACCCTGACGGCCACGATTCTTGCCGAGGTGTACTTCGACCTCGGCGAGATGGAAGCGGCACAGCGCTGGACGAGCGCCGCCACCGGCTGCCTTGTTGGCTGGCCGGACGCCGGCATCCTGCGAGATCGGGTGGCACGACTCACCTCGAGCTTGCTGGCGCGCCGCGGCGTTCAGTCACTGACCCGGGCCGAAAGCCGGGTACTGGAGTTGCTTCCCACGCAACTCTCGGGCGACGAGGTCGCCACCCGCCTGGTCGTCTCGCCCAACACCGTGAGGTCTCACGTCCGCGCCATCTACCGCAAGCTGGGTGCGAGCTCGCGAACACAGGCCGTAGAACGCGCCCGCGAGGTCGGCCTCCTGGCGAAGTAGAGGGCTCTGTCCGGAGCCGGCGCTGCCCTGACGCGAACCACGCGCGGCGGCGCGATGCGCTGGTCAGGCGCCCGTCGCGATCTCGATCCGTCCTTGCCTGATCGCCTTGGTCACGAGCTCGTAGTCGCGCTCGGCCTGGTCGGCATAGGCTTCGGCGAAGTCGGCGATGACCTGATCGAAGTGGTCACTCGAGCCGATGTAGGCGGCGATCGCCATGCGATCGCCGGAGCGAGCGTGAGCGCGGGCCAGGGTCCAGCCGCAGAGCCCGGCGTACACTCCCAGGCCGGCCGGTCGCACGCGATCGACCGGGATCGCCCCTTTGAGGTCGTGAAGCTGACGCCAGTAGAGGTCGCGGCGCGCCGGACCGCTGGCCCGCACCCAGCCCAGAAAGGTGTCGCTGGCCGCCTGCATCAGGCGCTGGCCGGTCACGACGCGGTGGCCGTGGTTCGCGTAGCGGCTGCGACCGGCATAGGCCTCGAGCACCGAAGGTCCGGCCTCCTTGAGCTGCAGGATCAACGGATCGCCGTCGTCGCGACCCATGAACAGCGCGATCAGATCCCAGGTACCGACGCTGCCCACACCGACCACCTTGAAGGCCAGGTCGACGAAGGCGTAGCGGTCGAGCAACGTGCGCCACTCGTCGGAGAGGGTGCGGCGGTAGTCGGCAAAGGCGCGGCGACCGACATCTTCCATGGCGGCCTGTTCCGCGGTGAGGTGGGCGATGAGTGGCGGCCGGTCGACAAAGCGCGGCACGCCGTCGATCAGGGTGGTGAGCTTGTGGAACGCCTCGATGCTGTTGTGTGTCCGCGCCTTGGCGACCATCGCCATGGTCGTCTTGGCGCGAGCGCCGGCGGTCTCCTTGACGATGGCCAGGGCGTCCTCTGCCGTTACGCGCGAATACCAGACCGTGCGGTTGTCCAGGGTCGCATAGCGGGCCATCCAGGTGCGATACGAGCACACCGCGGCCAGTGCCGCATCGTGGCCCTGGGCGGCCGTGAAGCCCCGTTCGCGAGCGGCGATGACAATGCTCGTGGCCAGGCGCTTGAGGTCCCACTCCCAGGGCCCGGGCGCGGTCTCGTCGAAGTCGTTGACGTCGAAGATCAGGCTGCGGTTGGGCGCGGCGAAGACACCGAAGTTCATGAGGTGAGCGTCGCCGCAGAGCTGCACCCTCAGACCTGAGGTGGGCGTCGTTGCAAGGTCGGCGGCCATGGCCAGAGCCGCCCCACGGTAGAAGGCAAACGGGGAGACCGACATACGGCCCCAGCGCACCGGTACCAGCCCGGGGACACGGCCTGCGTCCTGACTGCGCAGTAAGGCGACGGGATCGGGGCGCTCCGCCGCCGGTCTCCAGACCGCGTGTGCCGAGCGCGGCGCCACCTGGCGAGCCGCCCTGCCCAGGGCGGCGTGCTCACGGGCCGCCTGCCAACCCCCGTTGACGAGCGCCAGCGGCGCGCTTCGGGGTCGCGTCACCCGCTCTTCCTCGATCGCGATCCAGGTAGCCAGCGTTTGGGCCGTGCCTTGTCTGCCCATCTCCACCCCGGGGCCGGCGATTTCGTCCGCTTGCAGGTCTACGGAGGTGGTTCCCCTTCCACCAGTCCGCCAGTCGTCGATGCGTGGCACCCGGCGTGCTCGGGCCCTCAGGGCTCGGGGCAGGTTGACCCTCGCCCGCGACGTGGGTACTTTCACAGGATCGACGCGCCCAGCTTCGGCGACGGCCTGAGCGCTCGGCAGAAGGGAGTGACCAACGCCTTCGAGACGACCCCCACTGGCAACCATCGCGGGACTGGCGGCGATCGTCGTCTGCGTGGCGCTCGCGGTGGTGGCCTACGCCTACTATCCGCGGGCCTTCAGTCCGGCCGCCAACTGGATCAGCGACCTGGGTGACACCCTGCTCAGCCCCCGGGGCTCGATCTTCTTTCGAGTCGACATGGTCACCGTCGGCGCGGTGCTGGTTGCCTTCTTCGTCGGACTTTCATCCTGGCATCACGGCCAGCGTCTCATCTTCAGGGCGTTCCTTGGCCTCGGCCAGTTCAGCGGCCTGGTCGCCGCCGCGGCCCTGATGATGACCGGCTTCTACTCAGAGAACGACTCGGCGGCTCACGCGATCTGGGTCACCGTCCTGTTCATCGCCATGGCGAGCGCCGTCTGGTTCATCGGCTGGGCGCCGGTGTGGCATCCCCGTCTGCCCCGAAGGGTCCCCTATGTGGCCTGGGTCGCCTGCGCAGCCGACCTGGTCGCGATCATCGCCCATCGCCACTGGCTGGAGTGGCTCGCGGTAGCGCTGCTGCTGTGCTTCGTGGCCGCGGTCGCCCTGGGGACCTGGACGATGACCCCGAGTCAGGTGTCCGGCGATCGTTCGCCCTGACGGCTCGGTCAACTCACGCCGCGCCGGCCGCACGCGATAGAGTACTTGCTGCCGTGAGCACCGACATCCGCTACATCGTGCTTTCCGACGCCCATCTCGGCGCCGCCAACAGCATCCTCACGCCGACGAAGGCCGAGGAGGCCAGGGGCGAGCGAGACCAGGCCGGTACCGTCATGAGCGGCCTGATCGACTGCCTCGCGACCCTGGTCGCCGCAAACCAGGGCGACCGCTTGCCGACCCTGGTCGCCTCGGGTGACCTGCTCGACCTCGCCCTCTCGCCGCCGGAGCAAGCCGTGCCGGTCCTGGGCCGGCTGCTGGTCGGCCTCTTGGCGCCGCGGCGGCCCGTCGTCGACCACGAGGTCATCCTTCTGCCCGGCAACCACGACCACATCCTCTGGGAGTACACCCGAGAGCACTGGCTCGAGAAGCACCTGTCCGAGGTCATCCAGGGAGATCTCGCGGCGCCGGCGATGCGCCATCGCATCGGCCCGATGTGGCTCGACGAGCAGCCGCGCTACGAGGCCCCGCTGGTGTCGGAGGTCATGCGCGGAACGGCACACCTGGACGACGCGCGCCTGCGCGTGCTCTACCCCGACCTGGCGCTGGCATCCTCCGATGGCAGTCGGGTCGTGCTGATCACCCACGGCCACTACATCGAGTCGGTCAGCAAGGTCATGTCGGGGTTCCTGCGGACCCTCGCACCGAACGTGCCCGAGCCACTCGACGTCGAGACCATGGAGCAGGAGAACTGGCCCTGGCTCGACTTCTTCTTCTCGTCGATGACGCGCTCGGGCAGAGCCGGAGCGCTCGTGGAGAGCATCTACGACGCGCTGCAGGACGAGGCGGCCCTGTCTCGACTGCTCGATGAGGTGGCGCGCAGCATGACGGTCAAGAGCGGTCGCCTGGTGGGCACCGCGGAACGCCTCGGCATTCGCTGGGGCGTCGGGGCGCTGGTCGACATGATCGCCTCTGCGCGCGAGCGGGGCGTCACGACGGAGCTGCTGACCAAAGACACCCGGGACGGCCTTGGCAAGTACCTCGTCTCGCTGCGCTCGCGCCTCCGGGAAGACGGCCGCGCTCTGCCCAACGATGCCGCGCTGATCATCGGTCACACCCACAAGCCCTTTTGCCAATGGTGGCCCGACGCCTCCTGGCCGGGCGGCGGGCTGCGGGTTCACAACACCGGCGGCTGGGTGGTCGATCACGCCACGGCCCAACCCCTGATGGGAGGCGCGGTGGCGCTGGTCAGTGACGATCTCGACGTGGCGCTCGTGCGACTCCACCAGCAGATCGACGACCCGCAGGACTGGCACGTCACGATCGATGCGATCGACGGCGACGGCTCGGAGGCGGCCTTCGCCGCCCATCTGCGCGCGCTGATCGAGGGCCACCCCGGCGTCTTTGCCTCGCTGGTGGACAGAGCGGCGCAGGCCGTGCGTGACCGGCGAGCCGCCAACCAGCTCCTGCTCGACAGTCGCCCGGAGATGCTGGGAGGCTAGGGCCGTGAGGCCGTCGAGGTCGGCCTGATCGTCCGGCAGCTCCAACCGCCGCGCCTCGAGCCGTGAGCCCCCGCCCCCCTACGCCCAGCCCTCGAGCTCATCCCTATGTTCCCAGGCCCTCAGCCGCCGCATGCGGCGCCGCACCACGATCGACGGACAGATCAGCAGGGCGGCGAGCAGCAGCACGGCCGCGGCGACCCGCAGACGGGCCGCGGTATGAGAGACGGGCGGGGGAGGGCTGCCGCCCCCGCCCCCCAGCGCGCCGCCGCTCACCTGGCCGATGCTCACGGGGACGCCGCTGATCGCACCCGCCGTGGCTCCCCCAGACGTGGCGACCTGCTGCTCGCTGGGCACGACCAGGTCGGCTCCGCTCGTATTCGAGGTCGAGCCCGACGTGCCGGCCGTGCCGCTGCCGCCCAGGTCGATGCTCGTGCCCTGACCGGCGCCGACGCCCGTGCCGCTGCCCGCGCCGCCCACACCGGTGCCGGTGCCTGTGCCGGTTCCTGAGGCGGTGCCGTTGCCACCGGTCGCGCCACCGTTGCCTGAGCCAGTCGATTTGGTCTGGCCGGTCGTGTAGGTGAGCACGACATCGTTCAGCGAAGGCGCGAGCCACAGGTCGGTCTTGCGGGGCGCGTTGAGCACGAAGTCGAACCTGATCGTCGAGGTGACCGCACCGCGCACCGAGTAGCTGCCGGGGCGACGGAACTCGCGCCGATGTCCGTCCGCCAGGTAGTAGTGGACCGTCACCGACGTGCCGTTCAGCGTGCTGGCCCTCACGCGCAGCGTCACCAGATGGGCCTGCGTGGCTCCGCTTGCCAGGCGGAAGGTCTTCGTGTCGGCCTGGGCGCCGCCGCTGTTACCGATCAGGGCGACGTACTGGGCGCTCGTGTCGCACACCAGCAGGGCGCCGTCGATCCTGTCAGTGGCGACACCCGCCGGGGGCGCTCCGCTGGCGCGCTCGGCCAGCCGGGGAGCGGCGAGCGAGCCGGCGCTGCCGAGCCCGCTCGAGCTCCAGACGACGTCGTGGTCAGCGTTCACCTCGATCACCCGTCCGTTGCCCGTGTCGGCGATCAGCACGTCGCCGTTCGACTCAATCCCGGCGCCCAGTGGGCCGTTCAGATACCCGCCGCCGGCGCCGGCCACGCCCGAGACGCCATACTGCCACGACGGCGCCGTGCCACCGCTGACCACCTTGATGACCCGGTCGGCGCGCAAGTCGGTGATCAGGGTGGAGCCATCGCTTTCGCGCTCGACGTCGGTCGGGCCCTCGAGCTGGTCGGCGCCGGTGCCGGGCGTGCCGCCGTAGCGCCACACCACATCGCTGGGATCTGCCCAGTTCACCTCGAGCACCTTGGGCGCGCTCGCCGCCTCGTCGGCGATCAGTACGGCCGGCCCGGAGTCGCCGGTGCCGTTCGCGACGTACTCTGCGCAAACGGGATCGGACAGCGCGTCGGCGCCGGTCCCCGTGTAGCTCCACAAGAGAGCGTCGGCGTTGTCGCGGTCGACCGCAAACACGCGCCCCGCGCCCGAGTCGGCGATGATGACGATACGGTGGCCGTCGCTGCCCCTCGTGAACTGCCACGTCCACGACGGCGTCTGAAGGACCGGGTCACCTGCGCCGCCAGCGTACGACCACACCGGCGTGACGCCGGCCGACAGTATCTTGACCTGACCGCCGCAGCAGACCAGCTCCGTGCCATCGGACAGCCATTGTGCCGACCCCAGGCCGCCGCCCGCCGCCCCTGTGGCCCGCGACCACAGGATCCTGCGGCCGAGCGTGAGCGTCTTGTCGGTGCCGCCGCTGACCTGAAGCCCACTGCTGCGGCGCTGCGAGAGACCGGTCAGGTAGAAGGCGTGACCCGGTGTGCCGAGCGCAAGGGTCGCGGTGTTTGCGCTCGCGCCGGCGCTCGCCGACGCCAGGGCGGCGCCCAGGGCGAGCACAGCGACGGCGGCCGCCACTGCGAAGAGCGACACGACCAGGCCGGGAGGCGGCGCCGAGGAAGCGGTCGAGGTCGTCGGGCGGCCCGGGGATGCCGAAGAGGCGGTCCCTCTTCTCGGCCGAGAAGTCGGATGCGTGGCCGGTCTCATTCCTCGCCTACCCGTCGCGGCCGTCGGGGATGAGGTGGACCGCCGCGGCCGGGATGACGAGCTCGACGGCGGCGCCCGGCGCCGCCTCGAAGCCGTCGCCGTAGGCGCGCGGCACGAAGACGGTCAATCCCCCGGCGTCGACCGCGACCAGCCGGCCGTTGGCCGTCTCGCGCACGTCCACGACGTGGGCCGCGACGACGTTGTCGGCGAGCGGCAAGTGACCGTCGGCCACGCCCCGCCGCAGCACGATGTCGTCGGCGCGCACGACCGCGGTCACCGGACCGCTGGTGGTCAGCGCGCCGCGAGCCGCTGCGTCCGCGCGCAGCACCAGGCCATCGGCCAGCGTCACCTCGCAACCGTCACTCTTGCCGAGCGAGCGAGCCGTCGCTGCCAGCACGTTGCGCGCCCCGGTGAGCCGCGCCACGGCAGCGCTGGCCGGGTGTGCGACGACCTCGTCGATCGGGCCGTCCTGGATAATTCGGCCGGCGATCAGCACGACGCAGCGGCGTGCCACCGCGAGCGCCTCGTCGAGACTGTGGGTGACGTGGATCATGGTCATGGCGAACCGTTCATGCACCCTGACCAGCTCGGCCTGAAGCTCTTCGCGCGCCTCCGGATCGAGGGCGCTGAGCGGTTCGTCGAGCAGCAGCGCGCGGGGACGGGCGGCGAGCGCGCGGGCCAGCGCGACGCGCTGGCACTCACCGCCCGACAGCGTGCCGGGCCGGCGTCCGAGCAAGGCCGCGACGCCGAGCGCCTCGGCCACCTCGCGGACGCGGGCATTCCAGTCGGTGGCACTCGCGTGGGTCCGAGCGCCGCCGTCTTCCCCACTGGCCCGCGCCCGGTTCACGTAGCTCGCCTGCGGGGCGCCATCGCCGTTCACCCGCGAGCGCACGCCGGTCCAGCGCGCGAGCCCGCCGCCCGTGACCGTGGGTCCGAAGGCGATGTTGCGGGCCACCGTCAGGTGGGGGAACAGCAGCGGCCGCTGGCCGACCAGGCCGATGCCGCGGCGTTCGGGCGGCGCGCCGGTCACGTCGCGCTCGCCGGCCGCGATGCGACCCGCCGCGGCAGGCCGCAGGCCGGCGAGCGCCTCGAGCAGCACGCTCTTGCCGGCGCCGCTCGGACCCACGACGGCGAGGTACTCGCCGTCGGCCACCGCCAGATCGACGGGACCGAGCGCGAAGCCGCCGGCGCGCACCTGCAGGGCGTCGGCGCGGATCATGCCCGCTCCTCGCGCCGGCCCGACATGGCGCGCACCACGATGAAGACCACCAGTGCGACCAGCACGATCAGCAAGGCGGCCGGCTTGGCGGCGTTCAGGCCGAGACCTTCGAAACGTTCGTAGACGAGCACCGACATGGTCTTCGGGTTGTAGGCGAGGATGACGATGGCGCCGAACTCGCTCATGCCGCGCGCCCACATGAGCAACGCGCCGGCCAGCACGCCGCGGCGCGCCAGCGGCAGGGCGATGCGCCAGAAGGCGACCCCGGGCGTGGCGCCCAGCGTGCGGGCCACCCGCTCGTAGCCGGGGTCGACCAGGGCGAAGGCCTCGCGAGCGGTGTCGACGAGAAACGGCAGGCTCACGAAGAGCATGGCCACCACGATGCCGGCCAGCGTGTCGGTGAAGGCGATGCCGAGGTGGGCGAAGCCGCGCCCGAACACGCCCGTACGGCCGAAGACCAGCAGCAGCGCGAGACCGGCAGCGGTATGCGGAAAGACGATGGGCAGATCGATCAGGCCCTCGATCAGGCGCTTGCCGGCGAAGTTGCGGCGCGCCAGAAGATAGGCGAGGGGCACGCCGAACAGCGCCGCCAGCAGCGTAGCCAGCAGGGCCGCCTCGATCGAGGTGAACAGGGCCTGACGCACGTCGGCGGCGCGCATCGTGCTGATCAGCTCGTGCAGGCCGGTACCGGTGACCAGGGCGACGAGCGGGGCTGCCACGAAGATGAGCAGGATGAAGCCGAGCCCCCACGACACGACGGCGAAGGCGGCGGGGCGGCGGCGAGGCCGTACGGCCTCGCCGCCGCCCCGCCCCTTGCGCCCCTCGAGCGTGCCGGAGCCGGCCACGTTCACGGCGTCCGCCCCAGATTCGTCCCCGCGCTCACGGCATCTGCCCCGCCTTCAGCGGCGCGCACAGCGGGCGTAGTGCCGCCGGCAACGCGTCGTAGTGGTCGACGAGCGCCGGCGTGATCGAGGGCTGATCGTCGGCCGCCAGGATGGCGCGCCCCTTGGGTCCCAGCAGAAAGGCGATGAAGCGCGCCGCGCCGACCGGATCGCCGGCGGTGCTGGGGATGGTCACCGCGTAGGCGATCGGCGCACCCACGAAGACCGGCTTGACGCCGGCGAAGCGCTGAAAGGCGATCGAGACGGCGACGCGGGCGTAGTCGGCGGCGTGGCTCTGCGAACCCAGATCGATCGCGGCCGGCAGTCGCACGAAGGGCAGGTGGTGCTGGCGGGCGACGCTCTCGTACTCGAAGGCGCAGTCGAGGTCGCCGGCCTCGAGCAGGGCGACCAGCTCGATGCTGGCGTCGCGTAGCACAAGACCGGTCCCCGACACGGCGTCGAGCAGCTCGGGCACGTCGACCACGTCGCGGCCGTCGCCGCTCGTCAGGGTGACGGGCGGCGAAAAGCGGCCGACCGTGACATCGGCGAAGAGGTGGTCGTCGTGGTAGTAGCGCTGCGCCAGGTCGAGCACCATGAGGGCCCGGTAGCCGGTGGCGTCGAAGCGCGGGTCGGCCAGGCCGAACTGCACGCCCGGGGTGGTGAGCGCGCGGATCCAGTCGCCCGAGGCAAAGAGCTTCGCGTACCTGCTGCTCGGCGCGTAGGCCAGCACCATGCGGTTGGTGGCAAAGACGGCGTACCAGTCCGCGGTCGGGTGCTTGGCGTCCTCCATCATGAGCGACACGAGGCTGGCGTCGGCGGAGGTGAGCACGTCGAAGCTGCGACCCAGGTCGGCGACCTGCCTGATGACCTGGATGCTGCCATGGCTCTCGGTCTGCACACGCACGCCGGGGTGCGCCTGCTGGTAGGCCTGGGCCAGGCGGCCGAACGGGATGATGAGGCTGTCGGCGTCGACCAGCGACACGGTCGTGTCGGACGACGAGTGTGAGCAGGCGCCGGTCACGACCACACCCAACAGCGCGGCGGCGGCCAGCACCAGCGCCGCGGCCGCGCGCCAGCGCAGCCCCGCCGTCGCTCCCGCCCGCCTGCGACCGGTCATCGCCACCCTCACTTGGGACGCAGCCGCACCTCGGTGATGCGTCCGATCGACTGGTCGTCGGTCAGGCCGGGGCCCACGAGGCGCAGCGGGAAGTAGTCGGGCGTGAGCGACTCACCGTCCATCTGGCCGGCCAGGATCCAATTCTTGTGCTTCAGCAGGTCGCGTGAGCTCAGAAAGGTCGTGACGCCGTTGGCCGCGATCAGCTCGACCCGGTAGCCCTTCGCGGCGAGCTTCACGTTGAACGCCCCGGCGCCGTGGGTGCGGCGATCGTCGACCGAGCCGACCACGAGCCACAGCGGAACGCCGGTCCAGCGCTGCCCCGACGAGTCCGAGTACTCACTGCCGTGGCAGCCCGGCGAGGCGCACGACACATACGACGCCTGCGTCAGCGTCGAGCTCGTATGGCCCTGCACCGCTACCTGCCACTGGCCCAGCGACTTCTTGACCTCGAGCCTGTCGACCCAGCGCACCGACCAGTGGCCGTCGACCACGACGTCGGCCCTAGGCTCGGCGAAGACCAGGTGCAGGGGGCCGTCCTCGGACGGGTCGAGCGGCTTGCCCTGGTGCCGGTAGGCAAGCACGAGCGTGAGCTTGGCCGCCGGCGG
Organism: uncultured Actinomycetes bacterium; assembly: GCA_963733255.1. GTDB lineage: Bacteria > Actinomycetota > Thermoleophilia > UBA2241 > UBA2241 > Bog-752. The sequence goes on from CAVTCH010000019.1 coordinate 514,685, forward strand.
GCGTTCGGCGCCGGTCACCGGGTCGTAGGTGATGAAGTCGCCGCCGGCCGCCTGTCTGGCCGAGAAGGTCATGCCGTAGCCGTCCTTGGCGAGCACGGTGACGCCGTAGGAGGGATCGATGCCGCCGACCTGCGACGAAAGCTCGGAGAGCGGCACGCCGGTGTACTGGGTGGGGGCCGTGATCACCCCGACGCTGTTCTTGATGCCGGCGTAGCCGGTGTACGACGGCAGCGCCTCGAGTTGCGCCAAGGTGAACGATTTGCTGCCCTTTGCTCCGACGACGGTGACCACGACCGGTCCAGCCGGACTCTGCGACGCAGCGGTCGAGCCCGCCGAGCCGCAGCCGCCGAGGCCGCCGATGGTCAGCACCGCGGCCAGCACGAGCGCGGGGACGAGGAGCACGAGGACGATCAGACCGGCCGGCCTCGTGACGATGCTGCGATGGCTCATGGCCGTCCTTTCGGCGCTCTCGTGCAAAACGGCAGGTGGGCGGGCGGGGCGCCTGCGGCGCCCCGCCCGCGACACTCCTTCTCGTTACTTCAGCGGCAGCAGCACGACGCGCGTGACGCGGCCGATCTCCTGCGAAGCCTTGAGGCGCGGGCCGACCAGACGCAGCGGGAACGTAGAGCTGCCGAGCGTCAGGCCGTCGCGAGTCCAGGCGAGCACGACGTTGCGCCGGCCGTCGCCCTGGTAGACGATCAGGCGCGAGCTCACGATTCGCTTCAGCCCGGTCGAGGAGATGACCTCGACGCGGTAGCCCTTGGTCGCGCGGACCGCATTGAAGGTCATGGTATTGCCGCCGTCGACCTCACCGACCAGCATGTAGAGCGGCACGCCGCGCCACTTGTGGGCGAGCGTCGTGTAGGCGCCGTTGTGCGAGAATTCGTGGCAGTTCACGCAACTGGAGTAGTCGTTTCGCCTGATCGTGCGCGTCTGTCGCACGCCGTTGATCTTGAGCCCGGTGAGCTTGAGGCTCCAGTCCTTGGCCACCGAATCGACCACGTTCAGCTTGACGAGGTACTTGACGCTGTCGCTGCCGGTCATGACCACGTTCTCGCTCGTGGCATTGCCGTCGGCGACCGCCAGGCGCAGAGGGCCGTCGCCGGCGGGCGGCGGACTCGGGTCGAACACGTGGCCGGCGGGATCGCTGTACAGGAGGATCGGCGCGAACGGCCCAGTGTAGCTCGTCGACGACACCGGCTTCTTGGTGGTCGCGTCGTACAGCTGGGTCATCTGATCGACGTTGGTCAGCTGCGCGTCGGAGTACGTCTGCACGTAGTCGTCGGACCCGATGAACTCCACCGACTGGTTCGCGCCGAGCGGCGCGCCCAGCACATCCTCGAGGACGTCGGACAGCGCGATCCCCGACACGGCGTCGGGACCGTAGACGATGTTGCCGCTGTTCATGAACCCGGTCCAGCCGTTGAACACGGCGGCGCCCGGACTCGACGCGGGCAGCGCCTGCAGGTCGGCCAGCGTGTACTCCTTCACGAAGGCGCCGTTGTGGCCCACCTGCAAGACGACGCTGGGCGACGGCGAGGGCCACGGCGTGGTGCCGAGGGCGGTCCCGCCGCGCGTCGCCCCCCGCGCCACGCTTCCGGCCAGCACGACACTGGCGGCCAGGATCGCGGCGACGACCACCAGGATCGTCAGGTCTCTGCGCCTCTTCATGGCTCCCCTCTCGTCACGCGCGGCCTTGTGGCCGTCGCCCCTTGCGGGCGCGACCCGACAGGTCTGTGCCGGGCCCCTTGCCTTCTAGAAGATCAGCTTGATCTCTTTGAGCTTGTAGACCGATTGCTTGCCGTAGAACGGCTTGATGAACGAGCCGACGAAACGGTACGGGCCCTCGCCCGGCGACATGGTGGCGCCGTCCTTGAGCGAGGCCACGATCCAGTGCGTCTTGCCGACGATCGTCTTGCTGCCGATCGTCCACTTGTAGCCATCGCTCGCGATGAACTCGATCTTGTAGCCTTTGCGCGCCAGCGTGGCGTTGAACGTCTTCGGATTGGCGTCGTCGACCAGGCCGATCAGCCTGGAGAGCGTCTGGCCGCGGTACAGGGCGCGCAGCTGCGGGTTGATGTCGCCGGCCTTGCGGCCGTCCCAGGTGACCGGCGTCGGAAACGAAAGGTACGCGATCTTGGCCGTGCGCCGTCCCGCCAGGACGAGCGGCTTGACGTACGAAGGCACCGGTGGCCGGTGGATCACGACGCGCAGCACGCCGCCGCACGACTCGTCGCTCGTCACACTCCCGCCGCAAAGGCGAAGCGGCCAGGTCGGCGCCCAGGAGTAGGTCGAGTCCGACTGGGTCACCGTGCCCGCAAGGGGCGTGAGCTGGGCGAGGGGCGAGCCCTGGCGGTCGGCCAGGACGACGCCGTTCGAGCCCGTGCCGTTCGAGCCGGCGAATTGCGAGGCCGTGAAGGTCACCGTCGCGTCGGCCGACGCCCCCATGCCCACCACGTCGACGCCGTACCCGACGCCGGGCTGGGCGAGGTAGCCGAGGCCGAGCAGGTCGAGGTTCAGCGTGGCCGCGCTGCCGCCATCGGCCTGGGCGACCAGGCGCCACAGAGCCGTCCCGGTGTAGGTGGTCGAGGTGCCGGTGTCGGTCCACGGCGCAGGGTGAGCCTTGGCGAGTGCGCGAAACTGGGCGGCGGTGTCGTCGACGGTCTCGAGGCCGCCGCGCACCTGCACGACCCAGCCGGGCACGATCGAGGGGCTGGCCGGTGGCGTCAACCCCGGCTTGTAGACGACGATGCGGACCACGCCGCCGAGGTCCTGGTCTGCGGCCAGGCCGGGACCGACGAGCTGCGCGGGCCAGGCGGGGGTCCATGTCGAGCCGCCGAGGATGCCGAACGGCAGCGGCGCGCCATCGACCTGATCGGCGATCAGGACGTTCTTCTTTGCCCACAGGCCGTCGGTGCTCTGCAGCGTGACGGCGCCGGACAGACCGACGACCTGGACCGCGTAGCCCTTCTTTGCCAAGGTCGAACTGAACGTGCTCGAGTCTTTGTCGTCGACCATGCCGACGAGGCGCCACAGAGGCACGCCCGCCCACGTGTGAGTGCCGTCGTTCCACGTCGTGCGGTACTTCGCGAGCGCAGCGAACTGGCGGTAGGTCAGATCCTTGGGGCTCGCCGGGCCGCGAAGCTGCAGCACCCAGCCGCAGGCCGCGGCCGACGTTGTTCCGGCGGTCGCCGCCGCCGGCGGCGGCGGCGCGCCGAGCGACGGGTCGGCGCCGACGACCGGAGCAACCTGCGCCGCCGCGGCCACCGACACGACGCCGGTCAGAAGCAGCGCGGCCGCGAGCGCAGCGACTGTGCCGGCCACGATGCAACGACCCTTGTGGCGGGTCGCCATCGGACCTGTCGTCGATGCTCTCATGACCCTGTCACCCCTCCCTCACCCACCGCGGCGACGACGGCCGCCGACGGCGCGGGTACGCCGGGCGGCGACGGCTCCAACGGAGCCGTCGCCGCCCGGCCACCATGACGCGCGCGACGTGCGGGCCGGCCGGCCCGCCGGCGCCGCGCCCTGCGTCAGACCGCTACTTGCGGACGATGATCGTAGTCACCTTGCTGAGGAACGTCTTGCCGGCCTTGTAGGTCACGACGAAGTGGAACGTGCCGACCTTCGTGGGCTTGTAGACGATGCGATAGGCGCCGCTCGACGAGATCGTGCCGGTTCCCTTGAGCACGAACTTGCCGTTCTTGACCATCCGCAGCGCCACCCTGGTGTCGTTGACGACGGCATTGGTCACAACGCCGCGGAAGGCGCAGGACTTGCCGAGCGCGACGTGGTGGGGCTTGGGCTTGACGCTGATCGTGATGTCGTCGGTCACGTTCAGCAGGTTGACCGACGAGACGCTGTTCTTGCCGACCGTGAACGCGCCGTCCGCCTGCACCGAGTCTGCCACCAAGAAGCGCAGCGGGCCGCTGGCGACCGGCATGACGTTGCCGTCCGCATCGGTGTACACGAGCACGGCGGCGATCGTGCCGGTCAGGCTGGTCGACGCGATCGGGTTCCCCATGGAGTCGATCATGCCGTAGTTGTCCTTGGGATCGATGATCTGCCCGCCGGTGAACGTCTGCGAGTAGCCCGACGGGAGGAGCGGCGTCTCTTCGACCTGGAGACCCTCGGCCGCCGTCAGGGGCGTGCCCAGTGCGGCGGCAACGATGTCGGTGACAGCGGCGCCCGTTACGGCGTCGAGACCGTGCGCCGAACCACCCCGATAGCCGGCGTAGGTAGCGACAGCCGGGAACGCCTCGACCTGGTCGAGAGTGTAGCTCGCTGCCACGTGGCCGTTGCGCGCGACCTGCAGCACGATCGGGCTGGCCGACGGCGTCGGTGTGGCGGCGCTGGCCTTGCCGGTCGCGCCCGGCGCGGCGGCGGTGGCGAGCAGGATTCCCGACGCCACCAGGGCGGCGACGATCGCCGCGATCATCCAGTTTCTACGAGTCTTCATGCTGTTTCCCTCCCAGACGTTGTGCACCCCTTCATTGCCACGACTCCTCTCACCAGCTCGCTGAAGGCGCTACGGGCGGCCTTCGACCATGGACCAGGCGGAAAAACGCGGGAAGGGCGAGGACACGGACGGTCCGGGTGCGAGAGAGCGTCAGTCACGCCCCTGCGCACGGTGGATGGGTCCGCGACGACACCATCTCCTTTCCGCACTGGGAGACACGGCGCTTTCGCGCTGTACCCTACCGGCCCAGGCTCCGTAGGCTACAAAGCCCTTAGGACTCCGGACTCGGAGACAAGCGGGATTCTATGTCGCGGAGGTGCCTGCGGCAAGGAACGAGACTGCCGTTACGGCAGAACCGCCGGCGCATTCTTTGGACAACCGGCCACGGCCGGGCGGCGGGCTACGTCTTCACAACACCGGCGGCTGGGTGGTCGATGACGCCACGGCTCAACCCCTGATGGGAGCCGCGGTGGCGCTGGTGAGTGACGAGCTCGACGTAGCGCTCGTGCGACTCCACCAGCAGATCGACGACCCGCAGGACTGGCACGTCACGATCGATGCGATCGACGGCGACGGCTCGGAGGCGGCCTTCGCCGCCCATCTGCGCTCGCTGATCGAGGGCGATCCCGACGTCTTTGCCTCGTTGGTGAACAGAGCGGCGCAGGCCGTGCGTGACCGGCGAGCCGCCAACCAGCATCGCCGCTAGCCTGGCCCCCGAGCAGCCGTACGTCATCTCCTGCTGCTTGGCGAACATCGCCGTGAACGGACGCCCACAGGTTTATGAGTAGAAGACCGGCGGCGCCGGCTGGCGAGCCGCTCTGCCCAAGGCAACGTGCTCACGGGCCGACCAGTCTGCCAGTCGCCGATGCGTCGCCGCGTTCCGGAGTCAGGGCCAGCAAGGGCGGCTCTCCCGACCGGTGTAGTACGGCTGCTACGCGAAGCGAAGACCGGCGTCACGAGGGGGGCGGGATGATCGGATACGGACCTAGTTTCGCAACGGCGACGAGCCCGGCATCGGCAGCCAGACCGGCTCGGTCGCCATCGCCTTGCCGGCCGGCACCTACACCTATGCCGTGTACGACACCGCCGGGATCCACTACTCGATCGACAGAAAGGGCGGGCCGACCAAGGATCGCTTCGCCTCCGGCACAGTCTCGGTCCCCTAGACGATGGTCTCCAGGCGACGGCGGTACAGAGACGATGGCTGGGCACGCCTGCCCGCAGGCCTGCCAGCCTGTCGGGACGTTCCGTGCGTCTTGCGACGCCAGAGCATATCTGCATAATGTATGCAATCTGTTTACGCGACGACCCGGGAGGAGCCCCCGTTGGCAGAGTCGTCCGCCACACGTGCAGCCCTGCGCGACCAGTGCGTCGCGAGCCTTCGGCGCCTCTCTCAAGCCCTGCACGAGGACGACGAGGAATGGCTGTCTCTCGACCTGACGATGGGTCAGCTCAAGGCGATGATGGCCCTCGGTCTCAAGGGCCGTCTGGCGATCGGAGACCTCGGGCGCAGGATCGGCATCAGTGAGCCGGCGGCCAGCCTGCTCGTCGACCAGCTCGAGGCCAAAGGGCTCGCGTACTGCGAACGTGATCCGGCCGATCGACGGCGCACCCTCGTAACCCCCGAGGCCCAGGCGCAGGAGCGCTTCGAGCGGCTGCAGCACGGGCGCATCGACCGCGTGTTCGCACTGCTCGAGCGTCTCGCCGACGAGGACCTCGACGCGTTGGTGCGCGGCATCGGCGCACTTGAGGACGTCGCTCTGCGTGCGCAGGCGCCGACGGCCGCAGGCGGGCGACCATGAGCACGCGAGGCGATGGCGCCGTCGCTGCGGCGACCGAGCGCCAGGCCAAAGCCGACGCCGCGACGAACCGCAAGTCCTGGGGCGAGACCCTCAGCCGGCAGCGCATCGTGCTGGTGCTCATCAGCGTCATGCTCGGCATGCTGCTGTCGGCTCTCGATCAGACGATCGTGGGCACGGCCCTGCCGAAGATCGTCCAGACGTTCCCCAATGGCGTCGAGCACTACGTCTGGGTCACCACCGGCTACCTGCTGGCCGCGGCCGCCTCGATGCCGATCTGGGGCAAGCTCTCAGACGCCTACGGTCGCAAGCCCTTCTACGCCGCCGGGATGATCATCTTTGTCATCGGCTCGGCCCTGAGCGGCCAGGCGCACACGATGACCGAACTGATCGTCTTCCGGGCCTTCCAGGGCCTTGGGGCCGGGGCCATGATGCCGATCTCGCAGGCCATCATCGGGGACGTCTTCCCGCCGGCCCAGCGCGCCAAGTTCATGGGCGTGTTGATGAGCGTCTTCGGCTTCGCCATGATCCTCGGGCCGCTGCTCGGCGGCTGGATCACCGACAACTTCAGCTGGCGCTGGGTCTTCTATGTCAACCTGCCAGTAGGCATCGTGGCGATCGCCTTCTGCCTGTGGGCACTTCCCGGCCACGTCGCGACGCACAAGCATCGGCTTGACTACGCGGGCTCCACACTGCTCGTGGCGGCGGCCGTACCGCTCCTGCTCGGTTTCAGCTGGGCGGGCGTCACCTACCCGTGGCTGTCGTGGCCGGTGATCGGCGCGTGGCTCTTCTCGGCTGCCGCATGGGTCGCGTTCTTCTGGTGGGAGATGCGGGCGCCCGAACCGGTCATCAACCCACGGCTGTTCGCCGACCGCGTCTTCTCGATCTCCGCGGCGGCGAGCGCCTTGCAGAACGCCGCCATGTTCGGAGCGATCATGTTCGTGCCGCTCTTCGTGCAGATCGTGCAGGGGCACTCGGCGACGAACTCGGGCGTCGTCCTCATGCCGATGATGTTCGCAGCCATCGCGGCGAGCATCGGCGCGGGGCAGTTCATGGCCCGCACCGGACGCTACAAGTGGCTCGTCGTGGCCGGCTTCGCCGCCGCGGCGCTCGGCGCGTACTTGCTCAGCCGCATGACCATGGGCTCGGGGCGCACAACGCTCTGGCTGGACACCGCCGTCATGGGTCTCGGCCTCGGCGTGGCCATGAGCGCCTTCACGACGATCGTGCAGAACCAGTATCCGGTGCACCGCCTCGGCGAGGTCTCAGCGAGCCTTCAGTTCTTCCGCCTGATCGGGAGCACGGTCGGTCTCGCCGTGTTCGGCTCGGTGCTGAACAACCAGTTCACCTCCAACCTGACGCACAACGTGCCCTCGCCGGTCGTGCATGGGCTAAGAGCCGCGGGGCTCGACAACGCAAACGCCCTGGGTTCGACTCAGGCGCAACAGGCGATCGCCAGGATCGTCACGAGCACGGCCCAGGCGTTGGGCCGGCCGCTGGGCTCGCTGGCTGCGCTCGTCGAGCACGGGCTGCGCCTGAGCCTTGAGCAGGCCATCAGCACTCTGTTCGCGGTCTCGACCGTCATCGGCCTCATCGGCCTGGTCGTGGTGATCTTCCTGCCCGAGGTGCGGCTGCGCACGAGCTACAGCGTCGAAGAGCTGAAGGACAGGGCAGACGAGGGCCTCGACGTCGGCATGGCCCCGGGCGCATCCGACGCGAAGCCGGCCACCGAGACCGAGTAACCGGAAGGGTGAAACAAAGAGGACGAGACGGGGTCTAAGGTGGGTCCAGGGTGGCCGGGTGGCCACCGCCCGCTATTTCACGTGGGAAGAGGATTGTCTGTCTTTGAGACGTCGCACCGACTGACGAGGAGGGCCTTGTGTCAGCGTACCCAGGCCGGTATCTGAGTGTCTGTCTGCTGTTTGTCTGTTGCCTTGTGGGGCTGCTTGCAGCTCCGGCTGCGGCCCGTGCCGCAGCGCCACCCAGCTCCCAACCCGACGGGCAGGTCTGGGTCACCAACGGCCGGGTCTTGGCCACCGCGATCGGGGCCAACGGAACCACCTACATCGGCGGCATCTTCAGCTACGCAGGTCCCCAGACGGGCAGCGGCGTTGCTCTTGACGTCTCGAGCGGCGTTCGCGATGCGTCGTTCGCGATGGTGCAAGGCAGCGTGTTCGCGGTGGCTCCCGACGGTGCCGGCGGCTTCTATATCGGCGGCAGCTTCCATGCAGTCGGCGGGCTCGCCCGCGCCGACATCGCCCACATCCTGGCCGATGGCGCCGTAGACCCCGCCTTCCAGGCCAACGCCAACGGCACCGTGTACGCCCTGGCCCTCTCCAGCTCGACTGTCTACGTCGGCGGCAGATTCACCTCCATCGGCGGCCAGGCCCGCAGCAACATCGCCGCGCTCGATCCGAGCAGCGGTCTGGCCACGGCCTGGGACCCCGACGCCGACGGCCAGGTCCATGCCCTCGCCGTCTCTGGCACGACGGTCTACGCCGGCGGCTACTTCACCACGATCGGTGGCCAGACCCGTAACGACATAGCCGCCCTGGATGCAGGCACCGGTCTGGCCACGGTCTGGGACCCCGACGCCGACAAACCCGTCGTGGCGCTTGCTGTCGCGAGTTCCACAGTCTACGCCGGCGGTTCGTTCGACTCGATCGGCGGCCAGACCCGCAGCGGTATCGCGGCGCTCGATCGGAGCAGCGGTCTGGCCACGGCCTGGGACCCCGACGCCGACGGCACGGTCGTCGCCCTCGCCGTCTCGGGCACGACGGTCTATGCCGGCGGCTCCTTCACCTCGATCGGTGGCCAGACCCGCAACCGCATCGCCGCGCTCGATCCGAGCAGCGGTCTGGCCACGGCTTGGGACCCCGACGCCGACGGCCTGGTCCGTGCCCTCGCCGTCTCGGGCTCGACCGTCTACACGGGAGGGGACTTCACCTCGATCGGCGGCCAGACGCGCAACCGCATCGCCGCGCTCGATCCGAGCAGTGGTCTGGCCACGGCCTGGGACCCCGACGCCGACGGTTCGGTCTGGGTCGTCGCAGTTTCGGGCTCGACCATCTACGCGGGCGGCGGGTTCGGCTCGATCGGCGGTGTGACCCGCAACAACATCGCCGCCCTGGATTCGAGCGGCGCCGCCACCGCCTGGGACCCCGACGCCGACAACGATGTACAGGCCCTTGCCGTCTCCGGCTCAACCATCTACGTCGGCGGAGATTTCGACTCGATCGGCGGCCAGACTCGTAACGACATCGCCGCCCTGGATGCCGGCAGCGGCCTGGCGACGGCGTGGAACCCCGACGCCGAAGCGGAGGTCTGGGCCCTGGTCGTGAGGGGTTCAACCGTCTACGCCGGCGGAGATTTCAAGTCGATCGGCGGCCAGACTCGCCACGCCATCGCCGCCCTGCATGCCGGCAGCGGCCTTGCCACCGCTTGGAATCCGAACGCCAACAGCCGGGTCGACGCTCTCGCCGTCACGGGCTCGACCGTCTGGGCGGGCGGCTTCTTCAGCCGTATCGGCGGCCACGCGCGCCACTGCATCGCCGCGCTGGACCGCGGCGAGAACATCGCCACGGCTTGGCACGCGCGCGCCAACGGAGCGATCGACGCACTCGCTGTGTCAAGAGGCACCGTCTACGCCGCGGGCAACTTTTCCGCGATCGGCGGCCAGATGCGCAACGGCATCGCGGCTCTGCATGAGAGCTACGGTTTGGCCACAGCCTGGAACCCGAACCCGCCCCGGTACAATAGCTGGGTCCGTGCCCTCGCCGTCTCGGGCTCGACTATCTACGTCGGCGGCGAGTTCGGCTTCATCGGTGGCTCTACGCGCCACAACGTCGCGGGCCTTCACGCCGGCAGCGGTACCGCCACGCCTTGGCACCCCAATCTCAGGGGCACGACCGACGCCCTCGCCGTCTCAGGCACCACGGTCTACGTCGGCGGCCAGCTCAACGTCTATCGCGGGCCCGTCCTCAATGTGGCGCGTTTCTCGCCGACCACTGGACCCGCGATCGGCTCGATGCGACCGGATGCCGGCGGGCCCGGTCTCGTCGTCACGATCCGCGGCTGGAACTTCGGTGCCACCCGCAGTGCAGCCAACGTCCTGTTTGGCGACCAGGCAGCCACAAGCTACATCAGCTGGACCGCCAGCGAGATCAAGGTCAAAGTGCCGCGGCGCACGCGGGGAACCACGTCGGTCACCGTCAGTACACCCGGCGGCAAGAGTAACGCCATGACCTTCAGGGTCACCTGATTGTCTTCCGCCGCGCCGTTGCGTACGTTCAACAACGATCTCTCGTGAGCCTTCAGACGAGCGGATCAGCAAACTAATCCACATCGCGACGGACGGTCAGGACCACGCCGGCCGCAACGAGCGCGGCCACCCAGGCGATCAGCACAGCGCCGCCGGGAGCCGGCGAGAGCAGGTGGCTGGTCGCCTGCCCGCTGAGCGCAGTGGCCGCCTGCTCCGGTCCGTAGCGACCCACGGATGGCGCCAGCCCGAAGATCAGGTTCTCGATGACAAACGCCCAGGCCAGCAGCCCGATCACGGCGGCGACCTGGTTGCGCAGGATGGCTCCCAGGCCGACGCCCAGCCCGCCCCACAACGCGACGCCGACGATGGTCCCCACCACGAGCTGCGTGGCTTCGCCGCCGTTCAGGGCAAACGGCACGCCACGGCCGGCCAGGATCACAGCGCTCACGGCGAAGCCGAGCGCTTCGGCGACAACGCCGAATGCCAGTCCGGTGACCATGCTCGCCGCCAGCTTGGCGCCAAGGACGCGCGGTCGCTGTGGCGTGAAGAGAAAGGTCGGTCGGATCGTGCCGTGCCGGTATTCCCCGGTCACGACCAGCAGGCCGGCCAGCGCCGCGAAGATCCCAGCCACGCCGCCCAAACCGAGCAGGTTGCGCTGGGCGTCCTTGCCCGCCAGGGCGCCCGTCCTGGAGAGCAACCCCGTCAGCAAGACGAGGAGCAACAAGAGCGCGAGCATGCCCGCGACGAGCCCCAGGGTGGTGCGCGTCGAGCGGATCTTGAGCAGTTCGGCCTTGGCCTGGGCGATCATGACCGCGCCCCTGACGTGAGCTCGAGAAAGACCTCTTCAAGCGAGGAGCCCTCGCTCGTCAGCTCGTGGACCGGGACACCGGCGGCGAAGGCGATGTCGCCGACGCGCTCTGGGGTCGTGCCCATGGCAAGGAGGGCGTGCTGGTCGACGTCTGAGGTGGCGATGCCCTGGCGCCGCAGCTCCTCGGCCAGCCGTGGAAGTTGCGGGCTGCGCACGCGCACCGCGCCGCCGACGCGGGCGGTGAGTTCATCGAGCGAGGATTCGGCGACGAGGCGCCCGTGATTGATGATGAGCACCCGATCGACCGTCTGGGCGACCTCGGCGAGCACGTGGCTCGAGACGAGCACCGTATGACCCTCTGATGCGAAAGCACGCAGAAAGTCGCGCAGCCAGCGCACGCCTTCGGGATCGAGACCGTTGGCCGGTTCGTCCAAGACAAGTAGCTCGGGGTCACCGAGGAGCGCCGCGGCGAGTCCCAGCCGCTGTCGCATGCCCAGCGAATAGCCCTTCACGCGGCGTCGCGCCGCGCCTTGAAGCTCGACCATGCGCAACACCTCGTCGCTGCGCGAGTCGGGCAGTCCGACGGCGCAGCCCAGCATGCGCAAATGGTCGCGACCTGAGCGGCCGGGGTGAAAGTCGGTGGCCTCCAGTACGGCCCCAACCCGCAGGGCGGCATGCTCCAGCTCGCCGAAGGGCTTGCCGAAGATCAGCGCCCGTCCGCTGGTGGGCGCCGCCAGGCCAAGGAGAACGCGCAGTGTCGTCGTCTTGCCGGCGCCGTTGGGCCCGAGAAAGCCGGTGATCGTTCCGGGCTCCAGCGCAAACGACAGATGGTCGACGGCGGTCAAGGTCCCGAAGCGCTTGGTCAGCGATTCACTTACAACGACTGAAGCCACGTCACCTCCGTACAATTGGAGCCTTTCATTGCGACCACTGTGAGCCTTGCCCTTGGGCCAAGGTCAAGAGCCTGCTCACCCGGCGGAGCGGCTCGTGCTCGCAGCAGAAACCACGGCGACACTCACGAATGCACGTCGCCTTCCAGATCGGCGAATCGCTTGCGCACCGGCGCCGCTTCCACGTCCAGCGCAGCGAACAGCTCGGCCGCCGGATCGGGAGGCTTCAGGGCAAGAAGCGCGTTGAGCACTTTGCCAAGACCGGCTGCGCGATTCTTGCGCGTGCGAGCGTCGGGGATGTTGGTGAAGACGGCCTTGGCGGCGGGAGTAAGCCGCAGCCTGCCCTGCGCGCGCACGGCGATCGGGCCGGCACTCATTCCGGGCTCAACGCCGATCGCAGAGAGAGCCGCGCGGTCGAGTGCGTCGAGCGCGCCGCGGGCCGAATCGAGGTCACGGCCGATGGCCCTCGTCGCCGGAGAAGCTGGGTCGACGAGCAACGCCAGCACCAGATGCTCGGTGCCGATGGTGCGATCGCCCCGGCGTATGGCCTCGTCTCTGGCGTCGTAATAGGTGGCGCCGAAGTTGTACTCAAGTCCGTAGCGTTGGTCTTTCGCCTTGGCGATGTGCTGATCCAGCAGTCGCTCTGATCATGAGCGTGAGCCTCCGTACTTGGCGTGCACGGACTGGCGGGTCATCCCGAGCCCGTCAGCGATCTGCTGCCACGACCATGCATGAGCTCGAGCGTTGGCCACCTGCTCGGCTTCGACCCGCTCGGTCAAGCGGCGCAGGGCCAGCACCGCGCGCAGGCCGACAGACGGATCTCCTGGCAGGGTGCCTGAGTTTGGGGTCTCTTCACTGTCCACGATTGTCAGAATAGACTGACATCTCGTGCTTGTCAAGATAGACTGACTGTATTGAGAAGGGCCCGGGATCTGCGGAGGTCCAAGCGAAGTATGGCGTGGGAGTCGCTTCATCCGCCTTCCGGCGCGTTCATTCACCTCGACGGTGGCACTCCGCGTGTCATGGAGTCGAGGGTGTCCAGGCGAGCTCTGGGCACGACTGCTCGCTGCACGCAAGACGCGAGGGGGACCGCACTCGTCGGTCCCCCTCGCCCGATTCGCACCTCACCCCGAGGTACGCGTTCCTTGCTACTAGTTCAGTGCCGCGATCTGCGGTGTGATCTGCTCGAGTGCGGTGCTCATGTTGTTGAGGCGCGAGTTGAGGTCGGTCAGGTCTTGATCGCGCATCGCAGTCAGCTCTGTCACGGTCTGTGCGTCCCAGGTGCCCGCCTGGATGGCATTGTACTGGGGCATCACGTTCAGCAATGGCCAGGGCAGAGGCCGCGTCCTGGAAGGCCGTGACGTCACCCTTGAGGCGGCTGACCGCTCCGGAATCCGCTCCGGCATCCAGCAAGTCGCCGGACACCACGGTGGCCGCCAGGCTGTCGGCCCGCGAGCTCAGCCCGTAGGGCAGGAGGCCGCCGCTGTTGAACGGCAGCTCGACGCGGAAGATGAACTTGGCGATCTTCGCCATGTAGTTCCAGTCGATGGTGTTCTCGGTCATGCACTGCGTATGGTAGCTACCGGTACTGTCGTTTTTGTTGTCGAACGAGACGACCGGCACGCCGGCGGCCCCGAACGTCCAGGCGTCCTTCCAGGTACTTGCTCGAAAGCGAGGGCACCGTGGCGCTCACGCGCGGAGGGGCCCGGGCCATCCGCCGGCAGTCGACTCTCGAGGAGGAGTTCGAGATCCGTCAGAGTCGCGATCGCCGCGAGAAACGCCTGATCGGGCAACGTGCGGCCGAGCTGCTCACAGACGACATGACCGTCTTTGTGAACGACGGCACCACCGCCTATGCCCTGGCGCAGTGCCTCGTAGGGCGTCGTCTGACGGTGCTCACCTCGGCGCTCAACATCGCCGAGCTGCTGGCGGGAAGCGCCGCCACGGAGGTGTTGGTCATCGGCGGACGGTTGCGTGATACCTCGTTTGGCACCACCGGGCCGATGGCGGCCGACGCCATCGCTGCCCTGCACGCCGATGTGGCTCTGATTGGCGCCGACGGCATCACCCTCGACGGCGGGGTGCGCGCCTTCTCTATCGACGATGCCGCCGTGGTCCGTGCGATGAGCGCCAACGCCTCAAAGACCGTGGTGCTGGCCTCTCCCGTCAAGATGGGCGTCGAGGGGCGCGCCCGCATGATCGACTGGTCAGCGGTCGACGAGCTCGTGACGACGGCGCTGCCTGCCGAGTTCGCCGTCGGTCTCCAGAAGCTCGGGGTTCATGTCACCGCGGCAGGGTAGCTTCTGTTGGCGCGACCAGGTACGGCGCGACTCCACTGGTTAGTGCACGCCTTCGAGGTCGGCTTCGGTCGTCGGCAGTCGGTGCACCAGGGCAGCGTAGGCGACGTAGAGCAGTACCGTAACCGCGCCGACGACCAGGACGAGGGCGTATGCCGTTCGTCCGCTGCGGGTGCGTGTGACGAGACCGTCGATCGTCGGCGCGAGGCCCTGGCCGCTGATCCATACGAGGCTCCAGACTCCCAGTGTAGCGCCCCGCTCGGCCTCCGTAGCGAGAAGCGAAACAACGCTGCTCGAGAGCGGGACAAAGAGGATCTCACCACCGGCGAAAAGCGCCATCAGCAACCATGGCGACCAGTTCGCGTGCGCGAACGCCATGCCTCCTATCCCCACCGCGATCAGGGCCGCGGCAACGGCGAGCAGGGGCAGCGGGTCGCGGTCGGCAAGAAGGTGGATGACGGGAAACTGCAGTGCGACCACGAGCACACAGTCGAAGGCAAAGAGGTAGCCCCAGGTGGCAGGCGACAGGTGCAGCACGCTGGTGAGATACACAGGCAGCGTCGTGGCACAGTGGCCGAAGCAGTAGAGGCAGAGCAGGCTGATCGCGAAGAAGGCCAGAAAGCGGCGGTCGCTGAGCACGTTCGCGTAGCCCGATCAGAGAAGCGCCCGATGGCCGGTCGACCACTCCGATGGACACCGGCCGCGTCTCGGCAAGTCGTAGCGCGAGTACGACAGTCAGCGCTCCGCAAAGTCCGGCAGCCACGGCGAAGAAGTCGTCAGGGCAACGTGGGCGGCGAGAGCAAGGCCGGCCAGGCCGCCGATCGCCGCCCCTGCGTTCAGGGCCGTGCGTACGAGGCCGAAGGCTTCGGCGCGCCGTTCCTCGGGGGTGACGTCGACGACCATGGTGTGCTCGCAACAAGAAAGAGCGGCCAGCCGGTCGCGCCCTGAGCGACGGCCAACAGCATGGTGAGCCACAACCAATGACTGGCCGCAAGCGCCCCGAAAGCAGCGCGCTGACGGCCAGCGCGGCCAGCATGAGGCTCTGCGGCCGTAGCGGTCGGCCGACTGGCCGCCGACGAGCTGCACGGGGATAGCAGCGAAATAGGCCAGGCCAAGTACGAAACCGATGTCGCTCACCGAGGCGTGGAGCCAGTCACCATGTACACGCCCAGGAAGGGAAAGACCAGCGACCAGGCGCTGAAGAAGACGAGCGTGGCAGCCGAGATGAGCCAGAGCGCAGCGGGCAACGAGCGCAGACTCACCCATAGCCGTGACGAATGACGCAAGAGCCGGCCCTCCACGGAAGCGCTCGAGAATCTAGCAGATCTCTATCAAGGCGACTCCGCCGTCGCTCGCCCCTGGCCGTTCGTACGGCTCACGTTTGGCCACAAGAGAACCTGGCGGCCTGAGTGGGCTCCGTGGCATCGGTCGATCTTGAAGCGTCGTTTTGGACCGATGGGCAGGCTCTACTCCAGGCGCGACCACTTTAAGGCTCCTGACAAAGCAGCGAGACGAGCCTGGTGACGATGTCGGGCGACCGGCGCTGCGGTCACTGCTGTGGACGACGCCTTCAAGAAGCTCTTCGCCCTCTTCTCGAGCACCTGGTTAGCGCGACCCCCACATCCAGAGACCGACAGTGACGAGGATCACGACGACCACCGAACCGAACGTCGCATACTCGAAATAGCCGCGACCCACTCCCCAGCTGTCCTGCATCGAGTAGCTCTGCCCGAGTATGTTGTCTGATCAGTCCAGGCCACAGCATCGTAATGACGGTGAGGATCATGAAGAACTCGGCGAGGATCACGGATACCATAACCCAACCTTGCCACCCGGGATGGCGAACGGACGCGGCAGGTTCGGGAACTTCCTTCGCAAGGTGATGACGGCCGGAATGCTGAACAGGTAGGCGAGGATGGCAGTTGACAGAGTCAGACTCAGCATCACGCTGAAGAAGGAGCTGACACTGCCCTTGTAGATCCCCAGGACGATGATCACGAAGACCGAACCGACAATGCCCGTGATGATAGCCATCGAGATGGGCGTGCCCTGCCTGCTGAACTTGCCCATCCAGCGCGGCGCCGCACCGTCGAGGGCGGCCATCGCCTCAACGCGGCAGCTGCCGAGCACCCACACCGTGCCCGTGGCGACGAGAATGAGGATGATCATGGTGGCGAAAGGTACCCCATCGCCTTGCCAGGACCGCCGCTGCCGAAGAGCTCGGTGTTGATCGTAGCGAAAGAGCCCGTGAAGCCGGAAACGCCGGTGAGCTGCTTGACCGGCAGCACGAGTAGCATGCCGAGCACGACGGCGGCGTAACACACCACCTGCACGAGGCGAGAGCGGAAGATGCTCAGCGGCACATCGCGCTTTGGGTTCGTCATCTCTTCGCCGGCGCCTGACTGCAGCTCGAAGCCGACATAGAGAAAGATGACCGTGCCGGCCACGGCCAGAAAACCCGTCACCGAGGGGACGTAGCTGTGCGCGGGCGCGATACCGGAAGGCACGCCGTGCTTGATGAGATAGGCGATGCCCAGCACCACGAACAGCACTACGGCCAGCGTCTTCAGCCAGGCTCCAATGTTGCCGACCCACTTGCCGTGCTTTAGAGCGATGGCGTGAGAAGGACGTTCACCCAGACAAAGACAAGGCCGATGATGATCGATGCCCACAGGCCCGACAGGCTTGTTTGCCGGCATGAAGAAGCCATTGACGGCAGCGATCGTCACCCCCGCCAGCGTGCCGCCGATCCAGATCGCGTTGGAGAACCAGTAGAACATCGAGGTGAGACCGCCGGGCAACGTTCCGTAGGCCAGGCGAACCCACGAGTAGATGCCGCCCTCCGCGGGGAAGGCCGAGCCCAGCTCGGCAGTCACCAGCCCGTAGGGCAGCAGAAAGAGGAACACCAGGACGAGGAGCCAGATGAGACCCTGACCGAGGCCGAACTGTGCCATCGGAGCGACCGCGTCGAGTCCGAGCAATGCGCACACGGTGAAGAAGATCATGTCCCAGCGACGAAGCACCTTCTTGAGCTTGTTTCGTCTTGCGCGATTTGTGGTCCTGCCACCTCAACCGCCTCCCCCCATAATTGACAACACTGGCGCGGGCCAGAAGTAGGTTGTGCACATCGAAGTCAGCCTGCCTCGATCGGTCACCTCCTCCCAGCGCTCGAAACCTCACCCTCTACAGATGGCGACTGGTGGTCTCTGCCCGCTCCGTCGCCGGGGCCACGGGCGTTGCCGGCGGCTCTTCAGGCGACGCCCAGCAGGCCCTTGGCGGCGGTCACGGCCTCGATGGCGTCCTCGGCGTAGCCGTCGGCGCCGATCTCGTCGGCCCAGGCGCGGGTCGTGGGAGCGCCGCCGATCATGACCTTGACGCCCTCGCGCAGACCGGCGGCCTTTAAGGCCTCGATCGTCTTCTGCTGGTTGGGCATGGTGGTGGTCAGCAGAGCGAGAGCAGCAGCAGGTCGGGCTTGACCTCCTGGACCTTCTCGACGAAGGCCTCGGGGGCCACGTCGCAGCCCACGTCGGTGACCTCGAATCCGGCCGCGCTGAGCATGCTGCAGACGATCGTTTTGCCGATCTCGTGGATGTCGCCGGCGACCGTGCCGGCGACGGCGATGCCGGTCGCCTTGCAGCCCTCCTTGGAGGCGTCAAGGCGGGCTGCAGGACGCGTACGCGGCCTTCATGGCCTCGGCGCCCTGGATAACTCGGGCAGGAAGAACTCGCCCTTACCAAGAGGTCGCCGACCTCTTCGATACCCTTGACGAAGCCCTTGTCGAGGATGTCGGCCGCCGAGAGGCCGGCGTCGAGGCCTTTCTGGGCCAGCGCGGCGGCGGTTCGTCCTCGCCGTCGATCACTGCCTGTGCCATCTGGGAGTAGAGTTCCTCGGTCACTGCATCCTCCTGTTCAGCCACATCCCCTCGCCGATGGTCGGCCACCAGACCTGCCTCTGCCTTCCGCAAGACTTCCTGGATGGCGGCTTGCGAAGTCGAGGAAAGCGGTTGCGGTCGATGCTCGGCCAGAGCTCATCGACACGCTCGGCTGCAACTGTCGTCGTGTCCTTGGCGCCACGCCGCGCCCAGTCTTCATGGAAGCTACGATCGAACAACTTCGGCTGGAACCGGTCGCGCGCATGCTGCCGGGTGTGGCGATGCTTCAAAACAGGCCGCCGGGACCGACCTTGTCGATCACATCGAGCGCCAGCGTCTCGTCGTTGATCTCAACGGGCGCTGTGAAGGCCTTGATCCAGCCGGCGATGTCGTCGCCCAGGACCACCTGGGTGAGCGAGCCCGTGAAGGCTGATTCCATGAAGCCGATGTTCGTGGTTCATGTGGCCGCCCGTAACGGCATCAGCCAGAAGAGTCAGGGCGACCTCCCAGCCGCCTGCTGGTCAGGCAGCTTGGAGTCGGTCACACCGCCAAGGGTCCACATCGGCAGCTTGTACCAGTGCAGCAGGACGAGTAGACGACGCGATGGTCGGCTCCGCGAACACGTCGACCATGGTCCGCATGTCCACGGCCTCCCCGCCCAGCCGATCGAGATATAGGGGGACCCTCGCGCTTCAGCTGTGACATCACGGACCAGCGAGCACGCCGGCGTTCACGACGACGGTAGCGCCACGACAGTCATCGGCGCGACAGTCCCCGCCGTGGACACCGGCTGTAGATGCAGGGCAGTTCACGGCGAGGTCCGGCACGTCCACCGCTCGCGGTCTGCACGAGCGGGAACAGCGTGTTTTGAGCGGGCGACGAGCGGACGCTCCTGCAGGCCGAGACACCACGACCGCCCCAGCCGTCGCGATGGCGTCGTGGTGAGCGCGCGGTCGTCATCGTGATGTAGACGATCGGCTTGGTCGTGTTGGCGAGCATGGCGGATCTGATCGCGGTCCATGATCTCGCTGTCACGTCACTGGGTGTGAACAGCGACATGACGAGTAGATGTTCTCGCATGCGTCCGTGACCCATGCCGCATCGACTACATCCTGAAGACCGCGCGACGCCTGGTGTTGGTCATGGTCGTAGCAGTACATGCGGATCGCTGTCCGGTGCCGAAGTACGTTGCGTGCCGAAAGCCGCGACGCGGCTCCCGTGCGTCGAGAGGCGTGACCTCACCGGGCGCGACGTCGAGGGCCTCCTCGACGATGCGGCGCGGGATGCGTCGCATCGTCCACGATGCGGCCCTGCTCGGAGGCCCAGCGCTTCCGACTCCTCGATAGCGCCCGTCCTCTCCAGCACCTGCAACGTCGCCTCATGAAGCTGCTCGCACTGGCGTCGGTCAGCCGGGAAGAGCTTCCGATCCTGCCTGCCACGTGTTCCCTATCACTGCCTCAGTGTCGCGGGTCACGATCACCTCCCTGTGTCTGGGTCGGTGTCACGGCGAGCATGCACGACCTGCAGCCGACGCAAGTCGGAAGTTGCCGCGTTGCTACTCATGACAGCCCGGCGTCTCGCGGAAGCGGTCGACAAGTTGATGGGGATGTCCAGCAGCTCGGCGATGCGGAACTTGGCCTCCATCGCATCGGCTGAGTCGCGTAGAGGGCCGCGCCCCCATAACTGATGCGACCGAGTCCCAGTGCCCCTCGTACCTCGTGCGTCGCCACGGGATCCGAGAGGTCGGCCACCCCGACCCGAAGTTTGATCCGCCACGTAGCGCTTGGCTTCGGCAAGCCTCATACCGCGAGTCATCTGCATGCGGGCCACCAGGTCTCCAGCGGCTCGTAACCCTCCCATGCCCGCGGCGTTGGCGTGTGTCGCGCTCATCCCGAGCGGATCGCCGGCGCCCACCTACAAGCCGTCAAGGTGCAGGATCTCGACACACGCTCGTGCGGCACGAGAGACTGCATCGACCGGCCACGCACTGCCATCGGCACGCCGCCCACGCCCATCCCGACGTTCATATGGATGGGAATGGTGGCCTCCGCCGAACACGGCTTGACGAGCGTGAGCGCGCGGGCCAGATTCCACGGCAGGGACTTCAAGAGTTCACGTTCACCGCAGGCCGAACACTGTCGCCCCCGCTTCGCTGCCAGCCTCATCTGCTGATGCGGCCAGAGGCCGGCGAGGCGCAACCCTTCCCATTCGAGCTCGCCGTGCATGCCGAGCACCATCTCGCTCGCCATGCCCATCTCGATGCCCAGGTCCGGGCAGCGACGGCGGATCTCGCGAGTCGCGTTGAGGGCCGCCTGGAAATCGGCGTCGCCGCCGCCCCCGACGTATCCAGGTCGATGGCGTCGGCCCCCGCCTCCCACATTCCTTCCGCGACGTACGAGATATCGCGAGACGCCAGGCGGACGCCTCTTCCTGAGCCGCTCGAGCCTCCACCAGACGACCGCCCGGCAGGAGCTCGGACCAGTTGGGAAAGGCCTATCTGGCTGCGAGTACCGGCCCAGGTCAGGCATCGCGCCGTACTGGACGGGCACGGTGAGCGCCTGTTGTGCGTTCTTGAGTGTCTGCTGCTCGAACGGCAGGAGGGTCTTCACGGCTTTGAACGAGTAGTCCATGTGGCAAGAGCTCGACGACGTCCGCACCCATGTATTGTTCGAAAGTCTGGAGATCGCACTGCCGACTGCCGATCAGCTGGCCTCCCGTGCCGTCTATGCTCAGCACCACCTCCGAGCCCACGTCCACGCTCGAGAACCTTGCCTGAGAGGCACAGATGTCCAGCAAGTGCTCCGTGTCATCGGCCGTCAGCGGCGCCACATGCGCGCGTTTCACGGCGGCCTCGGTGCCGGCCTCGATATCAGCCCTCATCTCGCTCCGCGTGAGAGCCGTGGGCGATCCATCGCCGAGACGAGTCGGAATCCGCTGCTCCATCGTCATACTTTGTAGGCTCCTTTCGCACTCTCAGCGCTGCTGCGCGAATGACCCAAGTCGGATGCAGCGCTCACTACTGCGCACACGACTCCGGACGCAATGACGGCGTCCCTGTTCGGGCTGGGGAGCAGGCGGGTACGGGCCGGGAACAGGCGGGTGAGCGGCAGGTGGCCGGGGCAAGGGTGGCACATGGTGAAACCGACAATCGATGCGATCGACGGCCGCGGTCAACCAGCCGGCGACGAAGTGACGACGAGCGCGTCGTCAAGGCGCCGAGGCCCCACTCCATCGCGTCGATGAAGGCATCCATGGCGCCAGGCTCGGCGAGCAGCGGCAGCGGAAAGCCGGGGTACCGGTCGATGACGGCCGGCGGCAGGTCGAAGTGCGGGGTTTCGTTCAGTCGCGCGAGCAGCTCGAGGCGCAGTGCTTCGTCCTGAAACGGGGGTTCCTTCTTCAATGCGGCGAAGCGCACGTAGAACATGCCAGTCGTGTACACGCTGACGACACTGCGTTCCGTTCCCAGGCATCGCACCGCGGGCACGAACGCAACCTTCCTGTTCGCCGTGCCCCCATAGAGATGCGGCATGGCCTGCCTTCCCCACTCCAGTATGAAACGTGCTCGGCCCTATCGCAGCCGGGCTACAGACTTCGAGAGCCTCGAAGAAGCTCTCTTCGTCCCAAATGCCGTGATGCCGTGGCGGTGTCGAGCGACCGACGAACATCCCGAGTGAAGACTGAAACGTGTGAAGGTTGTCGGAGAGCCACCCGAAGACTCGGCCAGCACTCTCGATCTTCGAGAGCGACGGGCCTTCGCACCTCTACCTCGGTGCATCCGCTCGCTCACCGTCCGCCACGTGACTTCCTGGCGAAACTGAGCATCCACTTCAGCTCTGTGCGCCTGGGAGGAACGAGTAGACCGTGCGCGCAGTGTGATCATCGAGAGCGTACTGCGACCCGATCTCACCCTGTTCTCACCCGTATCATCGAAAACAGCCGTCCGCAGTTGAGCTCGCCGTCGTGGTGCATCCACGTTTCCGACGATGCTCGGCCGCACGACACGGCGCGATCCGGCGCCATGTACTGCTTGAATGCTCGCCAGAACTCCAGCCGCAATCGTGGACCCTGAGACGGTGTCCGATAAGTGTCTGGACCTGCCTCACCTGAAACGGAAGACTCGACCACCGCGGCGACCACCCACACCAGTCCCCGCGAAGCCCCGTCCTCACCATGCCTCTGAGCGGCGGGAATTGAGGTTGCCGCTCACGTCAGCGCAGCGCGACACCTGAGTATGCACAACGCCGGATGGACGTAAGTGCCACTGAAGACTGCAGTAGATCCGTGTTGTCCGCGTCGGGGAAAGGTCGGACGACGCCCACGGGTCTATCTACGGGTGACAGGCTTCGCCGTCCATCGCCATCAAGTGTGGCCGCATTGTGAGCAGAAAAAGCCGTAGTCTACAATTGCGCGGGTGGCTGCGAACGAGAAGGTAACCGCGCGGAGCTCATGGCCTTTCATTCCTTCAGTGAGTCCCGCGCGAGCTCGTCCGACTATGCACTGCACGAGGTTGGACGCAAGAGGGCCGCCACGCCGCAATCAGGCGGTACCGACACGGCCGATACCAGTTCCGACCCCACTCCCCGCCAAGCCTCCATCCGTGACCGCAGGCGACAAGGTCTCGGCCGCCTACCCCTTGGTCGTCGCGTCAGCCGAGCTCACAACACGCCGCAGCTCTGCTCTCTGGTCTTCAGGGAGCGGAAGTGGTTTGTAGTTGTCGAGGATGTCGCGGGCACGCTCGCGTGCAACCTGCATCGGGTCGCCGTAATGCTGTCCGTCGGCGGCGATGTTCTGAGTCACCGCGCGCACTACGGCGCCGCGCATGTGGGCGCGCGTGTGCGAGTGCGCCAGGAAGTGACCGCCAGGACCGACCTTGTCGATTACGTCCAGCGCGAACGCATCCCCATCCATCGGGATGTCGAGGAACGCATACCGTGCCCGGTGGTAGAGGTCGTCCTCGAGGATCAGGTTCTCGGCGCTGAAGAGCCGGGCCGTGTCCGTGGTGCCGATGCCGGTGTAGAGCTCGCAGCCGTCGAGCGGGAGCTGCGTAAGCTGCGCGGCCGTTTCGACTCCGGCCTGCCAGGTCCCGGGTTCCCGCGCGTCGACGCCGCCAAACGGTCCCAGCGCCGGGATTCCGAACGTGTGCAGGAGCTCGGTGGCGAGGAACCGACAACGGTCGTCTTGTGGCACAGTGATGGTCAGGGCGGTGCGCGGATCGGCGTAGATTTGCATGATCGACCCAAGCACCGGCGCGCCCGGAGCGGCGAGCTCGTGCAGCACGGCCGCCGCCACGATCTCAGCGGCCCCGACCACAAAGGCGCCGGCCTTTGTGGCCGGAGCCGTCGTGCCTAGGTTCGGCATCGTCACATAGCAAACGGGCACACCCGCCTCAGCGAACACCATGCCAGCCTCTATGCCGCCCTTGTCATGGACGAGTGGCGAGACCGTGCCGATGAGATTGCTGATGAGCGGCCGGGGCGCAGATTGCCCGCGCCGCCGGCCACGATCGTTGCCATCTCGACGGAGGCGCGTGCGAGCAGCTCGCCCTGAACCATGCCCATCAGATGCTTTGATGTGTTGTTCCAGCCCGCCTCCATCTCGTGGAGCTGCGCAGTCTCGCCGCAGTCCCCGGCGCTCGCTGTCGGCCACCAGAAGCAAACCGAGCCCAGGTAGTCCTGCAGGCGTGTGATCGCCTCGAGGTCGGCTTTAGTGGACGGGCGGCGGGCGCCCGTGCGCCAGTCGACGACTTCCGGTGCGCAGCCACCGGTGGTCCCGTACGTGACTCCTGAGCCAACCGCCAGGTCGCACACCGGGTCGCGTGCACCGAGCGTGAACCGGCGCGGCACCATGGCGAGCGTCTCCGACACAAGCTCGCGCGGAAGCCGCGCGATCTGAGCGTGGCCGTCAACCCGGGCGCCAGCTTCCGCGAGGAGGTTCAGCGCCTTGGGCGAGGCGTACTTCACCCCCGTCCGTTCGAGCAGGCGCAGCGTAGCGCTTCTGAGCGGCTCAAGCTGCCGCTCGGTGTGAAACCGCACGGGAAAGTCGGAGCAAAGTGGCGCCAGGGCTTGCCGCGCCAGATACTTGGCCTCTCGTTCTGGAGATGTCGTCACGTTCGTCATCACCGTCTTGCCAGGCGAGGGCCTTGGCCTACTCGACGGCCATGCCGGCGTTCGCACCGTAGCCATCGGCACCGACGTCGTCGGCGTAGGCCTGCGTGACCGGTGCCCCGCCTATAATGACTCTCACCTGGTCGCGCAGCCCCGCGGCCGTCAGCGCCGCTGATAGCCTCCTTCATGTTTCGTCAGACCGCTGTTGCCGTCGATGTCCGCTTGCTTGAGCTGGTCCTTCATGTCGCTCCCCCCCTCAGGCCACGCCGACCACGCGGTCGGTCTTCTCGACGATTTCGTGGATGCGCCGGCGACATCGTCGGAAGGGGCTCGGGTTGATACTCGCGTACGATCTCACGCGCCTTCTCGAGGCAGGAGACGTAGAGCTCCTTGGAGCCGCGCTCCTGCCAGTCCTCGCGCCCACGGCGATCGAGGAACTCGGGCTGCGAGAGCTCGCGCATGTGGCGCAGGGTGGCGTCGAGCGAGAAAAATCACCGAAGGCGCCCACCTGGGCGATGTCGTCGACGGCCAGCGTCTCGTCTGAGACGGTGATGCCGCCGACGCAGTGCTTGATCATGCGCGCGAACTCGTTGTCCATGACGAACTGTCCGCAATCGAAGCTGACGCCCGACTCGATCATCCCCGCACCGTAGATCAGGTTGGCCCCTGCCAACGCTGCCAGTAGTCCGGTGAGGGTCTTCTCGTGCCCCACCTGGGCGTCACCGAGCTTCGAATCCGTCTACAACCCGGCGACGAAGCTGGGGAGCAGGTACCGCCGGGCCATCTGGGCCACCGCGGCGCTGATCATGGCGAGCTCGGGCGAGCCTACACAGGCGGCCGCGAGCTTCAAGTCCATGGCCGTCGTGGAGCTGCCGTAGATGCAGGGCGCGCCGCGCTCGGTGAGCTGCGCCAGGGTGATGCCCGACAGCACCTCGGCGTTGTGGGTGACCAGGGTGCCGGCCAGCGTGACCGGCGACGAGCCGCCGGCCATCGCCATCGACAGGATATTGTCGGGAATCCACCAGCGGGCCGACTCGATGATCACCTCGGTGGCGCCCCGGGGCAGCTTGAGCGGGCTCATGGGGCACACGCCCAGGAACACGATCGGGCGGCGTCGCAGCTCGTCGGCGCCGCCGACGACAGAGAGGCCATCTGCAGGATGGCCTTCGCGTCTTCACGACCGAGCGGTCCGGCATCGACGGGCTTCGTCGTGTTCAGGATTGAGCTTCGGCGTTGTGGATTGCCGCGGTGGCCGCCGGGACGTCCTGCGCTCCCACGGCGACGCCGAACGAGTCCATCTCGCTGAGGTAGTCGTTCAGACGAGCGATGTCGGCGACATCCTTTTTCGTCGAGTCGCGCAGCTCGCCCGTCTCGACGTCGATCACCCTGACGCCCTCGCTGAAGTTCGTGAAGGCGACGCGACCAGGCTCGAGCACTATGTCGTTGCGAGGTTCGCGACCGCAGAGGATGAACTTCGACGGCGCCGATCCGATCGCTTCCTCGACCACGTGCGGCGGGATGCGCACCATGTGGCTCTCGCGGTCCACGCCGCAGCCACCATCGGCGAAAATGTCGAGCGGCTCGTCGTCTTCCACGAACACCCCGGTGCGCTCGAGCACCTCGAGGGTGGCCGAGTGGATCTCGTCCAGCTCGGCCTCGGTGAAGACGTTCAGGCTGAGCCCGCGGCTGCGGGCGCCGCCGGCACGAAGATTACGTTTCACACCTCTCCTCTCGTGGCTGAGCCGCATCACGGCTGGGCTGACATGACGAGTCCGGCGGGCGAAGAGGCGAGGTGTGGACGAGCACCGAACAAGGGCCGGCTGCTCTCAGCATCCCACACGTCTCTCGACCCACGATAGCCCGCGCCCCACCGTGCTCGTCCAGGCCTCGCATCGCGCTCATGACACCATCCCGTGCAGCCGTAGACCCTCCCAAGCTGACCTGTCGACTATGCACAACACCGCTTTGGACGCAAGAGCAGTAGTCAGCAGCTAGCGCTCCCTCGCGGTGCGGACGGTACACGACACGCCGGGCGCCGTGACGAGGGCGACGTCCCGGGGCCTTTCGAGAGCGAAACGCGCAGCCCACGTCGGCCGTCGCCGCGCACCCCGCCGGCGCCGCCTGAGGACGAACTGCTACGATGCCAGACAACCGGAGACACTCACCCGTCTGCTGGTACCAGAGATGGGGGCATCCCATCCTCTCCTCCTTTTCGAAAGTGCGGCCCTTGTCCGTCTAACTGCGAGTATGCGGTCTGCATAAGCGCTGGCCCGACCCTACGCCTTTCTGCGTAAGACGTCATCGCAGTCACGTCGCTGCCGGATACGCGTTTGCGCAATCGCTCCCGAATCGCGCCATTCTGCACGTCGAGTCGGCGCAGGAGGGGCGGAGACTCTCCAATCGGATCGGGGTGCAAGGAAGCCTAACGGGGACACTCCTGCATGCACATTGGGTTAAGGGCGGAGGCGCCCTTGAGGATTGCCCCGCCATGCCGATGTCGGTGTCGATGTCGGCCGATGTCGGCTTTTGGGTTACTGCCACGCTCAGCTCGCGCCACATTCCGCGTTCAAGGCATGGCTCGGAAGAAGGTGAAGGGCGCCAGAAAACGGGCCGTGTGCAGGAAGGAAGAGCTGGTGGCGAGGGACAGAATTGA